>CALXBO010000087.1 GCA_944386565.1 uncultured Ruthenibacterium sp. | reverse complement strand
AAAAAATATCTTGACAAACGCGGGCGGTGTGATGTAAGATACTTAAAACAATTTAGTTAAAATATTTTAATTAAATTGTTTGAAACAAAAAACACGCGAAAGAAGGATTACCTTATGTTTGAACAGGTCAAGAAGATTATCGTGGATACGCTGAACTGTGAGATGGACGATGTGACGATGGAGGCGCGTCTGGCCGAGGACCTCGAGGCGGACAGCCTCGACGCGGTGGAGCTGAACATGGCGCTCGAAGACGAGCTGGGCATCGGCGTGCCGGACGAGGAGCTCGGCAGCATGAAGACGGTGGGCGACATCGTGAACTATCTGGAGGCCCACGCCTGATCGAGCGGCGGCGAAAGGAGTGCTTTGCATGACACAGCCGGAGCTGTTCGCATTGATGGATCGATTTTCGGCGGGTGGTCTGACCCGTCTCGAATATGAGGCGGGCGGAGCCCGTTTGGTGCTGGAAAAGACGGCGTCTGTACAGGGGGCATCCGCCCCGGCCGCCGCACCGGCGCCCGCTGTTCCGGCTGCGCCCGCCGCGCCGGAACCCTCGGCCGCGGAGGAAAGCGCCTGCATCAAGGCGCCGCTGGTCGGAACCTTTTACGTGGCGCCCCAGCCGGGCGCTGCCCCCTTTGCCGCGCCGGGCGCTCACCTGAAAAAGGGCGAGCCGGTGTGCGTGCTGGAGGCGATGAAGATGATCAACCAGATTCCCGCGCCCTGCGACTGCGAGGTGCTGGAGGTGCTGGCAAAAGACGGGGAACTGGTGGGCTTCGACGCGCCGCTGTTCCGCATCCGGGAGCTGTAAACCATGCTGAAACGAGTGCTGATCGCCAACCGGGGCGAGATCGCGGTGCGGGTCATCCGCGCCTGCCGGGAACTGGACATTGAGACCGTGGCGGTGTACTCGACCGCCGACGCGCAGTCGCTGCCGGTGCAGCTGGCCACGCGGGCGGTCTGCATCGGGCCGCCCCGCGCGGCCGACAGCTACCTGAACCAGACGGCGGTGCTCACCGCCGCGGTGGAGAGCGGCTGCGACGGCGTGCATCCCGGGTACGGCTTTCTGTCGGAAAACGCCGACTTTGCCGACCTGTGCGCCCGCTGCGGGCTGAAATTCATCGGCCCCTCGGGGGACGTCATCCGTCAGATGGGCAACAAGGCCGCGGCCCGCGCGCTGATGCAAAGCGCCGGGGTGCCGGTCGTGCCCGGTTCGGACGGGGCGGTGCCCGACGCCGAGACCGCCGCCCGGGTGGCGGAGAAAATCGGCTATCCGGTGCTGCTCAAGGCGAGCGCCGGAGGCGGCGGGCGGGGCATGCGCCGGGTGTTTGACCCGGACGCCCTGATGTCCGCCTTTGAGGAAGCCCGCGCCGAGGCCGTCGCGTGCTTCGGCGACGGGGAGATGTACCTCGAGAAACTCATTCTGAATCCACGCCACATCGAGTTTCAGATCCTGGCCGACGGCCGCGGCAACGTGGTGCATCTGGGCGAGCGCGACTGCTCCATCCAGCGGCGGAACCAGAAACTCATGGAGGAATCCCCCAGCCGGGCGCTCTCGGACGACCTGCGCGAGCGGATGGGCCGGGACGCGGTCCAGGCGGCCCGGGCGTGCGGCTACGAGGGCGCGGGCACGGTGGAGTTCGTGCTGGACGGCGCGGGCAACTACTATTTCATCGAGATGAACACCCGCATTCAGGTGGAGCATCCCATCACCGAGATGGTCACCGGGCTGGACCTTGTGCGCGAACAGCTGCGCATTGCCGCCGGGCTGGAACTTCCGGTGCGTCAGGAGCAAGTGCACCTCTCCGGCCACGCCATTGAGGTGCGCGTCAACGCCGAGGACCCGGCCCACGATTTCCGGCCCGCGCCGGGCGTCACCCGGTTCCTGCATCTGCCCGGCGGCTGCGGGGTGCGTGTGGATACCGCCCTGTACAACGGCTGCGAGCTGAGCCCGTGGTACGACTCTCTGGCGGCCAAGGTCATCGTCCACGCGCCCACGCGCCTGCAGGCCATCCGCCGGATGCGCCGGGCGCTCGAGGAGCTGGTGGTGGAGGGCTACCCCACAGGGGCCGATCTGGCCCACATGATTTTGTATCACCCGGACTATCTCAAGGGCGAGTACGACACCGGCTTTCTGGAACAGAATCTGGAGAGCCTGCTGCGGCTGAGCCGCGTGGAGGATGAAAGCGAATGAACGACTGGTTTGCCGCCCGGCGGCAGCGGATGCTGCGGCTCAAGGTGCGCAGAGAGGGCGAGCGCCCGTTTGCGCCCCGCCTCTCCGCTTCGGAACCGGTGTTTGAACAGTGCCCCCGCTGCCATGCGGCCGTGACCCGGACGCAGTGGGACAAAAACCGGATGGTCTGCCCGGAGTGCGGGTTCCACCGCCCGGTGGGAGCCTACCGGCGTCTGTCGATGGTGCTGGACGAGGGCACGTTTCAGGAGCTCGACCCGGATCTCACCGGGACCGACCCGCTGAATTTCCCCGGCTACGGGGAAAAGCTGGCGGGGCTGCGCCGCCGCACCGGACTGCGGGAGGCCGCCGTGACCGCCAGAGGGCGCATCGGCGGGATGCCCGTCATCGCGGCAGTGCTGGACAGCCGGTTTATGATGGGCAGCATGGGCGTTGCCGTGGGGGAGAAGATCGCCCGCGCCGCCGAGGCTGCCGAAAAAGCGCGCATGCCGCTGGTGATTTTCTGCGCCTCCGGCGGGGCGCGGATGCAGGAGGGGATTCTGTCCCTGATGCAGATGGGCAAGACCGCCGCCGCCGTGACCCGGTTCCGGGAAAAGGGCGGGCTGTACATTGCGTATCTGACCCATCCCACCACGGGCGGCGTCACCGCCAGCTTTGCAATGCTGGGGGACATCACGCTGGCCGAACCGGAAGCCCTCATCGGCTTTGCCGGGCCTAGGGTCATCGAACAGACCATCGGCCAGACGCTGCCCGAGGGATTCCAGCGGGCGGAATATTTACAGGAGCACGGCTTTGTGGACGCGGTGGTGCCCCGCGCGGAAATGCGGAACACGCTGGCAAAGCTGCTGCGCCTGCATCAAAAAGGAGGTGTGCGCCGTGACGCAGAATGACGCCATCCCCGCCGCGCGGCGGGTGGCTCTGGCCCGGGAACCGGGCCGGCCCGGCGTGAGCGGGGCGGTGCAGACCCTTTTCACCGACTTCTTTGAACAGCGGGGCGACCGGCTCTGCGCCGACGACCCGGCTGTCCTGGCCGGGGTGGGGCTGTTCCACGGCCGCCCGGTCACGGTGCTGGGAACGCGCAAGGGAGCCGATCTGGAGGAGAATCTTGCCTGCCATTTCGGCATGCCCACGCCCGAGGGATACCGCAAGGCGCTGCGTGCGATGGAGCAGGCGGAGAAATTCGGCCGCCCCCTCCTGACCTTTGTGGACACGCCGGGCGCGTATCCGGGCCTCGAGGCCGAAGCGCGGGGACAGGGCGCGGCCATCGCCGCGTGTCTCGCGCGCATGAGCACGCTCTCGGTGCCGCTGATCGCGGTGATTATGGGCGAGGGCGGCAGCGGCGGAGCGCTGGCTCTGGCGATGGGCAACCGGGTGCTGATGGCGGAAAACGCCGTGTACTCCGTGCTCTCGCCGGAGGGGTTCGCCTCGATCCTCTGGAAGGACAGCTCCCGCGCCGGGGAGGCCTGCGGCCTGATGAAACTCACCGCCGCCGACCTTCTCGAATTGCAGGTCATTGACCGGGTTCTGCCCGAACCGGACGGGGGCGCTCACACCGACCCGGCGGCGTTCTGGCGCACCGTGGACGCGGCGCTCCGGGAAGAACTGCGCCGGGCGGAAAAGCTGGCCGACCCGGCCCGCCACCGGCAGCGCCGGTTCCGGGCCATGGGCAACGGCTGGCTGTGCGCCGGAAAGGAAACGATATGAACGGATTACAGGTGTTGGGAACCGGGCGCTGCCTGCCGGGCCGCCGGGTGACCAACGAGGATTTTGCCCGCACGCTGGACACAAGCGACGAGTGGATCGCCGGGCGCACCGGCATCCGGCAGCGATATTTCTGCGCCGAGGGGGAGACGGCCGCCTCGCTGGCGACTGTCGCCGCCCGCCGGGCGCTGGACGACGCGGACATATCGCCCGCCGACGTGGGCGTGTGCATCGCGGCCACGTTCACAGCCGACCGGCGCACCCCCGCGCTCGCCTGCGAGGTGCAGGCTGCGCTGGGGTTGCCGGAGACGGCGCTGTGCCTCGACGTGAACGCCGCGTGCACCGGATTTGTGACGGCGCTCGAGACCGCCCGCTGTCTGCTGCTGGGCGGCCAGATGGCGGGGCCGTACGCGCTGGTGCTGGGGGCGGAGAAAATCAGCAGCCTGCTCGATTTCTCCGACCGCAGCACGTGCGTTCTGTTCGGGGACGGCGCGGGCGCGGCCGTGGTGCGGCTCGACGCACAGGCCCCGTGGGCGGCGGTGTTCGGAACGCGGGGCGACGGTCAGGTGCTGCACGGCGGCGGCCCGGACGACCCCTTCCTCGCGATGGACGGCCGGGCGGTGTTCCGCTTCGCGGTGGAGACGGTGCCCCGGTGCATCCGCGCGGTGCTGGAAAAAGCCGGGCTGACCCTCGGCGAAGTGGACCGTCTGGTGCTGCATCAGGCGAACAGCCGCATCATCCACGGCATCGCCAGGAAACTGGACGAGGACCCGGCACGGTTTTACGAGAATATGCAGCGGTACGGCAACACATCGGCGGCCAGCATTCCCATCGCGCTGGACGAGATGCGCCGGGACGGGCAGCTCCTTCCGGGTCAGACCGTGCTCTGCGCGGGATTCGGCGCGGGGCTCACCTGGGGCGGCGTGCTGCTGCGGGCGTAACAAGGAGGTACTTATGCGTTTGGATACACTTCTGGGAACGAAATATCCCCTGATTCAGGGAGGCATGGCGAACATCGCCACCGGCGAATTCGCCGCCGCCGTCTCCAATGCCGGGGCGCTCGGCCTGATCGGCGCGGGCGGCATGGACGCCGAGACCCTGCGCGGCCACATCCGCCGCTGCCGGGAGCTCACCGACAAGCCGTTCGGCGTGAACATCATGCTCATGAACCCCGCCGCCCCCGAGATGGCGAAGATCGTCGCGGAGGAGCATGTGCCGGTGGTCACCACCGGCGCGGGCAACCCCGGCGCCTATGTGCCCATGTGGAAAGAAGCGGGAATCCGGGTGTTCCCGGTGGTGGCCGCCACCGTGCTGGCCCGCCGTCTGGCGGGGCTCGGCGTGGACGGCGTGATCGCCGAGGGCACCGAGAGCGGCGGCCACGTGGGCGAGATGACCACGATGGCGCTTGTGCCGCAGGTCGTGGACGCCATGAGGGAATTCGGCATTCCGGTGATCGCCGCGGGCGGCATCGCGGACGGCCGCCAGCTGGCGGCTGCCTTCGCCCTCGGAGCGGTGGGCGCGCAGCTCGGCACCTGTCTGCTAGCCAGCGCCGAGTGCCCCATCCACGAGAACTACAAACAGGCGCTGCTGTCGGCCAAGGATTCCGACACGGTCGTCACCGGACGCAACGGCGGCACTCCCGTCCGGGTGCTGAAAAACAAGATGGCACGAGCCTATCTGAGCCGGGAAAAAGCCGGGGCGGACAAGATGGAACTGGAGCAGTTCACCCTCGGTTCGCTGCGGCGGGCTGTGTTCGAGGGCGACACCGAGACCGGCAGCCTGATGGCCGGGCAGGTGGCGGGCATGCTGCACGAGGTGCGCCCGCTGGCCGAAATCTTTGAAGAGATGTGGCGCGGCTGCGCCGATACGGTCGCCCGGCTGGACAGCCGGGTGCGCGAGTGAGGAGGAAGACGTCATGAAACTGGCGCTGTTGTTTGCGGGCCAGGGAGCCCAGCACGCCGGGATGGGCGCGGATCTGTACGAACAGTTTCCGCCCTTCCGGCGAGTGATGGACGAGTGTGCCGCCGGGGTGGATTTCGACCTGAAATCCCTGTGCTTTTTTGGCCCCGACGAGACGCTCAACCAGACCCGGTACACCCAGCCCTGCATGGTGGCGTTCGCCGCCGGGGTCACGCAGGTGCTGCGGGAGGCCGGCGCACAGCCGGCGGCGGCCGCGGGCCTGAGCCTCGGCGAATACTCCGCCCTGTGCGCCGCCGGGGTGTTCACGGCCCGTCAGGCGGTGGAGCTCGCGGCGTTCCGCGGCGCGGCGATGGAGCAGGCGGTGCAGGGTCGCGCGAGCGGCATGGCCGCGGTGCTGGGGTTTGACCGCGAGGCGCTCTCCGATGTCTGCGCCAAAGCGTCGGCGCTCGGCGTGGCGGAGATCGCGAACTACAACTGCCCCGGCCAGATGGCCATTGCCGGAGACGCCGCCGCCGTGGAGCGCGCCTGCGAACTCGCCAAAGAGGCAGGGGCGCGGCGCTGCCTTCCGCTTAAAGTCTCCGGGCCGTTCCACACCTCCCTGATGGCCCCCGCGGCTGCGGCGCTGGCACAGCGGTTTTCCGGGGAAACCTTCGGGGCGATGAACTTCCCGGTCTACTTCAACTGTCTGGGCGGGCCCATGGGAGAGGGAGACACCATCCCCGCGCTGCTCGAAAAGCAGGTGTGCTCCAGCGTGTACATGGAGGACACGCTGCGCCGCCTGGCGGACGACGGGATCGACCGGGTGATCGAGATCGGCCCGGGCCGGGTGCTGTCCGGCCTGTGGAAAAAAACGGTGACGGAGCGCAAGGTGCCGGTTCTGGGCGTGGAGACCGCCGCGGAACTGGCCGAAGCGGTGCGTATGCTGCAGGAGGAAAACTGAATGGAACAGACGGAAAAACGGGCGCTTGTCACCGGCGGCAGCCGGGGAATCGGCAGGGCAATCTGCCTTGCGCTTGCGGCCCGTGGCATGCGGATTGCGGTGAATTATGCGGGCAATGCGGCGGCTGCCGAAGACGTGGTGCAGGAGTGTCTGCGCCGGGGCGCGCCGGATGCCTTTGCGGTGCAGGCGGATGTGTCCGACGCGCAGCAGGCGCGGGCGCTGGTGTCCGCCGTGACCGAGCGGTGGGGCGGCGTGGACGTCCTTGTGAACAACGCGGGCATCACCCGGGACGGGCTGCTCATGCGGATGAGCGAGGAGGACTTCGACGCGGTGCTGGCGACCAATCTGAAGGGGGCTTTCGCCTGTATGCAGGCGGTCATGCGCCCCATGATGAAGCAGCGGTGGGGCCGGGTGGTGAACCTCTCCAGTGTGGTGGGGCTGCGCGGCAACGCGGGGCAGGCCAACTACGCCGCCAGCAAGGCGGGGCTGATCGGCCTGACCAAGAGCGCGGCCAAGGAACTGGCCGGCCGGGGCGTCACGGTGAACTGCGTGGCTCCGGGCTTTATTGAGACGGATATGACCGCCGTGCTGCCGGAATCGGTGCGCGCCGCGCTGCTGGGGCAGATCCCGCAGGCGCGGCTCGGCACGGCGGAGGAGGTGGCCACGGCGGTGGCGTTCCTCGCCTCGCCCGAGGCGGCCTACATCACCGGCCAGGTGCTCAGCGTGGACGGCGGCATGGCCATGTGAACAGGAGGCGCAATATGGAAAAACGACGGGTAGTAATTACCGGCATGGGCGCGGTGACCCCGCTGGGGCTGA
>CALXBO010000086.1 GCA_944386565.1 uncultured Ruthenibacterium sp. | reverse complement strand
AAAACAAAGCCGACAGGCGGTAAGCCCCGCACCTTTGATAAGGCGGGGGTCGTACCCAAGACCGCTATGAGGGAGATATGGCTCCATACCAAAGATAAGGCTTTGAGCGCGACTTTTGTGTGACAGCCGGCCAGCAGGTACAGCAAGGCGAAGTGATTGGCTATGTGGGTACGACAGGAAACTCGAACGGCAACCATCTACACTTTGAAGCATGGATCAGAGGCCAACGTGTCGACGCAATGAGTTTCTTTGCGGTAACATAAAAGGGGAGCGTTAGCGGCGAAGCGCCAAGGCGGAGCAGAGCATCCAGGATGTGTGGAAGCGGGATCAGCAGCATACCTTGCCGCAACGCCAAGGCAAACGCGGAGGTGGAAGCGCTGCTGACAGCCTGAAAAAGTTGACAGTAGAGAAAGGCACAGACGACGGGACTCGCCTGATGCACGCCGCCACCTACCAAGAAGATCGACGTGAAACTATTGGAAAAAATTCTCGGCAAACACGGCTGGACCGAACCCGCCGAGAGGATGTGGATCAGAGCTACAAGAAAAACCGTTGTGCAGGAGTGTTTCCATCCCCACACAACGGTTTTATGCTATCATCTGCCTCTACATAGTATATTCGCAGCTCGTTGAATTCTGGCACATAGACAAGATCTGCATCGCAATTGTGTCCTGGGTTTGGAGTGCCTACTAACGGATTGGTCAAGCCGGAGGGGACGATCCAATTTTCACCATCGTTTGAAACAACAATAGAGGGGTTTTCATAGCTGCCGTCATTATAAGGGTAGGGCGTCATCGCCATCCAATAGGTATAACCGTTCCACGGCTGGTCAAATTTTACAACAGACGGGTGTGTGGGTTGGTTTGTGCCGTCATACGTGGGGATGGTTTGCGGTGAAGCGGCGTTCATCAGCGGCTGATAAGGAGCCAAGTCCTGTACGGAAACCAGTTCAACGTCGTCAAAATAGCCCGCCCCAGTGCCGCTATTTTGACGATATCCGTAAATCGTTGCCACACAAGGCTCATTGTTTGTGACAAACGTAACGGTCAATTTTTGATATTCTGCTGATACGGTCGCGGAAAAAGACTCTTGGCCGCCATAGTTTTTTACACCTAAAGTCATAACGGCGCTGTTTTCCGATTTTGCCCAACCTGTTAGAACATATTTTGTATTAGGCGCCAAGGAAACCGTTTGCTCATAGCTGCTGTTCTTATCTACTTTTGCGCAATAAGTTCCGGTATGAGGGCTTGTGGTATCAATAATTGCAGAATTGAACGCGCTCCAACCCGTATGGTCGCCCGTTTCAAATCCTCCGTTTACGATCAAATTAACGTCGTCTGTCACTTGCCATAACAGGGCAAACGGCAGAAATAAAGAATAAAGTAACAGTGAGGAGCGACAACATCCTTTTTTTCATATCGATTCACACCTTTTTTCAAAAATTTCAATATGGATTCCCATTTCAACTGTTCGCACTTCGCCGGAACTTTCGAGCAGATGCCCGCTGGAAGAAAGCCAGCACCCTTTTGGGAAATAGACGGGCCGCGATGTTGCGCCTTTCTCTAAAATCGGGGCGACCAACAAATCGTTGCCTATCATAAACTGATCCATGATTCGCGAGCAGGCGGCGTCGGTAAAATTATAGGCCAGTGGCCGCAGAACCGGCTCGCCAGTCTTTCTGCAGGCTGCCAGAGCTTTTTCAAGTGCCGGCAGATAACGCTTGCGCAGCGCTACTGCCTGCTGTACTTCCGCATAGTTTTCGGAAGATAAGATCCGCCACGGGGCGGCTGAAAATTGCATCACCGGCATCAGGCAGGCGACCTGCGCCCATCGCACCACCAATTCCTGATCCAACCGTTCCTGACTGTAAAAATTCCGATATTCGCCACCGCCGATCATGTCCGGGCACAAAAACGAATGCCCTGTCAGGCTTTGTACGATGGCGTCCGGAATCAGTGCGGCGAGGCCCGTATTGCCCCAGCTGTGATCTTTGTCACACAGGCGCTGCGTCAAGGACCACCCGCCTGCGCCGCTCGTTACACGGAATTCGTTGAAAGAATACTGTTCACCAAAGGCCGCCCATGCCCGACAGTGCTCATCACCGGTGGTTATCCCGTCAGAGGGATAATATACACTGTCGCCGGCATCGAATTTAAAACCGTCCACCCCCAACGCCTGCAGATCATCCAGCTGCTGTTTCAGCCAGCGGCGGGCAGCCGGCTTTGTCATATCCAAGACTGCGGACCAGCCGTTCCACCAATGGGCTATGTGGGGCAGCCCGTTTTCAGATGTAACCAGCAATCCCCGCCTTTCCAGTTCACGGTACTCCAGCGTATCCGGGGTTACGAATGGGCAGATCCAAAGCATGACAGGAAAGCCCAGCCGGTGGAGCTGCGCGAGCATCGAAGCGGGATCGCGAAACTTTTCACGCGAAAATTGCCAGCGCCCATAGCAATCGCTCCAGCCGTCATCAATCATTAAGACGCCGGGGGGCAGGTCGTTTTGAAGGATCTCTTGTGCATATTGCAGTACGCCGTCCTGCGTTTGATGGAAAGTCAATTCGATCCAGGTGTTATAAACTGGAGCCGTAAACAATCGATTGTCCAATTTGACTTCATGCGGCGGGAAGCAATGCTGCATAGCGTCCAGATAACTTTCCCGCAACCCGCCGCAACACTGCCCCACCGTTGTGCCTTCGGTGCACTGAATCTCCCCTTTCTGAAAGGAAACGCGCATACCGGCTGGGTTCCACAGCCAATGCCCTGTTGTAGAGAGCAGAAGCGGCATCATTTGATTGGGCGTCTCATTTCGGGTCAGATCCAGTTCTTCCGTACTCGCGGCCGTATAGGGCTGGCGGATCCCATCGGTTACAGCGCCGCCCAAAAACACTTCGTCTGGCATCATTTTGAGCTTCATATGAATTACCTCTTAATACGATAATTGCCGGTCATAGACCTCCAACTCGTTGATTGCAAAATGCCGCCATGTAAGATTTGCGTCGTGTATTCTCATGCGGAGATACTTTACATTTTGAACACGATCAAATGAAAAGGTCTGGGTTTCGATCGTCGCGTCGTTTTTGCTTCAAAACAACGTTGTGGGGGCGACAATCTCTTGCCAGTTTTGCCCATCTTGTGAAATTTGGAAAGATGCTTGCGTAGGCGCCTGGTCTTTTGCATACCAGCAATGCATCTGAATTTCGTTGAAGGCTGTCTGCATCGGCCATTTCAAAACAATATCCATTGGAAGGGAGGGGCGATTATCGCTTTGGGCCGCCTCAGTAAGATCGCCATCTGTCAAAAGTCCACCGTTTTCGCTGTCCCACTCAGAGGTCGTTTCGGAGGCAATATTGGCGTTTACTGGAGATACAGACGAGTCTTTTACAAGAACTTCGTTAATTGCATAATGATCCCACTGCAAGTTGGCGTTGTTTATTTTAATTCTTAGGGCTTTTCCTTGTACCGGACTAAATGTAAGCTTATATTCTTCGACGTGCCAATCATTTCCATCCCAAGCAATATCGCCAGAAGAAGCTACATGTGTCCAGCCGGTTTCACCATCGGCAGATACTTCTAAATCCCAATTCGTTGGGGCCTGTCCTTGGCTATAGGCTGTTTTCATAATGAACGTGTCAAAAGTCTGCGTGTCCTCCCAATCAAGATAAAGGTACTGCGGAAAAACGGGGGAATCGACGCTTTGGAAAGCGGAATATGCATCGTTGTCAATCATATTGCTGGGAGGACTGTCCCAGTTCCAGTCCTGTCCTGCGCCCGCAACTGCATACGGAGCCAGATTTTCTCCTGCAACAGGGTTATGATCGGTTGCTGCGTCCCAAGCCAACATCTCATCGGTTTTGTAAACGCGGAAATAGTCGATTTCAAATCTCTTGGGATAGTCGCTGTTATAGTCCGGCGTGCCGCTCCACAGCGGGGAGTCATTTTCGTAGATTCCCAGAAAAGTGATCATTTTATAGTCTGGCGATTGGGATGTTTCTTTAACAAGATTTCCATCGAAGTAGAACTTCATGCCTTCCGGCTGCCATTCAAAACCGTAAACGTGAAAATCTTGCGAAACATCACAAGCAGGATAATAATCTAAGCTTTGTTCACTAAGACCTGCATCGTTCCAAGGATGGACGGAAACGCGTACGCGGCTTTGGTCGGTATTGATGTCCGGACCACAAATTTCAAAAATGTCTACTTCGGCGGTCTCGTCTGATTTTGCCTCAGTACCAATCATCCACCAGGCACTGTGTAAGCCGCTGTCATCCGGTACCCGTGCCCGCAGCTCAAAGTATCCATATCGGGTTTCAAAATTTCTGACGGCGCGATGATGATCGGTGATCGTACAAGTATCCCAAAAATTGTGCAGGCCATCCCGCATGCCGGTCTGTATGCTTGAAATCTTTTGTACGTCATCGAATGCCCACCAAGGGCCTTGAGTATCTTTGTCTATCTTAATGACAGTATACCGTTTGTCACATCATAATGCGCAAGACTTTGCTCTTGAGATGTCCAGTGCGGCATATATGAGTCTGAAAACTTAGAAGGGTTTAAAACAGCATCGTTGAATTTCTCCTGAAAAACCAAAGTCCAGCAGGTTTTTCCGCTGGTTGCGATTCGGGCATTTCACAGAACACAGTCGGTGCGAATAACGTCGCTGCAGACAGAACCATTGCGAAAATCAACTTTTTGATACGCATGCATTTCACATCCTCTCTATTTTACAGCTCAACAATTTTCTTTTCTTTTCTGGAGAGTTCGGCCGCGAAACAGATCAGGTGACTTTGCAAAGACGCCTGCGCCGAGGAGAGCGTGTCCGATTTTGCCTGCCAGACTGCCTGCACGAAGTCTCGCATCAGGAAATAGTCGCCGCCGCCGTGGCCGTAATTGTTGGTCTGAGGCGGCACTTCCAGCGCGATCTGCCTTGTTTCCGCCTCGCCAAAGCGGTGCAGCAAAATGGCATTTGTGTTCATGTCGGCGGTGATCTGCCCCTTGGTGCCGCAGATTTTCAGCTGCCGGGCCATATCGGTGGTAAAGGCGGTCATGGTGAAATTGGCGACCGCGCCTTTGTCGAACGCAAGGATCACCACCTGCCGGTCCACCACATCGTTGTCGCAGCGATATACGCAGCGGCCGTAAGGCCCTTCCCGCAGCGCTTTTAACCGCCCTTCATAGCTCAGGTCGGTGGTGAGCATATCGGTGGGCCAGCCCACGTTGTCGGTCAGATAGATCTTGGGGGCATAGTAGGGACACGCCTCGCTGTGGGGACAGCCATCGGTACAGCGCTCCGGTGCGCCCGCGGGCGCATGGGCCGCGTCAAAGTGACGCAGACTGCCGAAGCTGGCCACCTGGGTGCACCGTTGTCCTGCAAGCCACAGCAGAATATCAATATCGTGGCAGCTTTTTTGAAGGATCATCGGGCTCACTTTGCTGCTGCGCCAGTTGCCGCGCACAAAGCTGTGAGCCTGGTGCCAGTAGCCCACATTTTCGATCTGACAAAGGGAGGCGACCTGCCCGATCTGGCCCTCGTCGATCAGCCGCTTGATGGTGCGGTAAAAGGGGGTGTAGCGAAGCACATGGCAGACACTCAGTATCCGGCCCGACTCCTCCGCTGCCCGGGCGATGGCGCGGCACTCGGCCTCCTTGTTGCTCATGGGCTTTTCCAGCAGGATATGATAACCCTGCCGCAGTGCCGCCAACGCCGGGGCGGTGTGCATATCGTCCAGCGTGCAGATCAGCGCTGCATCCGCCATCTGCGGGCGGGCGAGCAGCTCTTCCCAACTGGTAAAAGCCAGTTCGGGCGGAATGCCATAGGCGCGGCAGAACAGCTCCCGCCGGTCCTGTTTGGGCTCCGCCACAGCCAGGATGCGCAGTCGATCCGGGTGCTCCGCTGCATATTTCGCGTAGACTTGTCCCCGCGCGCCCGCGCCGATCACAATCGCGCTCACCTGTTTCATTTTTTTGCCTCCTCCCGCGCCAGCAGACGCAGTAACTCCTCATAAACTGTTTCAAAGAAAGCCGGATCATCGTTGTAGTGCTGGTTGTCTCGGAACACCTGTGCCACCAGTTCATCGTGGGCGGCCTCGTTTCGCTGGCGCAGCAGCATGAGAAGCGCTGCATCCTCGGCGCCACGCCGGGCCGCCTCCATGCGCATTCCAGGCCAGGGGCCGTCTGCGCCGGGATAAACGATGAACGAATCTCCACAGGGGAAGTTGGTGCCGATGCCGGTGTCGTTAGGGCAGCTGGTAGCCTTGAACGGATCCATTCCCGCGGGGAACTGATTGAAGCCCCAATGAAGAAATCCTCCCAGCCGGTTGGCGGCGCAGCCCCAAAATAAAAGACGGCCTTTGATGGAGGCGAAGTCGAGAAAACGATTGAGCCAACCGCCCTCCGGCCCGCAGCAGACATAAGCCCAGACCGACTCGCCCAGGCCAATGAACCGGTCGAAGGCGGATTTGTTTGCCTCATAGCCCGCGGTGCCCGGCACCCAGACGTCCACTCCGCCGCGAAATTCTGGCGAAGCGACGGCCTCGATGATACGCACTCCTGGCAGGTATTTGCGCAGGACGCTGGCGGCGAGGTAATATTGCCGCTTGCGGGCCAGGAGCGTCGCCTCATCTTTGAAATGGATGTCCGGCTCGTCATGAATGTGGAACAGCACCTTATCCTGCCAGCCATATTTGCCAAGGAATGCCGCCAGCGCCTGCACAAAGCGCACGATGATCTCGTAGCCATGCGGTGAGTCCACAGGCACATCCGGCGCCATCGAACACTTGAAGCGGTCAGTGTACATATCCGGGGCGCCGTCTGGCAGGAGCCCCCGGCTGAGCAGCGAGCCCAACTCCATTTCCTGCATCCCGGACTCGAAGAACAGCTCGATGAGCGGGCGCAAATACTCGAAATTGAATTGGTACGGCTCCCGGCTTACCACACACCGGCCATCGAGCTGGATGTAGAACATCGTCTGGTGGATGCGCCGCATGGCGCGGGCATATTGGCGAACCATTTCGTAAAAGGCGGGGCTATCCGGCTTAAGGTGATGGAACCGGCAGATGGATTCAAGGCTGAACCAGTTGGTTACCGGGAAGGCGTCTTGCGGGATCTCTACGCCGTACACCCGGATGACCAAACGGCAGCAATAAGCGCCAAGGCGCAAAAGCGCATGGTGCTCGCCGGGCCTGATATCCGGCCGGGGGCACAGGCAGAGATACAGCGCCGCCCGGCCGTTTTCTGCCTCGATGTGCCCGCCCGGTGCAGGTTTTAAGCAGTCATAGACCGCAAAGGGGGCCAGCCGGGTAGCATAGGAGGGCTTCTGCGCGGGACGGGATTCCAACACCATCGAGCCGCCCTGCTCAACGCCATCTCCGGTGTTGTATTCTACCGGCACCGCAAGTTCGCAGAAAAACTCCGGAGTGAAGTCGGCGCTTTCCAGCGAAGCAGTGAGACGCGGCTCATCGGTCTCAACGAGCAGCTGCACGCCCGGCCGCCCGTTGCGGGGCATGGCAAGGTGAAGCTCCGCGGGCAGAGGCGCCAGGGCCATATCCGGGTAGAAAAATTCCTCCTGCGCACTGATAGCGCCGTTCGTACGGGTGCTTTCCATTTTGGGCCTCCTTGCAAAAGGCGCGGGCCAGGGCCAAGAGCCCCGGCCCGCGCCAAGTGGTCTGTTTCTTCAGAATATGATGAAGTACGGAATGAAAGCAACGCCTTATCCTGCGGTGATGCCAAGTTCAGCCGCCGCGGCATTGACTTCTGCCAACATGTCCGACAGCCCCTTCGTTTCGTAGTTCGCCAGCAGATCATCGACCATCTCATCGACAGGATCGGTGCCCATCATGATCTGGAGCAGATCGTCGTTGGTGTTGTAAACGAACGCATCCTTCAGCGGCGTGGAAAGGAAGAGCACGCTGTCATAGTAGGTGGGAAGGGTGCCGTTTTGCACGGCATCCTCGTGGCGCGCAGTGTTCAGCGCCCGGTATTCGTCAGAGATCGTAGAGGGGGATGTCTCGTCCCAGTATTCCGGGTTCCACATGGCCAGGTCGGCAATGTTGCTGTTCACATTCTTGAAGGTGTACTTCTCCGTCAGGTTGACGCCATCTCGCATGACGACCTCGCCGTCCACGATGTCGTAATCCTCCCCCTCGATGCCGCAATACACCAGGCGCTGGCCCTCTTCGGAGTAGAGGTAATCGAACAGCTTGCAGATCGCCGCCATTTTTTCATCGTCCACATTCGCAGAAATGTAGCTCTCGGACCATGCTTCTGTATCCACGAAGTAATACTTGTTCCCGTCCTCGGAAGGATACAGCTTGGCAACCCGGTTGTCCTCCAGGAAGCTGCCCTCACCATACAATGCGTCATAATCATTGGCAAGGTTTACCTCCAGGCCGGCTGGACCGGACCAGGCGAACACCATGGCCGCGCTCTGGCCCTGGAGATATTTTTCTTTGCTGGTTTCCAGCTTGGCAAGCGCAATATCTTTCTCGATCACGCCGTCGGTATACATATCGCGGGCGAACTGCATGGCGCTTACCAGCGCATCGCGATCCGCAAAATAGCTGGGAACGAACTGGCCGCCTTCATCCGCTACCCACTTTTTGTCAATGATGCCTGCATACGGATATACAAAGCCGCCGATCAGTTCGGGGAGAGCCTGCGTCATGCCGGAGACGCTTTTACCCTCGGGATCCGCTTCAATGATCGCTTTGATCATATCGCAGAACTCCTCATAAGTTTCGGGCTCTTTGGTGACGCCGGCCGCCTGGGCAAGGTCCCAGCGGTATACCACGTTGCGGTCCAGCACGCTGTAGGTGATGTCGCCGTAAGTGGTTCGGGGGATCATATACAGTTTGCCGTCACGGGCGGCTGCCTGTGCCCGTTCCATCTGCATGTGTTCGGCCAGATTCGGATAAGCGGACAAATCATCCGGCAACGCGCGAATGACGCCCTGCTCGATCCAGTTGCCATAGAAGGATTTCGTTACAAAATCGCCGGCGAAGATATCCGGAAGCTGGCCATTGGTGGCCCACAGCTGGATCTTTTGTTCCGCGTCGTCCCACGTGACATTCTGCGGGATCAAACGCACACCGGTCTCTTCTTCGAGCTTTTCCAAGATGGGGTCATCCGGATCGGCCAGGCCGTCTTCTGCGCCCCAGATGGCAATGCTGACTTCGACCAGTTCATTTCCCTGCTGCTCTGACGCATCTGCACCGGTTCCGCTGGCGGAAATGCTGCTGGGAGCTGTTCCGCCACAGCCGGCCAGCAACCCGGCAGCCATAACTGCACTCAGAGCCAACGCCACAATTCGTTTTGCCTTTTTCATGTTTTACACTCCTTTTCTTTGGATGATCCCAACAACCGGCTCACTCTTTGACCGAGCCGATCATAACTCCTTTAACAAAATACTTTTGCAGAAACGGATACAGGCACAGAATTGGCAACATGGTGACCACGATTGCGGCCATTTGCACCGACTGAACAAATACCCGATTCCCGGAAAGGATGGACTGCGCCTGGCTTCCCAGCTGCGTGTTGAAACTGACCAGGATATCCCGAAGATAAATCTGCAGCGGTTTGATGTTCTTGTCATTGATATAGAGGTATGCCTCCCACCAGCCGTTCCAGCGTTCTACGGCATAGAACAATGCGAAGGTCGCCATAAATGGTTTGGAGATGGGCACAAACACTCTTGTCAGGATGATCCAGTCGTTTGCACCGTCAAGGCGGGCGGCCTCCTCCAAGCTGGGCGGCAGCCCGGCAAAATAGTTTTTCATAATGATCAGATAGTAAGTGCTGATCATGACCGGGAGAATCATGCACCAGATCGTGTTGTCCAAGTTAAGGTCGCAGATGACAAGATAGGTCGGAATCAGCCCGCCGGAAAAGAGCATTGTAAACAGGATCATTCCCAAAAAGAATTTGCGCCCGAGCAGACGTTTGCGGCTGAGCACGTAGGCAGCCACTACAGAAAACAGCATGCTGAGCGATGTGCCTACCACCGTGACAAACAATGTCGTAGCCAATGATTTGAAAAAATACTCATCGCGGATGATTGCCTTATAGCCTGTTAAGTCAAAAACATGGGGATACAGATACGGTGAGTATTTTGCACTGGTCACGGTGTTGGAGAAAGAGACGATCAAGACATTATAAAATGGATATAATGTCATGAGCGCCAAAAGCCCGAAAATCAGATACAGGCATATTTCAAAAGCGGAGAGCCGACGTTTCTTTTTGGCTTTCATTGTTTCACCCACCTTCTTAGAACAAGCCGTCCTCACCGAGTTTTGTGGTGACTTTGTTTGCCGCCCAAATCATAACGACGCCAATGACGGATTTCAGCAAGCCGATCGCGGTGGTATAACCGAAATTGGTGCCGACCATAAACGATTGCCGGTACACATAAGTGTCGATGATATCCGCCACCGGATAGACTGGGGACGAGTACAGGTTGAAGATCTGATCGAACGACGCGCCGCTCATAATGCCGCCGATCTGGAGAATCAGCATGATGCATACCGTGCTGCGGATCCCCGGCCAAGTGACGTGCAACATTTTCTGCAGCCGGTTTGCGCCGTCAATGCTCGCCGCTTCGTACAGCTGCGGGTCGATATTGGTGAGCGCAGCCATATAGATGATGGCATCCCAGCCGAATTCTTTCCAGATGTTTGAGATCCAGATAAATGGCCGGAATGCGGTCAGCGACATCAGCGGGGCGACGGGATCAAATCCCAACTGCCCGAGCACCTGGTTGATGATGCCGTTGGACGCAAACATATTGATCAAAATGCCGGAGAGGACCACCCAGGAGATGAAATGGGGGAATGTGAAGACCGTCTGAAAAAA
>CALXBO010000085.1 GCA_944386565.1 uncultured Ruthenibacterium sp. | reverse complement strand
GGGAGCACGCGACAACTACCGCCTGATCATTGACTGTCTGCTCAACGTTCCTCTTCTGTATTGGGCGACAGAGGTGACCGGCGATGAAACGTATCGCCGTATCGCGCTCGCCCATACAAAAACGAGCATGGCGAATCTGGTGCGCCCGGATCATTCGACATATCATACCTATTTCTTCGATCCCGAGACAGGCGCGCCGGTGCGCGGCTCCACGCAGCAGGGATACCGCGACGGTTCCGCTTGGGCGCGCGGACAGGCGTGGGGCGTGTACGGGATGGCGCTGTCCTATCGTCACACGAGAAACGAAGAATGTATCCGCCTGTCCCGCGACGTGACAGACTATTTTATCGACCATCTCCCGGAGGATCTTGTCCCGTATTGGGATCTGGAATTCACCAGCGGAAGCGAGCCGCGGGATTCCTCCGCAGGTGCGATCGCGGCGTGCGGTATGCTGGAAATGGCGAAATATTTGCCGGAAGACGAGGCCGCACACTATACGGAAACGGCCAAGCGCATGGCACAGGCGCTCTGGGATACTTGTGCAGTGCGTGATGCATCGGTGTCCAACGGGATTCTCCTGCATGGTGTTTACGCCAAAAATTCTCCGTACAATCCGATCCCGGAGGATCGCGGCGTGGATGAGTGCAACACATGGGGCGACTATTTTTACATGGAGCTCCTGACGCGCCTCGAAAAAGACTGGAAACTTTACTGGTGAGGTGAGCGGCAATGCTTGAACGGTTTTGGTGTCCGGACGTCGCAGATGCTGCCGCGGCGGTTCGCAGCAAATGCCCTGAGGATGTACAGCGCTGTATTTCCATTGCGGATGACGTGTTGGAAAAACGATTTTTGTTCCGGGATCACTGGGAGATGGAACGAACCTACGAACCGGTTCAGTTCGGCCCTGCGGAATCTGACATCGACTGGGCCTGCGTGCCGGCGGGCGACCCGGAATGGCTCTACGCGATGAACCGGCATACCAGCTTTGTAAATCTCGGAAAAGCCTGGCAGTATACACGCGACATCCGGTACGCGGAAAAATGGGCACGCCTGATTGAAGATTGGATCGACCGTATTCCGCTGACGGAAGAGAGCGAAGCGAATACATGGAGAAGCCTGGAAGCAGGGCTGCGCTGTGAATACTGGCTGCGCTCGGTCAAGCTCGTGCAGGACAGCGGCGTACTCACATCGCAGCTCCGGGAAAAAATCGACGGATGCCTGCGCACGCATGGCGAGTATCTGGTGCGTAAATCGGGCGAGTTTCAGAAAATCTCAAACTGGGGCGTACTTCAGGACCATGGCCTGCTTTTGCTCGGCGTGTACTTGGAACGTCCCGAATGGACGGCTCTTGCGCTGAAACAGTTGGATGAAAACCTGCACCGCTCCGTGATGGCGGACGGCAGCCAGTGGGAACAGAGCCCGATGTACCACTGCGAAGTGCTGCACAATGCTGCCGATGCGCTGTTGGTAGCGCGACAGAACAAAGTTGCAGTGCCGGGGAGCTTTGAGGAGAACGTACACAAGATGTTCCGGGCGCTTGCAGCATGGACGAAGCCGAACGGGAACCTGCCGTGTCAGTCTGATTCCGACGACGCGGATGCGCGCGATATTCTTGCAATGGGCGCACTTCTGTTCGAAGATCCGGTGCTCCGCACGGCGTCCGGCGCTGATCCTCTGGAAGAAAACTATTGGGACTTCGGTCCGGCCTGCGGCGTGCGTCTGGCATCGCTTGAGATCATTGCAGACGAATGCCCTTCGGACGCGCTTCCGGACAGCGGAAACTATATGCCGCGTTCCGGCCGCGACCGGCAGGCGGCTTTTCTTCGTTTTCACTGCGGCAGTATGGGAGGCGGTCACGGCCATGCCGACCAGCTTCATATTGACGCGGGCTGCGGCGGAGAGGATTTTCTGATTGACACGGGCCGTTATACCTATGTCGACTGCCCGCAGCGGCTGGAACTGAAACGCCCGGCCGCCCATAATACAACGCGGGTGGACGATCTTGATTTCAGCCCCTGCCGCGACACATGGTCCTACATCTCGCAGGCGGTTCCGCTGAAACAGACGTTCCGTTTTACTCCGCAGGCCGATCTCGTCTGCGGGGGACACCTCGGATATCTCGAACAGGACGTCGCTGTATTCCGGCGCATTGTATGGCTGCGTGAGACACGCGCGGCAGTTGTGTTTGACGAATTCTTCTCGGACGGCAAGAATGCGCACGAGTTTTCACAGACGTTCCACTTCGGAGAGGGCAGCGCGGAGCTGCGCTCTGCAAGCGTGTTCTGGAGCGGGAAGAATGCCAGGGCGGCGCTGCATTGTCTCGGCGACGTTGCATGTGAGCTGTTCCGTGCGCCGTATTCCACAGACTATAACAGTCTTAAGGAAGGCGATGCGCTGCTCGTAAAATGCAGAGGGGAGAAGTTCACCTCCATGGTGACGGTGCTGGATCTCGCTGCAGATTCGCCTCTGTGCGCGGAGCTCATTCCGGTGACGCGGACGGATGGTGAGCCGCTTACCGTTCCGGCGCAGGCGGTCCGAATCGTGCGGGACGGAACGGAAACCGTTGTGCTCGAGCGCCACGGCGACATGCCGACGCCGGTGGGACTTCTGCAGGCGGGCAGGTTCTCCGGACACGGAAGAACGATCGTATTTTCCGATGCACAGCCGGACGGCATCGTGCTCGACTGGTGATTACAGAGAAAAGGCTCCGAAGCCGCTTGGGCTTCGGAGCCTTTTTGCGTGAAAACGGGAGCGGCGGATCACTCACTGTAAATCTGTTGACTGCCCGAAATCGCCTGACCGAGATAGGTGTCGATCCAGCGGGCAGCCCCGTCCGTGTCGCGGGCGCGGATGAGATCGTACAGTTTTTCTGTGTTGCGGCAGAGCGCCCCGATGCCGTACAGGCGGCAAAAGCGCATCCAGAGAGTGATGACCGGCGGCTTGAACGAATAGTAGATCAGAGGCAGAATGCTGTTGCCGCTGATCAGAGCAAGTTCGTGCTGAAAGCGGAAAGCGGCTTCCGCCGCCTGCGCGGGAGTATCGGAAGCCGCAATGTCCGCAAGCAGTTCTCCCAAGCGGTCGAGCGCTTCGTCGGATGCGTTGCGGATTGCGTGGGAGGCTGCGAGATGTTCCAGGGCATAGCGGACTTCCAGAATCGAACGGATCTCCTCCTTGCCGAGCACGCCGCCGCGGTACTCCATGATCGCGACGAGCGTGCCGAGATTCCCTCTGCGGCGGTAATCCGTGACGAACGCGCCCTGCCGCGGACGGATCTCCACAAACCCCTGCTGCGCAAGCTCGGACAGGCCGCCGTTCACAACGGCGCGGCTGACCTGCATCTGCCACGCGAGTTCCCGCTCAGGAGGGAGCTGCGTCCCGACCGCGAGTTCCCCGGACAGAATCATTCCCTGAAGCTGCTGCACAAACAGATCTTTGAGACTGGGCGCTGAGAGCTTTTCAAATTCCATTGCGAACCACTCCTCATTGCTGTGGTTATACCACATACCATAACTTGATTTTATCATGCATTTCGACAAATGCAAGAGGCTTCTTTTCGTCTTAACACTGAAAAAACCGCGATTGATTGACCCTTACAAATAAGTATGTTAATGTGTTAACAAAGCGAGCTGCTTTCAATACAAAAGAAGAACTCCGTGGCAGAGCCACAAAGAGAACTCAGGAGGGCAAAACGGTGGATGAAGTGAGGATCCTCGAAATCAAGCAAAGCGTATTTGCGTCGAATGACCGGGAGGCGGACCGGCTTCGGAACGAACTGAAAGAGAAAGGCGTATTTCTGCTGAACCTCATGTCCTCGCCGGGTTCCGGCAAGACAACGACGCTCCGGCGGACGATTGAAGCGCTGAAAGATGAAATGAAAATCGGCGTGATGGAGGCGGACATTGATTCGGATGTTGATGCAAGATCCATTGCAAAGACCGGCGTCAAGGCCATTCAGCTGCACACAGGGGGTATGTGTCATCTGGATGCCGGCATGACGCGTCAGGGGCTTGAGGGTCTCGGGACGGATGACGTGGAGCTGACGATTCTCGAGAACGTGGGGAATCTGGTCTGTCCGGCCGAGTTCGATACCGGTGCGGTGAAGAACGCGATGATCCTCTCCGTGCCGGAGGGGGACGACAAACCGCTCAAATATCCGCTGATGTTTTCCATCTGTGACGTTGTGCTCATCAATAAGATTGACGTCATGCCGTATTTTGATTTTGATTTGGAAAAGTGCCGGGAGTACATCCGCATGAGAAATCCGGCGGCAAAGGTGATTCCGATTTGTGCGCGCACCGGAGAGGGAATCGGCGAGTGGGCCGAATGGCTCCGTTCCAAGGTCCGTGCCTGGCGCGGTTGATACGGCTTGATGCTGAGAAAGGAGAACGTATGAGCCAGACGCATTTCCCGCTTGATGAAAGCAAACTGCCTTTTAAAATCCCGAAGGATGAAAAGCCGCGCGAAAAAATTCTGAAACTCGGGCAGAAAATCACAGACCGTGTCCCGGCGAAGCTCCGCCCGCTCACGGCCGAAGATCCGGAATACTGGGGATTGGCAGGTCTCGTGACGGATGAGATGGCCGACGTGGCGCTCAAAATGAAGGTGCGCAAGCCGATGACGCTGCCGGAACTGGTAAAAGCGACAGGCCGTCCGGCGGAGGAACTGGAACCTCTGCTGTATCAGATGAGCTACATCGGCCTTCTGGAATACAACTGGGAAAACGAGCGGCACGAGAAGCAGTATGTCCTGCCCATGTTTGTTCCCGGCAGCGCGGAGTTCTTCAACATGCAGAAGCATCAGATCGAAGAGCACCCGGAAGTCACGGCGTTTTTCGAGCGGATGACATTCCTGCCGCTGGAGCACATCACGGCGATGGTCCCGCCCGGCGGCGCGGGTATCGGCATGCATGTTATTCCCGTGGAAAAGGCGATCGAGACCGAAAACCGCTCCGTGGATATTGAGCACATTTCGCACTGGCTCAAGAAATACGACGGAAAATATGCCGCGAGCCCGTGCTCGTGCCGCATGTCGCGCGCACGCATGGGGGAGGGCTGCGGCGATGATCCGGAGGACTGGTGCATCGGCGTCGGCGACATGGCCGACTACCTTGTCGAAACACAAAAGGGCCATTATGTCGATTACGATGAGGTGCTCCGCATTCTGAAGCGCGCGGAGGACAACGGGTTTGTCCACCAGATCACGAACATCGACGGTGAGAATAAAATCTTTGCCATCTGCAACTGCAATGTGAACATCTGCAACGCGCTCCGCACGAGCCAGCTGTTCAACACGCCGAACATGAGCCGTTCCGCTTATGTCGCAAAGGTGAAATCCGAGAATTGTGTGGCGTGCGGACGCTGTGTGGAGTATTGCCCCGCGGGCGCGGTCAGACTTGGCCAGAAGCTGTGCACATCGCACGGCCCGGTGCAGTATCCGCGTCAGGAACTGCCCGACCGCGTCAAATGGGGTCCGGAAAAATGGAGCATTGATTACCGGGACAAGAACCGCGTCAACTGCTACGATACGGGCACGGCTCCCTGCAAAACGGCCTGCCCCGCACACATCGCGGTTCAGGGCTATCTGAAAATGGCGGCACAGGGACGCTATACGGAAGCGCTCGCGCTCATCAAGCGGGAGAATCCGTTCCCGGCCGTCTGCGGACGCGTGTGCAACCGCCGCTGTGAGGACGCCTGCACCCGCGGCACCGTGGATCAGGCCGTTGCAATCGATGAAGTGAAGAAGTTCATCGCACAGAAAGACCTCGATGCATCCGTGCGCTATGTGCCGCCGATCAATCCGCCCTCTGCGCGTGGCGGCTTTGAAGATAAAATTGCTGTCATCGGCGCCGGCCCGGCAGGTCTTTCCTGCGCGTTTTATCTGGCGGAAAAGGGATACCGGCCGACGGTGTTTGAGAAGAATCCCCGCCCGGGCGGAATGCTTACCTACGGAATCCCGTCGTACAAGCTGGAGAAGGACGTCGTCGACGCGGAGATCGACGTGATCCGCGAGATGGGCGTTGACATCCGCTGCGGCGTGGAAGTCGGCCGTGACGTCACGCTCGACGAACTGAGACAGCAGGGTTACAAGGCGTTCTATCTGGCGATCGGATGCCAGGGTGGCCGGAAAGCCGGCGTCCCCGGCGAGGATGCGCAGAATGTTCTGACTGCGGTCGAGTTCCTGCACGGCGTGTGTGAAGAGAAACTTCCTGAGCTGAACGGCCGCGCGGTGGTGATCGGCGGCGGCAATGTGGCTGTCGACGTTGTGCGCTCAGCTCTGCGCTGCGGTGCGGAACAGGCGGAAATGTTCTGTTTGGAATCGCGCGCCGAAATGCCGGCGTCCGCCGAAGAGATCGCAGAGGCGGAAGAAGACGGCGCCTGTGTGCACTGCGGATGGGGTCCGAAGGAGATCCTCGTGCGCGACGGAAAAGCCGTGGGCGTTGTGTTCCGCAAATGCGTGTCTGTCTTTGACAAGGACGGGCGTTTCGCACCCGTTTTCGATGAATCCGAGACCGTCACGGTCGAGTGCAGCCATGTGTTCCTGAGCATCGGACAGTGCATCGAGTGGGGAACGCTTCTGGATGGCTCGCGTGTGGAGCGCGGCCCGGGCGGACGTGTCATCGCCGATTCGCTGACCTATCAGACGGCGGAGCCGGATATCTTTGCCGGCGGCGATGTGTACACGGGACCGAAGTTTGCCATCGATGCGATTGCGGCAGGCAAGGAGGCGGCAGTTTCGATCCACCGCTTCGTGCAGCCCAACACCAGCATGACCATCGGACGCAACCGGCGCGATTTTATTGAACTGGACAAAGACGATGTTGTGCTGGAAAGTTACGATACCGGATGCCGTCAGTCCGCGGGAATGGATGAGAGTGCAGATCACCGCCGTTCGTTCCGCGACATGCACGGGATGTTTACCGAAGAACAGGTGAAAAAGGAGACGGCCCGCTGCCTCGGATGCGGTGCGTCGGTCGTTGACCCGAACAAGTGCATCGGATGCGGCATCTGCACGACAAAGTGCGAATTTGATGCGATCACGCTCTCACGCGAACTGCCTGAGTGCAGCACAATGGTACGTTCGGAGGACAAGTTCAAGGCAATTCTGCCGTATATGATCAAACGCGAGTTCAAAATCCGGTTTGGAAAAAAGGAAGAGTGAAATGCACGAGCTGGGAATCGTTTTTCATATCATCCGCAGCGTGGAAGAAGTCGGGCGCGAGAACCGCATCCGGCGTGTCTTGGCCGTGACATTGGAGCTCGGTGAAGTGTCCGGTGTTGTCGAGAGCTATCTGCAGGACTGTTGGCAATGGGCGGCTGCGCGTTCGGAAATGCTCGCCGGTGCGGCGCTGGAGGTCGAGACGATCCCGGCCAGAACGCTGTGCGAAGCGTGCGGAGAGGTGTATCCCACCGTGCGGTACGGGCGCACGTGTCCTGCCTGCGGCAGCGCGCAGACCCATCTTCTGCAGGGCAATGAAACGATGATCCGGGATATCACTGTCCCGGAGGACGGTGCGGATGCGAGCGCTGCGGAATCTGCGGAAGCAGTCTGTGCGGGCAGCGGACGGCATGGGACGAATGCCGAACTGTGATTGATGCAATCAGGAGGAATATAAAATGTTATTTCAGATTTACGGAGAAAATGCCGGCTGGCAGTTGCTCGGCTGGGTGTTGGTTTTTGCGGGGCTGATCCTCGTCAACGAGCTGTCGAGACGCAGCAAACAGGGCGGAGTATTCTTTTTCCTCATTCTGCCCGCCGGGCTGACGGTGTATTTTGTCGCTGTGGCGGTCGGAGCGGCGATGGGCGCCGAGTGGGCGCTGAACAATCCCACTTATGTTCATATGAACAGCTGGTTCCATTATGCCAAGCTGTATGCCGCAACAGCCGGATGCATCGGATTTATGATGCTGAAATACAAGTGGGGAATTGCCAAGAACGACTGGTTCAAGGTGTTCCCGTTCGCCATTGTGGCGATCAATATTCTCATTGCCGTCGGCAGTGATTTTGAATCCGGAATCCGCGGCGCGATCGCGCTCGCACAGACGGGGGACCGCTGGTGGCTCTCCAGCGAAAATGTCTGGCTGTACGGCGGATGGTGGAACTGGGTCAACGGCATCGCCGGAATTCTGAATATTTTCTGTATGACCGGCTGGTGGGGGATCTATTCATCCAAGAAGCATGACGACATGCTCTGGCCGGACATGACGTTCCTGTACATTCTCGCATACGATCTGTGGAACTTTGAGTACACCTACAACAATCTGCCCACGCACGCATGGTACTGCGGTCTGGCGCTGTTGCTCGCACCGACGTTTGCCAATGCATTTTGGAACAAGGGCGGATGGATTCAGAACCGCGCCAACACGCTCGCGCTCTGGTGCATGTTTGCGCAGGTGTTCCCGATGTTCCAGGACGGCAGCCAGTTCAGCACGCTGCCGGTTCTGTACGCGGACGGCGTGATGGACGCAGCGGTGCGCCCCACAGCGGCTGACCCCACCATGCAGGGCGTCATTGCCATTGCGGCTCTCGCCGCCAACGTGATCGTGCTGGCCATTATCGTCAAACGCTCCGTCGAACAAAAGAAGAATCCTTATAAGAACGAGATTTTTACGGATCAGCGCGACTTCCGTCTTGCCATGGCACGGGCGGAATCGAAATAAATTCTCCCCTTATGAAAAGACCGAGACGCTCTTTGCGGGCGTCCCGGCTTTTCCCGTGAAGCAGGTGAAACATGAACCGATCGGAAATTATAGCGTTTTTTAACAGCCGCGCGGCGGAATGGGATGCACGGATGGTGCGCAGCGATGAGAAAATAAGCTGCATCCTCGATGCGGCGGGAGTTCACGCCGGGTGCTGTGTGCTGGATGTGGCGTGCGGGACGGGGGTCTTGTTCCCGGATTACCTTGCGCGCGGAGTGAGCCGCGTGACGGGGATTGATATTTCGCCGGAGATGGCGCGCATTGCCGCATCCAAGCTGCACGATCCGCGCGTGGAAGTAATCTGCGGCGCGGCGGAGAGTGGCCGACTCCCGCGGCGTTATGACTGCTGCGTCATATACAATGCGTGGCCGCACTTTGAACATCCGGAGCTGTTGGTCCGCAACCTTGCCGCACATCTCGCACCGGGAGGCAGGCTGGCCGTTGCGCACGGAATGAGCCTGGAGGCACTTCACCGTCATCATGCGGGTGCGGCGCGCAGTGTCAGCCGTCCGATGATCACAACACAGGAAATGACGGATCTTCTGTCGCCGTATTTTTCCGTTGATGTCACCGTGTCCGACGAAGAGAAGTATATCGTGGCAGGCGAAATCAGAACATGAAAAAGCCGCTGCAGGGCCGAACGGCCTGCAGCGGCTTTTGCTCTGTCCGGTATCAGACAAACGGGTTGTAAAAGCGGTTTCCGTCCCAGAACGTAATGACAAGGCTCAGAACAAGAATCAGAACGCCGAAAGCGAGCACAAGGTAATCGTTGCGCGAGAACGGACGCTGTACGTACCATGTCCGCTTGCTTTTCTTGCCGAATCCGCGCAGTTCCATCGCATTGCTGATCGTGTCGATGCGCGCAAGGCTCGAGAGAATCAGAGGGAGCAGGATGTTGACGGAGTTTTTCATGCGGGCGAGAAGCTTTTCCTTTTTGCCGAGTTCTACGCCGCGCGCCTGCTGCGCCTGGCTGATGCTGTGATAGTCGCGCTGAATATCGGGAATGTACCGCAGTGCGATGGACACTGAATATCCGACGCGGTACGACACGCCGATTTTGTTCAGGCTCGCCGCAAACTCACTGGGGTTCGTGGCAGAGATAAACAGAATTGCAATCGGAAGGGCTACAAAGTACTTCAGTGAGATGTTGAACGTATAGAACAGCTGTTCCCACGTGATGGTGTAGCGCCAGAACAATGTTGCAATCACATGGCGTGTTCCGTAGATTTCAACGCCCTGCTCGGGATTGAACAGGTAAATGAACACATCGTTCAGGATCAGAAACACGAGCATGAACACAAGCATGAACCGCACTTCACGGAGTTTGATATGGCTCACGCGGAACGCGGCGAAACTGATGACCATCAGACCGATCAGGACGCGCGTGTCGTATGTGATCATGCTGGCGAAAGTGAAGAGAAGAAAAAAGGCGAGCTTGGTCGTGCCTGTGAGCTCATGGACCATGCTTTTGCGGGGAAGGTAGTTCAGAACGGTATTAGCAGCCATGTTCACGCACCTCCCGGTCATAGTCAATAAAGCGCTGCACAAACTGTTCCGGCGGCTCAATGCCGCAGCGGGTGGCAAGAGTGAACAGGCTTGTCTCTTTCAGAGCAGCACGCTCCACCAGATCGGAGTCGCACAGGACTTCCGCGGCACTTTTATCCGCAATCAACGACCCGGAACTGAATACGAGCGCGCGCGGCGTGTATTCCAGCATCAGATGCATATCATGTGTGATCATCAATACCGTTACACCCTGTGCGTTCAGATCGCGCAGAAATTCCATAATTTCAGTGTAATGCCGGAAGTCCTGCCCGGCGGTCGGCTCATCCAGAATGATAATTTCAGGCCCGAGCGCAAGCACGCTGGCGATGGTCACGCGTTTTTTCTGCCCGAAGCTGAGTGCGGAGACAGGCCAGTTGCGGAACGGATACAGGCCGCAGATCTTGAGCGTGTCCTCCACGCGTGCGCGCACCTCATCCGGCTTCAGACCGCTCTGAACAAGGCCGAGCGCCACTTCGTCGAAGATCATCGTCTTGGAGATCATCTGATTGGGGTTCTGCATCACATAGCCGATGCGCCGGGCGCGCGTGCGGATGTTGTCGTCCGAAATGTCGCGCCCGTCCAGGAAAACACTGCCGGAATCCGGTGTTTCAAAACCGCAGATCAGCTTTGACAAAGTGGATTTTCCGGCGCCGTTGCGTCCCACGATACTCACCATTTCTCCCTTGCGGATCGAAAAGGAAATATCACGGAGCGTCGTCCGGTCCTTGGTATACCCGAAATTCAGGCCGCGCACCTCAAGGAGCGGCGCCTGAGCGGCGGGCGGGGGAGGCGCCTGAACGGAATGAAACCAGCTGCGGACGAGTTCCTGATCCTTCTCATCCAGAACAAGCGTTTCGGGATGCGCAGGCTTTTTCTCCGGCGTGACATCGACGCCGGCATATTTCAGAGCCGTCAGATAAAGCGGCTCCCGGATGCCGGTCCTTGTCAGGAGATCACCGGACAGCAGTTCATCCGGGCGAAGGTCTGCCGCAATGCGTCCCTCATCCATCAGAACGATCCGGTCGACACTGCGCCAGAGCACATCTTCAAGACGGTGCTCAATGATAAGGACCGTAGTGTCGGTCTCTTTCTGGATGCGGTCAATGAGCTCGATCGTCTGTTTCCCGGCCGCCGGGTCAAGATTGGCGAGCGGCTCGTCAAACAGCAGGATCTTGACGTCATCGACCATGACACCGGCAAGGCTGACGCGCTGCTTCTGACCACCGGACAGCTCGTGGGGCGCATATCCGAGATGGTTTTCCACGTCGACAAGCGCCGCGGCCCGCTTGGTGGCTGTGTGCATTTCCGCCTGGGGGACACAGTCGTTTTCAAGCGCAAATGCAATGTCTTCCGCGACCGTCAGCCCGATGAACTGGCCGTCCGGGTCCTGCAGGACTGTGCCGACCGATTTCGAAAGCTGAAAGATGCTTTCTTTCTTGGCTTCCATGCCGTCCACAAACAGCTGTCCGGTCGACTCGCCGGGATAGCTGAACGGGATCAGGCCGTTGACGCAGCTTGCCAGCGTCGATTTTCCGCTGCCGGAAGGCCCGGCAATCAGAATCTTCTCGCCGGGATAAATGTCCAGATTGATGTTGTACAGCGTGGGGCGCGCCTGCGCACGGTATTGAAATGTGAAATCCCGAAAGGAAATGATGGGGGTATTCATGGTCCGGGCTCCTCAATCGTAAAGTCAAAAAGAAAAGGGGGCAGGGTCACACCCTGCCCCCGGCACTCAGTGCACCGGATCGGCCAGCCGGCGGTGCGTCCGGGCCGGCACATGGCCGGATGGGATCACTCTTTGTCCAGCGAACCTTTCTTGGCAATCGTCTTGCTGTACGCAGCAACGAGCAGCGCACCGACGATGACAGCCGTCAGGCTGTTGGCAATCGCAGCGAACACGCCCTGCGAGAACACCTTGGCAACGGGCTCGGCATAGATGAGCACGTCCAGAGACGGGGCAATGACGATCCATGCGATCACGTTTGCGATCACGTTCACAATGGCGAACAGCGCGATCTTCTTGCCGCCGAAGTCGCCCTCGTTCAGAGCAAGCTTCTTGGCAAACAGGCCGACGATGATGCCGACGAACGTCGACGCGATGACCCAGCTCCACCACGGGCTGCCGCCCCAGGACAGGTCGATCAGCGTGTGGCCGATCAGGCCGATCAGACCGCCCGCGACCGGTCCGTACATGGCAGCCAGCATGCCGAGGATGGCGTACTGGAGGCTGATGTTCGTGTTGGGGATGCCGCTGGGAATGGCGACGAAGCGGCCCAGAACAAAGAACAGGGCTGCGCCGATGCCGACTGCAACGACAGTCTTGATGGAAGAATTCTTCATGATACACAACTCCTCACAAAAACTGATATATTGCCGGCAGAGAAACCTCTGCGGGAACCGTGAAATGCAGTTTATTCGTAGACGATGCGCGGCGCTTTGCGCAGCGTGATGCGCCAGGTGATGCCTGTCCCGATGTTATACGCTTTCGAAAAACTGCCCTGATTGATCGCAACCGCGACGCAGTCGAGGCTGTTGATGTAAAGAAGCGGCTCGCCGACATTGACATCCGCGAAACTCTTGGCATACACCATGATGTTCTTATAAAGCGTGCGGGTATCGTTCGAGATCGTGACTTCCACGCGGCCGCCGTGCTGAATGCCGAGTTGAGCGAACAGGTCGCGGGAGATGTTTGTCCACAGCGAGCCGAAACGGACATCAAGTACATCAATCGTGCCGGTAATGCAGTCTTCCTGACGCTGTGCTTCAATTACCGGGAGTTCAATCACGCTCCCGACCGGCACTTCCGGGCCGACCTGCTCAAACGTGATGATGCCGGATGCAAGGCGTGCGCCGGTGTAGGCATAGATATCGCGCCCGTGGAACGTGTAGCTCTCGCCGGAGTTGGGAAGACGGTTCACGCTCTCGTCGATGATGCGCGCTTCTACGATGCCGCACATGCGCTTGACGTGCGTGAGCGTGCCGTTGTCCGGGGTGATGATGTACTGGCCCTCGGCGGTCTTGACGCCGATGCTGCGGCGCGTGGAGCCGACGCCGGGATCGACAACGCTGACGAACACGCTTCCTTTGGGCCAGTAGCTGACGGTCTGGATCAGCCGGTAACTTGCTTCCCAGATGTCGTACTGCGGAATGTCGTGCGTCAGGTCAAATACGCGGAGTTCCGGGCTGACGCTTTCGGCAACGCCGTACATGGCGCTGACCGCACCGTCCGCATACCCGAAATCGGACTGAAGAATCAGGGGATTCATATTGCGCCTCCCAATGCTGCAGAAATATCATATGCGCCGGAACAATGGGACAGATGTCTGCATCCGGCGGACTGATTTTTTACATTTCAGTATACGCCTTTTTTCAAAGCAATGTCAAGATGCCACGGCCGGAAACAGGGGCGTTCCGCTTGATTTCCCGGTGGCCGGATGATATAATTCTGACATTCTCGTTTGCGGCGTGAAACGGTGCGGGGAGCACGAAAGAGGTGCCTTTTTGAAACGAAAAAAGAAACGGCTGGTTCCTGTGCTGTGTCTGGCGGTGCTTGCGGTACTGGCATATGCTCGGTGGGTCGAGCCGTCGTTCATTCGGACGGGCCGTTATTCCGTGACGGCGCAGCTGTCTGTGGAACCATGCCGGGTCGTCTTCTTTTCCGATACACACTTCGGAAAGAATTACAGCGGAGAAAAGGCGTCGGCCGTTGCAAAAGCAGTCAACGCCTGCGAGCCGGATATTGTAATTTTCGGCGGTGACCTTCTGGATAACTATGCACGCGATAAATATGAACTGGATTTGGACCTGATCTGTGAGGCGTTCGCGTCCATTGAAGCGCCGGGCGGAAAATTTGCTGTCTGGGGAAATCACGATTACGGCGGAGGCGCGTCGCGGATCTATGAGGATGTGATGGCGGCAGGAGGATTTCGGGTCCTGAACGATGAGAGCGTTTTACTGGAACAGTACGGTGTGAGAGTTGTCGGATATGACGATACGCTGATGGGACGGACGGCCCCTTCGCTGTATGAGCTTCACAGCGGGGAATTCCTGATCGTGGCTGCTCACGAACCGGAGGTTTCCCTTCAGCTTTCCGGAGCGGAGGACGCGCTCGTCCTGTCGGGTCATACGCACGGCGGACAGGTGAACCTTCCCGTACTCACGGAGCGGCTTTTGCCGCCGGGTTCCGGACCGTTCCGGAAGGGATTTTATCCGGCGGGAAGCAAGGATGGCCAGCAGTATTCCACGTATGTTACAAGCGGGCTCGGTACGACGCAGATCCCTCTGCGTTTTCTCGCGGTGCCCGAAATCGTGGAGATCACCATTGTGCCGGGTGCGCAGAATGCGTAAAACAAAAACCGGACGGGAAGTGCTTGACAAAACGGTTTGTTGAGATATAATTAGGTTCAATATACGGTGAACAAAGGCGTTCACAGATACCGTGCCAGAGTGTGCGGCGTCTGTGAGCGCCTTTTTCGTTTCCGAAATGAGAGGGAGGACGCAGGATGCAGGAAAAGGGATTGTACGACGCACGGCTGGAGCGCGATGCCTGCGGCATCGGCGCGGTGATCAACATCGACGGTCACAAATCGCACGGTACGGTGGATGAGGCGCTTCGCATCGTGGAACACCTTGAACACAGGGCCGGCAAGGACGCCGACGGCAAAACCGGAGACGGCGTCGGTATCCTGATGCAGGTTCCGCATGAGCTTTTTCACGCTGAGGCGGCCAAGTGCGGGATCGAACTGGGCGAAGAGGGAGAATACGGAGTCGGAATGTGCTTTTTTCCGACGGATTCGCTCCGGTGCAGCCAGGCGAAGAAAATGCTCGAGATCATCGCCCGGAAAGAGGGCGTGCCCGTGCTCGGGTGGCGTGAAGTTCCGGTCCGGCCGGAGATCCTCGGCTCCCGTGCGGCAGACTGCATGCCGCACATTCTGCAATGCTTTCTGAAAAAACCTGACGGCACGGAGAAGGGGCTTGCATTTGACCGGGAGCTCTATCTTGTCCGGCGCACATTTGAGCAGAGCAGTACGGATGCTTATGTCGCTTCGATGTCCTCCCGCACGGTCGTCTACAAGGGGATGTTCCTTGTCGGCCAGTTGCGGGAATTCTATCCGGACCTGACGCGTGAAGAATGCAAGAGCGCGCTGGCCATGGTACACTCGCGCTTTTCCACCAACACCATGCCGAGCTGGAAACGCGCGCATCCGAACCGCATGATTTTGCACAACGGTGAGATCAATACGATCCGCGGGAACGCGGACCGCATGCTGGCCCGCGAGGAAACCATGACGAGCGAACTGGTACGCACGCAGCGCACCAAGGTGTTCCCGGTGATCAACGGCGAGGGATCGGACTCCGCCATGCTTGACAACGTTCTGGAATTCCTGGTGATGAACGGCGTCGAACTTCCGCTTGCCGTGATGATGACCATTCCGGAACCGTGGCGGCACGACGATGCAATGAGCCGCGAAAAACGCGATTTCTACCATTATTATTCCACTATGATGGAGCCGTGGGACGGCCCGGCCGCGATTCTGTTCTCCGACGGCGATGTGGCGGGAGCGGTTCTCGACCGCAACGGTTTGCGCCCCGCACGCTATTGGATCACGGACGACGGCCGGCTGATTCTGTCGTCCGAGACCGGCGTGCTCGACGTCGAACCCGAACACATTGTGTGCAAGGACCGCCTGCGCCCCGGGAAAATGCTGCTTGTTGACACCAAGGAAGGCCGTCTTGTCACCGACGAGGAGTGCAAGGCTCGCTATGCCGCGAGCAATCCCTACGGCGAGTGGCTGGACACGTATCTCGTTCGTCTGAGCGAGCTGACCGTGCCGAACCGGCGTCCGCTCCGTCACTCGCAGGATCAGCGTGACCGGCTCTACAAGGCGTTCGGCTATACGTATGAAGATGTGCGCGACTCCATCCTGCCGATGGCGCGCACCGGATCGGAAGCGACGGCTTCGATGGGGGCGGACATTCCGCTCGCGGTGCTGTCGGAATGCCGTCCGCCGCTGTTTGACTATTTCCGCCAGATGTTCGCGCAGGTGACGAACCCGCCGATCGACGCGATCCGGGAACAGATCGTCACGGACACGCATGTTTATGTCGGCTCGGACGGCAATCTGCTGGAGGAAAAACCGGAGAACTGCCGCGTGCTTCAAATCGAGAACCCGATTCTCACGGCAGTCGATCTGATGAAGATCCGCGCCATGAAGCGTGACGGATTCCGCACCGAGACGATCTCTCTCCTTTATTATAAGAACACTCCGCTGGAGCGCGCTTTGGAACTGCTGTTTGTCGACTGCGACCGCGCGTACCGCGACGGCGCCAACATCCTGATTCTGTCCGACCGCGGCGTGGACGAAAATCATCTCGCCATCCCTTCGCTTCTCGCTGTCTCCGCGCTGGAACAGTATCTGGTTCGGACCAAAAAGCGCACGGCTGTCTCGATCATTCTGGAGAGCGGCGAGCCGCGCGATGTACACCACTTTGCAACGCTGCTCGGCTACGGCGCCCGGGCCATTCATCCGTATCTTGCACACGAGTGCATTGAGGAACTCATTGACCGCGGCGTTCTCGACAAGGACGGCCCGACGGCCATTGACGCCTACAACAGCGCGATTTTGCACGGCATTGTGAAAATTGCGGCCAAGATGGGAGTTTCCACGCTCCAGTCGTATCAGTCCTCGCAGATTTTCGAGGCCGTCGGCATCCGCAAGGACGTGATCGACCGGTATTTCACCAATACCATCAGCCGAGTGGGTGGCATCGGTCTGGATGAAATCGGCGAGGACGTTGAATTCCGTCACGGCCGCGCGTTTGATCCGCTCGGCCTCGACACGGACACGACGCTCGACAGCGTCGGTATGCACAAGCTGCGCTCCGGCAGCGAAAAAGAAGATCATATGTACGATCCGAAGACGATCGCGCTTCTGCGTGCGGCGAGCCAGACCGGAAACTACGACAAGTTCCGTGAGTACACCGCGCGCGTCGACGACGAAAAACGTCCGCACACACTGCGCGGACTGCTGGAGTTTGTCTTCCCGGAGAACGGAGGAATTCCGCTCGAGGAAGTGGAACCGGAGGAGGAGATCGTCAAACGCTTCAAAACGGGTGCGATGTCGTACGGTTCCATTTCCGGTGAGGCACACGAGTGTCTTGCCGAGGCGATGAACCGTCTGGGCGGCAAATCGAACTCCGGCGAGGGCGGCGAGCGCCCGGAACGTCTCGGGACAGAGAAAAACAGCGCGATCAAGCAGGTGGCTTCCGGCCGCTTCGGTGTGACGAGCGAATATCTCGTCAGCGCGCAGGAGATTCAGATCAAGATGGCGCAGGGCGCAAAGCCCGGCGAGGGCGGCCATCTGCCCGGCAACAAGGTGTATCCGTGGATTGCAAAAACACGCCATTCCACGCCGGGTGTCCCGCTGATCTCCCCGCCGCCGCACCATGACATTTATTCGATCGAGGATCTCGCTCAGCTGATCTACGATCTGAAAAACGCGAACGACAGAGCGCGCATTTCCGTAAAACTTGTCTCGGAGGCCGGCGTCGGCACGGTCGCGGCAGGCGTGGCCAAGGCGGGCGCGCAGGTGATCCTGATTTCCGGCTGCGACGGCGGCACGGGTGCCGCACCCAAGAGCTCCATCCATCATGCGGGCCTGCCGTGGGAGCTGGGAATTGCCGAGGCGCATCAGACTTTGCTTGAAAACGGACTGCGCTCGCGCGTAGTCCTTGAGACGGACGGCAAGCTGATGAGCGGCCGCGACGTGGCGGTCGCCGCGATCCTCGGCGCGGAAGAATTCGGCTTTGCCACCGCTCCGCTGGTGACGCTGGGATGTGTGATGATGCGCGTGTGCAATCTGGACACCTGCCCGTGCGGCGTCGCCACGCAGAACCCCGAACTCCGCGCGCGTTTCTGCGGCAAGCCGGAGTACGTGATGAACTTTATGCGGTTTGTGGCGCGCGAAGTCCGCGAGATCATGTCGAAACTCGGCGTGCGCACCATCGGCGAACTGGTTGGACGTACCGATCTGCTGCGCGTCCGTGAATCGGATGCCGGCCGGGCGGCGACGCTCGATCTCTCCCGCATTCTGGCGGGCAACCCCGAACAGGATTCCTGCGCACATTTCCGCGAGGAGGACGTGTACAATTTCCATCTCGAAAATACGCTGGATGAAAAAGTGCTGCTGCCCGCGTTCCGATCGTCTTTGAACGGAGGGCCGAAAAAGGCGTCGGTGCGCGTGACAAATACGGACCGCACGCTGGGCACGCTGCTGGGCGCGGAGATCACACGCAGGCTCGGTACAAATGCGCCGGAGGATTCGTTTACGGTGGAGTGCCTCGGCAGCGGCGGTCAGTCGTTCGGCGCGTTTGCGCCCAAGGGCTTGACCATCCTTCTGGAGGGCGACGCAAACGATGGTATCGGCAAAGGGCTCTCGGGCGGCTGCATCGCAGTGTTTCCGCCGCGCAAGAGCCGCCTCGGCGAGAGTGAAAACGTGATCGCCGGCAATGTGGCTCTGTACGGTGCGACCTCCGGCAGCGCATTTCTTGCGGGTACTGCGGGAGAGCGCTTCTGCGTCCGCAATTCCGGTGCGACGGCCGTCGTGGAGGGCGTCGGAGATCACGGCTGCGAATATATGACGGGCGGCCGCGTTGCGGTCCTCGGCCCGACAGGCAAGAACTTTGCCGCGGGTATGAGCGGCGGCGTTGCGTACGTGCTGGATGAAAAACATGATTTTTACCGCCGCCTGAACAAGGAGCTCGTCACGATGACTCCCGTCACGGAGAAGCATGACGCGGAAGAACTCCGCACCATGATCGAGGAACACGTGAAGCGCACAGGTTCCCGCCGCGGCGCGGAGATTCTGGAACATTTCAGTGAGATGCTGCCTCTGTTCAAGAAAGTAATGCCGAACGATTACCGCCGGATGCTCACGGCCATCGGCCGCATGGAGGAAAAGGGCCTTTCGCGCGATCAGGCGGAGCTGGAAGCATTTTATGCAGTGTGCGGACGGTGAAAGGAGCAGACCATGGGAAAGACAACAGGATTTCTGGAATACGTGCGCACGGAGACGACGGCTCAGCCGCCGCTCGAACGCATTGCCCATTACAACGAATTTCATCCGCCGCTCTCGTTGCAGCAGCGTCGGGAGCAGGGGGCGCGGTGTATGAACTGCGGCGTGCCGTTCTGCCAGTCCGGCATGGTGCTGAACGGTATGGCGACGGGCTGCCCGCTGCATAATCTGATCCCGGAGTGGAACGACGAGATTTTTCGCGGAAACTGGGATCAGGCTCTGTCGCGCCTTCTTAAGACGAACGATTTCCCGGAGTTTACGGGCCGCGTGTGTCCGGCGCTTTGCGAAGCGGCGTGCACATGCGGGCTGTACAGCGATGCGGTCACAGTGCGCGAAAACGAGCTCACGATCATCGAGATGGCGTACGCCGAAGGAAAAATGAACGCAGAACCGCCCGCGGTGCGCACCGGAAAGCGCGTTGCCGTCATCGGCTCGGGCCCGTCGGGGCTTGCGTGCGCCAACCGGCTGAACCGGCGCGGCCACAGCGTTACTGTGTTTGAAAAAGCCGACCGGCCGGGCGGTCTGCTGGAATACGGCATTCCCAATATGAAACTCGACAAAAGCGTTGTGGCGCGCCGTGTGAAGCTCATGGAAGAGGAAGGTGTCGAGTTCCGCACGAATGTGTGCGTGGGTGCGGATGTGCCTGCGCGTCAGTTCCTTGAGGAGTACGACGCCGTTGTGCTCTGCGTGGGTGCGGAAAAACCGAGAGATCTTGCCGTGCCCGGACGCGAGGCAAAAGGCATCCATTTCGCGGTCGACTATCTCACGTCGGCTACCAAGTCGGTCCTCGGAGGAACGGCTCCCGCGATCAGCGCCAAGGGAAAACGCGTCGTTGTGATCGGCGGCGGCGACACCGGCAACGACTGCGTGGGAACCTGCATCCGGCAGGGGTGCCGCTCCGTCGTCCAGCTTGAGATGATGCCGAAGCCGCCGGAGCGGCGTCTGCCGGAGAATCCGTGGCCGGAGTGGCCCCGTGTTCTGAAAATCGACTACGGCCAGCAGGAGGCAGCTGCAAAATTCGGACGTGATCCGCGGCTGTACCAGACGACCGTCAAGGAATTCCGCACAAACGAAAAAGGTGCGCTGACCGGGATCGTAACGGTCGGACTGCAGGCGGAAAAAGGTGAAAACGGACGCGTCCGCATGGTGCCCGCAAAGGGCAGCGAGGCGGAACGCCCGGCAGATCTCGTTCTCATCGCGGCCGGGTTTCTGGGTGTGAAAAACGAAGTTGCCGACGCGTTCGGCATCCCGCTTACGGATCGCGGTACGCTGACAACTACCGCCGGGACCTTTGCGGCCGGATCACAGAAACTGTTCTGCGCGGGCGACGCCCGGCGCGGGCAGTCCCTCGTCGTGCATGCCATTGCGGAAGGCCGCGCGGCCGCGCGCGAGGTGGACGTATTCCTGATGGGGTATACCAATCTGACGGACTGACAGCTCTTGCCAAACCGTTCCGTTCCCGCGTATACTGTTGTACGGCAGGCGCCGGAACAATAAAACAGGACGGTTGACAATGGAGAAAACAAAACAGGGGACAGGCCACCGGATCAGGCCCGCAACCCTCAATGATCTTGATGAGCTGCTGGCGCTTTATGCGCATGCACGCGCGTTCATGGCCCGCAGCGGGAACCCGACACAGTGGGGAACGTCCCGACCGACACCGGAACAGGTGCGGGAGGGCGTTGTCCGCTGTGTTTCTTTTGTCTGTGAGGAAAACGGCCGCATCGCGGCGGCATTCGAATTTTCCGACGGGCCGGACCCCACCTATCTGGTGATCCGCGAGGGCGCATGGGTCAATGAGAGCGCTCCTTACCGTGTGATCCACAAACTCGCCTCGTACGGAAACGGCGCCGGCCGGTTTTGTCTGGACTGGTGATGGAGTCGGTTCCGGAATCTCAGAATCGACACGCACCGGGACAATATTCCGATGCAGGCCCTTCTTAAAAAATGCGGGTTTGTTTACTGCGGACTGATCGACACGCTGCACGACGGTGAGCGCCTTGCATATCAAAAAATTGCGGATTGATTCCCGAAGATGAAGAAACCGTCCTCCGAAACTCGTCACTCATACAGATGACAGATGACCAAGGAGGACGGAAGACATGAAGAGAAGAAGACGGCGGCGCAGACTGACATTTACGGCAGCGGCAGCGCTGTGCTTTCTGTTGCTTGCAGCTGTGAAACTCAGCCCGCTTCCCGCCCGGCAGCACGCACTGCTGACTGCGGACACGGCGCCTGTGCAGACAGAGCAGATGGTGCAGGCGGCAGACACGGCGGACGGGTGGGCACTGGTCCTTGTGAACGCTCAGCATGGTCTGCCCGACGATTTTTCCGTGGAGCTGACGCTGCTTTCGAACGGTGAGAGCGTGGATACAAGAATGTATCCCGCGCTCCAGCAGATGTTTGATGACATGCGCGTACAGGGCGTTTATCCGACGGTGAATGAGGGGTTCCGCACGCGCGAAGATCAGCAGGCGATTCTGGACGACAAGATCGCAGCTTATCTTGCACAGGGGTATTCTTACGATGCAGCGAGAGAACTCGCGCTGGACTATGTGGCAGTTCCGGGAACGAGCGAGCATGAACTGGGGCTCGCCGTGGATGTGACGGCAGACAAGACTCTCTGCACGAACGATACGGTATACGCATGGCTTGCGGAAAACGCATACCGCTACGGTTTCGTTCTCCGCTATCCGGCGGACAAGGAATCGGTTACCGGCATCGCCTACGAGCCATGGCACTACCGGTACGTAGGAACACAGGCGGCACAGACGATCCATGAACAGGGACTGTGCCTGGAAGAGTATCTCGGAACGACAGCGTAAAAGAGGATTAAACCGGGTCTGCACGGAGCATACTTCCCGTGAAGGGAAGGTGCTGCCCGTGAGAAAACGGTTCAAGGTGCGTGCGACAGTTTTGTGTATGTCACTGCTGTTTGTGTTTGTGTTTATCGCGGGGCGCGTTGCGATTCTTTCGGGAAACCGGAGCTATGCCGCGGCAGCATTCACGCAGAGCGCTTCCTATCTGAAACTTGACCCGGGGCGCGGCAACATTTATGACTGCCATTTCACTCCGCTGACAAACGCCGTGAAGACAAAGTGTGTTCTCATTACGCCGGAGAAGGAAAGTTACTACGATCTGTTTGACCTTGTGCCGTCGGATCTGCGCTCGGAGCTGTACGAGAGCATTCAGAAAAGCCGCCCGTTCCTGCTTCCGGTGACCGGAGAAACGAAAGAGGACTATCCTGCTTTTTATCGCACGGAGCGTTACTTCCCGTCGCCGATCGCGGTGCACCTCATCGGATATGTGGATGGAAGCGGGAGCGGAGTGAGCGGGATCGAACTCGCGTGCGATGAAATGCTTCAGGGCGGAGATACGCTGCGGCGCGTGTACAGTGCGACCAGTGCTCAGGGGGCGTTCCTGGACCAGATCACACCGCGCGTCGTCGAGACTCGCGGGAGCGGGTCGGGAGTGATGCTCACACTGGACGCTTCCGTGCAGCGTGTCTGCGAAGCGGTGGCGCGGGAGATGATGGAAAAGGGAAGTATCGTCGTGATGGAAACGAGCACGGGCAGGATTCTTGCCAGCGTAAGTATGCCGGAGTATGACCCAGACGATCCCTCGGCAAGTATCGACGCGCAGGACAGTCCGTTTCTCAACCGCAGTATCAGTGCGTACAACGTCGGGTCGGTGTTCAAGCCGCTTCTGGCCGCGGCGGCCATCGAACAGGGAATACCGGCGGAAACAACGTATCACTGTACGGGCAGCATCACCGTGGCGGGACATACGTACCGTTGTGCTTACGGGAAAGGGCACGGCGACGTTGATCTCACCGCGGCGCTGGAACAGAGCTGCAACTGTTATTTCATCCAGCTCGGTCTCACGCTCGGCGGCGACGTGATCGAACAGTATGCGAGCCGGGCCGGCTTCGGTGAGTCTGTGCAGATTGTTGGAAATCTGTATTCCGCTGCGGGCAATCTCCCGTCGGCACAGAAACTCGGGAATCTGGGCGAACTGGCATCCATCAGTTTCGGACAGGGATCGCTGCTCGCCACACCCGTTCAGGTGACGGCATTCATGAACGCTATCGCGAACGGAGGTATGTATGTTTCTCCGACCTTTGTACAGGGATACGTGGACGGTTATTCGAAGACGGTCACGGAGAATCTTTACGCCCCTGTGATGCGCCGCGTCTGTTCGGAAGAGACGGCGGCCCGTGTCACGCAGATGCTGGTCGGCGTTGTGGAAGAGGGTTTGGGGCATGAAGCCAGGCCGACCCAGGGCAATGCGGCGGGTAAGACGGGAACGGCACAGACCGGGCGGATGGACGAAAAGGGAAACGAAAAGATGGACGTCTGGTTTTCCGGTTTTTTTCCGGCGGACGATCCGGCTTATACCGTGACGGTCATGCTGGATGATGACGCGCAGGACAGCGGCGCGGCATGCCGCATTTTTGCCCGTGTGGCGAGTGCGCTCACGTATTTTGAACCGCAAAGCGGTGCTTGACTTTTGCGGAAATTGCTTTATAATAGAAAAGGATTATGAAAAGGCGTTGAACGGGCTCATCCGCATAAGCTGCTTTCCCAGAGAGAAGATGCACAGGCTGCAACATCTTCAGACAGCGGGCGGAGCGCCACCCGGGAGCTGCCCGCGAAGAGCGGGACGCATTCGCAGCGTTACGGCGATCAAAGCGGCGCATCCGCACGGAATGCGCAATCTGGGTGGTACCACGGAAGCGTTCGGCCTTCGTCCCTATCTGAGGGAGGAAGGCCGTTTTTGTTTTGCCGCCGACATCATTGATTGAGGAGAGAAAAAACATGGAATGGACCGGACTCAACGACTTGCGGGAGAAGTATCTCTCGTTCTTTGAAAGCAAGGGGCATCTCCGCCTCGGCAGCTTCCCGCTTGTGCCGAACGGAGACAACAGCCTTCTGCTGATCAACTCCGGCATGGCGCCGATGAAGAAATGGTTTCTCGGTCAGGAGGAGCCGCCCCGCCACCGCGTGACGACCTGCCAGAAATGCATCCGCACGCCGGACATCGAGCGCGTCGGCATCACCGCTCGTCACGGTACGTATTTTGAAATGCTTGGCAACTTCAGCTTCCAGGATTATTTCAAACGCGAAGCGATCTCCTGGGCGTGGGAGTTCCTGACTCAGGTCCTCGAGATTCCGGCTGAGCTGCTGTACATTTCCGTGTACGAAGAAGACGACGAAGCGTACGACATCTGGACGCAGGAAATCGGCATCGATCCCTCGCACATGGTGCGCTTCGGAAAGGAAGACAACTTCTGGGAGCACGGTTCCGGTCCGTGCGGCCCCTGCAGTGAGATCTATTTTGACCGCGGTCCCGAGCACGGCTGCGGCAAGCCGGACTGCCATGTCGGCTGCGACTGCGACCGCTTCATGGAGGTCTGGAACCTTGTGTTCAGCCAGTTCGACTCCGACGGCAAAGGCCACTACGAGCGCCTTGCCCGTCCGAACATCGACACCGGTATGGGCCTGGAGCGTCTTGCCTGCGTGATGCAGGGCGTGGACAACATGTTTGAGGTGGACACGGTCCGCAACATCCTGAACCACGTTGAGAAGATCACCGGAAAGACGTACGGCAAGGATCATCTGACCGATGTTTCCATCCGTGTTATTACGGACCACATCCGCTCCACGGTGTTCATGGTCTCCGACGGCATTCTGCCTTCGAACGAGGGCCGCGGCTATGTGCTCCGCCGCCTGCTGCGCCGCGCCGCGCGCCATGGCCGGATGCTGGGCGTGACGCGTCCGTTCCTCGCAGAGCTGTGCGACACGGTCATCGCTGAGAACGGCGCAGGCTATCCCGAGCTGATTGAGCACGCGGATTACATCAAAAAGACGATCTCCGCGGAAGAGGAGCGCTTCTCCCGCACGATCGACGCGGGCCTTGCCATTCTGTCCAACCTGATGGACACTGTCGAAAAGGCAGCACAGGAAGGCCGCCGCCGCATCCTCTCCGGCATCGACGCCTTCAAACTGAACGATACGTTCGGCTTCCCGCTTGACCTCACGAAAGAGATCGCCGCGGAAAAGGGCATTGAAATTGACGAGGAGGGCTTCCGCGCAGAGCTCAACAAGCAGCGTGAAACGGCCCGCCGCGACCGTCTGAGCCGCGACATTTCCGGCTGGACAGCCGATCTGTTTGCGGATGTTGACGCTCAGCCCACGGAGTTCATCGGCTATGACACGCTGGAGTCCGGTGTGAAAATCGTTGCGCTCTCCGACGGAGAAGAAATCGTGGATGCAGTGTCGACGGACGACGGCGCCAAGGAAGGCGTTCTGGTTCTCCTCGACCGCACTCCGTTCTATGCGGAGAGCGGCGGACAGGTTGCGGATACCGGTATCATTACGACGGATGACGGCGCGCACCTTTCCGTTCAGGCCTGCAAGAAGACCCCGAAGGGTTACTTTGTCCACACCTGCACGCTTGTCGACGGTGTTGTCCGCGTGGGCGCCGCTGCAGTGGCATCGGTCGACGCGAAGCGCCGTCAGGCCATCATGCGCAACCACACTTCTGCGCATCTGCTCCAGAAGGCTCTGCGCGAAGTGCTCGGCGAGCACGTCCATCAGGCGGGTTCCTACGAGGACGACGAGCGCGTGCGCTTCGACTTCACGCATTTCAGCGCCGTGACGCCGCAGGAACTCGAGACGGTGGAGCACATCGTCAACGAGAAGATCTTCGAGGCGCTGCCGGTGACGGTCCGCTCCATGCCGATCAAGGAAGCCAAAGAAATGGGCGCCATGGCTCTGTTCGGAGAAAAATACGGCGATATCGTCCGTGTTGTCGACATCAACGGCTGGTCGACCGAGTTCTGCGGCGGCACGCATGTTTCCAATACGGCGCAGCTGGGCTGCTTCAAGATCCTGTCCGAGTCCTCGGTTGCGGCCGGCATCCGCCGCATTGAGGGCACCACGGGTTACGGCGTCCTGAAGCTCCTGGATGAAAAGACCGACGCGATCGTCCAGACGGCTGCGGCGCTCAAGGCATCCAATATCCACGACCTGCCCTCCAAGGCAGCGTCCGTGGTCGCGGAACTGAAAGCGGCGCAGAAAGAACTTGAGGCTGTGAAGGCCCGTGAGGCGGCAGCCAAAGCTGACGGCCTGTTCCAGAACGCACAGGAAGTGGAAGGCGTCAAGATCTTCACGATGTATCTCACCGGAACGTCCACGGATTCCGTCCGCAAAATGTGCGACAGAGCGCGCGACACCGTGTCGGCGTCCGTGACGGCAATTGTCGGTGAATGCGACGGCAAGACGACGCTGGCCGTGGCCGTGGGCAAAGAGGCGCAGGCCAAGGGTCTGGCGGCCGGAAAGCTCGCCAAGCAGATCGCGTCGATCGCTGGCGGCAACGGCGGCGGCAAGCCTGATTTCGCAATGGCGGGAATCCGCGACACATCGAAGATCGACGAAGCGCTTGCGGCGGTCCCCGGTATTGTCAAAGAGGTCCTCGGCGCCTGAAACGCGCCGGACCATAAGCCGATTTATCCGTGAAAAGGGAGGCGAATTCAGATGGATTGTCTTTTTTGCAGCATCATTGAGGGAAAGATTCCCTCGAACAAGATCTATGAAGACGATTCCGTGTTTGCATTTTACGACATCGATCCGCAGGCTCCGGTGCACTTCCTTGTGATCCCCAAGGAGCACATTGCCTCGCCCGCGGCAATCACGCCGGAGAACAGCGCGGTCGTTGCGCACGTCTTTGAGGTGATTGCCCGGCTCTCGCAGGAACTGGGGCTTGAAAACGGCTATCGTGTTGTTACGAACTGCGGCAAGGATGGCGGGCAGAGCGTGGGACACCTTCATTTCCATGTTCTCGGAAAACGCAGCCTTGCATGGCCTCCGGGCTGATAACAGAAAAGGAGAGAAGCTGACATGAGACAAACATTTTCTCTGACGGTGGCCGGCGTGACGCGTGATCTTCCGCTGTGCCCGGTCAATGATAAGCTGGATATCGCCGCATTTATCATGTTCGGCGATGTTGAACTGACGGTCGCGTGCGCTTCGGAGCTTTTGAAAAAAGTGCCGGAGTTTGACGTGATCCTGACGGCGGAAGCCAAGGGAATTCCCCTTGCCTATGAAATGAGCCGTCAGAGCGGAAAGCTGTATATTCCCGCCCGCAAAGGTCCGAAACTTTATATGGAAGAGCCGGTTGTGGTGGAGGACCGCTCCATTACGACAGAGGCTGTTCAGCGCCTTGTGATCGACAAGAAAGATCTTGCCGCCATGGACGGAAAGCGCATCCTGATCGTTGACGACGTAATCAGCACGGGAGGCAGCCTCCACGCGCTGGAAACGCTCGCTGCGAAGAGCTCCGGCACTGTGGTTGCAAAAGCTGCTGTGCTGGCAGAAGGAGAAGCGGCCGACCGCGGAGATATTGTCTTCCTGGCTCCGCTGCCCCTTTTCTTCAAGTAAAAGACAATGAGACGTCCGCTTGCGCTGTTCGGCGCGGTCTATCTGGCGGCATCCTTGTTCGGGATTCTCATGCCGCAGCAGGTCTTAGGGCCTGCTGCGGCCTTTTTGGTTTGCTTTTGCGCGGCGGCTGTTTTATGCCGCCAGCGCGTTACGGCCTGCGCTCTGATAAGTGCGTCAGCTGCGTCGGCGCTTCTCGTTTTGCTGCTTACCGTGAAATTCGGAATTTCTCCGGTGCTGGAACACTGCGGTGCAGAAGTGAACGCGGAGGGCGTTGTGACGCAGATCACGGAATATTACGGCCGGAAACAGGCGGTCGTACGGCTGAACATGATGAATGAGGATCCAATGCGTTTCCCCGTTTCGGTTCTTGTAGAGGACCTGCCGGAAACACGGGAGGGCGACATTGTCGATCTGACTTTGACACCGTCTCCCGTGGAAGAAAACGAGTATCGTTTTTCGCGTTATGCAGACGGAATCTTTTTGCAGGCAGAAGAGACGCAGTCGTGTACGGTGACGGGGCACAGCCGGTCGCCCGTGTTTGTGTTCCGTGCGCTGAGGGATCATCTCGCAGAAGGAATTCGCTGGCTTTTGCACGGCGATGTCGGCGAGATTGCCGCAGCGATGACGCTCGGAGACCGCTCCGGTCTGAGCAAAGATGTTCTGTCTGTGTTCAGAAAATCCGGCCTCTCCCATGTTCTGGTCGTTTCCGGTCTGCACCTGGGCATGGTTTCGCAAATGGTGCATTCGCTGCTCCGCAGAAGGTTTTCCCGGCGGGTTTCCGCGGCGGGCGCCTGTGCAGCCACCGTGCTGTTTATGCTTTTGGTGGGCTTCACGCCCAGTGTGATGCGTGCCGGGGCAGCTATGCTGTTGTTGTATGCCGGGAGAATGTTCCGGCGGCAGAGCGACGGGTTTACCTCGATGGGGATTTCTGCACTGCTGCTCTGCCTGTGCAATCCCTATGCGGCTGTTGATGCCGGGCTGCTTCTTTCCTACAGTGCGGCGAGCGCCGTGATTCTCGTAGGACAGCATGAAAGACGCCAGAAAATCCGGGAGATGCGCACCGGGACGGAGCTTTCGCCTGCGCGTGAATGGACCAGAAAATGGATGTACAGAATTGCGGTCCCCGTTATGACCGGTCTGTTCACACTTCCTGTCATTGCATCTCTTGGGTCCGGCGTTTCAGTCTGGTCCGTCCCGGCAAATCTCATTGCGGTGCCTCTGACGGGATTTGTCGTGGCCACCGGCCTTGTTGCGGCACTGTGTCAGGCGGTGCTGCCGTTTTCCGCACCGGCGCAGGCTTTTTCCTTTCTGTGCGGCGCTGGAATCACGATCATCGGTAAAACTGCTCAGACGGCAACACAGCTTCCCGGCGGCTATTACCATTTCGCCGGAGCGGCGGAAACGATCCCGGTCCTTCTGGCAGCACTTTTATATGTTCTCGGAACGCGCATGAAAATCAGGCGCGCCGTCAATGCGGTGTGCTGCGCGTTGATGGTTTTCGCCGTGTTCGGTGTGCAGTTTGCCGTTAACCGGAACGTGGCTCGGTTCACTGTGGTGGGGTCTGCCGTATCCCCGGCGTACGTGGTATCGCTCCGCGGTGAAGCGGTCGTGCTGTACCGCTCCGTCGGCGCAGCCGAAGATGCGGAGGAGTGGCTTTCGGAACACAGCAATCCCGAGGTGCGGATGGCGGTGTGTCTGGAGGCAAAAGCGCCGGATTCCGAACTGGATCTGGTGCGGAATATTCTGAATGCCGACAGATGTGAAGATCTGTCCGGGCGGTTGGCGGAAGAGCCGATCCATGATATAATGATCATCGCCGACGAGCAGAAAGACGGGACGTATGCAATGATCAACATCGGCGGATGGATCGCCTGCATCGGTTTCGGGACTGTGGATTTTACCATGCTTCCGCACGCGGACCTTTATGTCGGAGGGACCGCGAAACCTGTCAATCTGGATGCTGATGCGGTACTGATTCTGCGCGACGGCGCGGAGTGGACGGAATCGGTTTCGTGCACGGTTTTGGAACGCTCCGGTGAACCGTCGGCATATGTGCGGCTGGGACGCTCAGCCATCCTGAAAGGAGTCGTCGAACGATGATCTATCATGAGGCAAACGTGATCAAAATTCTTGAAAAGCCTCTGAATTATGACGTGTATTACTTCTTTTCCACCGAGGAGTACCTCGCGCGCCGCTACGCGGAAAAGACGATCGCGCTGCTGCAGAAAGACGGCGACCTGGAGTTTACGCAGATCGAGGGCCCGGTCCCGGACGTGGGAGAGGCCGTGACCGCCATGGGTATGATTTCCATGTTCGGCACAAAGCGCATTGTATATATGCCGCTGATTGATCCGACGGCGATGGCAGACGCGGATGTCAAGGCTCTGTGTGATTTGTGCAGGAGTCTTGAAAATGCCGTTCTCGTCCTCACAACGGTCTGGAAAGACGATAAGGCAAAGAATGCGAAAAAGGCAAAGCAGCTGATCACAACGTGTGAGGACACCGGCCTTGTCGCGGAACTTCTGAAGCCGCAGATCGTTGATGCAAAACGCTTTGCGCAATCCTGTGCGCAGCGCTTTGGCGCGAATCTGTCGCCGACGGCTGCCACGGCGCTGTTGGACCGCTGCAAGAATGATTATTTTCTTCTGGAAAATGAGATCGCCAAACTTGCTGCTGCGAGTGGCTATACCGAAATCACACAACAGCTGATTGCCCAAATGAGTGCCCAGAGCATCGAGGCGGATGTGTTTGAGATGGTTCGTGATGTGACCGGACGCCGCACGGGAAGGGCGCTTGCAAAGCTGCAGAAGCTGTTCGATCTTCAGAATGAGCCCATTGCAATTTCCGCGGCGCTGTCCGGCGCATTTGTCGACATGGCACGCGTCAAGGCAGGGGCGAAAAAGAAAAAGAATTACGCAGCAGTCTTCAAGGACTTTTCGTATAAGGGCAAGGATTTTCGCCTGAAAAAAGCCTCTGAGAATGCGTCCGGATACAGTCAGGCACAGTTGCGTTCGATTCTGGATATTCTGTCGGAGCTGGATGAAAAACTGAAAAGTTCGCCCGTTTCGGGTGAAGTGCTGCTGCAGACGGCCCTGTGCGAACTCGCGGAGGTGACGCGCCGGTGAGAGAAAAAATAAGACTGGAACAGATGATCCTCGTCGAGGGAAAATACGATGCGGTCAAGCTGGCGGATCTGGTCGATGCGTTTATCCTCCCGGTCAACGGCTTTTCGGTGTTTACCAGCGACGAGACAAAAGCGCTCATCCGCAGGCTCGGCGCGCAAAAGGGCATTATTATTCTGACGGATTCCGACGCCGCCGGGTTCCGCATCCGCGCTTATCTGAACAAGCTTGCACAGGGGCTCAGCGTCCAGAACGCGTATGTACCCGCAATCGCGGGAAAGGAACGGCGGAAAAGCAAATCCTCCAAGGAAGGGCTGCTGGGTGTGGAAGGGGTTCCGGCGCAGGAGATTCTCATGGCTTTGGAGCGGGCGGGGGCGAAACGGTGCCCCGAACGTCAGGGCAGGGAGATCACGTATGCGGATCTGTATGAGCTCGGCGTGTCGGGAACGCAAGACAGTGCCGCACGGCGAAGAGCACTCCTGAAACAATTAAACCTCCCGCCGCGCCTTTCGAAAAAAGCGATGCGGGAGGTTCTGAACACGCTGTATTCCTATGAGGAGCTTTGCGAGGCGCTGCAATCGGCGGAAGCACCTATTTCAGAACGCCCTCTCTGAGCTGCGGCACATACCACGGTTCTCCGGCGGAAAAACTTTGCCCGGACACGGCGGAGAGCGGGCCGCTTTCAATCACGGGGAAGGTGAGTTTCCACGCGCACAGAAGCTGATATTTGCATTTCAGTTCCCGGTTGACGGAATTGACTCCGTACTTGCTGTCGCCGACAATGGGACAGCCGACGGAAGCGAGATGAGCGCGGATCTGATGGGTGCGACCTGTGACCAGTTCCACACGCAGCAGAGCAAGACGGCCGCTTGTGCGCAGAGTGGAGTAACGCGTGATGATCTCGCGCGCTCCGGTGCGGGGTGTTTTTACTACGCGGACGACGCCTTTCGCACTGTCCTTGAGAAGATAGTCGCGCAATTCCGCCTCGGACGGGGAAGGTTGTCCGAACGTAACGCACAGGTACTCTTTTTGAAGAAGACGCCGGCGGATCAGCTCGACGGCCTGAGCTTCGGCATCGGCATTTTTGGCGAGGAGGATGAGACCGGACGTTCCGGTGTCAAGCCGGTGGCAAAGTTTGATGCTGCTGCAGCCGGATGCATCTCCCCGTTCATGCAGGTATCGTTTGGCGCGGTTCAGAAGCGTATCGCAGATTTTTCCGCTTTCATCCTGCACCAAAACGCCCGCGGGCTTGTCGGCAATCAGGAGATTGTCGTCCTCGTACACGGGCGTGAAGAACGGTTTGGCACGCAGATAGTCGCATGATGACGGCCGGGCTGTGCGGGGAGCGCAGCGGCGCTGTTTGGATTGGGTTGAAGTATGTTTCTGTTTCATGTGTTTTATTATGACAAATGAAACCGCACTTGTAAAGCACGATTTTGCGTGCGGAAGGGCGGCGCATTGACTTTTTTCTCAGTTTATTGTATGATATATCCAATTCCGGTTTCACAGAATGAATCGGAATCCGTTTGCCGCTATGGTGGAATAGGCAGACACAGGCGACTTAAAATCGCCAGGTGGAAACACCATACCGGTTCAAGTCCGGTTAGCGGCACCAAACC
>CALXBO010000084.1 GCA_944386565.1 uncultured Ruthenibacterium sp. | reverse complement strand
ATTTTCAGAATGATCAGATCCACGAGCTCTCCGCGGCCGCGTGCCAGCGCTCCGCTTCGTTTTCGTACTGCTGTTCGATCCACTGTTCCGCTTCCCGCAGACCGTCCTCCGAAAGGGGAACAGACGTCTGAACGACGAGCGCCTCGTCCGTCTTTTCCAGACACCAGGGCATGGGCCAGCACAGAACCGCCAGCGCGTCATCTGCGATGCGGACTTTCCACTGCATTCCGCCGTGCGAGCCGGAATAGGATTTATTGGCTTTGACCATCGTCATGCCGGGGATGCTGGCAAAGTGTTCCTGCGCCATCATTCAAACCTCCTGTCAAAATCAAAAAACCGCCGAAACAATGTTCCGGCGGTTTTGGAGCTACTGATCCGATTCGAACGGACGACCTGCTCATTACGAGTGAGCTGCTCTACCTGCTGAGCCACAGTAGCATTTCGCGTCAGCACCTGACTGCTTTATCTATTATACAGGAAAATTTTCATTCGTCAAGCCCTTTTTTCCTCTGGACGAAAAAAATTTTTTCGTGTAAGATAGAATGCAGAATACGGGAAGACGGGAAGGTGAATCAGAATGGTGACAGAATGTGCGGCGATACTCGCTGTCACGCTTTGTATTATGGTGGTGTTGGTGCGGTCCGGCAACGGTGACTACGCGGCCAGCGCACTTTCGGTCCTGATCGTTCCGGCGGTGCATCTGGTCGTGGGCACGATCGTGAGCAAGCTGCAGCTTTCGTTCGGCACAATGCCGCATCGGATGCTGATTGCATTCAGCGACGTTACGGCGCTGGCGGTGGCGTGTCTGTGTGTGTTTGCGCTGTCCGCAAAAGTCAAAAGTCCCAGAAATCGCAAGGTCTATCTGCTTTTGTGCAGCGGATACAATGTCATTCTCACGTGTGCGCTGATCTCTCAGACCATGGCTCCTCTGGTGGAGCGTTTTCTGGAACTGCATGAGTAAGAAAAAATCCCCGGCGGCTGCCGGGGATTTTTTTACAGTTTGAAGTCTTCTGCGTCGAAAGTCGGAAGCGGCGGGCGGCGTTTCGGAATGCGGCGCAGAGGATCGTACCGGAACTTCCGGCATTTGTGATAAGGATATACGACGCCGACCTTCAGGCAGTAAAACATCCGGCCGTCCGGAGCGGGACGGCTGTGCGCACAGTATTCGCAGGCGGGCGAGATATTCGCGCCGAAAAAGGGCTTTCGGAACATGCCCCGGAGACCTCCTTTTCCCAAAACGATTGTATCTATTATACACGGTTTTCGTTCCGGCGTAAACGGGGAAACGAAAAGAGGACGACACACAGCATCAGAAACACGGAGGTTGCCGCGTCGGCGGGCATCCACATCCGCGCGGGGGCACAAGCCGGAACGGCGGACGGAAAGATGCGCAACAAAAGCGCAAGACATGCCAGAGAAACGGGAGCATGGATCAGGCGAGACAGAACCAGCGGCGAAAGGCGCACATCGTCCGGGAGCAGGCTGCGGATCTGGAACAGCACGCTTGCACCGAGAAGGCTCAGGGAGAGGCAGCACAGCGCAACGCGCGCGGAGCCGCCGGATATTGCGGCAGTTCGGCAGGCATTGGTCACTTCGAGCAGCGCCGCCGCGGCCCACCGGAGAAAAAACGGCGATTGCGGCGGAAAGAAAACACGGGAGGCAAAGGAAAAAAAGACGACAAATCCGCACAGCGTGAGCATGGCTTCCGCCGCGGAACGCACAGCGCCCGGAAAAGACGTCGGCACGGGCGAACGCGGCAGGGCGTCCGGATGGCTCCCGCATTTCAGAATGCGGCTCATGACAGTTCCGGTGACAAGATTTGCGGCCAGAAGCGATGTGAGAAGGAGAGCCCCGCAGAGCGTGCTTCCCAGCATCAGCGTTCCCACTGCGTTGACGACAAACGCCGGGCCGGAACCGATGGTGCAGCACAGAAGCAGCTCGGCGTCCCGCCGGGTGATGACCTCCTGGCGGCGGAGCGATCCGATCTGCTGTGCGCCGCAGGCAAAGCCGCCGAGCCATCCGAGTGCGACGGCGCTCCCGGCGGACGGGCTGCGGACGCCGAGCACCCGGGTGTAAGCGCGCAGCGGAAACGCAAACATTGCCGCGGCTCCGCTTGTCAGCAGCAGCTGGGATAAAACCATCAAAGGAAACAGCGCCGGGATGACCTGTCTTGCGCACATAGAAAGCCCATCCAGCGCGCCCTGAACGGATTCCTGAGGCCGGACAAACGCAAGTGCCGCCAGGACCAGAGCTGCGCCGCGGAGAACGTTGCCGCCGATTGCGGATTTCTGAGTATCACACATAAAATTCCCCCCTGTCACGATATATATGAAGGGAAAACGGCTGAAAGATCGGGGGGACTGGCTATGCTGCAAAAAAAGAAGCGGCGCGGTTTTTCGCCGCGCACGGCATTTGCAGTGGGGACGGTGCGGGAGTTTGAACGAATTCTCGCAAAACCTGCTGTGTACATCGACTGTGACGGCGGCTTGTGCTTTGAAAACAGCAAGGCGGTGCTGGAGTATACGGATACGGTCATCTGCATGGATATGGGTGCGATCACGCTCCGGGTAGAGGGGGACGCCCTGCGGATGACATTTTACCGGCGGGACCGTGTTGCGGTGCGCGGCCGTGTGACCAGTCTGGAATTCCTTTACGGGGATGTGCGCCCATGAGCGGGAGAGGAGGATGGCATTGGCTCGACGGCTCCGTACGGCTCCGCATTCTTGGCGGGCTCGGAGAGCGGTTTTTGAACGAGTGCGCGCAGCTGGATGCGGTTTTGGAACATGTCACGCCGCTCGAATGCGGGTTCGAGCTGGACACCGCGCCTCAGGATGTGAAATTGATCCGCATTGCGGCGCGAAAATGCCGGTGTGAGGTTCAGATCATTGCGCGCCGGGGCGCACCGTTTCGCCTGCGTCGGTTCCGCAAACGCTGGGGGATTGCCGCCGGGGCGCTGCTCGGCCTGTTCGTTCTGCTGTGGCAGCCGAGAGCCGTATGGAATATAGATTTCTACAATTTCACACCGGAACAGGAAAAGCAGCTGCGGGAGCTGCTGTACCGGGAGGGCGTATGCGAAGGCGTTCAGGCTGACATTGCGCAGCTGAATGTTGTTGAGAGCTGCATCGTGTCCGAACTTCCGGAATATTCATGGCTGCAGCTCAACTTTGTCCACGGACGCCTTGTGGCGGAAAAAACGGACGCGTCGACGGCACCTGACATGCAGGTGCAGGAGGAACTCACAAGCCTGGTCGCATCGCGGGAAGGGATCATCCGCGCCTTCGATCTTCGGGGAGGATACATTCAGGTGCAGCCGGGACAGGCGGTCGCGCAGGGGGAGCTTCTGGTGAATGCGGCGACCGTCGGAAAACGCACAGGAAAAATCCTGTACAGCGCCGCGGTGGGCTGCGTCTGGGCGCAGACACAGCGCGTGTACCGCTGTTTCGTTCCGTATGAGAGTGAGCTGAACGCGCCGACCGGGGAAACTGTGGTCAACCGGGCTCTGATCACTCCGCTGGGGCGATTTCCGCTCGGCAAGACCCAGACGCCGGAAAATACTCTGGAACAGGTCTCCGCACAGCCGGTGACGCTTCTCGGACTGCATCTCCCGGCGACGCTGGAGACGCAGACGCTGCGGATCTGCCGCCAGCAGACGGTCAGCCTGTCCGCTGCGCAGGCAGCGGACATTGCGCGCAGCCGGATTTACGATTCGCTTCATGTGGAAGCACCGGAGTGTGAGATTTTGTCGCGAACGGAATCCGTTGAGGAATCGGAGGAGGGCGTTCTGATGACGATGAACCTGACACTTCTGGAAAATATCGCGCGGCAGGTTCCCTATACCTCCGAAATGGAACCGGAAATTCCTGCGGAGTTCGGATGATTTTCTCATCAAAGGTCTTTTCCTCGGTTTTGACATGTGCTATACTATAACTAAATATGGCAATGTGTATGGATCGAGGTGTTTCTGTGGCTGAAAAGCTGATCGAAGTTGACCATATGGAGGATGCGCTTGCTCTGTTCGGAAGCTGCGACGAGAACATGCGCATTGTTGAGAAAGCGTTCGGTGTGACTGCGGTGTGCCGCGGAACGGAGATCAAACTCTCCGGCGAAGAAGAAAACGTTCAGGCCGCCGTGCGCGCGGTGGATGCAATGCTCCAGCTTCTGGCCGGCGGAACGCCGCTGGAAGAACAGGCAATCCACTACTGCATTTCGCTGGCGGGCTCGGGTGATGAAGCGCGGGTGCGGGAGCTGACGGGCGACTTTGTCGCCATTACGGCAAAGGGAAAACCCATCCGTCCCAAAACGCTCGGACAGAAAGGGTATATCCGCGCGATCACACAGAATTCGATTACGTTCGGCATCGGCCCGGCCGGAACCGGAAAGACGTACCTTGCGGTCGCCATGGCGGTCAAGGCCTTCAAGGCGCACGAGGTGAGCCGCATCATCCTGACGCGCCCCGCGGTCGAAGCAGGCGAAAAACTCGGCTTTTTGCCGGGCGATCTGCAGAACAAAGTGGACCCGTATCTGCGTCCGCTCTACGACGCACTGTTTGACATGCTGGGAGCGGAAACATATCAGAAGCTGATGGAAAAGCAGCTCATCGAAGTGGCGCCGCTGGCGTATATGCGCGGCCGGACGCTGGACGACGCGTTCATCATTCTGGACGAGGCGCAGAACACCAGTCCGGAACAGATGAAGATGTTCCTCACGCGCATGGGCACGGGTTCCAAAGTGGTTGTGACGGGCGATATCACGCAGATCGACCTGCCCGACAAAGCGCGCTCCGGGCTTGTGGATGCGATCCGCGTTCTGAAGAACGTGGACGAGATCGCATTCATTCATTTCAGTGAAAAGGACGTGGTCCGCCACCGTCTTGTGCAGGAGATCATCAAAGCATACGATAAAGCGGCAAACAGCAAGAAACGATAGGGAAGTGAAGGATTATGTCTCACAAAGTATATATCACCAACAAACAGAACGTCGTGAAGGTTCCTTCCGGGCTGCGGATCCTTATCCGCCGCTCGTGCCATGCGGTGCTCGAATTCGAGAAGTTTGAAGAATCCGCGGAGATCAGTGTCACGTTTGTGGACAATGAGCAGATTGCGGAGCTGAACGCTCAGTACCGCAACAAGCCGCAGCCGACGGATGTTCTGAGTTTCCCGCTCGGGGAGAACAATGTGTATGACCGCAACCCGGAGACGGGCGCCGTGCTTCTGGGCGATATTGTCATTTCTCTGGAGCGCGCGGTCGAGCAGGCCAAGCTCTACGGCCACAGCCTGCAGCGCGAGGTGGCGTTCCTGACGGTGCATTCCATGTTCCATCTTCTGGGATATGACCATGAAGGCGGCGGCCTTGAGGCGGTCCGTATGCGTGAGAAGGAAGAGGCTGCGCTGATTCAGCTCGGCCTGCCCCGGACGGTGTCTTACAGCGCGGATCAGGTCTGACCATGATCCGGCGGGGAAAATTCATTGACAGCTTCCGCTATGCCGCGCAGGGATTCTGGGCGGCAGTGCGGGAAGAACGGAACATGCGCTTTCACCTTTGTGCGGCGTTTTATGTGTATCTGTTTTCGCTGTTTTACAACTTTTCCAAAACCGAATACATTCTTATCACGCTGATGGTGTGCGGCGTGATCGCTCTGGAGCTGGTCAATTCCAGCATTGAGCGGACGGTGGAACGCCCGTCTCCCGACCGCTATCTCACGGCCGGTGCGGTCAAGGACATGGCTGCGGCGGCCGTGCTGATTTTCAGCATCGGCAGCGCCGTGTGCGGGATTCTGCTGTTCTGGAATGTGCCGGTGTTTCTCCGCATCCTGAGTTTCGGGCTGGCCCATCCGCTGCTATGCGTGCTGCTGGCGGCGTCGCTGGTGGGGGCATACCGCTTCATTTTTCATTTCAAAAAAGGAGACAGGTAATTGTCATTTGATACAAAATCGGTGTTCGTGGCGCTTGTGGGGCGCCCGAACGTGGGGAAATCTTCGCTGCTGAATCTGCTGGTGGGTGAAAAGGTTGCGATCGTGACTTCCAAGCCGCAGACGACGCGCACGCGGATCACAGGCATCCTGACAAAGGGACCGGTGCAGTATGTGTTCCTCGACACGCCGGGCATCCATCTGCCCCGCACGAAACTCGGCGAGCGTATGACGAAAGCCGCGGCGGAGAGCGTTGCGGAAGTCGATGTGGTCGCGATGCTGTTTGAGCCGTATGGGGAGCTCACGGAAGCGGAACAGAAACTGGTCGAGGAGATCCGCTCCCGTCATGCGCGGGCTGTGGCGGTGATCAACAAGACCGACACTCTGCGGCAGAAGGCGGACCTCGCCGTGCGCGAAGAGTTCCTGAAACAGCTCGGTGTGTTCGAGACGATTCTGGCCACGAGTGTGTATGAGGACGAGGGCAGCGACGAACTGCTGCGCGTGCTCGCCGGCTACGCGGAGGAGAGTCCGCATTATTTCCCGGAAGACGCCTATACGGACATGCCCGAAAAGGCTCTTGTGGCGGAAGTCGTGCGGGAAAAACTGCTTTTGAACCTCCGCGACGAGCTCCCGCATGGGTGCGCCGTTGTGGTGGAGCGCTTCAAGGAGCGTCCGGGACAGGATCTGATTGACATCGACGTAAATATCTATTGCGAGAAGAAAAGCCATAAGGGCATGATCATCGGAAAGCAGGGCGCGATGCTGAAAAAGATCGCATCTGCCGCACGTCTGGACTGCGAGAGTTTCCTCGGAGCGCGCGTGAATCTGCAGTGCTGGGTCAAGGTCAAGGACGACTGGCGCGACAACGATTTTCTGCTGAACAACTTCGGATTTTCCAAATAAAAACATTCGCACGTTCGGACACGTTTTTGCTTTTGGCAGCGTTACAATAGAATCCGGCAACCGCTCGAAGCGGAGGTGTTGGATTTGGACGACGCATGGAAAAAATTTGAAGAGAGCGGAAAAATCGAATATTACCTGAATTATCGCGGCAGCACGAATGTGCGAAAGGATGAAGACGATGCAGAAGACGACGGAAGGGCTGGTGCTGCGCGCGACAAAAACGGGCGAAGCGGACCAGATCCTGTCCATTCTGACACCTGAGGGGATCGTGAGCGCCGCGGCAAAGGGCAGCCTGCGACTGAAAAACAAGCTTTTCAGCGCATGCGGCCTTTTTTGCTACTCCGAGTTTACGCTGTTTGAGGGCAAAACGATGTACTCGGTGGACGAGGCGAGTGTGAAAAACGTGTTCTTCGGGCTTCATCAGGATATCACCGCCATGGCGCTCGCCATGTATTGCTCCGAAATCGCGTCGACGCTGGCGCCTGCGGACGAGGAGGCAGCCGCGCAGCTCCGGCTGCTTCTGAATACGTTTTTTGTGCTGTCTCAGCAGAACAAACCGCCGCGGCTCGTCAAGGCTGCGTATGAACTCCGAACGCTTTCTCAGGTGGGATTTATGCCCGATCTTGTCGCGTGCACGGACTGTGCACGGTACGACGGGACGCCCTTCTGCTTTGATGTGGAAGGTGCGCGGCTGTTCTGCGCCGAATGCGCTGCAAAACGCGGGCTCGCCGTCAATCTGTCGCCCGCGGCGCTTGCCGCAATGCGCCACATCGTGTACAGCGACGACAAAAAAATCTTCGCCTTTACGCTGGGAGAGGAAGCACTTGCACAGCTTTCCCTCGCGGCAGGACAGTATACGGCTGTGTGTTTGGACAAGCCCATGAAAACACTCAGCTTTTTGGAAACCATTCTGACATAAGAGGATCCTATGACACCGAAATATTTGAAAACACTTGAATTTGACAAGATCGTTGCGCGCGCCGCGGCGTTCTGCACGTGCTCAGACGCGCGGGAAAAGCTGCTTTCGGAAACCGCGCGCGAGACGCCGGACGAGGTGCGGGAGGCGCTGGAACGCACGGATGCGGTCACGACGCTGCTCCTCAAGAACGGCTCGCCGCGCTTTTCCGAAGTGTCGGAAGTGCCCGGCGCCGTGCGCCGCGCGGTCAAGGGCGGCATCCTGTCGATGCAGGAGCTGCTGCTGTGCGCGGAGACGCTGCGCAACTTCCGCAATCTGGTCTCGTGGTATCAGATGACGGAGCACGACGCGCTGGCCGTCGACGATCTGTTCTATGCGCTGACGCCGCAGCCGCAGCTCGAGAAGAACATCTTTGACGCCATCCTGCCGGAGGGCGAGATGGCAGATTCGGCCAGCGACACGCTGTACGACATTCGCCGGAAGATCCGCGCAGCGGAGAACTCCATCCGCGACAAGCTCGATGCGATGATCAAAAATCCCGGCACAAGCAAATATCTGCAGGATGCGGTCGTCTCCCTGAGAAACGGACGGTTCGTCGTCCCCGTCAAAGCGGAGCACCGCGGCGAGATCGGCGGCGTGATCCACGACGTCTCTTCGTCGGGCTCGACGCTTTTCGTCGAACCGACGGCCGTTGTGGAGGCGAACGCGCGCATCATGCAGCTGCGCAGCCTTGAGAAAGAGGAGATTGACCGCATCCTTGCGGCATTTACCGGGCAGGTCGCGGAGCTGGAACCGATGTTCTCGCTGAGCTATCAGGCGATGCTGGAGATTGACGTCCTGCTCGCCAAGGCGCATCTGGCGCTGGATCAGAACGCCATGAAGCCCGAAGTGCGCGACGACTACTGCTTTTCGCTTGTGCGCGCGCGCCATCCGCTGATTGAAAAGGGAAAGGCCGTGCCGATCGACATTTCGCTCGGCTTTGACTACGATACGCTGATCGTTACAGGCCCCAACACGGGCGGCAAGACCGTGACGCTGAAAACAGCCGGATTGCTGTGCGCCATGGCGCAGCACGGCTATCTGATCCCGGCGCACGAGTCGAGTGCCGTGTGCGTGTTTGAAGATATCCTTGCCGACATTGGCGACGAGCAGAGCATCGAACAGAGCCTGTCCACGTTCTCGGGACATATCCGCAACATCACGGAGATCCTGCGGCACGTCGGGCCGGCTACGCTCGTTCTGATGGACGAGCTTGGCGCGGGCACCGACCCGGCAGAGGGCGCGGCGCTGGCCGTCGCGATCATCGAGAACATGCGCGCGGCGGGCACAAAAATCATGGCGACGACGCACTATGCGGAGCTCAAGCTCTTCGCACTGGAAACGCCCGGCGTGCAGAACGCCAGCTGCGAATTCGACGTCGAAACACTCCGCCCCACATACCGCATCAGCATCGGTGTGCCGGGAAAATCCAATGCGTTCCTCATCAGTGAAAAGCTCGGGCTTCCCGCGGAGATCATCGGCACGGCGCAGACACACCTCTCCAGCGAGGACAAACGTTTTGATGCGGTTCTTGCGCAGATGGAAGCGATGAAAGCGCAGATCAAGGCCGGCGAAGAGGAGACGGAGCGGCTGCGCCACGGCGCTGAGAAAGAACTCGAAAAGGCGGAAAAGAAACGCCGGGAACTCATCGAACAGGGCGAGCGCGAGTTGCAGGCGGCGCGCGAGAAGGCGCACGCGATGGTTCAGGACGTGCAGAATTCGGCGTACGGCCTGATGGACGAGATGCGCAAGCTCGAAAAGGACAGCGCACAGTCTGCCGCACAGCGTGCGGCCCGCGCAAGAGAGATCGCCCGCAAGGAGACGGAGAAGCTGTTTAACCGTGCGGATGTTGTGCACGCGCCGGCCCAGACGTTTACGCCGCTGAAAAGTGTGACGGTGGGGCAGGAAGTGCAGCTTGCACTGCTCGGCAAAATCGGCGTAGTGCTGTCGAAGCCGGACAAAAAGGGAATGGTGCAAGTTCGTGCGGGCGTGATCCGTACCAAAGTGCCTCTCTCGGAACTGTGTGCCCCGCAGAAGCAGAAAGCGACGCAGCCCGCGGCGCGCCAGCCGCGTCAGACGCAGCGCCGTACACAGGGCGGCATTTCGCAGGCTACGCGCACGGCCAGCATGGAGATCAATCTGATCGGTCTGACGGTGGAAGAAGCCATCCACGAGGCGGACAAGTTCATTGACAATGCCGTGATGAGCGGCCAGTCGATGGTCTATCTCATTCACGGAAAGGGAACGGGCGCTCTGCGGCGCGGTCTGCATGAGCATCTGCGCATCCATCCGAATGTGAAGAGTTATCGCCTCGGCGCATACGGCGAAGGCGAAGACGGCGTGACCGTCGTCGAGCTGAAATAATGAGTGCGTTCTGAAACTGGAATCACATCATGAGGCCCCGCACCTTCCCGGTGCGGGGCCTCGTTGTGCATTTCAAAGGGAAAAGAAACCCGTAGATGCGCCGCGGAGAGCGTTCTGCGCGCCTTCGACATCTTTTTTGGACGCGCGGTCGTACACTGGAACAGGACGGTGATGTCATGTACGGTGTGATCTATGTTGATGTATTGGTGCTGGTCAATACGATTGCCGGATGGTTTATGCTCCGGTGTGCGGCGGCTTTCGCGCGCAGGACGCAGCGGCCTGCGCGCATGCTCACAGCCGCAGTCACAGCCGGTTTTTCTTCGCTTGTGATTCTTTTGCCGCCGCTCCCGGCGGTGGCAGCCACGGCAATCAAGCTCGCTCTGGCGGGAGCCGTCGTAAGGATCGCATTCCCGTTTGAGAACGCGCGGGTCTTTGCAAAAAGCTGCGCTGCATTCTTCGCGGCGAACATGCTGTGCGCGGCGGCTGCCTTTGCCGCGGTGCAGGCCGGAGTGCGGGGCGTTTCCGCAAACAACGGCATGGTGTACATACGCGTTTCTCCGGTGCTTCTCATTCTCTGCATCCTGGGCGTCTATGCTGCCGTGGAGGGTTGGGATTTCCTGTTCGGTTCGGGCGCGGCAAAATCGCTGCGAAGTTTTCAGGCGGTCGTGATGGGGACGACGCTGTCAGGAACGGCGCTTCTCGACAGCGGATTCCGGGCAAACGATCCCATTTTCGGCACGCCGCTTGTCCTGTTCAGCTATCCGCAGATCAGTCCGCAGCTTCCGGAACCGTTTCGGGAAAAACTGGAATTCTATTTTGACAGAGGGGAGCTGCCCGATACTGCCCGCGGATTTGCGCTGACGGGCGTTCGCACGGCGGGCGGGCTGTGCCTGCTGCCCACGACTCCGATGCAGTCTTTTTCCCTGCGGGGACAAAAGCCGGGTACGTCCATGCGCGCGGCGTTCTCGAAAGAGAAGTTTGCCGACGGGCAATTCTGCGCCATTGTACCGGCACAGCTGGATCAATCGTAAAAGAAGGTTGGAACAATGAACTGGATCATGAATTTTCTGCGGCGTTTGCTCGGACGTCTCCGCGGCGGCGGGGGCGCTTATTACATCAACGGCCCCGAAACCCTGCCGGCGCCTTTGACGCCGCAGGAGGAAGCGGAGACGTTTGAGGGGCTGTCGCGCGGGGAAGAGGAGAGCAAAGAGCGTCTGATTGTGCACAATCTGCGGCTTGTGGTGTATATTGCCAAAAAGTTCGAGACACCGACCGCATCGATTGAGGATCTGATCTCGATCGGGACGATCGGGCTGATCAAGGCGGTCAATACATTTGAGCCGTCGAAAAAGATCAAGCTCGCGACGTACGCGAGCCGGTGCATCGAAAATGAGATCCTGATGTATCTCCGGAAAGCGGCAAACCGCAGGCAGGAAAGCAGCATCGATGAACCGCTCAACACGGACGGCGACGGCAATGAGCTTTTGCTGTCAGACGTGCTCGGCTCCGACCAGAACCAGGTGGGCGCCGATCTCGAGCAGACGGCGGAGCGGGAGATGCTGCTCCAGGCGGTGCGCCGTCTGCCCGAGCGCGAGCGAACCATTATGAGCCTGCGGTTCGGGCTCGGCGGCGGGAAAGAACACACCCAGAAAGAAGTGGCCGATCTGATCGGCATTTCGCAGAGCTACATATCCCGTCTGGAAAAGCGCATCATCAAGCGGCTGAAAACCGACCTCGAACAGAGCTGTTAATCATTCCCAAGTCTCCCGGCGTATGTTTGCAGCACTGCCGCCCCATACTTCCGTCATACGAAATGGCGGGAGTGGAACAATGTGCGATATCAGAAAGTGGAGCTCTGCGGGCTGAACACCGCAAAGCTCCCGGTACTGAAAGAAAGCGAGAAGCGGGAACTCATGGAAAAGGCGCACGCGGGCGACAAAGAGGCGCGCGAGCGCATGATCTGCGGGAATCTCAGGCTTGTGCTGAGTGTGGTGCAGAAGTTTTCGTCGCGGGGAGAAAACCCGGACGATCTGTTTCAGGTGGGTTGCATCGGCCTGATGAAAGCCATCGACCATTTTGATCCCTCGCTCGGCCTGCGATTTTCAACATACGGACAGCCGATGATCGCCGGAGAGATACGGCGTTTCCTGCGCGACAACAATGCAATGCGGGTCTCGCGCTCGATGCGCGACACCGCTTACAAGGCCATGCAGGCAAAGGAAATGCTGCAAAAGAAACTCGGCCGCGAGCCGTATCTTCGGGAAATCGCGGAGGAGGTCGATCTGGAGCCGCACACGGTTTCGCTGGCGCTGGAGTCGGTCGTGGAACCCGTCTCTCTCTTTGAACCTCTTTACAGCGACAGCGGGGATGCGGTGTTCCTGATGGACCAGCTGAAAGAGACGTCCGGTGGGGAAGAGAGCTGGATCTCCGGGATGCAGTTCCGGGACAGCGTATCCCAGCTCTCCGAGCGCGAGAAGAAGATCATGGCGCTGCGTTATCTGTCCGGAAAGACGCAGGTCGAAGTGGCAAACGAAATCGGCATCAGTCAGGCGCAGGTCAGCAGGCTGGAAAAGAGTGCGCTCAAGCGGATCAAAGCGGAGCTTTGAGCGGGAAAACAGGGCGGAAGCGGCGTCGGCGGCTCCGCCCTGTTTGTTGTATAGCAAAACCACTGGCTAGGCCAGTGGTTCAGAAAAGCCTAAGGCGATGAGAAAGAAAGAAAAACTCCCTTT
>CALXBO010000083.1 GCA_944386565.1 uncultured Ruthenibacterium sp. | reverse complement strand
CCCAGCTTTGCCGCAAAGAGCTGCACACTCGAAACGCCCGGCAGCACCTCAACTTCTATCCCGTTTTCGCGCAGTGCGGCCACAAGCGGCGACGCACCGGAATAAAAGCCGGTATCGCCGCTGTACAGAACGACACAGTGCGCTGCAGTATCTTTGAGCGCAAGTATCTCATGGCAAACATCATCCGGATATACCGCTTCGATTTTCTGCGCGGAACACTCCGGGCCGAGCATCGCCAGAAGACGTCCGGCGCCGATCACGTACTGCGCATCTTCCAGAGCCCGCGCGCACTGAACCGTCATAGTCTCCTTCGTTCCACCGCCCGATGCTGCAAGCGTCACCTTCATGTTGTTTTCCTCCCAAGATCCCGTGCAATGTCCGCCCAGTTCTCGCCCGCGTCCGCGGGCCGGCGGATCAGGATGAGCTGCGCTCCCGCCGCGCGCGCGGCCACAACTTTGGCGTCGAACCCGCCGGGGCCGCCGCCGTCTTTTGTCACGAAATATGCAATATGAAACTGTTTCAGCATCGCTTCATTCAGTTCCCTCGAAAACGGGCCCTGCATGGCGATGATATTGCTGTGCGGGATGTGCAGCCGCTCACACGCCGCAATGCTCTCCACTGTCGGCAGAACGCGCACGTACAGACGTGAAGCATCCAGCGCGGCATATGCTTCCAGTTCTTTCGCTCCGGTGGCGAGAAGAATGTTTCCCGCCGTGCCGGCCAGAAACGCCGCCGTTTCCTGCGCCGAGGCAAACGCCATACAGCCGTCCGGTATGGGACTTTCTTCCCGCAGTGCTCTTCTCAGGGGAACGCCCGCATCCCGGCAGGCCTCCCGGATGTTCCCGCTTGCGATTTTTGCATACGGATGCGTCGCGTCGATGCAGAGAGCAAATTCGCGCACGAGCCGCGCCATCTGCTGTGTTTCGAGCCGCCCGGTCCGAACCGTCAGGCCGGGAATCTCCGCGAGTTCTTCCGCGCCGAGTTCCGTCGCCACACACACCGTCACGTCGTGTCCGTTTGCGGAGAGCTCCCTCGCGAGCAAACGGCCTTCCGTCGTGCCGCCGAACAACAGAATATTCATTGCTGTTTTGCCTCGTATCCCCGCGGCGTCACCATGCGTCCTGCCGCAATCTGCGTCGTGCTCGAGCCGATAAACACGGTCGTGAACATATCAAGCGACTCCTCCCGGAGCTCGCCGAGTGTCAGGATCTTATGCTGCTGACCTTCTCTGCCGATGTTCCGCACCCAGCCGCAGACCGTATCCGGGCTTTTGTCGCGCAGAAGGATGTCGCAGGCTCGGCGCAGATAATCCGCCCGCTTGCGCGAGGACGGGTTGTACAGGCAGACGACAAAGTCGCCCGCGGCAGCGCACGCGAGGCGACGCTCGATCTGCTCCCACGGCGTGAGAAGATCGGACAGCGAGATCACGCAGAAATCGTGCATCAGCGGCGCGCCGAGCACCGCCGCTCCGCTGAGCGCCGACGTCACGCCCGGGACGATTTCGACGTCCACATCCTCATAGTCTTCCGCAAGCTGCAAGAGCGGCCCGGCCATGCCGTACACACCGGCGTCGCCGCTGCACACGAGCGCCACCGTGCGGCCGCCGCGCGCTGTTTCCAGCGCCCACCGGCACCGCTCGATCTCGCGCGTCATCGGTGTTGTAAAGCACTCCTTTCCAGGAAAAAGAGGCTTCACGAGATCAATGTATACGGTGTAGCCGCACAGCACGTCCGCGCGCTCCATTGCAGCGATCGCCTGCCGCGTCATGTATTCTTCTCCGCCCGGGCCGATGCCCACCACGTAGACCTTATTCATCATACCACCGCCAATCCGGGGTGAACGGCGCGAGTGCCGCCGCCATAGTAACCCCATTCTTCGCATATTTTCGCTGATACAGCACGCCTTTACTTCCCAGCACGGCGCTGCGCTCGCAGACGTTGTCCACACCGGTCACACTCTTGACAAACGCCGACGGTGAAAACTCCCCCTCCGCCTGCCGAAGTTCCCCGGCACTGAATGTCTCCAGCGCAAGCCCATACGCCCGGCAGAATTCGCACAGCCCGGGCTCGTCCGCCTTCAGATCAATGCTGCACACCTTGACAAAAGCCGTCTCACTGAGACCGCTCTCCCGCAAAAAAGAGGAAAATACGTTCTCAATGATCTGCACGGAAACGCCTCTGCGGCAGCCGAATCCCAGCACGGCAATGCGCGGAACGATGCGCAGAGCGCCGCTGTCCTTTGCACAGACAGTCAGTTCAAAATCGCAGGGCGCTCCCTCCTGCACACCGCCGGGTACTTCGCCCGACAACGGCCACGGCGAGCGGAACAACACCGTCTCTCCCCGCAGGATTTTCGCCGAGACGAGTTTGATCCGGCCGGGGTCCGCCACCGTGCAGCCCTGCCGCTTCGCCCACTCGTCAACGGCAAACACACGGTGCAGGTCGGTTGCCGTGGTGATCACGGGAACCGCACCGCAAATCTGTGCGATTCTGCGCGCGAGATCATTCGCCCCGCCGAGGTGGCCGCTCAACACGGGAACGGCAAACCGCGCGCACTCGTCCACCACAACAACAGCCGGGTCCTGCGCTTTGCTTCGGACATACGGCGCGATGGCGCGCACGGCAATTCCGACGGCACCGACAAAGACGAGCGCGTCCGCTTCACTGAATGCCTGTGCCGTCCATTCAGTCAACGTCAGCGGCGGCGTACACCGCTGCGCCCGGCCGTCCAGAGCCTGTGCCAGGCGCTGCGCCAGACTGAAGCCCTGTTCAGTGAACGCAAGCAGTTCCGTCTTCATCGGGTCGCCTCGCGGAATTCGGTTGAAAAAGACGGGTCGTACAGTTTGCTGCGCTCATAGCAGGGGGCGAGAAAGTCACCCACAAGAATGAGCGCCGTTTTTGAGATTCCGTTTTCCTGTCCCGCACGGGCAAGCGTTCCGAGCGTGCAGCGCACGACCTTCTCCTCCGGCCAGCTCGCCTTGTACACGATCGCCGCCGGAGTTTCCTCCGTGTACGCGCCGCGCAGAAGCTCCCGCTGCAACCCTTCCAGCATCCCGGCGGACAAGAAAATCACCATCGTGGCGCCGTGCGCCGCCAGCGCCGCAATGCTCTCGCGCTCCGGCACCGGCGTTCTGCCCGCCATGCGTGTGATGATGACGCTCTGGCTGACGCCGGGCAGCGTGTACTCCGCGCAGGCGGCCGCCGCCGCGCCGCAGAAACTCGAGACGCCCGGCGTATCGTCATAGGCGATGCCCAGCGCATCGAGCGCGTCCATCTGTTCCCGGATCGCACCGTACAGGCACGGGTCGCCCGTGTGCAAGCGCACAACGTCCAGGCCGCGCGAGGCAGCGTCCTTCATCACGTCCAGCACCTGTTCGAGCGTCATTTGGGCGCTGTTGTACACAGAGCATCCCTCACGGCACAAGCCGAGCAGCGCCGGGTTCACAAGGCTCCCGGCGTAAATCACAACATCCGCACCGCCCAGCAGTTTCGCCCCGCGCTGCGTGATCAGATCCGGCGCACCGGGGCCCGCGCCTACAAAGTGGACCATGGTTATCCCTCCCTGACGATGATCGTTGCAAAATAGCCCGCCGAAGTCTCCGCCGGATATTCCGACAAATCATGATACACCTGTTCTCCCGGCAGTCCGCAGTTGCAGACCATGGCGCTTGTGTGCAAGAGGTCTGCGCGCTCCAGTTCTTTCAGCACGCCGGGCAGCTGCCGGCCGGACTTCATCAGAACCTTTGTTCCCGGCATGGAGAGCGTTTCGCTCAGCGCCTGCGCGCTCGACCCCGGCACAATGTGCAGGGTCGTGTTCATATCGGTCAGACTCTCGTTCAGACGCGCCGCCACGGCGCAAAAGCTCGTCACGCCGGGAATCATTCGCGTTTCGTATCCGCGCTCTGACAAAATCTGCGCAAGATACATGGCCGTGGCATAAATGGAAACATCGCCGAGATTCAGCATTGCCACGTCGCGTCCCTCGTCCAGACGGCGGGCGACTTCCTGCGCGGCCGCTTCGTGCGCGGCGTGCTGCTGCGCGCGGTCGCGCGTCATGGTGAAATGCAGCGGCAGGATTTCTTTCCCGTCCATATCCACCGCCTGCCGTGCAATGGAAAGCGCGAGCATTTCCCCGCTCTTCGTCTGCGGCGCGGCGATCACCGGGCAGCGCTCCAGTGTACGCACCGCCTTGAGCGTGATGAGTTCCGGATCTCCCGGCCCCACTCCGACGCTGTAAAAGATACCTTTGGTCATGTTGTCTGTCCTCTCCAGTCGGCAAGGATCCGGGCCGCTGACTCCGTCTGCCCGAGAAAGCCGAATTCATTTGTAAACAATACCGCGCCAACGCGGTATGCGCCCGCGGCGCGTCGAACAAGATGCACTTCAATCGCATCCAGCAGGCTTTTCATCACCGGTTCGCGCAGGCCTGTCTGCTGCAGAATCGTCAGGCACGCGTCCGAAGTGGCCGCATGCATCAGCTCTTTGCACACCTCGCGCGGCGCGCCGCAAACGGCGGCGTGCGCGCAGAAGAGTTCCGTGCGGCAGTCCGCCCAGCGGCTGTGCGTATTCATGATACCGCCCGCCAGCTTGACGAGTTTTCCCGCATGGCCGACAAGCAGAACGTCTTCAAACTCCAGCGCGGCGGCTTCGTCCAGCGCTTCTCCGATAAAATTGGAGCATTTCGCCACGGGGACGCCGGATGCCGGGGCAAACTGTCGCAGGAAGTCCTCCCCGTAATTGCCGGGCGTGAGCACGACGCGCCGCGCGCCCTGTGCTTTCGCCTGACGCAGAGACAGCGTCACAGTGTCGATGAGCGCCTGCACACTCATCGGCTCAACGATCCCCGACGTGCCGAGAATCGAGATTCCGCCCTCGATGCCGAGCTGCGGATTGAACGTCTTCGCGGCAATCTGCTCGCCGCCCGGAACGCAGATTACGGCGCGGATGCCGCCTTCATAACCGAGCTCGCGGCACACGCCGAGTATTTCTTCTTCGATCATGCGGCGCGGCACACGGTTGATTGCCGCAGCGCCCACGGGCTGATCGAGCCCGGGTTTTGTGACGCGGCCGACTCCGGCACCTCCGTCCACCGAAATTTCAGGTTCCTTTGTTTTCGAGACGTGCGCCTCGATCCAGAGCCCGTTTGTGGCGTCGATGTCGTCCCCTCCGTCCTTCTGCACGGCACAGACCGCTGTGCCGCCGCGCATCTTCGCACGGCACACAGGAACGGTGACGCTCCACCCCTTCGGCGTCGTCAGTGACACCTCGTGCGGCGTCTCTCCGCTCAAAAGGAACCTCACCGCGGCAGATGCGGCGAGTGCCGCGCATGTCCCGGTCGTATACCCGCAGCGCAGACGTTTGCCGCCCGACTGAATATAGTGCTCAAATGCCATTCTGCTCTTCCGCCTCCAGAGAGCTTCTCAGATGCGCACGGTAGAGATCCCGCACGCGCTCCATGGAACCGAGCCCATCCATCTGACAGCGGACTTCGAAGCCCGCCGCTTCAAGGCGGCTCTTCCAGCTGTCGGAATCTGCACCGGCCATGTCGTTGCGCGCGTGGTCGCCCGCCACCAGCATAAACGGCGCCAGCAGGACGCTGCCCCGTCCGTCGGCGCGCAGTTGGGACAAAACGTCTTCGAACCCGGGCCAGCCCTCCACAGTTCCTACATACACATCGTTCCGGCCTGTCAGACGAAGCGCTGTCTGCAGCGCGGGATACATCATATTCGCCGGATGTTCCGTGCCGTGCCCGAGCAGAACGAGCGCATCTCCGTGCGCCGGATAGCGCTCCGGCAGGATGCGGGCAAGTTCCCGCAGGCTCTCCGTATCCGCCGCAAGCGGACGGCCGAGCACAAACTTGCGGAAATTTGCTCTGTGCGCCTGAACTTCCTGCTGTATCCGGTCGTATTCATATCCGTACAGCAAATGCGTGACGGCAACCGCCACGTCCTCATAGCCCTGCACGCGCAGATTGTCAAGCGCCTCGCCGAGACCGGGGACCTGTTCCCCTTCGCGCTGCAAAATCCGGCGAATCGTCGGGCTTGTGTACGCCCGAAAAAAATCGCGCCCGGGCTCTTCGCTTTGAAGCGCCTGCTCCACGGCAGCGATTTCGCGCCGCGCGTGCGCAACACTGCTGCCGAAACTGACGACCAGCAACGCCTGTTTCATGCGTTCCACTCCTGTTCCAGCTCTTCCGCCGTGCGCGGCACGGCAGGCAGCTTCAAAATCTCTGCAACGCGGAACAGCAGCGGCTGTTCCAGACCGCAGCGGTGCAAAAGCGCCGCGTCGGCAAAAATGTTCTCGGGCGCCCCGTCTGCTTCGAGTTTTCCTTTGCGGAAAATGAGCACGCGCTGCGCCCAGCGCCATGCAAAATCGACATCATGCGTAGCCACGACCAGCGCGATGCCTCGCGCGGCGAGCATCGCGAGATTGTCTTCGAGAAGTTTCGCATTGGCCGGATCGAGCGACGATGCGGGCTCGTCCAGCAAAAGCACTCTCGGCTGCATCGCAAGCGCGTCCGCCAGCGTGATGCGTTTCTTCTCCCCGCCGGACAGGGAATGCGGGACGCGCTGCCTGTACTCTTCGAGCGCAAAACTGTTTACGGCTTCGTCCACACGCACTCTCACTTCGCTGAGGGGAATGTTCAGGTTCATGGGGCCGAAGCTGATTTCCTCCTCCACGGTCCCGCCGAAGATCTGAACGTCAGGGTCCTGAAAAACAAGGCCCACGCCCCGCCGCAGCGTGTTGAGACTCTCCGTTTTATTTCCGATGGGGTTCGATTCAAAATAAACGCATCCCGTCTGCGGAACAAGCACGCCGTTTGCCAGAAGAAAGAATGTGGATTTGCCCGCACCGTTTTCCCCGAGCACCGCCACGCGCTCCCCCTCTCCGACCGAAACCGTCAGCCTGGCTAGCGCGGCGCGCCCCTCCTCATAGGAATATGATACATCTTCAAAACGAAGGATCTCCCTCATGTTTCATCTCCGTTCATCCACCGCACACAAGCGCTGCGGTCATTCCAACAAGAAGCACGCCGAATCCCGCCAGATGCACTGCGCGGAGCGGCTTTTCCCTTGTCAAAAAAAGAAGTTTTCCCCCGGCGCAGCGGCTCTCCATCGCATCAAACGACGCCTGTGCGCGCCGGAAGCTGTGCGCGAGAAGGTTGCCGTACAGGATGCCCGTTGTCCTCAGGTCGCGCCGGAACGAACCGAAGCCAAGCCGGCTGGCCGCTGCGTCGCGCATTGCGGCGTGCGTCTCCAACAGCAGAAAAATATACCGGTACATCAACACCGCAAGGTCGATCACCGTCTCCGGAATGCGTGCGGCGCGCAGAACATGCAGCAGTTCCGAAACGGGCGTTGTAAAACGGATGAAATACAAACACCCGAGTGCTCCGAGTGCACGGGCCATCACAAGGCGCGCCGTGCACTGTGCGGCAGGGCGCAGAACGAGCCATCCGCCGAAAAACGGGATCATCGCCGTTCCCTCCGGAACCGAAGAATATTCCCAGAGCAATGCGAGCACTCCGGCCGCCAGAAACAGAGCCGGAACAGTCAGCGCCGCACGGTAATCGTGCCATCTTCGGCCGCGCTCACAGATCAATGCCGACATCACGGCGAATAAAACGAGCGGCGGCCATGGCGTTGCGGCAAACAGGCACAGCAAAAGAAGCGCGCAGCTTCCCCACACCTTAAGCGCGGGGTGGACATCAAAAAACGCAGACGTGCGCGCCAGCTGCTCTGTCCGGGAAACCGACTCGTGCGTATGTCCGAGCGACAGCCACAGCCCGACTGCCGCGCCCGCCGCCAGCGGCAGCGGGCGGGCCAGTGCCCCCGCAAAAAGGCTCCAGGCAACAAAGCCGCCGAGAATACCCGAAAGAGCAGAAACGGGCTTCATCTCACTGCCCTTTCCGGAGAAGAATACTTTTTGCGCGCGACAAGATATCCGAAGCCGAAGGAAATCACTCCCACGCCGATGCCTGTTTGCACACAGAACAGCAGACTCTCCACTTCTCCGGGCAGTTCTCCGCCCAGAATCTGTTCCAAAACCGGTGTAAACCACGGCTCATACTCCCCGCCGCGGATTTCTTCCACCATCCGGCTGCCCGCGTCGTCACTGCCGCCAAACTCCGCATCCGGCCGCAGGAACAGCGGGGCGACCGCGAGCACTATTACAAGCGCCAGAAGCGCCAGCACTGTTTTCGCCGTTTTGCTCATCATGCCGCCTCCTTTTCAAAGCCGATCTCCCGCAGTTCCGGGCGGGCATAACTCTCCAGCCCCATCACAATCAACACCGTCAGGACGCCTTCGATCACGGCAAGCGGCAGCTGCGTCGGCGCAAAGACCCCGAGGAACCGCACCGCACTCGCCGCAACACCGCCCTGTTCGGACGGATACGCCAGCGCCAGCTGAAACGCCGTGACACAGTAGGTGAACAGGTCCCCCAACATTGCGGCAAGGAAGACCGAAATCCGGCGGCTGACATGCAGTTTATTGCACAGGCGGTAAATTCCCCATGCAACCAGCGGCCCTGCAATCGCCATGCTGAATGTGTTGGCTCCGAGCGTCGTCACCCCTCCGTGTGTCAGCATCAACGCCTGAAACACGAGTACGATCGTGCCGAGGATGGCAGAGCACGCAGGCCCGAACAGAATCGCAGAAAGCCCCGTGCCCGTCATGTGGCTGCAGCTGCCGCTGACGGAGGGGATCTTCAGCGACGAGATCACAAATACAAACGCTCCCGCCATCGCCAGGAGCAGCATGGACTTTCTTTTTTCAGACGCAAGGCGGCGGATCCGGATCACGCCGGCCGTCCAGAACGGAATGCACAGCGCCCCCCATGCCGCGCAGTACATCGGCGGCAGATACCCTTCCATGATGTGCATGCCCCAGACGTTCTGCGGTACAAACAAAACGCCGCTCAGCACAACGGAACTCATCAGAATACGTTTTTCCAGTTGGTTCATTGAACTGTTTCCTCCCGATTGTTTTTTGTGCGCTGTAAAAAGAAGGGCCTTCCCCGAAAAATCGAGAAAGGCCCGGTCAAGCAAAGCGTCTTACAAAAAACAGCGCACTCTGATTTTTACGTACAAGCGTTTCGTCCGTCCGCTGTACGCACCTGCCCTTCGGCAGCATCGCAAGGCAGGTCTTCCGACTTGGGCGTCAACATCCGGCTTCGCCTTCCCGTGTGTACCTCACAGTGGCATTGTGAATCCGGACCTGTTCCCTTACGGCGGCGGTCCCGTACAGGTTTTGCACCTGTTTCCCTATTCTCCCGGCCGCAGATCAGCGCCGGGCACCTTGCAATACTTTGCTGTAAATAACATTATCACAGAATCGGTCATCTTACAAGCATATTCCGGCGAAAAGCCGATGCGCGGGTGCGCAATTTCATCAGCCTTTTCCGCCGATCAGCCCTTTCAGCTTGAGCGCTTTGTCGATGTTTCCCTCTACCTTCAGCTTTCCGCGCAGGACAGCGGCCACCGGATCCAGCGTTCCCTCCGCCATGCGGAACAGCGTATCCGCAGAACAGGTAAACGCTGCGTCCCGGTCATGATATTCATACGGCTCCACATTCACGGCTCCGTCCTTCACTTCCAGATAGAATGTCCCCGCAGCATCGCCGGTGATGTTGAACTGATACGCGAGATGCTCGCTGATTCCGCCGGCATCCGCCTGCGCCATTTTCTCCCGAGCAGCCGCAAACATTTCATCAAATGTCATACCCATTCTCCTTTCGCGTTTTCCGGTTATCTTCAGCCTATCACGTTTCCGTGTTCCGGTCAATCACAAGCGGTTGGAATCCGTTTTCCGTACAAAAAGCAGCAGGCCTGTGCTGCCACAGACCTGCCGCATCGTCCAAGCAAGACGCCCGGTTTCTCAGCGCCGCGTGCGCCGGATCAGGATCACTGCGAGGATGACCACCGCCGCGCCGGCAGCGGTCAGGAACACCGGAATCCAAATCGGAAACTCATCCGTATCCGAAGAGGGCTGCGTTTCCCCGCCCGCTTCAGATACCGACTGGGCGGCGGAAGAAGATGCCCCCGCCGAAGATACAGACGACGTCTGCGCCGAGTCGGCCGGATCAGAGCCTGAATCGCTGTCTGCCGGCCGGGAAGAGGCCGACGGTTTGGCCGTCCCCGCAGAAGAAGCTGCGGAGGCGGAGGAATGGCTCTCTCCGGAAGTTGTCTGTCCCGCGTCTGCGGAACCCGCAGAGCCCGCGGATTCCGAAGAATCCGGCGTCTTCGGAAGCACGGGCGTTTCCGGCTCCGACGGAGATTCGGGCGTCACGTCGTCTACGGTCACTGCCAGATCGACAGATTGCTCCGTGATCTGCGCCGCCGTACTGCCGAACGCAGCATTTACAAGTTTCAGGGAATCTTCCCCGACGCGGACGGATGCCGCCGCACTCTTCGCCGAATCCAGACGGATCGTTCCGAGCGTTGCGCTCCCATCCGTAAAAATCGGCTTTGTTCCGGAAAGATAGACCGTCAGACGGCCTGTTTCCGCATTGTAGCGGTACTGCTGCACGCTGCTTTGCAGCGTGTCGCTGAAATCGAACTGTACGGAACCCTCCGTGCCTTTCTGAACGTAAAAGCTGAGACTCAGAGACGTAACACCCGACGCTTCATTCTGCGGAAGCGTCACGGTAACGGTCGCCCTGTCGCCCTGAGACGTCATTACAACGGCGTCACCGGTTCCCTGTGCCGCTGCCGGGAATGCCAGCAGCACGGCAAACAGCAGGGTGGCCAAATATTTCTTCATTGTGTCCTCCTTGGTCGTTGTATCAATCAATTCTCGCCGCCGATGGTGATCTGCGGCAGCTGTTCCGGCATCTGCACCGTCAGAGTATCGCTCGTCAGGCGCTGGCCTTCGTTCGTGAGTGCGTTATCGACGCGGTACAGCTCAGCCCGCACCGTCTCCGGGAGCGCCGAGCGATCCAGGTGGTCCGGTTCGATCCAGTACACCCAGTAGCCCTCGCTGACTTCGCCGAGCTGACCGTCTTCCGGATCGGGCGCCAGAATGATCTGCTGTGCAGTGAGAGTGCCTTCCGCGTCCACGCCGCCGACAATGTTGCCGTCTTCGTCATAGAGCAGCACGACATTGTACGCCGGGTTGCCCTTGTAACTGCCCGTAAAGATCAGAGAACCGGCCGGAATGCTCTCGCCCTCTGCATAAGAATAGTCTTTTTCAAGAATGCCGATGCCGTTTTCGAGCAGTTCGACATTGTCGCCCGTCGGCCCGAGCACGTCGATCTCACTGACGGAGATCTCCTCCCCGGCCGGGGACTTCACGATCAGACGCAGGCGCGACGCATCGTAGGTGCACACCCAGGGATCGTTGTTCTCGTTCACGAAATAGACCGTATTCGCCTCCCCGGATTCAAATGTTCCGGCAGCGGCAGTCTTCCACTCCGAACCGTCCTCGGTGATCTGGATTTCATACTCCCGGATCGGCGTGCCGCCCGTGACGACATACTGGATGCCCGTCACCGCCAGCGTCTTGCGGAAATCGAGTTCGATCACCGCGTCTCCGTCGGCTCTGCCCGTGTACGTCGTTCCCTTGTCATTGTCGATGACGCCGGTGATCGCAGAGAGCGGCTCCGGCTCGCAGGGATCCTGCTCCGTCGCGTCGCCCACGGTATCCTGCTCCGACGTCATATTGGTCGTCGCCGTCCACTCCGTCTTGTCATAGCTGCCGTTGTGGCTGATCTTGACTGCCGGCAGAAGCATCGGCTCGGAACGGTTCAGGAGCTGGTCCACAGCCGTGATCTGATAGATCACCGTGCGGTTATTGACCGTTGTGATTGTATCAGTGAACGTATTTTCAGTCGTAAATCCGGCCACTTCCGTGACCTGCTTTCCGTTTTCGTACAGCACTCGGGTAATTTCGTACCCCAGCAGCAGACCGGGCTCAACATCGGCATCCAGCGTGAGTTTCACCTGATTCTGCGAAATCTCGTCCACTTCGGCGCGGTTCGCATCCGTCAGGACGGCCTGTCCCGCGATCGTAGACGACGAATCGTGTGCAAACGCATAGTCGCGCGCACTGTCATTGGTATAATACACCGCGCGCGTCTCCGGCTCGAACTGAGCGAGATATGCGGCCGTCGTTGCATCCGGCGTCAGGCCCCAGCGGACAAAGAAATCCGTCAGGTCTTTTTCAGCCGCCGCAGAGGCAAGGCGCATGAAGTTCTGGTCGGCATCACCGCCGAGAGTCAGCGCCACACCGCCGGGCGCAGGCGCAGCGGAAGCCGTGCGTGCATACGTATCCACGCTGGCAAAGAACCGGCTCTCCAGCAGCTCGGTGTAATTTTCGTAAATCTCGTATTCATATCCCTTGTCGTAGGCAAGGTGCAGCTGCCAGTACATGGCAAGCTGTGTGAACACGTTGCTGCTTCTTCCTTCCGTTCCGCTGGTAACCTTGTCGTAAACATCCTTGTAGTCGAACCGGACACCCTCGGAGGCCTGAGAAATCTGGGAGAAGTAGTTGTTGGTGACCTCGGCCACGGCGTAGCTCATCTGATTGATGTTATGGCCGATCTCATGGGCGATACCCCATCCGAAATAGCCTCCGCTGAGATACGAGCCGTCCTCATTCAGGACGACCGGCTCTCCCTGCGAAAGCCCCGTCACGGAGCCCCAGCCGATGCCGATGTGATTGGACGCCGCATACATAAACGCTCCGGCAAACATGCGCATATAGCGGATATTCAGATGCTGCGACGGAAGCGCATTGGCCGCGCCCGCGCCCTCGAGGTCCGTAAGGCCCTTGTGCTGATAGAAGAGGATCATCATCTGATCCATTGCGTCCACGGAGTTCAGCAGCTGCGCGGCTTTCTCCTCCGAGCTTCCGCTCAGGCCCGCCAGAATCTGTGTCGCAGGCACGGAGAGCATTATCTGATCCAACAGGATGTCGGTCGCGTTGAAAATGCACTCCTGTGCATTGTACGCGCCGTGTTCACCGGCATGGTGCTCCTGATGAGCGCTCTCCAGAGCGGAGGCATGGGATTCCAGTTTTTCGACATATTCCGTCACACGCGCCAGACGCTCGCCGGCATCGTCGATTCCGTACAAATCAAGCACGGGGATCTCCGCTGCGCCGCCGACGCGGACGGCGTACTGCGACGCGCTGCCGGAACCGGTGTACTGCACATACAGCGCACCGCCGTGTTCCGCGTCAAACGTGGCAAGTTCCGGAATCATGATCTCATTCCGCCCGATTTCAGCGAAATGGGACTCGAAACAAGCTGTGCATATTCGGAGTTATACTGCGTGACGATCAGCTGCAGCGGTGCGGAATCGCCCGGCTTTCCGGTACTTCCGCCCACGTACACCACGATCTCCTCACCGGCCTGTGCCGATACGCCCAGCGGCTGCCACGCGTTCAGGCCCGTAAAGCCGAAGTTCGAGCTCTTTGTCGTGATCGCAGTATGCACGTTCACAACGTCGCCCGCGACCGTCTCAAGCAAACCACGGGCATTGTCCAGCTCGCGCTGGAGCGCCGTGCGCTCAGGGTGCAGTTCGCCGCTGACTTCGTCCGGCGTATCCAGACGCGTCTGCAGCTCCTGAATGCGCTGTGCATCCACTCCGCTCTGAAGCGTCAGATGCAGCGCGTCGGCATACAGCGCCAGGATCTCGTCCTCCAGCGTATCGTATTCATAGAACCGCATTTCCGAAACAGACACCGGCTTCTGCAGATACGCATATCCCACGCAGACGCGCAGGTAATCCGTCTCCACGCCTCCGGCAATCTTGATCGTGTGGTAAACACGGCCGTTGCCGTCGCTGTGCTTGGAAATGCTCACATTCGGGACGAGATATTCCTGTCCGTCCCGGCGCGCGTAAACGCGCACATTGCTGTACGTTCCCTGGTCCTCGATCTGAGCCAGAGAGATGCTTCCGATGTGATAAACACCGTCGAACGTCACACGGATGCCGCCGTTATCCGGGTAGGACGCGCCGTCATCCCAGTCATCCAGACCGTACCAGGAACTGAAATCACCGTCGACAACGCCCCATGCCGTATCGCCCGAATCCAGCGGGCTGTCCTTCATATATCCGGCGCTGTGCGTGACGGACTTGATGTGCTGCGTCACCTCGCCGGGCGCACCGGTCAGGTTAATCAGTTTGTACGCCGGCATCTTTTCGGGATTGACGTTTGCGGTCGACACGACCGACGTCAGGGATGCCGGGCCTTCACCCAGATAATTGACGCCTGTGACGTAAACTTCATACTCAGAGTTGTTGTAAAGGCCCTGAATGGTGTAGCTCGTCGACGCAATGCCCTCCACCTTGGCGAAGGCGTCACCGCCCTTCCGGCGGTAATAGAGATTATAGGACTCCGCGTCTTTTGTGTCCTTCCACGACGCCTGCACGCGCTGGAACATTCCTTTCAGCACAAGTGCGTCGGGCGCGGGCGGCACATCCTCCGCCTTGGGCACGACAACGATCTCCTCACTGTACCCGCTGCGCCACTCGCCGTTTACGGACTGGACCTGCACGGTGTATGCCTTGCTGTTCTCCAGCTTTGCACCGTTGAAGGTGGTCACTGTCAGGCTCGTGGATGCCGTGCGGAACGTCTGGGAGGCGCCGTTCATGCTGACTTTGACTTCATAGCCCGTCACGTTGACACTGGCATCCCAGTACAGCGTGAAGCTGCGGCTCGCCACCTCGGCGCGGAGGTTCTGCGGAATATCCATCTGGGGCTCCGGGATGCGGCTCGCCATATCGTTGACAAACTCAACCTTGGAGATCTCCGCCAGAGACGTCCCTCCGGCCGTCGCCGTGATGGAAATCGTGATCTTTTTAACGGCGATCTGCCCCTTGAAGTCGACCACGATCGTTCCGTCCGCGCTCACCGATGCCGTCGCACCGGAACGGGCGCGGCTTGCTCCGCCGAACGGGATACGCAAGTCCGAGCCGTCCTCGCACTGGACGACGATCTCGCCCTGCGTCACCTCATTCACACTTCCGGCCGGCGTCTGGAGCGTCATGCCCGCCATTGCGACGGCGTCGTCTTCCGTTCTGCCGAAATCAAAGCTGAGTTCTACGGGATTCGCATCGGAGATCTCCGTTCCCGTGCTCGGCGTGAGCTGCACGGAACTCTCGCCCGCAAGGAACGCCTCCAGATTGCCCTGCGCGACAGCGGTGTTTCCCTGATCCGCCGAGACGGAAGTCAGCCCCGCAGGAACAAGCTCGCACACGGTCGACAGCGTCTGGCCGGCCGCTTCCAGGCCGGTCGTCAGGATCTGCAAGTCGAGCAGATCGACCGCGCCGCTGCCGTCAAGGTCAAACCGGGCGTCCGCCTGTGTGCCGGACTCGATCGCCTCAAGCATGGCAGCCGCATCCGTCTGATCAACAGCGCCGCTGCCGTCTGTGTCTCCGGCCAGCAGCACACCGGGGTGCGCTGCGCCGTACGCCTGGGCCGCAAGGCGGCCGGTGTACATCTGCAGCGAGTACATCAGCCCCCGAACCGACAGCGTCTGCCGGTAAGGAACAAACCCAGTGCCCGTCACAGTAACCGTGTACTCGCCGTCCGGCAGCTCGGAAAAGCGGACGCTTCCCTGTGCCGGCGACAGCCCCTCTGCGACGGGAACCGTCACAGAGCTCTCACGGTAGAACGCGGGATCGGAAACCCCGCTCAGTTTCACTTGCAGCGTGATCTCCCGCTGCTGCGGAATGCCCGCAAGGACCGTAATTTCAACAGCCCCGGTATCCGCCGGAATCTCTCTCGGAGATTCCTCAATATCTTCAACAGGCGCAGCGAGCTCCTGCATGTTCTCCGCTTCTTCAGCCGGTTCTTCTTCCGGTTCTGCGGAATGTTCGGGTTCATCCTGTGCAGCGGCTTCGCTCTCCTGCAAAGAAGAATCAATATTATCCGTCTGTTCAGGAGAACTTTCTTCCGGGATTTCCTCCGGAACGGCACTTTCCTGCGTTTCCGGTTCGGTTGTCGTTTCCTGGACAGTGGATTCAGCCGTCGGTTCATATTCTGCGTAGACGGCCGGGCCTTGTGCCAGGATGCTGAACATCATGCACAGACTCAGCAAGGTGGCGATGGCTCTTTTCAAGTAATTCATCCTTTCTTTTTCATGCCCTGTCCGCCGTGATCGCCGAATCGGATTCCGGCGCTCCGGGCGCAGGGCATTTTATAGACTCTGTGCATTCTATCATACTTCCCGCTCTCTATTCAAGGCATATTCCTATTTGGAACAAATTACTGATAAGAAGCGGAATATTACCCTGCGATGTGATTGCTATTTAGTGGAAACGTATATAAAAAGTGGTGCACGACAGACGTCGTGCGCCACTTTCTATCTTAGGATGCTGCGATTTCAATATGCGTCATCTGGATTTCTTCGGTGCCTGTCCTATTGAACACATTTGCGCTGCCGTCCTGCGCAGGGAGTATTCCGTCCCATGCGCATTCGGGATAGAAATTCCCCTGCGCATCAATCAGCATGTATTTGCGGCTGTTTTCCCTCTGCACTTCCACGAACGCATAGGCCTCATCCCACTGTACGGTTTCACCCGTCAGTTCGTATCCTTCCGGTGCAAACACCTCTGCACCCGACGGCGTCATGACGGTGCTCCCCTCGCGACGCGCAACAATCCGGAACGCCCCGCGCGACGTGTCGCGCTCGAACGGGGCCAGGATCTGCGCCGCATACTCCGCCGCAGCATTGGGATCCGTGTTGAATTCCAGCCAGTCCGCGCTCTCGTCCGCGCTCATTTCACTCACGATTTTACCTGTGCGGTCGATGAGATAACAATGGATTTCCCCCTCGGCATCCATCGCTTCAAACACTGCGGCGTCCCCTTCAAACATATTGATATTCGCGGGAGTCTGTCCCGCCGCGCCGGGATATGCATCGAGCGCCTGCTGAAGCATTTCGGCGGAGATCACAATGTTTCCCTGCGTGTCTGCATAGCCGTATGCGGTGGTAGCCAGTCCGCCGCTGAACATGCCGGGATATTCCGAAAACACCGGCTCGCCTTCCGCTTTGATCTCCAGGGGTACTCCCGCCACAGAAAAGATCTGATCTCCCGCCGAAAAATATCCTTCGCTCACCGTGCGGGCTCGCGGAAACAAATTCCCCTGCTGCATCAGGCTCCGGATAACTTCGCCGTTCCGGTTAAACACATATTCAACCGTGGCGTACTCTTTCGCCGAAGCCACCCACTTGCTCAGGTTGACCTTCCATAGGCCGTCGCCGAGATAATACAGTTCCGGCGTCGGATATATCAGCGTCACATTGTCGCCGCCCACGCTCGTGGTGTATTCCACCGCCTCCTGCGGCACGGCAAAGACCGTGTTGAGGTCCTTGTCGCAGATGATCAGCTCATAATCGGGCGTATAATAGTAATCTAAGCCTTCCTTCGGCGAAAAGAGGACACGGTCTTTCAGAGGCATGGAATCATACCCCGTCACAGTGAAGTCCCAGCCGTAATACACGCTCCACATGGCAATGGACGCGCCCTGCGTGACCGTGAGCGTTCCGCTGCCCGTCGTCTCAGACACGGAAGTGCTCTCTGCCCCAGTTGTTTCCACCGGGCGCTCTTCAAACACGATGTGCAGCGTGACGAACTGCGTATCGCTCAGGCGCAGATACGCAAACCCGTCCTCCGTGAAGAACGTGCTGCCGTACATCTCAACGTAATAGTCGCCCGGGTATTCGGCCAGAAGATTTCCCTCGCCGTCATACACCTCATAACCGTGCGCCGTGCTCTCCGTGACCCATGCGCACGCCGGAGCTTCCTCGATCAGATTTCCGTCGTAATCATACAGGCCGAGACCTGTTTTTCCCTGCTCCCGCGCGTAAAAACCTTCCGGAGCAAGATGAAGGATCTCGATAAAGCGGGCTTCGCAGCGCACCGTGCCGTCGCTGCCGAGGATTCCGAAGTATGTTCCGTCGGTGTACGCCGTGCAGCCGTCCTGCACACCGGTATCATACTGGATGCGGTCATCCTCGTACAGAAGATTCCCTTCCGTATCGTACACGCGTTTCGAAAACCCTTTTGTCAGCACACCCGTGCCGCTGTCGATATAATCCTGATGCATGGTGGTTTCGTCGACCTGTGTGCCGTCCAGCCGGCGGAGTTCACAGTTGGACAGACGGCTGTAGAACAGGATGAAATCACTGCCCGGCTGCCGCACGGCAAACGACTCGCAGGGTTCAAACGCCGTCTTCTGCGCTCCCGTCTCGTCGATGAGAGACCACGAATAATTCGTCCCGTCGAACATGCACACCAGCGCCTGCCCGTCGATGAACGGTTCGACAAAATCGTACGCGGGCGCGAGCGTCACATTGCCCTCGAGGTCGCAATAACCCCACATCCCGTTCTCGTAGTAGGGAACCCAGCCGTTCTCGCCGATTGCAAATGTCTCGTCGATAGACCGCTGTTCCGATGCATACGGAACACAGATTCCTCCGATTTCCTCCAGAAACTCCTCGTACGTTCCGCTGACGATCGCGCCACCCTCAAACGACTCGTAGAACAGCACTCCGGTGTCACGCACCGAGTCAAAGAAATCGCTCTCCGGCCCGAGCAGTTCATATTCGTACGGAACGGTATACAGCTCCGTAAAGTCACCGTCCAGCGTGACGTAGCCGCACTCCACTTCATAGCTGCCCTGATAGCCGGCCGCTTCCAGTTCTTCCTCTGTTTTCGGCACTTTGTAATTTGCCGCAAAGGCAACGCCGTTATGGAAACCACCGACAATATCGAAGTCGTTGAGAACATTCTCCACCGACGTATCCACCACCGGGACGCGTTCCATTTCCACGTCCGGGTCCGCCGTGCTGCCGCTGCCGGCAGGAGCTTTGGCGCATCCCGCAAACAGCGACAGCGTCACGGCAGCGGCACAGAGCAGTGCCGCCGCTTTTTTTCGCAATGCATTCATTATAAATTCCTCACATTCCAGTCTTCATTGTTCATCCGCGTTTTCTGCGATGCAGGATAAACGCCGTCATTCCCGCGGCGGCAAGAACGGCCGCAGCAATCGCGATCACAACCGGAAGGATACCGCTCTGCTGCGCTTCCGGCTGCGGCTGTGTTTCGGGTTCTTCCGGCTGCGCGGACGATTCCGGAAGCTCCGTTTCAGCCTCCGATTTCTCCTCCGCCACGAGGAAGTACACCGAACAGTGCTCCAGGCGGAGCGTCACTGTGCCGTCCTCCGCCACATCCACCGTGTCAATGTGCTCCGGCTCGCCATCCTCCGGCAGCCAGTACACACCGCACCGCATTCCCGCGAGGTCCTTGTCGCTCAATGTGATCTGCAGTTCAGCCGGGCCGGGCAGTGCACCGGAATGGGCCGTCTCAAAGCCGGACCACGCCTTGCCGTCCGCGAACGTTCTGATGCGTTCGGCATCCGCGTCCTCTACTCCCAGCGTAACTCCGGCTTCAAATACGCCGCCGGGAAGTGCGGTGTCCGTGATTTCGCTTCCGATGAAACTCCAGCGGAACCCTTTCCCGACCAGATACAACGTTGCATCCGGACGTTCCTTGAGCAGTTCAAACGCAGTCTGGCTGACGGCGCTGCGCTGTGTAACACTGAGCGTGACGTCTTCCGTCTGCTCGCTGAAAGCATCCATAACCTGCTGAGCACTGTACAGTTTGCTCTGTGCAGGAGCGGACGAGGAACTGCCTGCAGCACCGGAACTGCTTGCGGACGAAGCAGTCCCTGCGGTATTTCCGTCCGTGTTTCCGGACGTGCTCCCGCCGCTGCCGCCATCCGGTTCCGACGGGTCAGTCGTCTCCGAACTCTCAAGTTCACCGCTCGTAATGACATATTCCGAACAGTGATCCACGGTGATGACATAACATCCGTCGGCGGCGTCATAGGTCACGTCCACCACTTCAGCGGGAACGATCGTGCCGTCCGGTTTCACCCAGTACAGGCACAGCTTGTCCGCACCGTCCGCCGGGACCTCGCTCGCTTTAATGCGAAGCGTCGCCCGGCCGGGCAGTTCACCGTTGTGGCTGAGATTGACTTCCTGCAGAATCTTGTCCTGATCTGCCTGCGGGAGCTTGTCCACCGCACTCTGCGCCTGTTCGGAGAGCTCATCGTCCATATCAAGGTCGGTGTCAATGGATACATTTGAAATCGTACTGAAGTTCCACTGTGCGATCTGGGTGCTCTCCTCATCCCGGATCGGGAAACTGGCGGGCGAACCTGATTTCTGGATCGCGGCAAAGGCATCCGCCGACATGAGCATTCCGCCCTCATCCGTGCCGCTCTTTTCCAGCGGCAGGATCAGCGTGCCGTTTTCGATCTGCGTGGTCTCGAGGTCGATGTTCAAGCGGTCAAGTGTCTCGGTCGTATAGTACGGCGATGCGTATACGTGCAGGGTCATACCGGACAACTCGTCTCCTGTCCGCCAGTCCACAAGGCGGACAGCGGGCGCCGCTTTGCCGCTCCAGTAGTTCTGCTGCAGCGTAAGCGTATATTCCGTTGCGACAGCGGGATCGACCTTGATCTCGTAATCCAGATCATTGCCCGCAAAACGGCTCCAGCGCGCGCTGACCGAGCGGCGAATGTTGGAATAGTATTCTTCCTGCGCGGCGCAGACATTGTTTTTCAGTGTACAGAACAACAGGATGCATCCCGTTGCGCCGAGATCGCAGGTTTCAATGACAGTGTCGCGCAGTGTGCAGTTGCTGTAATCCGTGCCGGAAAATCCGGTGGTGCAGTTGCGGATCGTGCATTCCCGGACCGTAAAACTCTTCGGAGGCTGCCCGCCTGTAGACTGCTGGCGGATGCCGCCCCGCGTTCCGCCGCCGTCCACGACAATGCCCTCCAGCGCAAAACTCGCGGACGGCGCATTCACCGTGATGATATAACCGTCCTGCGCTTCCGGCGCTCCTGTAAAGACAGCCGGATTTTCCGCATCGGCGCTGCGGAGGATGATATTCTTGCCGTCGAGGTTCAGATCCATGGCATACGTTCCGCCCTCGAGCAGCACGATGACCGGCTGCGGCGTGATCGGCAGGCTGTCAAGCACCTGCTGCAGTGTCTCCGGCGTGGCGGTCACCGTATCGCTCACATCGGACGAGGTAACGGTGAAGGTATAACCGATGGATACCTGGGCCGGTGTCTTCGTCACATTGCAGCCGAAGGGGTCGTTCAGGCTCGGCCGGTTCAATTCAATGACGGCGTATACATCGCATTCGCCCGTCTTTCCGCCCGGCGTCAGCGTAATGCCGAAGCACTTTCCGTCCGGGTTTGCATATCCGTTTCCGGCAAACACCGGGTCGGTCGCATCCGTCTTTGTGATTTCGCTGTCGATGCGCAAAATCTCCTCATCGGAAGTGTAAAACTCGATATTCTTCACGAGCTCGCTCGCAAAACTGTATTTCGCACCGAGATTGTCGGCCGTATCAAACGGTCGATCGGAGATGTACTGGCGGGAATAGACATACACTTTAAAACTGCCGTCCTCGGCAAAGCGTGTCGTATTCAGCGGCGCAACGCTTCCCGCACTGAGGCTTGCCAGGTTTTCCGTCAGCGAAAGCGTCTCATTGTACGGGCGGCGGTAGAAATCCACGCCGTTGGAATAATAGGTTGCGCTTTCCTCGAACAGATAGAAGGTATACAGAATACGGCGCACCGTGTCTCCCGAGCGCAGCTCCACTGTCGCTGTTCCGGGAACCTGGTCGGCGTTGAAGTCAATGCGCACACCCGAGAGTCCCTCGGCCCACAGGACGGTGATGTTCTGCGCCGCGTCCCCTGTGACAACGGGCGGCTCCGTCAGCACAAGGTTGCCGCCGTTTGAATCCTGAACGGCGTATCGCATGGTACCGGGCGTGGAAATGGTCTGCACCGTCCGCGATTCCATCCGGTCGGCGGTCAGGGCGATATCATTTCCGTATGAAAACGACATGCCGAGGAGCGAATACGATACCCGGCCAAAGACTGTGCCGTCGGCATCACAGATTTGCATTGTACGAGTCTGTGAGGGGTCCGCCTCCTGCACCGTGGGCATGACACACCACGCCCACACCTCACTGACATCGCCGTTTTTATCCTGATAGCGGATCTTTCGCGCCGTCTGCGTCAGTGTTCCGGGGAAGGATTCATCGTCCACACGGAGGCCGCAGCTCTCCAGCTCTTCCTTTGTGGAAACCGGAACACCTGCAACCAGCGGGATGACCGCATAGTTTTCCATCAGAGTGACCATCTGATTGAACTGGCTGTCCGTATAGGAATAGGTGTCTCCCGAAAGCATGCCCACTTCATATCGGGCTGCATCCACAACTTCGACAGGCAGATAGATCGCATTCACACCCGGAACGGAAATCGCAATGAGATAGGGTTCCTGCCGGACATCGGCATCCGTCAGATGATATTCCAAAGAGAGCGTCACACCGTCCTCCAGCACTCGCGCCGTGATGCCGTCAGGCAGATCAAGCGGCAGCGCATCCGCCGGTATGGCAAGCGGTTCACCGCCCGCGGAAGGAGGCGTCAGCGACGAATAGAGGCGCAGCTGGATGCTCCCCTCCGTCCATGCAGTCAGACGGAGGGAAGCCGTAGGAGCCCACTCTTCGCCGGACAGCTGATACCAGTTCGCATCCGGGTTATTGTTCACATAGACTATAGGCGCTTCATGCCGTTGCCCATCCAGCTTTCCGGTATACTGCAGCGTTCCCCGCACAGTGGAAAACTCCGGTACGGATCCCAGATCTCCGGTCAGGGTAAACCGCAGGCCTTGATATGTAAGTTCCCCGAGTGTGAAATACTGCGCAAGATCGCCCGTCAGGCTGGGTTCCGAGACGAACCAGCTCATATTGGCCTCCACGCCGTTCATCGCTTCACTGGTAACCGGGAATGTTCCGAGGCCGAGAAAATAGTCCTCCACTCCGGTTCTCCGGACGTAGCCCGGATTCGGCATTCCGCTGATATCAACCGTGACGCCGTCATTCGGAACGTGCAGCGTCAGTGTTTCCCCGCCGGAAGCGAACACGATATCGAACCCGAATTCCGGACTGATACTGCCGAAATAGTCCGACGTCTGCGCGCCATAGCACGCCTGAAAGCGATACACCGCAGAGGAATCACTGACCTCTTCCACCGTGATCACATCCGACGGAATCGCTTGCTGCGTCGCGTGCGAGATCACACTCACGCTGACATCCTGCTTTTCCACGGGAGCGTCGGCACTGCCGCGGCACAGCGTAAACTCGCCGAAATCCCCGGAGGCGGTAAAGAATGGGATCATATCATCGTCCCTGAGCACCGCCGGGCCGGATTCTCCCGACACCGTGCGGCTCACGCACAATTCACCGGCTCCGGTTTCCGCAGAATCCTCTGCCCACACCGTTGCCGCGGGTGCAGCCAGGTTCCATGCCATCACTGTACTCAGCACAGCTGCCGCTGTGCGGCGCAGCACGCCGCTCGTCCATAGTCTCATGTTTTATCCTCCCCAAGTGATCCGGTTTTCAGCCGGCTTTTGTCAAATTACACTCCAATTTCCGTGTCGGGAACAGGCACAACGGGTCTTCATAACCTTCAACCACCACGCGGATCTCACCATTCGCACCGGAGACAGTCTCTGTCACGTACATCCGCGGCTCGGGGCGCTCTTCATATTGACACACCCTGTGAAGCTCGTCGTACACGGTTGGATCGTCGCAGAAAAAATCCTCCAGCGCAAAATATTCACGCGCCAGTTCTTCCATCCGCTCCTGAGAAAACGGCGGAGATTCCCCCTTGTCCTCCATAGCGCTCTCCATACAGACGCGCGCCACCGTCGCCGGGGACAAAGTATCGGCGCTGAACTGCGCCTGATCCAGATTGGCGCACAGGCGCACGGCAAGGCGGGAGGCCTCGCTGCCGCTGTCCGCCAGACGGATGCCCTCATATTTTTCCTGCGGCATCAGGCAGTCCACAAACGGATCCTCTCTGTATTCCGTCTGGGACAAGTGCGCCACCAGCGTTCCCGAACCCTTTTGATAGAGGCCCGCGCCGTCCTTTACTTCCACATCGAGGTAAACCTCCGCCGACGATGCGCTGTTGCAGTACACCCGGATTCCGCTCACATCCAGCGAAAGATCCGAAAGCACACTGTACACGGGTTCAAAATACTCGGCGTCCATACTCGCCTGCGCCGCCAGCGACGCAACGTCCGCCCCTTCCAGAGCTTGCGCCAGTTCTCGGCCCGCCGCCTGAAACGCTGCCCGTCGGCTGTCCGTAACAAACGGCGAAGAGACAGGCAGATACACATCATTGCGCAGCACGGGATTGGTTGCCGTACACAGGAACATTACCAGTATTGCGCCGGTCAGCAAAATCTCCGCCCAGCGCGGAAGCCGCTTCCAGTTCAGAACGCCCTGCACACGATTTACCACGTCCTGCTCACCGAATGCTTCATGCGTCACCGGCAGAATCCTTCGCCCCGCCCAGTCCACAAGCGTCTGCGCATACTCGATCTGTTCGTCCTGCTCCAGTTTCTTCAGAACCTGAACGTCACACGCCTGCTCAATGTCCTTCGCCATCAAAGCCCTCGCAAACCACACCAGCGGATTCAGCCAATGCAGGGCCAGAGCAAGATTCCCCGCCATCAGCAGCCAGTGATCCCGCCTGCGGATATGGGCCATCTCGTGCAGAAGAATGCATCCGCGTCCCGGGGAATCCTGTGCAAACACGCGCGGAAGGAGCACCTTCGGATGGAACAGCCCGAACACCAGCGGACCTTTCACGCAGTCGGTACAAAGCACGGGAACAGCTCTTCTGAGCGCTGCCTGAAAGCGGTATTTCTTCGTCTCTTCCTCCGGGATTCGGTATGCCCCCTTCAGCGCTCTGCGCAAGCGGAAATACTGAAGCAAAAAAGCTGCGGCAACCACTGCCGCCCCCACCGCCCAGACAGCACATGCGGCAATCCGAAACTGTTTTACCCAAAGAGGCTGTCCGTCGGAAATCACCTGTTCTGTCAGCGCCGTGTCCAGATAGGTTACGGACAGGAGCATCCCGCCCGGCCGTTCCAGATCCCTGTGGAACAGATTGTATACGCTCAAGGCGCTCGGAAGAGAGTACGGCACCAGGAGCCGAAACAGGAACGGTATCCACAGCAGGCATCGGTAACCCGCCGCACCGAAGCGCCGGAGCCCCCAGCGCCAGACAAGCACCAGACCGAGCAGAAAGACCGCCGCAATGCTCATATTGAGCACCGCGAAAAAAAGATGCATCATTTTTCTTTCTTTTTCTCGTCGATCAGCGCCTGCAGTTCATCAAGCGTGCGGTCAGAAACCATGTCGGAATCAAGGAAGTTCGCGAAAAGACTTGTAAAACTTCCGCCGAACATTTTATCCAAAAGGCTGCTCGTCTCGGCCTGCTGGACCTGCTGCCGGGACACGAGCGCAACGACCTGATACTTAGGTTCCGCTCTCCTCACCGCGCCCTTTCCTTCCAGACGCTTCAGAACAATGTACGTTGTGCTCTTTTTCCATCCGTGCTGTTCCAGCATATATTCCGCCACCTGCGCGGCCTGTACCGACCCGTTTTCCCACAAATACTGCATCACGGTCAGCTCTGCATCGAATAATTTCAGAGTTTCCATCTCGGCGTCCTCCCTTTTGTCTGAATATAAAATTTTATCGTAATAAAATCAATGACGCAATAATAGTTTAGACGCTTTCCGTGCGCGAGTCAACTACTTTCAAAAAATTTTTATTTAAATAAAATTTTTCAAGGAATTGCCTTCCTTCGTTTGTTTTTCTCTTCCGATAAAGAAAAAGCGCCGGGCTCTTTTCGCCCGGCGCCATACGATATTACAGAAAGTGCTCAACTATGTCATCATGATAAACTTCCGTTTATCGCGGCAGTGTCTGACACTTCATCCAGCCCGCACCACGACATCCGCATGCAGGCTGTTTTCTTGTCATTCGGAATCAACATGCAGGAACGTATACGTCGTCTCATCGGAACGCTCCTCCGAGTACCGGTACCCAAGCCGGTCGAACGAACGGAGCGCCACCGGAGTTTCCGCCTGATTTTCAGCGAGATAACGCACCATCTCGCCACGCGCCATTTTGCACAGTGTACCCTTCTCGATCAGCTTTCCTTCATGCTCTTGTACAAACGCGCAGCGTATCAGAGGGATTTGTTTCGGAAGGAAGCGTGAAATGCACACGCTGTACTCTTTGGACGCGAGGTCGATCACGCAGTCAGCTTCAAGCGCGAGCGAATCGGCAAGTCTGCTTCCCCAAAAACTGTAGAGATCCTTTGCGTCATCCACTTTCAGCCGTGCCTGCATCTCCAGCCTGTACGGACGGACGCCGTCGAACGGGCGCAGCAAGCCGTAAAAGCCGGACAGGATGCGCAGATGTTCCTGCACATACTCCAGTTCCTGCGCGCTGAACACACCGGGCGCCATGTAACGGTACTGAATCCCCTCATAGGCGAGAATAGCCGGCGTCAGATTCCGGCGAAGATCCATATGCTCCAATCTTTCCGCATTGAGCTGCGCGATGGAATCATTGCATTTCCAGAGTTTCTTCAGATCGGCGTACGACAGTTCCCTCATGGCACCGTATATCCGCTGTGTGCTCTCCAGAAACGCCGGCAGTGAGCGCCAGTCAAGGCTGTCCGTGTCGGAGTTCATTTTCTTTGCGGGCGAGATCATGATTTTCAGTGATTTTTTCATTGATTATTCTCCAGGCGGAAAGTCTCGAAGCCGCTCGGGAGTCCGCTCTTTCTTATCTGAAATTGTATTCTGTGACGATCTTGTTCCGTCCGGTCGTCACATCGGTGAAGTATTCGTAATAGCTGATTCCCAGAAACGACCCTGAGATATTGATGATGTTGTCAAATCCTCTTCCCTTGAGCGCCATGATCGCATTGTAACTTCTCTGGCTGGTGCGGCAGTGGAGATAGACCGGACGATCTTTGGGAATTTCATTCAGGCGTTCCCGCAGCTGTCCCAGCGGAAGATTGACCGCGCCCACCAGATGGCCCATTGCAAATTCTGTCGGACTTCTGACGTCAACGATATACGCTCCCTTCTCCACGAGTTCGCGCACCATGGACACCGGAACCTGCCGGAACACACCGTGTAGAACATTCAGTCCGACGAGGGCTGCCAGATTGACAACATCGCGCGCAGTCCCGAAGACCGGAGAGTAGCAGAGCTCCAGTTCTTTCAGATTTTCCAGCGTTCCGTTCATGGCGATGAGCGTAGCGATCACGTCGATCCGTTTGTCAACATTTCCTCTGCCGACGGCCTGCGCGCCCAGAATGCGTCCGGTCGGTTTTTCGAAGACCAGCTTGAAATGGATGGGTGCGCTGTCCGGCATCAGGCCGACCTTGTCCATAGACATGGTATAGACTGCTTCATATGAAATTCCGGCATCCCGGGCCGCTCTCTCATTCAGACCGGTCGCCGCCGCATTCATACCGAAGACCCGAACCGCACAGGACCCAATCACACCGTTGTTGGTGTTGTGCATTCCATAGATTGCATCCGCCGCGTTTCTCGCCTGACGGATTGCCGGCCCCGCGAGCGGAAGCCGGGTTGCCTTGTGCGTCAGGCGGTTGTACACCTCGATTGCATCCCCGACTGCGTAGATGTGGGGGTCGCTGGTTCGGTAGTCCGGGGACACCCGGATGGCGCCTGTCTCGCCGAGTTTCAGTCCTGCATCTCTCGCCAGCGCCGTCTCGGGCTGAACGCCGATGGCCAGCACGACCGCATCTGCCGGGATCTCCTTTCCGGAAGCGAGGACAACTTTCGCCGGTGTGATCTCCCGGACTCCGTCGCCGACAAAAAGATCTACGCCGTGATCGTACAATTCCTTTTGAAGGATCTGCGCCATATCGAAGTCAAACGGAGCCATCACCTGCGGCGCCGCTTCCACAATGCGGACGTTTTTCCTGCTTCTTTCAGGTTTTCCGCAACTTCCAGACCGATGAATCCGCCGCCGACGACAACGACATCTCCGGCGTTTTCGCGGCGGACATACCGGTCGAGCAGATCAATGTCCGTCACATTGCGGACGGTAAACACGTGCGGAAGATCCACGCCCGGGATGGATTTCGGACGGATGGGGCTTGCCCCCGGCGACAGCACCAGATCGTCGTAAGGCTCTTCATATTCTCTGCCTGTTGTACGCTCCCGGACCAAAACCTTTTTTCCGGCGCGGTCAATGGAGAGCACTTCACTGTTCACCCTCACGTCAATATCATAGGACGCTTTGAAACTCTCCGGAGTCATCATCACAAGATCGTCTTTTTCTTCGACCGTCCTGCTCAGATAGTACGGCAGAGAGCAGTTGGAAAACGAGACATGCTCTCCTCTTTCGAACACTGTAATAGATGCGTCCGCATCCAGACGTCGCACTCTGGCCGCTACAGAAGCTCCGCCGGCAACTCCTCCCACAACAAGAACACGTTTTCCCATCAATCTCTTCTCCTTTCCGGCAAGGCGAACGCATCCGCTCGCGTCGGTAAATTTCCGTGCATCCCGAAAAACACTGTGATTCGGAATTCTTTCGTTCATTTTACTTCATCGCTGAGGGCTGTGTCAAAAAGATCGGTATACATTCTCTCACATTGAATCGGCCAACCGCTCATGATACAATATAAAAAGGCTGCACGGCCGCTGTTTTGGCATTTGTGGGCAATGCATTCTGCTTTTTATAAGGAGGAATTCGGGATGCCGGATCAATTCAAACACGCAGTATACAGACTTGTGGATGTGCAAAGTCCTGACGGGCACTCCAAGGTAGAGACCCAACCGCTCTATCGGGAACGTGCGGGATGCATCGCCAAGAATCTGCGCGTCATCCCCTTCGGCAGCGGAACGGCCGTCCGGATGGACTTTGTGCAGGATGCCGGCGGAAACTGGATCAATCGTCCGCTGCGCACCAGTCCGATCTCCGAAATCAGCGAGGAAGATATGCTGACGATCCGGACGAAAAATTCGATCTACATTCTGGAGCCGGCGGAACTGGTTGAACCCGAATACCCGGAGGACACCGAGCTGATCGAGCTGTTTCTCTCCGAAGACGGAATGCGCTTTTGCAAAGGGATTTACCATGACGCAGATAAAAAGCTGCACGAGCTTCAGTGCATCACTCACCTCGGAATGGTCGCGGATTCCTGCCTGATCTACACGGTGGACGACAACAATCTCGACGAATGCATGTGCAGATATTTTCCGGAATCCGGCGGTGTTGAATTCTACAACACTCTTTACAATCAGCAGGACTATTCCCGCCGTCTCTTGATTCACAACACCGGATTGCAGCCCTTGAAAATACGGTTTGAGTCCTACGATGCAGTCTGGACGCTCCTCCCCGGCGAACAGCGGATGATCACCCCGTACTGCGCCGACGGCGCCGATGAACCTGAAACTGATTGAACGACACACCACAGTCAAGAATCAATAAGTATCCCCCGGCAAAGCCGGGGGTTTTTCATAGACGGGTAAAACCCTGGAATACTAGCGCACGCGTCACGTCGCGTTGGTACGGTCTGCCAGCCGCGAAGGACTGTTACTTGCTGCCCGTAAACGGGCTTTTTAGATGTTTCCCATCGTTAACTGTTCACCGGCTTTGTCTTCTTCCAGCTGGCGCCGTATGTATTCCTCTATTTTCTTTGCATTTTTGCCCGCTGTGTCTACGTAGTACCCTCTGCACTGTTGGAGTTCAGCTGAAATAACCATTTCGGGCTCAACAGAAATCACCAAATGTAGATCAATTAAAAAGACCAAACA
>CALXBO010000082.1 GCA_944386565.1 uncultured Ruthenibacterium sp. | reverse complement strand
GCGGCGCCGACCACCGCGAGAGACGCCCACACGCCCAGAGGCGTGCTGTCACCCGTCTGGGGATCGCCTCCGGTCGAAGCCGATCCGCCGTCCGAGGGGCCCTCCCAGAGGAGGACGAACGGCGAGAAGCTGTCGACCGTGAACGTGACGCCGTTCTCGCCCGTCGTCACGTCGAGCACTTCGATCTCGGCGGTGTCGATGAGCGAGTCAAGATCCACCTGTGCCATGTCACGGTCAAGCCCCTTGAAGTGCACAAGGCGGAACTGCGTGCCGCTGTTCGTTCCCTCCGGATACGGCCAGCAGACGGTGACGGGCTTGTCGGCCGTGAGCCAGACGTTGCCGTTGTCCGCGTCCACGAGGTCAAGGTATTTCGCCTCATACTTCGGGTTTGCCATCGACGGGGCGGCTTTTTCCAGCGCCGTGTCGCGCAGGATCTGCGAGTAGTTTGCGTCGCTGCCCTCGGTGGCGGAGTCCACGACGCTGTCGAACAGCAGCGAGACGCTCGCGCCGTCGGCCGGGATCATACTGCCGTTGATGTAGAACGTCGTGCCCTCTTCCACGATGGCCGCGGCCTGGCCCGGCGTGACCTGCGACTCGTCGTTCACGACCGGCGAGACAACAGCGTCATGACTGCCGGTGACGTAACGGATGGTCAGCGTTCCCGTCTGGAGTTCGAGCGGGATGGTCGTCCACGTGTCGTCCGCCACTTTCAGCGATGCCTCGATGTGGCCGCTCTCCACGTCGGCGCTGTACAGACGCATCGTGTAGGTCTGATACAGTGCGTCATCGAGCGTGAATTCGTCGCTCGTGCGGTAATTGCCCTCCTCGTCGATGAACTGCAGGCGGACGGGGTCCATGCCCTCGCTCACCGGCTCGATGCGGTAGACATACTTCGAGTAGGCCAGCGAATAGCCGGAGCTGTACAGCGACAGCGCCCACTCCTTGCCCGCGGATTCGTCCGTCAGGCGCACGTAATTCGAGAGGTTCAGCACGTACGTCGTCTTGCCGTCCGACGTGATCTCGGTGATGTCGTCGGAATTCTTCCAGACCTGCTTCATCATGGCGTCGATCTCGGACGGGAGCGTGACATAGAAGCCGGGCTGCGGCAGGCTCTGCGACGTGATGATCGTCGTGCCCTCGGTCTCCACAACGCCCTCGTAGCCGGTGTCGCCGCCCATGTAGATCGTCATGTCGGCGGGCTGCAGCACCATCGTGCCGCGCAGCAGCGTCGGGGTGGCGACGGAGTTGACCTGCGCGCCGGACTGCGTGATGACGGCGTCGCTGCCGTTCGTGTCAAAGCTGCCGGACGGGTAGCTTCCGTCGGCGTTCGGTTTCAGATTGAGCTTGTAGCTCATCGTGTGCGTGAGATACGGCACGCCGGTGATCGTCCATGTGATCTGCGTATTGCCCGCGGCGTTCGCGCCGACGGTGTACGTGCCCGCCGTCACTTCGATGCTCGACTCGTCAAGCGTGAAAGCGGGGTCGATCTCGTCCGTCAGCGTGTAGACGTTGTACGCCGCGCTCACAGCGTTGTTGATGGCCCGGCTGAAGCTGTCGGTGTCGGTCGATTCAAAGAACAGGCCCTCTGTGCAGACCCCCTCGAGCACCTGGCGGCAGCGATCCGTGTCCTTGGCGGGGACCGTCTGCAGCACGCCGAAGATCTTCGTGTCGTGGCCGAACTGCTGGATGGCCTTGATCTCGTCGGCGTAGCCGTTGATCTGTTCGATCAGCTGGTTCCACTTTCCGCCGCTGATCTCGGGGTAGAACTTGTTGGGCTGACCGTCCGAGATGAAGATGACGGCGGCCTCACGGCTGGTGTCCGTGCGCGCGTTGATCATGGCGCGCGCCCCGGCGAGCGCCTGCGAATAGTTCGTGCTGCCGTAGGGATAGTCTCCCGTCACAAACTGTTCCACCGCGCTGTAGGTGTCGGTGAAGCCGAGCGTCCTCTCCAGCCCGGTGGCAAAGGTGACGAACGCCACGCGGTTGTCGTACCCTTCCGCGCCGAGCAGCTTTTCGCTGACGTCGAGCAGTTTGGACTGCATGTCGCAGAAGCGGGAGTTGTCGTCCACACTGTCGTCCGGCTGCGTGCCGTCGGTGTAGTTGCCCACCTTGGCCATCGAGCCGCTGTAATCGACGACGAACAGGAAGTCCATGCCCTGCGTCTTTGCGTAGTTGAACCGGAATTCCACGTCGGCCTGCGTGCGGTCCGTATCGGCCCAGCGCGCGGCTTTCGTGACCTGCGTCCTGTCGAGCGCGGCCTCGTTCTGCGCGCCCAGTTCGAAGTCCGTCCAGCCGGCGGGAACGGTCAGCTCATCGGGAGCGGGGTTCTCCTCCAGCTCGAAGCGGCCGTCGAGAATGCCGAGCATGCGGTCCTTGAGCGCGGCAAATCCGGGCTTCGTGAAGTCAAAGATGTCGCTGTAGCCGAGCTTCGTCTCCTCGGGGACTTCAAGGCCCTGCAGCGACGTGCAGCCGCTGAACACGTATGCGTCGATCAGGCCGACGTCGGTGATCGTGACGCTGGTCAGCGACGAACAGCCGTAGAACGCGCTCTCGCACACAACGCCGATGCCGCTCAGCGTCAGCGATTTGAGATTTTCCACCGGGCTGACCGGCATCCCGTTGATCGTGTATCTGCCCATCCAGCTCTTCGGGATGGACTGCGCACCGGTGACAACGAGCTCTTCGAGGTCGCCCGCGCGGACGGACCCGAGGATGGTCCCGACGTTCAGCGTCAGGCTGCGCACGTTGTCCATGGTGTTGTTGATGTTTTCCTGGCCGAACACGCCGTCCGGGGCGTTGACGATGAGGCGGTCAATGACCGTGCTGGAATTGCCCATGAGATTGTACGGCACGAAGTTCTTTCCGTTTGTGTCCTTCGGCGTGCTCTCCAGCGTAACGGTCTCCAGCGTGCCGCAGTTGTACAGGCACGTCCCGAGCACCTCCACTTTCTCCGTAAAGGTGTACTTCGTCATTCCGTGAACGTTCCAGAAAGCGCTTCCTCCCACATGCGGCACGTCGACGACCGCTTCGCCCGCCGGGGTGTCTGCCGGGCCGAACGCCGTGAGCTTCTCAAACCACGTAAAAGCATAGCTGCCGATCTTCGTCACGCCGTCCGCGATGACAACGCGCTCGGCAACGGAAGCGTACTCCGCATAGGGGCGCGCGTCGGCCGCAGGGTCATTCTGATTCACTTCGCTCTGCTGGAAATCGGGGATATCCGCAGTGAAGGTCAGCGTCTTCGACGCCTCGTCCCAGCGGAACAGCACCTTTCCGCAGACACTGCACGCCTCGCCCGCGCCGAGACCCGCATGGAGCGAGGGAATGTCCTGCGTCTGGCTCTGCGCGTGGCACAAGGAGCAGGTGGTCGTCAGCTCGCCCCGCTCGGTGCAGGCCGGCTGTTTCGTCACAACGCCCTCGTCGAGATAGGTGTGGCCTGCGATCTTCAGCTGCCACTTGCACTCCTCGACCTCCAGAGAGGCGTATGTCCCCTCCGCCGGTTTCGCATTCCACGCGGCGTATGTGACCGTCCCGTCCTCTGCGGTGATCTTGTAGCGCTGTGCGGTGATCGTCACAGTGCTTCCCGTGTTGCTCGCCGTGATGGTGAACGACAGATAGGTCGTCCGGTCTACAGACGCAACTGAACCGTTGTTCGAGCCCAGCGCGCTGTAATCCGCAATGTTTGTTCTGGGACGCGTGCTGATCGTTGCGAGGCCGATGGGAAGATCCTCCCAGACGTTGATCGTCCAGCCTCGCTCCACGAGGAGATTCCCCGCTTCGTCCTGCACGTCATAGCTGCAGCCCGTGCGCGGCGCCGGTGCGCTCTGCGGAGCCGCTTCAGCGGGCGCATTCTGCGGGGCCGGTGTGCTCTCCGGAGCCGCCGTGCTCTCCGGGGCTGTCGTGC
>CALXBO010000081.1 GCA_944386565.1 uncultured Ruthenibacterium sp. | reverse complement strand
CTGCCTCGGTCTCAGTGGTGCGGCCGGAAAACGTATCCCTGCGGGCATCGGCAGCCGCAAGAATTTCATCGTAAGGACCGGCTGCGGTTTGTTCCTCCGGACGGTCGCTCTGTGAACTGCTGCATCCTGTCAGCTGGATGACCAACATCAGCCCGGAGAGGATAAAAGACGACAAAAGCAGCATCCGCCTGCACTTCATACGCATTCCCGCTTTCTGTTCCGTTTTTAGGGTCAAGTATACGCCGGAAATCCTCCTTGTGAAGCAGTGCCCACCGCGCAGGGCGCTGCGCTCCTGCTTATAAAATGATTATATACTATTTTAAGAAGAACACAATAATATGCGAATATTCTGCACAGAAAGTACTAAAAAACGCACTTTTTGATGCGTGCGGCCGGAATGTCTGGCGTGCCTCAGCACGCGGATTCTTTTCCGGCTATTCTTTTGGCGCTGCATCAATTCTCAGGAGGGGAGGGGAATCGGAGGAGGAAACTGCATCTTTTCAAACGGAGGCGGTTCTTTCGCTGAGATGATTTCATTCAGAAAAAGATTGAATGAAAATTTATTTTCATTTTACAATCAAATGAACGATACCTTTACATTCCGACTGCTATACTTTGCTCGTACCAAAGAAAAGTACAAGCAAAGTGGGAGGAATACCATATGAATACCGCAACCAAAAACGCCGCGGCACAGTCGCAGAAACTGATGGTCTTTGTGCTGTCCATGTCTCTGTACGGACTGGCGTCGCTGTTCACCGAGCTGATCCCCAAATTCCAGATCGGCCTCGTGGAATTTTCCGTGGAATATTTTCTGTTCATTCCCCTGACGCTGGCAATGCTGTTTGACCCGCTGTCCGCTGCGCTGGGCGCCGCCACCGGCGAACTGGTCTTCAGCGAGATCATGCTGGGTCAGTTCGGCGGCCTGGGCGAACTGGAGAAGTTCCTCACCGTCACCATCGGCGTGTACATCGCCGGGCGTCTGGTAAAAGATCCCGGCAACCGCGTTATGGTCGGCGTTGCCGCCATCACCGGAACGGCCGCGCAGCTGCTGATGGGCACGCTCGTGGACATCGCCAAGGTGCAGTTCGCCGTGGAGGACTTTGAGGCGGTCGAGGGTCTGCCAGAGAGCGTCTTTGCCACCGAAGGCTTCGCGTTCTGCAACGACCTGCTCTTCTCCGGCATCCTGTTCTGTCTGCTGCCCACGCTGTATCTGGTGCCGCGCCTTTACGGCAAGATCGAGCCGCTTCTTGGTATGGCGCCCCGCACGCCGGACAGCGTGTCGGCCGGGCTGAATCCGAAAGCGCTGGCGCTGTGTGCGCTCGGATTTGCATGCGCTGTGGCTGCCGAGATGACGGCCACCGCCGGAATGTCTCTCATCGACTGGGAGGCGGAATGGGCCGAGAGCGGCACGGCCGTGGCCGTGGGCATGGTGGCTGCCGCCGCGCTGGCGGTTGCCGTCATCCTGATCATCAAGAAGAACGGCGAAAGGAACGTGGCCCGGTGATATGAATGCGGTAGAGATCAACGGTCTGACCTATTGCTACCCGGGCGCCTGCCGCCCCACGCTGAAAGACGTTTCTCTCCGGATCGAAAAAGGGGACTTCCTCGCAGTTGTCGGAAACAACGGCTGCGGGAAGTCCACTTTGTGTAAGGTGATCAACGGTCTGATCCCTCATTTCATCACGGGAGACTTTCAGGGAAGCGTTCGCGTTAAGGGACTGGACACGCTCTCCAGCGATGTGGGAACGCTTGCGAAAAAGGTCGGCTACGTTTATCAGGATTTCGAGAACCAGATCGTCCGGCCCACCGTGCTGGACGATGCATCCTACTCCTGCCTGAACTATGCGTTTCCCGATTATCGGGAACGGGGCAGAGCCGCGCTGGAACAGTGCGGGCTGAAAGACCGGGAAGAGGAATACGTCTGGCAGCTGTCGGGCGGGCAGACGCATCTTCTGGCGCTGGCCGGAGCGGTTTCGCTCAGCCCGGATGTGCTCATCCTCGACGAGCCCATTGCCCAGCTTGACCCCATGCACGCCGACCGCATTTACGCAGTACTGCGGGAACTGAACGAAGTGCACGGCAAAACGATCATCGTCATCGAGCACCACACGGAATACATTGCGGATTTCTGCCGCCACGTTCTGCTGATGAAAGACGGCCGGGTGCAGTGGATGCTCCCCACGCGCGAAGCGCTGCAGCGTGTGGACGAACTGGAGGATTGCAATATTTTCCCGCCGCAGGTAACACAGGCGGCGCACCGGCTGAGAAAATTGGGGCGTCTGCCGGAAAACGCGCCGCTGCCCACCATAGTGGAAGAAGGAAAAACAGCGTTTTCCGGTCTGCGGTACACTCCGCGGAAAACGCCGCGCCCGGCGGCGCCCACTGCTGCGGAGAGCGCCGTCTCGTTCCGGGACGTGCGCCTTTCTTACCGCTCGGTGAAAGGAGAGCCGCGCACCGTCTTTGACGGGCTGAACCTCGACATCCGCCAAGGGGAAAAGGTGGCTCTCATCGGCTCCAACGGAGCGGGAAAATCCACGCTGATGAAACTGATGGTGGGACTTTTACGCCCGCAGAGCGGGACGGTCTCGCTGTTCGGCGAATCCATCGGCGCAAAGAAGGCGGAGGACCTGGCCCGTTACATCTCTCTGGTCTACCAGAACCCGGAGGAAATGTTTATCAAAGACTCCATCCGAGCCGATATTGCCTACGCCATGCAGGTGCGCGGGATCCGCGACTGGCAGCAGCGCACCGACGCGCTGCTGGAGCGCTTCCGGCTCACCGCCATCCGGGACCGGGACGGCCGTCTGATGTCGGGCGGGCAGATGCGCCGCGCCAGCCTCGCCATCGGTGTTGCGCTGGAGCCCTCCGTGCTCCTGCTCGACGAGCCCACCGCAAATCTGGACATCGCCACGCGCCGGGAGATCATCGGCGTTCTGGAAGAGATGAAAGAAATCATCGGCACGGCGGTCATCGCCACGCACGACATGCAGCTCGTGTGCCAGTGGGCGCAGCGCATTATTGTGCTGAGCGGCGGTCGCGTTGTGGCCGACGGCACGCGCGATGAGATCTTCTCACGGAGCGATCTGAAGGAGCTGGTGGGCATCCGTCCGCCTGAGATTTTCTCCATGGCACGCGCGCTGGACGCGGAAGCGCTCTGCTACACCATTGACGAATTTACCGAGTGTTTTCAGGAGGAAAAAGAATGGAAAAACTGATGAACCGGCTGTCGGAGAACATTCTGGACAAATTCTCCATGGAGTTTTTGCGCAGTCAGGTGCTGAAAAACGCCTACGGCAACAACGACACGGTGATTGCCGCACTGGACCCGCGCATTCTGCTTGTGTGGTATCTGTTTTTCGGCCTTGTGCCGTGGTTTGTCAACGACCTTTCGTTCCTGCTGGGCAGTTTTCTGCTGGTGCTCGTCACAACGATCCTTGCCCGGGTGGCGGGGCTGGTGCTCTTTCTGTTCGCCGTCGGGGTGTTCTCGCAGACAGGATACCTGTTTCTCGTCACACTGCTGTTCGGCGGCGACGCATCCGCTATCACGCCGCTGCTGATCCTCACGCTGAAAGTGGCGGTCATTTCACTGGCTTCGGTGACGGTGTTCTCCGGGCTCGACCCCGACCGGCTGTCCAACGGCCTGATGTGGTACGGCTGCCCGGAACGTCTGAGCTTTTCCATCTCCTACGCCTACCGGATGCTGCCCATGCTCATGGAGGAATTCCAGAATGTGCTGCTTTCGTACCGGCTGCGCGGCAACCCTCCGGCCCACGATACTCTGCCCGGCAAAGTGCGCTACCTTGCCTATCAGGTGAAGATCGTCATGGAGGCGTTCTATCCGCTGATGCTCAACACGGCCAAGCGCTCGCGCACCACGGTGGAGGCGCTCGAACTGCGGGGATACCGGTATGCCGCATCCAACAAAGAAGTAAAAAGAATAAAACTCGCGGCGCTCAAAACGACCTGCAACGACTTTCTGTTCCTGGCGGTTTCCGCCCTGTGCGTGTCTGTGTCGGTGCTGTGTTCCACGCTGCTCTGAAAGAGGGGATCTCCTTTGAAACTTGATTTTCACACTCACGGAAAACTGGCGAAAAAACTGCCGTTTTCCACCGCTTATACGGACTGGCTGTTCGACGAAGCGCGCCGGACAGGTCTGGATGCGCTGTGCCTGACCGAGCATTTCAACACTCTGCAGTTCGACGAATTGTACGGCTATCTGGCTTCGGTGAGCCGGAGAGACGGGGACACGCTGCTGCTGGAAAACGGCCTGCGTGTCTTTCCCGGCATGGAGACGGACGTGGCCGAGGGCGGACACATCCTTTCCATTGGCCCGATGGAAGCCATCCTCGAGCTGAACCGACGTCTCGCGCCGCACAAGGAAAAGGAAGGCTTCCTGCCCTTTGCCTCGCTCATGCAGCTCTTCTCGGACTATCCTGTTCTGGTGGGATGCGGCCACCCGTTCCGCACGGGTGGTCATGTGCCGGAACTGCCCGGGGAACAGCTCAGGCATCTGGCATTCCTTGATCTCAACGGAAAAGACCTCGCGCTGAACCGCGAACGGACGGAAAAACTGACATACGCGCTGGGACAGAGACTGAACATTCCGGTCGTCTCGGGGAGCGACACGCATCAGGCGGTGCAGTACGGATGCGTATCCACGGTGTTCGAAACCGGCTGTACCACCGTTGCCGCCCTTCATGAGGAGATGACGGCCGGACGCTACCGCATTGAACTCTCCGAGAACGCCGCATTTCAGGTGCGCACCGCGTGCCTGCTCAAGCGCTCACTGAAAGAAATCCATGCTCTGGGCGGGGATTATGTCTCCATTCTCACCAAGGAGGCCATTGCATGAGCATGCTGACTGGGGCTCTTGCCCGTCAGGCAGCGGAAATCGTCCGTCAGGCGGGGAAGCTGCTGACGGAGCCCGATGCCGTTCAGACGATCATCCCCAAAAGCCGGACGGACTTTGTGACCAATGTGGACCTCTTTGTACAGGAACGGATTCGGGGCCGGCTGAACAGGCTGGCCCCGGATGTGCAGTTTCTGGGGGAAGAGGGAGAGAAGGCGGCCATTGATCCCGGCCGTCCCTTCTGGATTCTGGACCCCGTGGACGGCACCACCAATCTGATCCACCGGTTCGGACACAGCGCGGTGTCACTGGCACTGGCGGAACACGGACAGGTCTGCTTCGGCGTGGTTTACCAGCCCTATTCCGGGGAATGCTTTACCGCGTTCCGCGGCAAGGGAGCCTTTCTGAACGGCCGTCCTATCCGGGTGAGCGGGGCGGCTCGGCTGGAAGAGAGCCTTCTGTCCGCCGGCACCGTTCCCGGCCGCCGGGATCTGGCCGACCGCGCTTTCCGCCAGATGCGCTCGCTCTACGACCGCTGTCAGGATATCCGCAGAGCCGGGTGCGCGTCGCTGGATCTGTGCTGGGTCGCCTGCGGCCGTCTGGAAGGATATGTGGAGCTGGCCCTCCAGCCGTGGGATTACGCCGCGGGGCTGCTGCTGGTGGAAGAGGCAGGGGGAGAGGTCACTGCCCCGGACGGCGGCCCGCTTTCCCTCACAGAGGGCGGTGCGGTGCTGGCGTCCAACCGGCTCCTTCACCCCGCGCTGATCGAGACACTGAAACAATAAGGAGAAACTTCATGGAACTGAGCCTTGCCGCGTCCTCCGGGAAACTGACCCGTGCCGAACAAAAAATTCTGGACTATATCAACACGAACACAGACTCGTTTCTGTTCTCATCCATCGGGCAGCTTGCCCAGCGTCTGGAACTCTCTGACGCGACCGTCTCCCGATTTGCCCGGCATGTGGGCTGCGCCGACTTCAAAGAACTGAAATCCAGAGTGGTGGAACAGTCCGCCGGCCCCGCCGCCAAGATGGCAGAGACTTTGTCTCAGGACGGCGCTTTTTCCCCCGCAGCGTGGCTGGAACGGCAGCAGCTCTATCTGCAGAAAACCGCACAGCAGCTGCAGCCGGATGAGTTCGACCGGGGCGTGGAAGCACTGGTTCGCGCAAGACGCATCTATCTCCACGGAAAAAATGCCTCCTTTTCACTGGCCAATATGCTCTTCTTCCGCCTTCGCCGCCTGGGGCTTCCGGTCTCGCTGCTGCCCTCCAGCGGTTCGGAACTTCTGGAGGGATTGCTCCCGGCGGGAGAGAATGATGTCGTTGTCATGTTCAGTTTTTCCAAGCTGTCCAGAGAGGGAAAAATCATTCTGGAACACAGCCGCACAGCGGGATACCGGACGCTGGCTTTCGTGAGCCGCACCTGTATCCCCGCGGAAGAGCGGGCGGATATCAGCCTGTTTGCCTACCGCGGCGAGGAAAAGGAGTATCACTCCATGTCCGCCCC
>CALXBO010000080.1 GCA_944386565.1 uncultured Ruthenibacterium sp. | reverse complement strand
CATTTCGGACTCTGTCCGCTTATCATTTCCTTGATATCAATATCATCCCAGGTCAAGGCAAGGAGTTCTCCGATCCGAAGGCCCGTCACCAACGTCAGACGAATGAACACACCATACCGGTGGCCGTAACTCGCCCGAATCAGCGCTTCTTGCTGTGAACGGCTGAAAACCTGGATCTCCGGTTTGCTGTCATTTTTGAGGTTGAGCTTCGATGCCGGATTGTTGGGAATGATCCGTTCCTGAACGGCCTGTTCCAACGCGCGATGGAGGCACAGATTCATATTGATTACAGTTTTGGCCGACAGGCATTCCTGTTCTCTCTTGTAGCGGTAAAACGACCGCAGCATCTGCGGGGTGATATTCCGAAGCAACTGTTTTTCCAAAGCGGGTTTAAAGTGATTTTCCACATATCCTCGGTAGGAGATAAAAGTGGATTGTTTCACCTGGTTCGGGAGCAGTGATTCCAGCCAGCAGTGAAGCCATTTATACAATGTGATGTCTTCTGCTTTCAAATTCTCTACGTCGTATGCGTATAAAAGCTGCTTCAGAAGATGGCTGGCTTCTGTTTTTGTGCGTGCGTATTTCGAGATTCGATGCGGAAGGCCGGTCTTGAAATCAAGACCGGCCGTGACGCGAACCTCATAGCGGCCGTCGGTGCGTTTCTTGATGCTCCCCTGACGCATTCCACGATTGTGTCCCATATGTTCCATCCTCCTCCAGGTGTTGAGTCCGTCTTTCAAGCCATTCGAAAAAGCGCTCGCGAGAGACAAGCATGCGCTTTCCGAACTGAATCAGCGGGAAATCCGGCTGCTTCATCAAGGAATAGACCGTCCCCTGCGAGATGCCCGGAATTTCCGCCAAGTGCGCTGCAGAAAGCGTAAGCGGAAGGTCTTGAAGAGATAAGTGTTTCGGGTGTTTTTTCATAAGTTTGTCCTCCTTTTGCAGGTCGCTTTCAGGGACTTGGAGTCATCCATCAAAAGTAGACCTTCACGGCGAAATTCTTTGCTGACTTCGCGCGGTATAAATGAGCGCGACGGAATGGTTTTCTGCAGCCATGCCGTCAAAGCCTCCAAACGGATGCAAAGGAAAGTACCGTCCTGATATGCCTGGACGCCGGGAGCGTATGAGCGGCTGACAGACAAAGATCGGTGATACCGCCAGAATAAGGCGGGGATGGTGAGCTCTTCATCGTCACGGCTTTCAAGGATACGCGCCCGATGAGAGGCATTCAAATTTTGAATGACCCGCTGCAGTCGATCACTCAATCGGGTTAGCTGGGCTTCATCCATGAGTCCCAAAGCGTCAATGTACTCGAGGAGAAGTTTTTTGGCCCAGAGCAGGAAGAAACAGTGCTGATCAACACGCCGGACCGAGCGAGCGGCTTTGCTGTTCTTCTGTTTGAACGCACGGAAACTTTGTTCGATTTGCGCTGTCGTGTCAGAATAATGCTCGGCATAAAAACGCAGAAAATGGACAAAAAACGAATTCAGAGTATCAGGATAAGAGTTCATAATTTCATTGGAACGCGAGAAATCGACCGGACGCTGCAATTCAATCACGAGTGATCTCTGAAGGAGAGACGCGGCTCGCGGCAGATATTCTGCGGTGCCTATGATAAAGCCCGTGAAGGGCTCGGATTCAGCTTGAGACGCTTTTGTCATCGTTTTCCGCGGGGTGTTGTTGGTGGTGATTCGGATGAGATCGTCCAAAACCCGCTCCTGCGCGTGCATGGTCGATTTCGTGTCCGCCAGACACTTGTCGTCGAAGATCAGCGTCACATCCTTGAAGCGTCTCGCTGCTTGTAAAATTCCCTGTGCCGTTCCGGTCAGGCTGATTTTTGCAGCCGGGAGATTTTGTGACGGGCTTCGGAAAATCGTTGTCAACTGCTGTGCGACACCGGTCTTTCCGTACCCGGATTTTCCCAGGATCCAGAGCCAGAATTCCGGAAGCGCTCCGGCGTCATTAAAAAGCTGCCGCAAAAAGCCGAGGACCGTGCACAGGCAGAGGACTTCCGAGATATCCGGAATACTCTGCAAGAGCATGAGGTAGAGGCGTGCAGCATCTTTTTCTTCGAGGGAGACACGCAGAGGCGCATACTGCTTTTTGACATCGGAACTGAGCCAAACGCGTGACTCCTGATCCTCGCCCCCCTTGGCAAACACCAGTTGGCCACCAGCCGCATAGAAAACGTGTCTCCCACGCGGTTCCATCCTGTCGCTGACACCCTGTGGACCGTGCGTGGTGTTTGTTGGGAGAGTTGACCACGAATGTAATCCGGCATTGCTCGACGGCGGCGGGGTTCGACCGCAAATAGCGGATGCAGCGACGAGAAGTTCAGTTTTTCCAGGTCCGCCATAGTGTACCATCCCGTGACAGAGATGCCGGAAACTCCGATCCAAACGAAAGTTGCAAAACAAGCTCAGTGCACCTGGGAAAATATCCCAAAAAGAAAAGGAATCCGGCATATGGTTTCCCTGCGGCCAGATGAAATCAATATGCTCTCGGCAGGTATCTTGCAGTTTTCGTACAGAACAGATCTCGCACATATTCTGCTATCCCTACATTTGTATGGTCGGCAACATCAGCTGTTGATATTGCGGATCCATCGGTTGCAATGGTTTCGTGATCATTTTTAGATTACAATAGAAATGAGATAGACGCTCCCGTTTGCTGGAATGTCTATCTCATTCTTTTCTGGGACGTTTTGCAACAGATCCTGGATGATTCGTGGAAGGAAGAGTATCTGCATCAGACGGAGAACCTGTGTACCAGAGTATGCGCACTGCGCGAAAACCGCCGGCATTCGGACGAATACCGCTCCTTTAAAAAGCCTGCTCGTTCCAAACCGGATGAGCAAATCTAGAACAAGCAGGTTTTTTGACAGAAGCAGGACGCTCCTGTCGGAATTCATTGACGGCGGTGCCGGTATTCGCTGGGCGTCATGCCCATATATTTTTTGAATACGCGGCGAAAGGTGATGTCGCTTCCGTATCCGGTTGCCTTGGCGAGCTCATTGATGGAGATGTCGGAGTGAATCAGCAGGTCGCCCGCGTGCTCAATGCGTTTCTGATTCACATAATCCAGAAAGTTCAGATCCGTCAGAGCGCGAATCCGGCGGCTGGCCACGCTTTCCGAAACGTGAAAGTGGTCGGCAAGGACGGTCAGGGACAGAGTCTCGTCGAACAGATGCTCGTTCAGATATGAGAGGAACATCAGATCGTCGGACTGCCGCTGCGCGAGCAGGCCGTTCTCCATGGCGCCCTGGAGCGAGTCGCAGGCTGACATTGCGCAGCCGTACAGCTTCTGAATTGCGTCGGGCCTTTCTGCCTTCCAGGCGCGCAGGTCGTCGTATTGCAGGGACAGGCTGTACTCTTCCTCCAGGCGCCTGAACGCGGTCAGCAAGGTTTCATGGAGAAAGCGCAGGGATTCCCTGCTGGCGTAGCCGTTGTAGACAATGCGGGAAACATAATCCTGTATGCTGCTTCTGGCTTCTGCGACACGGCCCACGGAGAGCGAACCGTACAAATGATTCAGACTGTCCGGGCGGCGAAGAGAGAATACACCGCTTTTCGCAAGCTCATTCCACCCGCTGCCCTTGCTTTGGCTGTCCAGAGCCGCATACGTCAGCACCTTTTGGGCGTGCTGGTACGCCTCATACAGCATGGATGGAGCGTTGACCTGCTCGCTGGAGCCCCAGCTCCAGACGGCGTCCATCTGATTCAGGCGCGACTGGAGCGAAAGAACCGCTGCGGCACAGGCATCCGGCGACACGGCATTCAGCAGAAAAACGCAGGAACGGCGGCTGTAGGAAGCCGCAAAGCAGACGCTTGTTCCGGGGCGGCGCAATTCTTCGGCCAGAGACATGACGGAGTCCAGGCGCATGCCGTCTCCCTGCACCGAGATACATTGCCAGTACGGGTACGGAAAGGAGCATCCGAGCGCGTGCAGGGCAGTCAGCGTGACCGTCTGATCCTGAAATCCGTCCAGAAGTTCCATCAGCAGGCTGTTGACAAGAACCGGTTTGTAAATCTGAAGCTGTTCTTCCGCGTTTTTTCTCCGGTCGGTAATGGTGGAAATGGCGGTGGTCAGAGCTTCGTATTCCATCTCCTGAGAAATGACGCCAGCAGACTGTTCGGAGATGAAGCGGGCGAGCGCCGAAATCGGGGCATAGTTTTTCCGGCAGAGCATCATGATGCCGATGCTGCCGCCGGCGAGAACGCCGCACCATGCGAGAAACAGGAAAAAGCACAGCGCCCAGATCTCGCGGTGTAAAAAAGCCACGGGCGTTCCGGCGCACACCGTCCATCTGCTGAAATTGTTTACGGCATACTCGACAGGCTGCTCGCCGGACGTTTTCAGCTGAGCGAGAAATTCGTCGCGGGGCAGAAACAGGGAATCGCTGCAGAACAGGGCGTTGCCGTCCGCGTCGAAAATGGAATAGTATGTGTTCTCGCCGGCGATTTCGGTCTGTGCCTGATTCAGCACGCGCGAATCCAGAAAGATGAACAAGTTGCCGTACTGTTTGCCGTGCTGGTCGATGACGGAGGTCACGTAGACCGGCATTTCCGGTACGGTGTTGCCGACGGTGCCTTCCCGGAGAAACAGGAATTTTCCGGGCCCGAGGCGGCGCAGATACGGGGACTGCGGCGTGGACGGCGCCGCAAACAGTGTCTGGTAGAAGTCATCCAGCTCCAGAGTCCCGGTGTCGGTGACAACGTATTCGTGATTGTACAGATAGACGGCGAGGTGGGCGACATTCTGTCTGGTAGCGCCCGCGGCGACCAGGGCGTGCTGCGCCTGAGAGAGCAAAACCGTATCCAGAGCGGAGTAATCCATCTCGTCCGGACCATCTGCATCCAGCTCCAGCAATGTTTTGATCTGTCCCACGCTGACGGACATCTGCTGACATTCGGTCAGCCACTGATCGGTGGCCTTTGCAAGTCCGGTGGCGATCTGCACGGAGTCCGTCCTCTGCCGCTGGACAATCGTATGAATGACCCATGCGGAGCCGATGAGGGTGAATAAGGTCACAATCAGGACGTACACCAGATAGTTCCGCCAGAACATGCGCCGGAACATCTTCGGCATCCGGCTGAATGACAGCGGCATCTTCATACAACCCCTCCCCTCTGTTTTCTTCCGCGGCGGGCATCCTCCGGGAAACGACGATTTGACTTTTATTGTATCAGATTCACCTGCCGCAGACAAGAAGATGCGCAGGGTCTTTCCCATGCGGGCGGCCGTGTGCACAAAAAACGAGTGCCGTATGAGGCACCCGTTTCATGGAAGATCGCGGGCCGGTGTGTGGAAACGAAGTCTCCGCGCGATCTTTATGCGAGATCCGCAATTTTGTCCTGTTCGATCAGGCTGGCAGAATCTTCATCCAGGAACAGATCAAAAGACGAATGTGTTTTGAGCAGGGTAGCGGGTACCAGGGGAGTGACGGCTTTGCTGTGCAGAGTGTCCGCCACGGCCTGCGCTTTTACCTTGTGAGGAACGCTGGAAATGATATGGCGGCACTGCATGATTTGATAAGCCGTCATGGAAATCGCCTGTTTGGGAACATTGTCCACGGTGGCAAACCAGCCCTCGCCGACCTGCTGCTGTTTGCAGCGCTCGTTCAGATTCACAACGATGTACGCTTCCCGGGTTTCGAAATCTGCGGGGGGATCGTTGAAGGCGATGTGTGCGTTTTCGCCGATTCCGATCAGACCGACGTCGATGGGGGCTTCGCGAAGGAGCCGGGTCAATTCGGGGATCTCGGAAGGATCGCCGTTGACAAGATGGTATGCCTTCAGGCCGACTTTGGCAATGAAGCGCTCTTTCAGATATTTGCGGAAACTTGCGGGATGCGTTTCCGGAAGCCCGACGTATTCATCCAGATGGAACATGGTCACCTTGCTCCAGTCCAGCGTTTCCCGGACCAGGGAATCCAGCGTCTCAAACTGGGAGCTGCCGGTCGAGAGAATCAGCCGGGCCTCTCCGTTCTGCGCAATGGCCTGCCGCAGCAGCGCGGCGGTCTGCGCGGCGGCTTGTGCGCCGAGCGCGGCTGCATTTGGTTGGATATGGATTTTCATCTGTCATTCCTCCGCTGTCATCAGTATCTGTTGAAAATGGTCTGCGGCAGCAGCCGCTTTCTTTTTTTATGATAATGTGGGGAAAAAGCAGCTGCAACAAACAGTTTTTGCACAGGATACAAAATGTGCGGAAATATCGTTTTTCGGCCGGATTTCCGGGAAAGTGTATGCTGTGCAAGAATGAATTGTTGCGAAACGAAAAGGCGGGTTGCTACAATAATGACACAGACGAGGCCGCAGAACATGCAATATGCGATGTCGGACGTCAGGCAGCAGCATACCGGCCCGGCCTCGGGAAAGAAACACCAATCAGAAGGAGGACAACCATGAAACAAGGCGCGTTTTTGAAACGGCTGACCACGGGGACGATTGCCGCGGCAATGCTCCTGGGTCTGGCCGCCTGCGGAGGAACGCCGGAAGCGAGCAGTGCCGGATCCGCCGGATCGGCCGCTTCGGATCCGTCCGCAATCCGTGAGATCACATTCCCGCTGGAAGAGCCCGTGGAGATCACCATTGCGACCCCGGACAGCAGCGTAAAGAGCCTGTCGGAGAATCTTCCCGTGTGGCAGGAGATCGAGCGCCGCACGAACATCAAAATCAACTGGGACGTCACGGCGTCTGCGCAGTACGTGGAAGTCATGAAGCTGCGCGTCACGGCCGGCGGCAGCAATCTGCCGGACATCATGCTGCTCCCGAACGGACTGAGCCTTGCGGAGCTGGGAGCGCAGGGAATGATCCTTCCGCTGGAGGATTACATTGACGTCAACGGAACAAACATCCTGAAGGCGTATGAGGAATTCCCCAATGCCAAGGCCCTGACTTCGGCGGACGGACACATCTATTCCATCAACACGATGATCGAGTCCGCCTATTTCTCGCCCTATGCCTTCATCATCCGCAAGGACTGGCTGGACCGCCTCGGACTGGAAGCTCCCACCACGGTGGACGAGTGGGTGACCGTGCTGGAGGCGTTCCGCGATCAGGACGCCAACGGCGACGGCGATCCCAACAATGAGATCCCCTTCACGGTGGGCGGACACGCGTGGTACACCACCTATTGGGCCAACGGCTGGGGGCTGCACCTGTTCCAGTCTGACGGATGGTATCCGGACGAGAACGGCCAGATGCAGTATGAGTTCATCAGTGATCAAGCGAAGGAATTCTACACCTGGCTGCACAACTTCTATGCGGAAGGCTTGCTGGACCCCGAGTTTCTGACCATGGGCGACGAGTCCAAGATGTTTGAAAAAGTGGCCCGCAACAACGTAGGCGCCTTTACAGCATATGCGTCGAACATTCCCATGCTGGAGGAAACGCTGAGAGCCAACGGCGTGGAAGGCGCGGAGCTGATTCCGCTGGTGCCGCCTAAAGGCCCGTATGCGCAGCAGGTCGAGACGCTCAGCGACATGAGCACCAACGGCTATGTCGTCACTTCCGGCTGCAAGAACCCTGACGTCGCGCTGGCACTGCTGGACTATCTGTTCAGCGCCGAGGGCACGGAACTTCTCAACTTCGGCATTGAGGGCGAGACCTACACGAAGGCCGACGATGGCACCTACACGTTTACGGAACTTGTGACGAACAATCCCGAAGGTCTCTCCGCCAAGGAAGTGCTGGAGTCCTACGGCTGCCAGGTGGGCGGCCCGTTCATCAAGTCGGAAGCGCGCGAAGAAGCCATGCTGTTCGGCTATCCCGAGGACTTCCGCGAACTTGTGATCGAAGTCAGCGACGCGACGCGTCCGTACGCGACGCCGGGTCTGACGCTGCCTCCCGCCACGGCGGAGGAGAGCGACACCATCTCCGGTCTGCAGGGTGACCTGGCGACCTACATCTGGGAGATGACGGGTAAATTCACAGTCGGCACGGCCGATGTGGAACAGGAGTGGGACAGCTTTGTCAGCAATGTCAAGGATTTGGGCGTGGATCAGATCCTTGCCGTGAAACAGGCGCAGTACGACCGTTTGGAAGCTGAGCGCTGAGCCCTTGAGTCAGCACACCTGCCGGAATGCTGATTCCGGCAGGTGTTGTTTTGTCCCGAAACACATTCAGGAGAAAAGAGGTATCAACAATGGCGGCAAAGAGCGTCGTGGCAAAAAGACAGATAAAACCGCCCCTGCGGGCCCGTGCGGCTGCCGGGGCCAGGCAGCTGTGGAAAAACATCAGGCGGGACAAGGCGCTTCTTCTGATCGTGCTGCCGGTTGTGATCCACTATCTGATTTTCGTGTACTATCCGATGTACGGCAATATCATTGCGTTCAAGGATTATTCGCCGGTCCTGGGGATCAACGGCAGCGAGTGGGTCGGCTTTAAATACTTCCTCCAGTTTTTCCGGTCGCCCTATTTCTGGCGCGTTTTGCGCAATACCCTTTTGATCAGCTGTTACAGCATCCTGTGGGGATTTCCCATTCCCATCATTTTCGCATTGATGACGAACGATCTGCGCAACGGCATTTTCAAACGCGTGGTGCAGGCGGTCAGCTACATCCCGTATTTCATTTCCACGGTCATCATCTGCGGCATGCTGGTCAATTTCCTGTCACCCAGCAACGGCATTGTCAACACGATCATTGAGCTGTTCGGCGGAAAACCCATCAACTTCCTGATGGAGCCGGGCTGGTTCCGCACCGTGTTCATTGCCAGCGGCATCTGGCAGGGCTTCGGCTGGTCGTCCATCATTTATCTCGCAGCCCTCACGGGCATCAATCCGGAACTGTACGAAGCGGCGACGATGGACGGCGCGTCCAAGCTGCAGCAGGTGATCCACGTCTCCGTGCCGTGCATCCTTCCCACCATCATTGTGACGTTCATTATGCAGATCGGAACACTGATGAGCGTGGGCTATGAGAAGCTGATCCTTCTGTATAACCCCGTCACGCTGGATGTGGCGGACGTCATTTCATCCTATGTGTACCGGACGGGACTGGTCGAGGGAAATTACAGCTTTGGTTCCGCCGTCGGTCTGTTCAACTCCGTGATCAATCTGCTGCTCGTGTTTCTGGCAAACCGGATCAGCAAGAAGGTGTCGGAAGTTTCCCTGTGGTGAGCGGAAGGAAAGGAGAAGCAGATTGTATGAAATACATGAAATTGGAAGACCGGCTGCTGCAGGCAGTGACATATCTCATCTGTTTTCTGGCCGCATGCATCACGGCATATCCGCTGATCTATATCTTCAGCATGTCCATCAGCCGGCCGGAGGCGGTCGTGGCCAATTCCGTGACACTGCTGCCGAAGGGCTTTTCCCTGCAGGCTTATGAACTGGTGTTCCGGAACAAGGACATCTGGCTTTCCTACTGGAATACCATCGTTTACGCGGTCGGAGGAACGGCCGTCAGCGTGCTTTTGACGATGCTTGCGGCGTATCCGCTGTCGCGCCGGCACTTTTTCCTGCGGCGCCCGCTGTCGCTGTTCTTTTCCATCTCGATGTTCTTCACCGGAACGCTGGTCCCCATGTACCTGCTGATCAACCGGCTGGGGCTGTACAACACCCGGATGGCGATTATTTTGCCGACCGGTGCAGCCGCGTATTACATCATTATGGCGCGCACGTTCCTGTCCACGATCCCGGACAGCCTGTACGAGTCGGCGAAGATCGACGGAGCCGGGGAATTCACGATTCTGTGGCGCATCTTCGTGCCGCTGAGCAAGCCGATCATGGCGGTTCTGATCCTGTACTATGCCGTGCAGCAATGGAACAGCTACTTCAACGCGATGGTCTACCTGCCCGATAAGAACCTGCAGCCGCTGCAGCTGTATCTGATGAAGGTGCTCATCAACAATGAGAGCGCCACGTCCGGCGGGGTCGGCGGGGCGGTGTCCATGAGCATGATCAGCCTGCAGCTGAAGTACGTCGTGATCGTCGTGGCATTGATTCCCATTCTGTGCGTCTACCCGTTCCTGCAAAAATATTTCACCAAGGGTATGATGATCGGAGCAGTGAAGGAGTGAATCAACGTCAATGAGCAGACGGCAGTTTTCCATGCAGGCGTACTGGGACCGGAAAGCGGCGCAGCTGCACCCGCGCCTGAACTTTGACGAGGATGTCGATTATGCCGCGTGGAGGCAGCAGGCCCTGCAAAAGCTCCTGGAGCTGATGGGCCCCTTCCCGGAGAAGGTGCCGCTGGCGGCGGAGATCGAATACACGGTGGAGGAAGAGCATTTCTTCCGCCAGCGCGTGGTGTTCGACTCGGAAGAGGACATGTCCGTGCCGTGTCAGGTCCTGATTCCCAAGGGCATGCGGGAGGACGGTTCGAATCCGGCCATCCTGTGCAGCCACGGCCACGGGCGCTTCGGAAAGGATCCGGTGGCGGGCCTTGTCTCAACGCCCGACCATCAGGCCGACATCGATCTGATGAATTATGACTATGCGGCGCAGATGGCGCGCGCCGGCTTTCTGACGCTGACGCCCGATCTGCGCGGCTTCGGAGAGCGGCGGGACGTCGATGACCCGCTCGGGCGCGACACCTGCAACGTCAACTTCCTCAAGGGCGGGATCATGGGACTGTACCCGCTGACGCTGAATGTCTGGGACATGAAGTGCTGCGTGGACTATCTGTGCACCCGGCCGGAAGTGGACCCGGAGCGCATCGGCATGATGGGGCTCTCTCAGGGCGGCACGATGACCGCCTTCACCGCCGCGGTGGAACCGCGCATCAAAGCGGCCGATGTGATCGGCTATGTGAATCCCTTTGCCTCGTTCGGAGTCCACCGGGGCAACTTCTGCGGTTCGCAGATTCTGCCGGGGCTGTATCAGTGGCTGGACACCAGCGACATCGCCGGCCTCATCGCCCCGCGTCCCCTTCTGCTGGAGATGGGTGTGGCCGACAGCTGCTTCTGTTTTCAGGACCTGTGGCAAGGATACCGGGAGACGCGGCGTATCTACGAAGCGGCCGGCGCGGAAGACCGGCTCTGGCCGGATGTGCATCCCGGGGCGCATGCCTTTGCGGGGCACAGGGCATTTTCATTTTTCAAACAATACTTGTGACATCCCGGGAGGGATGAGAAAAAGGAGAAATTCCAATGAAACGTTACGTGCTGATCGGTGCGGGAAACCGGGGCTACTGGATGTATGCCGACGCCATTCAGAACCGCTGTCATGACGTGGCCTGCCTTGTGGGCATCCTGGATATCAACCGCAAGCGGGCGAGCTACGTCAGCAGCCAGCTTCCCGGAAACGTGCCGGTGTATACGGATTATGACGCCATGATGCGGGAGACAAAACCCGACTGCGCCATCATCGCCACCGTGGACAGATACCACAGCGAATACATTGTCAAAACCCTGGAGCTGGGCGTGGATATCATCACCGAAAAGCCGATGACAAACGATGCAGCCCAGTGCAATGCGATTCTGGATGCGGAACAGCGCACCGGGCGCAGGATCACGGTGACGTTCAACTGCCGGTTCATGCCGCTGATCAGCCGCCTCAAGGAAATTCTGAACGACGGTGTGGTGGGCGAAGTGCTCAACGTGCACTTTGAGTGGATGCTCGACACCGTGCACGGGGCGGATTATTTCCGGCGCTGGCACCGTCAGATGGAAAACAGCGGCGGATTGCTGGTGCATAAGTCAACACATCATTTCGACATTGTCAACTGGCTGATCGGCCAGGACCCGGCAGAGGTCTTTGCAAACGGGGCGCTGCGCGTGTACGGGCCGACCCGCACCCGGCGCTCGGAGCGCTGCTGCACCTGTCCGTACGCCGGTCAGTGTGAGTTCGCATATCCCGATGAAAACGATCCCGGTATCCGGGGCATGTACTTCGACTGCGAGAAGGAAGACGGCTATTACCGCGACCGGTGCGTGTTCGACCCCGAGATCGACATCTATGACACCATGTCCCTGACGGTCCGCTACAAACAGGGCGCGCTGATGACGTACTCCCTGATCGCCCACAGCCCCTACGAGGGATGGCGAATGTCCATCAGCGGAACGAAGGGACGGCTCGAGGCCGTTCAGTACGACACCGGCGCCCAGGCGGCCGATCCGTGCTTCCACATCAAGTTGTACGACCGGCGCGGCGGCACGGCAACCTACGACCTGCGCAAAGGCGAGGGAAGCCACGGCGGCGGCGACGAACGTCTGCTCCGGATGCTGTTCCGGGGCGATGTGCCGGATACGCTCGGCCAGTGCGCGGGAAGCCGCGACGGCGCGATGAGCATCCTGATCGGAATCGCGGCCAATCTCAGCATCCGGGAACACCGGCCCGTGACCATCGACGAACTGGTCCCGCCGGAGAAGCTGCGCTGAGAAATCCGCAAGCTGCTGCAAGGAGGTTTTTATGGATACACCAGTCACGGTCGTGATCATCGGGGCCGGCAACCGCGGCCTGCGCACGTATGCGCCCTATGCCAAACGATTCCCGGAGCGGATGAAAATCGTCGCCGCGGCCGAACCCGACGCCGCGCGCCGCGCGCGGATTGCGCAAGAGTACGATCTTCCGCCCGAGCGCACATTCCGCACGGCGCAGGAACTGTTTGCACAGCCCCGGATGGCCGACATGGCGTTTATCTGTACGCAGGACGGCGACCATGTGGAACACGCCTGTCTCGCGATGGAGCGGGGATATGATCTGCTGCTGGAAAAACCGGTGTCGGCCAGCGTGTCTGCCTGCAAGTATCTGCTGGAGCGGGCGCAGACACTGGGGTGCAGCGTCACGGTGTGCCATGTGCTGCGGTATGCGCCGTTCTATCAGAAAGCAAAGGAACTGGCCGCAAGCGGTGCGCTGGGGCGCATCATTGCGATCCAGGCGAGCGAGAATGTCGGCTACTGGCACATGGCCCACAGCTATGTGCGGGGAAACTGGCGCAGGGCGGACGAGACCAGCCCCATGATCCTGGCCAAGTGCTGCCACGATATGGATATTCTGATCTGGCTGGCGGACAGCCCCTGCAAAATGGTGTCCTCGATGGGAGACACCGCCTTTTTCCGCAGCGACAATGCACCCGCCGGCGCACCCGGCCACTGCCTCGACGGCTGCCCCGTGAAATTTCGCTGCCCCTACGATGCGGAAAAGATCTATCTGACCGATGCCCTGACAGGCTTTTATGTCAACGGCGCGGGCTGGATGCAGAACGCGGTGACGCCGGATCCCACGCGGGAGGGTGTGTACCAGGCGCTGAAGGCCGGCCCGTATGGGCGCTGTGTGTTCCGCTGCGACAACAACGTAGTGGATCACCAGTCCCTCTGCGCGGAAATGGAGAACGGCATCTCCGTGAGCTTCCTGCTCAGCGGGTTCAATCAGCGGAACACCCGCACGCTGCGCATCATGGGCACGCTGGGAGATGTGTACGGAAACCTCGACGAGGAGACGCTCGTGTACACACCGTTCGGCAAAGTGCCGCAGGTCATCCGGATGGACGTCCAGGAGACCATCTCCGGGCACGGGGGCGGCGATTACCGCATGCTGGACGAGATGTTTGCAGCAAGAGCGCAGGGCACGCGCACGGCCACGGATCTGAGGCGCTCGCTGGACGGGCATTTTATGGCGATGGCGGCGGAACACTCCCGGCTCGCGGGCGGGCAGGCCGTCGACGTGGAGACCTTTGTGGCCGGATTCCCGGCGCAGAACACATGACGCTGCATGAGATGTTTTCCCTTCGCCGGGCGGACGGGCGTGCGCGCCTGTGCATCCTCGCATCGGAATGTCTGAAGGCGATTTACACCGCGCTGACGACCGGCGTGTTTCTCACCGGCTTTTTGCTGGCGAGCGGCGCGGACAATGTGAGCGTCAGCGTCATCACATCCGTCCCGCTCATCTCGGGAATCCTGTACCCGCTGGGTCCGCTGCTGCTGGAGCGCTTCCGCAGACGGAAAGTCCTGCTGGGAGCGTTCCGGCTGGCCTTTCACGGATTTACGATCCTCGGCGTCACGCTGCTGCCGCTGCTGGTGCGCGGTCCGGTGATGAATGCGCTGCTGATTGGCAGCATCCTCCTCGGCAGCGTGGCCAACACGCTTGTGGCCAGCGGATTTCCTGCGTGGCACATCACGTTTCTGCCGGAGGAGATCCGGGGACGCTTTTTTGCGGTGTCGGGCGTGGTCAACAGCGTGTTCACGGCGCTGGCCTCGCTGGCGGCCGGTGTGCTCTCCGATTTTGCGACGTCTTCCGGCAACCAGTTTTTCTGGCTGAGCATGATCCGGACAGGCGCCTTTGTCCTGGCGCTCGCCGAGCTGGTGATTCTCCTGCTGCCGGCGGAACGGGAATACCCGGCGCCAGCGGAAACTGGCTGGCATCTTGTCACAAGGCCGCTGGCCGACAAAAACTTCCTGCGCGTCATGGTGACGGTGTTTTTCTGGATGTTCCTGTCCACGATGACGCTGTATGCGGCCAACGCCTATCTGCTGGATGAAGTGCGCGTGCCGTATACATTCATCAGCGTGCTGCAGGCGTGCAACATTCCGGTGACCGTTGCGGTGATGCCGCTCTGGCACAGGATGCTCCGGAAAACGTCCTGGTTTTTCACGTTCGGCATGGCGTTCTTTCTGTTTGCCCTGTACCCGCTGCTGCACATGACCGTGACGGGACAGTCCTACCGGTGGAGCCTGCCCGCGACGATGCTGGTGTATCAGGCGGTCATGGCGGGAGGAACGTTCTGCTTTTCCAACATGGCGTACATTTTCACCCCGGAGAACGACCGCACGGCCTATCTGTCCGTGCACCTGATGCTGGTGGCGCTCGGTTCGCTGGGCGGGCAGGGGCTGTCCGCGGTGTTTCTGAAAGTGCAGCGGTCCGCGCTTGCCGCCGGCGGCGTGAAGCTGGTCCCCACACAGCAGCTCCTGGCGCTGCAGGCGGTTCTGACGCTTGCGTTCGCCGTGTGGTTCTTTGTGGCGCTGCGTCCCGGGCTCGAAGCGGTTCAGACGCGGCAACAACAATCTTTGGACGGAGAAAATCAATGAAACGAATCTGGCTTTACAACGCCGAACTGCTCTGCCCGGACGGACAGGTGTACGGCGGTCTGACGGTTGAGGAGGGACGCATTGCGGCCATCCTTCCCGGAGATGCGCAGCCGGTGGGCGATTTCGAGAAAATTGACCTGCGCGGGACGTTCCTGGCACCGGGCTTTATCGACATCCATGTGCATGGCGGTGGTGGCAGCGATTTCATGGACGGCACGCCGGAGAGCTTTGAAGCGGCACTCTCCATGCATCTCGCGCACGGAACGACGGCGCTGTGTCCCACAACGCTGGCCGCAGAGTTCGACGAGCTCGGACGGGTGTTCGACCTGTGCCGTCAGTTTCGGCAGGCGCCGGACGCCGGAACGCGGCCGCGCATCCTCGGCGCGCACCTGGAGGGACCGTACATCGCGGCATCCATGAAGGGAGCGCAGGACGAGAAGTACATCCGGTCCCCCGAGGACGGCTCATACCGTGACATCCTGAAGCGGGCCGGGGGGATGCTGCGCATCTGGACGGTTGCGCCGGAACTGCTTGGCATCGAAGCCCTGGAGAAGGCGGCGCGCAGCGAGGGCGTGCTGCTGAGCGCAGGACACAGCGACGGCAGATTCGAAGATCTGGAGCGCGCGGCCCAAAACGGGTACACGATGGTCACGCATCTGTACAGCAGCATGTCGACCATCATCCGGGAGAACGGGATGCGCAGACCCGGCATCCTCGAGGCGGCGCTGCTTCTGGACGGGCTGACGGCGGAAGTCATCGCGGACGGGATGCATCTCCCGCCGTCCCTGCTCCGCCTGATCGTCAAGACAAAAGGCGCGGACGGAATCGTCCTTGTGACCGATGCCATGCGCGGGGCCGGGATGCCGGCCGGCATTTACAAGCTGGGCAGCCTGCGCCGCGGTCAGGACGTCATCAGCGACGGACAGATTGCGCGCATGCCGGACGGGATCTCGTTTGCCGGCAGCGTGGCGACGACGGACCGCCTGGTGCGCGTCATGACCCGGGAGGCGGGCGTGCCCTTGTGGCAGGCGGTCCGGATGGTCACACTGAACCCGGCGAGAGCTCTCGGCCTTGAGGAAATCGGCGTGCTGCAGGCAGGCCGCAGGGCGGATCTCGTGGTGCTCGGGCCCGATCTGCACGTCTGCGCGGTCTATCGCGACGGCCGGAGAGTCTGGGAGAAAAGCGGAAAAGGAGACAGAGAAACATGAAGCCATTTAACATCGGGATTATCGGACTGGGCGCGCGGGGCGTCGTTCTGCTGTCCAGTCTCATCAAAATTCCGGAGCTGAATGTTGCCGCGGTGTGCGACAACGACCTCGGGCGCGTGGAGCGCTACCGGGAACTGTGTCGGGAAAAAGGACTTTCCGAGCCGTTTTCCACTGTGGATTACAGAGAACTCCTGGCGCGGGATCTGGACGCCGTCATCGTCAGTACCACATGGAACACGCACGTCCCCATTGCGGTGGCGGCCATGCGCGCTGGCAAACATGTGGGAATCGAAGTCGGCGGCGCGCTGTGCGAGCAGGACTGCTGGGAACTTGTGAAAACGAGCGAGGAAACCGGCCGCTTCTGCATGATGCTGGAGAACTGCTGCTACGGCGACAACGAACTGACGGTGTTCAACATGGCCCGCCAGGGTCTGTTCGGAGAAATCGTGCACGCTGCGGGCGGCTACGAGCACGACCTGCGCGAGCAGATCGCCCTGGGCGGCGAGATGCGGCACGGGCGCATGGTGAATTTTCTGCACCGGAACGGGGATCTGTATCCGACCCATCAGCTGGGCCCGATTGCAAAACTGCTGAACATCAACCGCGGGAACCGGATCCTGTCGGTCGTGTCGGTCGCATCCAAGGCGCGGGGCGTCCATCACTGGATCGAGAAAAACCGCCCGGATGACAGCGAGCTGATGCGAGCGGACTGGAAAGAGGGAGATGTGGTCACCAGCATCCTGCGGTGCGCGGGCGGCGAGACCATCGTCCTGACGCACGCGTGCACGCTGCCGCGCCCGTATTCGCGCGACGGCCGCATCCAGGGAACGCGCGGACTGTGGCTGGAAGAACGTGACGCCGTCTTTGTAGAGGACGACGCACCGCAGACGGTTTCCAATCCGGACGGAGAGCATCACTGGTCGCCGCTGTCCGACTACAAAGCGGAATACCGCCATCCCCTCTGGGTCGAATACGACCGAAAGGGAATTGCCAAAGAGGGCCACAACGACATGGACTATCTGGTGCTGTGCGCCTTCGCGGACAGTCTGGAACACGGCGAGCCGCCGATCGATGTGTACGATACGGCGACGTGGATGGCAGTGACGTATCTGTCCGAACAATCGGTGGCGATGGGAGGCACACCGGTCCCTATGCCGGATTTTACGAGCGGACGCTGGCTGAACCGCGCGCCGGAGCGCCGCAGCAAATATGCGCTGACGGAAATCTGCCGGGAGCAGTTTGAGTGAGTGTTACGGACTGCCCGTATACCTTGCAATCTCATATTAGAAAATCTCGTATGGTGCTTCGAAAATCCTAAAAATATCGGAGCGAGATTGACACGGACAAAGGTCTGTTGCAAAATATCCCCCAAAAAATGAGATGGACATTCCAACCCAAGAAGAATGTCCATTTCATTTTTTGTTGTAATTCTGAAACTGACATGAAACCAATACACAAGAAGGGCGCGCAGCATCAATAGTTAGCGCTTTCGGACACACAAAATATAGAGATAGCAGAATATGTGCGGGATCTATTCTGCGCAAAAGCGGCAAGATATCTGCCAAAAGCGTACCGATTTCATCTTACTGCACGGAGGACATAAATACCGGTTGGGGTCAAATTGGGGTCAAACACAGTGAACAGTCTCCCTTGCAAAAAGAAAAACAGCGATGAATCTTTCGATTCATCGCTGTTTTTGTTTGGCATGGGTTAACAGAATAGATACATTTGGCAATTCTTGGAAAACCGGCCTTTTTGGAGTAATCAACTGTTACCAG
>CALXBO010000079.1 GCA_944386565.1 uncultured Ruthenibacterium sp. | reverse complement strand
CGGAGCCAGTGGACCATTTCCGGGGTGTACTGGCCAAAAGGCAGGGTCAGCAGCTGGGCATAGTCCCGTAGCGCCTGGGCCGCCTGCTGGCTGTCCCGGCCCCGGCGGCAGCGCAGATACATCTCCCAGATCTGAATGGCCGCATACCAGGCGGCAGCATTGGTGCCGTTGCCCTCTGCCTGCCGGGAAAGAAGCTGGGCGGCGGCCTGCTCCCGTTCTTCCCGCTGGGAGCGTTTCTTTGCCGTCAGGGCGTCGGAAAGGGCCCAAATGGCCTCCGTCCAGCCCTCGGCGGCTGTCTGCCCGAACTCACACCAGAAGGCCCCCAGCGGGCGGGTTTGGGCCAGAAACAGCAGACTCTCTTTGCCCCGTAGGGCGGCCTCCACATCCTGTTCTTCTCCCATCCAAAGCTGTTCTTTCCGGCCCGGTACATCCACCCGAAGGGCCAGAACAACAGGCCCCAGCAGCGGCTCCTTGGTTACAAAGGCGTATCCTTCCATGTATCCTCCTGTGTATCTTCTCCTGTATGCTGTGCTTTTATGGGAATTATAATTTATAAAAAATATGATTACTTACAGTATGCCCAAAAAGCCTTGAAATTGCAATTCCCGGATGCTATGCTGGGAACACGAATTTTCTGGTCAAACAGTTCCGTGGAGGGGGACTATAGGGGGTGGCAAGCTATCGCTTACCACCCACCTGTACCGACTGGGAAAGAGGAATATGCTTACAGGAAAGGAGGGGTGCCTGCCGCCGAGGTCATCAAGACAAACCAGACAGAGCGATTGCCAAAAACGGCGGTGGAAAGTCTGGCCCGCGCATTGCTGCCGCAGATGCGAGCCTACTTTGCCAGCGACGAAGGACAAGCCGCCCTGAAACAGTGGCGTGCAGAACGGGAGCAGCAGGGTTGAGAACTCCCGCCGTGCTGGGAAGGGTCTTCCTTCCCAGCCGGTACTCTTTTGCATAGATTCGGCAGAAAAGGTTGTGCAGATTGGTGATAGCTTTCAGCGGGCTCCTGTGGTACTGTGTTGAGCTGGAAAGCCGCCCCCATCTGCCGCGACTGATTTTGCTAGCATAGCGTCTGGATATCCACCAAACGCAAACCTTGGGGCGGCGCCCCAAACCCCGCAAGTGACCAGAAGGAGGAATGCGAATGAAAGCAGTCATCTACGCCCGATACAGCAGCGACAACCAGCGGGAGGAAAGCATCGAGGGACAGCTGCGGGAATGCAAGGAATACGCCGAGCGAAACGGCATCCTGGTATTGCAAAGCTACATCGACCGGGCTCTGTCCGCCAAGACGGACAACCGCCCGGAGTTCCAGCGGATGATTCGGGACAGCGCCAAAGGGCTGTTCGATACGGTACTGGTCTGGAAGCTTGACCGTTTCGCCCGCAACCGGTACGACAGCGCCCACTACAAATCCCAGCTGAAGAAAAACGGGGTGCGGGTCATCTCTGCGACGGAGCAGATTTCTGATGGCCCAGAGGGTATTATTCTGGAGTCTATGCTGGAGGGCATGGCAGAGTATTACTCAGCGGAACTGGCCCAGAAAATCAATCGAGGGCTGCGTGAAAATGCACTCAAGGGGAAGAACAATGGTGGCAGCATTCCGCTTGGATATCGCTTAGGGGAAGACCACCGCTTGCGAATCGACCCGCTGACTGCACCGGTGGTGCGGGAGATTTTCCAGCGATACGCAGACGGCGAAACAGTGCGGGAAATCATCGAGAACCTCAACGAGCGCCATCTGCTGACCAGAAAGGGCCATGAATTTCGCATGAACAGCTTTAATCGTCTGCTGAAAAACAGAAAGTACATTGGCGAATACCGGTACAAGGACGTGGTAATTCCTGATGCAATCCCCGCCATCGTCCCTAAAGAATTGTTTGAAAGGGTGCAGGAACGAATGAAAAAGAACCAAAGGGCTCCCGCCAGGACAAAGGCTGAAGAAGAATACCTGTTGACGACCAAGCTGTTCTGTGGGCACTGCGGCCGGATGATGATCGGAGAAAGCGGGAAAGGCCGCAACGGCACCATCCACCGCTATTACAAGTGTGGAGCAGCCAAGCGAAAGCTGGGCTGCCACAAAAAGGCCGTGAAGAAGGACTGGATCGAGCGGGTGGCAGTGCAGTACACCATCCAGTGGGTATTCCAGGACGACCTGATTGCCCAGATCGCAGACGAACTGGTAGCGCTGCAAGGCGCCGAGGACAGCGCCCTGCCCTTGCTGCGCCGTCAGCTGGCCGACACCGAGCGGGGCATTGAGAATATGCTCAATGCCATCCAGCAGGGCATCTTCACCAGCAGTACCCGGCAGCGGCTGGAAGAACTGGAAAATCTGCGGGCAGAGCTGAAGTCCAACATCCTGCAAGCGGAGCTGGAACGGCCCCAATACAGCCGGGAGGACATCATCCAGTGGATCTCCCGCTTCAAGGGCGGGGACCCCAACGACAAGGCATACCAGCGGCAGATCATCGACATCTTCCTCAACTCCATCTATGTGTTTGACGACAAGCTGGTCTTCACCTACAACTACAAGAACGGCAGCCAGACTGTGAGTCTGTCCGATATTTTCGCAGCCTTCGGTTCGGATTCCCGGTCCCGTACTCCACCAAACGCACCGCAATTTTGATACAATAGGTATCAAGGTCGCGGTGCTTTTTTTGCCCGAAATTGCCGGTTGCATATAACCACACAGGCCATGAGATGTCGCTCTGCCCCCAGTATGCAGCAGCACCCACAGGTTTCGCGGCCTGTGGGCTTCTCTGTTTTCAACTTGAATTGAGGACTCCGTTCACATTACTATACATTTGAAAATCCCATTCGTTTTTTTTCAAATTACTTTGCGTTCATCGGCCATTAAAAATTGGTCATTTAACAATTATCGCGAATGAGAAGACACCAATGAAAGGAATGTTTTATTTGCTTAGATTGGAAGAAGTAAATCCGGATAATTGGCGTCTTGGGTTGCATGTAAAGGAAAGCCAAAAAGAATATGTAAGTAATGCTATCCTCTTGCTGGCACGGGCTTACGCATATCGGGAAGATCGAAGTCGGGCAGTTGTGATCTACAACAATGACACGGCTATCGGAATGGCTTTGTATTACGACTGTAACGATTTGAATGCATATATTTTAAGCCAGTTTTTTATCGATGAACGGTACCAGGGAAAAGGATACGGATTAGACGCTACCGTACGTATTTTGGACGACATGCGAAAGGATAGAAAATTTAAAAAGGTAATTCTTTCCTGCATAGAAGGAAATGACACCGCGCGCTTTCTATATGAAAAATGCGGGTTTCGCCCAACCGGAGACAGGGATGGCAATGAAATCATTATGCAGTTGGATTTATGACCTGCCTTTCAATTTTGCGCAACTTATTGTACCTTATCGGTGCTCGCGTTTATAGCGGGTATCTTTTTGTCAACGCTTCCCATTGATCAAAAGCCGGACCATCTGGTCCGGCTTTTGATTTTAATCGTGCCTAGCTCATGCTTTTTAAGCATATCTTGACATAGAAATGAAGTAATCGACAATACCACAGAGGTGAGATATAATATTTATAGATTGAAAAGCATTCTGTGTAAAACAGACGGAGGGCTGATATGACAAATCACATTGCGGGCGCAACTTTGGATCAGGAGCGGGCGCTATATCATCTTCAAAATGCAGATGTCGAATCCTGCACGTTTTCCGGGCCGGCTGACGGAGAGTCCGCCTTGAAAGAGTGCCGCAATATCGCGGTCAAGAACAGCCTGTTTGATTTACGGTATCCGCTGTGGCACGTTCAAGGAGCAGCTCTTGACGAATGCCGTATGACGGAAAATTGCCGCGCAGCACTTTGGTATTGCAGCGATGTTTCCCTGAACGATTGCAGACTCGAAGGAATCAAGGCAGTTCGAGAATGTTCCTCTGCGGCACTTTCGAACTGTAAGATTATCTCACCGGAATTCGGCTGGCAGTGCAACGGACTTCGCCTTGCAAATTGCACTTTGGAAAGTGAATATGCGTTTCTTCACACGCAAAATCTTACATTGGAGGGGACACAGCTTCACGGAAAATATTCATTTCAGTATGTGGATGGCGCAACCATTTCTAACTGTCAGCTTGACACCAAAGACGCTTTTTGGCACAGCCGCAATATCACTGTTACTGACAGCGTCATCCGAGGGGAATACCTGGGCTGGTACTCGGACGGCCTGACGCTTGTGAACTGCCGTATCATCGGCACCCAGCCATTGTGTTACTGCAAGAATCTTCGCTTGATTCACTGCACAATGGAACAGGCGGATCTGTCATTTGAATACTCGGATATGACTGCAGACATTTCCGGTGAAATTCTGTCCGTAAAGAACCCGCTGTCCGGGCAAATCGTTGCAGACTCGATCGGCGAGGTGATTCTGTCCGATTCGATCTATCCGACGGATTGCCGCATTATCGAGCGAAAATAACAAAACCGCTGCCTGCAATAAGGCAGCGGTTTTTGCAATTCAAGGAATGATTTTGCGCAAAGTATCCGGGACATTCTGTGCGTGATGAGAATACTTTTCTTTCAGCTCATCCGCCGCGCCGTCCATGATATAAGGCAGGCCGACGCTATCCAGCATCGGAACATCGTTGTAATTATCTCCAAACGCCGCTGTTTCACTCAATGAGATTCCGAGAGAGCGGCAGACTTCGGCGATACCGGTTCCTTTATCCGCCAAGGTAAAATCGTACCATTCGCGTCCGGCCACGGCGGCACGAAAACGCCTGGCCCATGGATTCTGAAGCATTTTGACGGGCAGTTCCGTACCGTCGGGATGGAAGGCCGATACCTTTACAATTTCTTCAGGGATCTCATCAAAAGAGCGCACAATACGAACGTTATTGCCGGTGAAATTTTTGATAAGATCCACAATCTGATCTCCTCGGGGCATCAGGTAGCTGATATTTTCTCCGCTGATCAGCACTTCGCAGCCTTCGATGGACAGAATGTCATGAACAAGGTCGCGGCAGAGATCATGATCCATCGCGCGTTTGAAAAGCACCCGGCCGTTCTGAAACGCAAGAGCGCCATTTTCGCACAAGAACACAACGTCGTCCGCCACCGGTTCGAAGAGCTTGCGCAGACTGTGATACTGGCGTCCGCTTGCCGGACAAAATTGAATCCCACGATCTCGAAGACGACGGATCTCATCAAAAATATCATTTTCAAGTTGCACAGCGCCGTTTTGCAGCAGCGTCCCGTCAATATCACTTGCAACCAATCGAATCGCCATTTGCAAATTCCTCCTGTGCCGTTCATCATTGACAAGAAAATTGATTTCTCCTATACTTGAAACGGCAAATTGATCGGTTCCGATCGGTACGACCGCCGTTTCCGACCATTGCCTATCATACATCCTGATCCCGTATTCCGTCAACGCTTCAATAAAAATAAGGATTTTTTGTATATGGCCAAAGAAAAGATTAAAACTGTATATGTCTGCACAAACTGCGGTGAAGTGTCTCCGCGCTGGCTGGGACGCTGCCCGTCCTGCGGCGAATGGAACACACTCGCAGAAGATGTTGTGCGCGAAACTCCGCGGAGCAAATCATCCGGCTCTGCTCAGGTACGGACATTATCCGGTGCGTCGCGTGCGGCTGCAGCGCGTCTCAGCGAAATCAGTGCGGCTGACCGTGAAAGCAGAATCCGCGTCGGGATCAGTGAGCTGGACCGCGTGCTGGGCGGAGGAATTGTCATCGGCAGCGTTGTCCTGCTTGGCGGTGAGCCGGGCGCCGGTAAGTCTACGTTGCTTCTTCAGATGTGCGGCGCGCTGGATGGCCGTGCGGATGTTCTGTATATCACCGGTGAGGAATCGACGCGTCAGATCAAACTCCGCGCGCTTCGTCTTGGCGTTACAGGAGAAAATATTACGCTGGCCGCCGAAACGGACATTGACGAAATCTGTGCAATGATCGAAACGACGCATCCGCACCTCGTCATCATTGATTCGATCCAGACCATGCAGTGCTCGGCGATTTCGTCCTCGGCCGGAAGTGTATCTCAGGTTAAGGAATGTACGTCCAGGTTGATGAATGTCGCTAAATCGCAGGAAATTCCAACATTCATCGTCGGACACGTCAACAAGGACGGCGCGATCGCAGGCCCTAAGGTTATGGAACACATTGTCGATACAGTCCTGTACTTTGAAGGCGACAGAACTCTGCCGTACCGCGTGCTGCGCGCCGCCAAAAACCGGTATGGTTCCACCAATGAAATCGGCATGTTCGATATGACGCAAAACGGGCTGCACGTTGTGGAAAACCCTTCTCAAATGCTTCTGGAAGGCCGTCCTCTCGGTGTCAGCGGAAACTGTGTCGCCTGTACAATGGAGGGTACGCGTCCGCTTCTCTCGGAAGTTCAGGCGCTTGTTACAAAAAGCAATTTCGGCACGCCGAGACGCGCGTCTTCCGGGTTGGATTTCAACCGTGTCAATTTGATGATCGCCGTATTGGAAAAACGTGCCGGGTACTTTTTGGGAAACCTGGATGTCTATCTGAACATCGTAGGCGGTATGCAGCTGGACGATACCGCGTGTGATCTTGCCATTTGTCTGGCAATCGTGTCCGGTCTTACAGACCGTTGCATTCCGGACGATTTGCTCGCGATAGGGGAGGTTGGGCTCGGCGGGGAAGTGCGCAGCGTGCCGAATCTGCAGTATCGGCTGAGAGAGGCTCAGCGCCTCGGATTCACGCGTGCAATGGTCCCGCAGCATGGTCTCTCAAAAATCGATACAAGCGAATTTGACAGCATGAAACTGATCGGAATTTCCAGTGTGTCGCAGGCAGCCGGGCTTCTGTGAAAGCGTACACTTGTTATTTATTTAACAATGGTAGTGGGGAAGAGACGTGCCGAAAAGGCAATGTCTGCGGCCACCATGCGTCACACAGCTGAAATACGGAATTGTGCAATGATGAAAGATTATCGGGGAATTTTCCGCCGTTAGTCTCTGTGTTCTGTGTATGGATGCTCATGAATTCACCTGATTTCATCTTCTCAAGCATCGCTGAAACAAACGATTTCTCATTCTACGGTACGCATATTGTGCGTACCGTAGTTTGTTTTTCAGCAACGTGAAGCCGCAATAAAAGGTTCAGCAAGAGCACAATCCGTGCACAGAACAAGATGACTGTCTGCACATAACGTAAATAAAATAAACGAGTGCAGCATACGATTCGGGATTTGAAAACGGGCGCATCCGGAATGAAAATCAAAAATGCTCGAATTGGCCGGAGCTCGTGTCGTCGTTGCCGTATAGAATCCTCGCATATTAAAAGGATTTTCCGGGATTTACAGAATCCGCTATTGCAGCAATCCGACGTATATGATATAGTAATATCAGCCCCCTCTATTTCGCTAAATTTTTATTTAGCGAAATAGCAGATAGAGCAAATACATATTTCACCTCAACACTCCGTTATCTTTTCATGAGAGGACTTTAGAATATGAGCACTTACATTGACTCCAGGCATCCGGAAGAACACGGTGATTACGATGACTGCCCCGATCTTGTTGCGCGTTATCTGAAAGACAGCGAAGTGATCCGCGGACGCTCTCCGCGCACGGCCAACGGATACTACATCGATCTCCGAACCTTCTTCCGTTTTTTGAAGCAGCGGCGCAAATTAGTGGATGCCGACATTCCTCTGGATGAAATCGACTGCAGCGACGTCGGACTGGATCTGATCCGGTCTGTTACAACAACGGACATCTATGAGTTCCTGTATTATTCAGCACGTCAGCGCGGAAATGCACCTGCTACGCGGGCGCGTAAACTCTCCAGCCTGAAGGGCTTCTACCATTATGTGTGCAATAAGCTCAAACTGATGGAAGTCAACCCGACAGATGACGTGGATACGCCGGCGCTCAAAAAAAGCCTTCCGAAGTATCTGTCGCTTTCGGAAGGCATGGATCTTTTGGAAAATGTCAATACTGATTTTTATGAGCGCGATTACTGCATCATCACATTGTTTCTGAATTGCGGAATGCGGCTTTCTGAGCTGGTCAACATTGACGTGACCGATATCCGCGAAGACGGGACAATCCGTATCATTGGTAAAGGCAATAAAGAGCGTCTGGTGTATCTCAACAACGCATGCATCTCTTCCCTGACTTCTCTTCTGAATGAGCGGGCAAAACTGCAGAATGTTGCAAAAGACGAAAAGGCTTTGCTTGTTTCCCGAAGGACCGGTAAGCGCATTTCCGCACGGCGAGTCCAGCAGATCGTGGAAGCCTGTCTGCAGAGCGCAGGGCTTTCCGGGCGCGGCTATTCTCCGCACAAACTTCGCCATACCGCCGCAACTATGATGTACCAGAACGGCAATGTGGATATGCTGGCGCTGCGCGAAATACTGGGCCACGCACACGTATCGACGACAGAGATCTATACGCATCTCGGAACAAAAAGTCTGAAAGAAGCCGCAGAGGCCTCCCCCTTCGCCTCAGTCAAACCGACAGAAAAGACGCGGCCGGCAGCGAAGACAGCAAATCAGAAAAAAGATGATTCAGACCTCCGGCCAGCAGACTTAAACCAAGAGCTGCAGAGCTCGCCAGAAGGAAAAGACGAATGAAATCATCCAGCCGTGCGCATGTATTTTTGCGCTGTACAACGTGAATCAAAAAAAGTTTTACAGATGTATCCGCTGCTTTTGATATGTATCCAATCAGGAGCAGCGACATCAGGGCATCCGGCACAAAAAAGATCAGCAGTTCTGTCCAAATTCCCTGCATCCCCGTATGGAGCACAAGGTACGCGCTCACACAACCCGTTCCCATCCCCTGAACAAACGGAAGAATGCCCAGGACCGGGAGACCGAATGGTGACGCTCCCGATAAAAATGCCGCAAACAAGAGTACAAAAAACGACAGAAAGGCGCTGGCACACACCATACCGAATCCGCTCGTTTGCCGCAGCGAGATCAGATTTTCAGCAAAAAGAGGCAGAAACTCTCCATTGCCCCGGACTCCGGCGGCACCCCAGATCAGGCCCGCAAAATACACAACGGCCGCCGCAAAGAGATACCGGCTCTGTTTCTGCACGATTGGTTTTTGCGAAAGAAGTACCGTTCTTTTTCGAAACCGTGTCAAAATTACAACCCTTCCTTTTTCAGCACCGTTTTATTTTCTCTTCTTTCTTTGCTTTTGCTTCTGATACCGATCTACGCCGAAAAATCCTCCCAGCGCTCCGCAAACAGTCATCAAAAGACCTTTCACGACGGAAAGCTGCGTAAATTCTCCGGCCTGAACAGATACGGCCGTCCCGCACACTGCAAAGAACAGAACGATTCCGGCAAGCGCACCCAGAAGCATGCCGTGCCGTCCGTAAATGCTTGAGAATGTAAGTGCCGCTGCAAAGACTGCAATGCTGATGGAAAGCGTCGCAAGAGGGACCATCATGGAAAGCGGAAGATCAATTTTCGAGAAAATGTAGGCAATGACAGAAATCATCCCGAGAAGGACCGCCGCGCCCGCAGCAAAACTGATCAAAGTCGGAACAGCGAGATTCCGAAGCTCCTCTCCTCCCCTCTTTTTTACATTGATTCTGCGTGAAACTCTGCTGTTGATCTGTGTCGTCATAAAAAAACACCCCCGCGTTTCATACACAGTTCAGTGTATGCGCGGGGGTGTGCCTTTTATGTTATTTCTTCGAGTCTTTCGCTTTATTGTCGTTCTTGTCGGCATCAAGATTCAGTTTCTCAACATCCTGAATCGCCCAACGCTTGAAGCGGAGCTTCACGCGATCTGCACCGGTTTCCAAAACAAACGTATCTTCCTTGATGGAAGCAACGTGACCAACAATACCGCCGATCGTCGTGATGCCGTCTCCGACCTCGATCGAGTTACGCATCTCGTTGGCCTTTTTCTCCTTTTTGTTCTGCGGACGAATCAAAAAGAAATAAAAGACAACCAGCAGGAGAACCGGCAAAGCCAGTGTGCTCAAAAGTTCAACCGTACCGGCGCTGCCGGTAGTCGCAGTCGTTTCCAAAAATGCAATGCTCATTTTACAATCGTACCTCCCTGTGTGGTTCCTATTCAGTATACCGAAAAACTCATCTTGATGCAAGCAGTTTTCCCATTTTTTTAGATGCGAGTGTCAAGAATCTCTGCATATTTTGCATAAAACTCCTCAAAACGCCCCTCGTCCAGTGCTTCACGGATACGCATGAGCAGCGTATTGTAAAAATGCAGGTTATGCATCACAGCAAGACGCATGCCGAGCATCTCGTCCGCCTTGAACAGATGGCGCAGATATGCACGGGAGAAATTGCGGCAGAGCTCGCAGTCGCACTCCGGATCCAGCGGCGACTCGTCCAGCTCGTATTTCGCATTCTTGATGTTGATGATTCCCTTCCACGTGAAGAGGTGTCCGTGACGCGCATTGCGGCTCGGCATGACGCAGTCGAACAGATCAACGCCGCGATGTACACCCTCCAGAATATTTCCCGGGGTGCCGACGCCCATCAGATAGCGGATTTTGTCCTTCGGCATATGCTCTTCAACCAGCGAAATGACCCGGTACATTTCTTCCTTAGGTTCTCCGACTGCAAGTCCGCCGATTGCATAGCCGTCGAGATCCAGCTCAGCGATCTGCTTCATGTGCTCCACGCGCAAATCGTCGTAGCAGCATCCCTGATTGATGCCGAACAGAAGCTGGTCGGGATTGACGGCAAGTCCTTCGGACTTGAGCCGCGCCATTTCGCGCTTGCAGCGCTCAAGCCAGCGCACAGTTCGGTCGCAGGAGGCTTTCGCATAATCATACCCCGCAGGATTTTCCATGCACTCATCAAAGGCCATCGCGATGGTAGACCCGAGATTCGCTTGAATCTGCATGCTCTCTTCAGGCCCCATAAAGATGCGCCGGCCGTCGAGATGGGACGCGAACGTCACGCCCTCTTCTGTAATCTTGCGCAGTTTGGACAGACTGAAGACCTGAAATCCGCCGCTGTCCGTCAGGATAGGGCCATCCCAGCGGGTAAATTTATGAAGTCCGCCAAGCTTTGCCACGGTTTTATCGCCCGGACGCAGATGGAGATGATAGGTGTTGCACAGCATCACCTGGCAGTGGTTTTCCTTGAGATCAAAAGCCGACAAGCCGCCTTTGATTGCCGCAGCCGTGGCAACGTTCATAAATGCCGGTGTCTGAACCGTTCCGTGAACAGTGACGAATTCACCGCGCCGCGCCTTGTTTTCCTGTTTGATAAGCTTGTACATATTCCCTTTCCTTTTACAGCAGAATCATTGCATCCCCAAAACTGAAGAAACGGTATTTTTCTTTTACGGCGGTTTCATAGGCGTGCATGGTCTTTTCGTATCCGTAAAACGCCGAGACCAGCATAATCAGCGTGCTTTCCGGCAAATGGAAATTGGTGATCAGTCCGTCAATCGCCTTGAACTGATATCCGGGATAGATGAAGATATCCGTGTCGCCGCTGCAGGCACGGATATCGCCGTATTTCGTTGCCACCGCTTCCAGCGTCCGGCAGCTTGTGGTTCCGACTGCGATCACTCTCTTGCCCGCGCGTTTTGTCTCACGGATCAGAGCGGCTGTCTCTTCATCAATGCAATACCATTCACTGTGCATTTTGTGATCCAGAATGTCATCTTCCTTGACCGGACGGAACGTGCCGAGGCCCACATGCAGTGTCAGTTCCGCAAAGCGGATGCCTTTTTCGCGCAGCGTCTGCATGAGTTCGGGTGTAAAGTGGAGCCCGGCTGTGGGGGCCGCAGCACTGCCCAGTTCCTTGGCATATACCGTCTGATATTGCGACTGATCCTCGAGCTGCTTCTGGATGTACGGCGGCAGCGGCATACGCCCGAATTCATCCAGTTTTTCGTACAGCGTCTGTGTATCGTAGGTAAACCGGACGAGCTTGTTGCCGTCTTCCCCGCTTGTCTCGAGGATTTCAGCCGATAGCGTACCGTCGCCGAACACAACGCGTGCGCCGGTTTTCAGGCGTTTGCCCGGTTTCGCAAGGCATTCCCAGACGTCGCCTTTGACCTGACGGAGCAAAAGGATCTCACACACGGCACCGGTCGGATCTTTGTGCCCGATCAGACGCGCCGGAAGGACTTTTGAATTGTTGACGACCAAAAGATCACCCGGCTCCAGCAGATCCGGCAGATCATGAAACACACGATGCTCCATCGCGTCGCTGTCTCTGTGCAGACAGAGCAGCCGCGCCGCATCGCGGGGCTCGCGCGGCTCCTGTGCAATCAGCTCTTTGGGAAGATAAAAATCGAACTCACTTTTCAGCATTTTTCCGTACCTTCATAATTGACACTCTACGGTGCCGATGCTATCATAAAAATGTTATATTGTTTTAAAATCCGACGTTTTTTACCGTGGCAGTCATGATTCATTATAGTGCAGAAAAGACTGCTTTGCAAGCCGCCTTTTTTGATAAAGTCCATCTTTTCCGCACAAATGCACCAAACGTCATTTGTGCGCATAGGATGGAGCACTCCGCGTGGAAAGGATTGGGAAAGTATGAAAGAATATCGTGTAGGTGTCGTAGGTGCGACGGGTATGGTAGGCCAGCGTTTTGTTACGCTTCTTGCTCAGCACCCCTGGTTTCACATCACCGCTCTGGCCGCGTCTGCCCGCAGCGCAGGCAAGACGTATGAAGAAGCTGTCGGCAGCCGCTGGGCCATGCCGACGCCGATGCCGGAAGCGGTCAAGAACATGATTGTGATGGACGCTCAGGAAGTGGCCGCCGTTGCAAGCAAAGTTGATTTTGTCTTCTGCGCTGTCGACATGAAGAAGGACGAGATCAAGGCTCTGGAAGAGGCATATGCCAAAGCGGAATGCCCCGTTGTTTCCAACAACAGCGCCAACCGCTTTACGCCGGATGTACCGATGGTCGTTCCCGAGATCAATGCGGAGCACATCGAGGTAATTCCCGCACAGCGCGCCCGTCTCGGCACCAAGCGCGGATTTATTGCCGTCAAATCCAACTGCTCTTTGCAGAGCTACGTCCCCGCTCTTCATCCTCTGATGAAAGAGTTCGGCGTTGACAAGTGCCTCGTCTGCACCTATCAGGCAATTTCCGGCGCCGGAAAAACGTTTGAGACGTGGCCGGAAATGCAGGACAACTGCATTCCTTATATCGGCGGCGAAGAAGAGAAAAGCGAGCAGGAGCCGCTCAAGCTGTGGGGCAAAGTGGAAAACGGTGTGATCGTCCCCGCCAAAGAGCCCTCCATCACGGCACAGTGCCTGCGCGTCGCCTGCAGCGACGGCCATATGGCTGCCGCATTTGTCTCATTCAAGAAAAAGCCTTCCATGGAAGAAATCAAGGAGCGGTGGGCGTCGTTCTCCGGCCCTGCGCAGGAGCTGAACCTGCCCAGCGCTCCCAAACAGTTCCTGCATTATTTTGAAGAAGCGGACCGTCCTCAGACAAAGCTGGACCGGAATCTGGAGCACGGCATGGCGGTCTCGATCGGCCGTCTGCGCCCGGATACCCAGTACGACTATAAGTTCGTGTGCCTGTCGCACAACACGCTTCGCGGCGCTGCCGGTGGCGGCGTGCTTCTCGCGGAGCTTCTGGCCGCGAAGGGATACTTTGACTGATAATTCCTTGTCCGCACGGTCTGCTTTCACACGAAAGTGAGGAGAGCTGCTGTGAAAAAGCCTGTATTTTCCGGTTCCGGTGTGGCGCTTGTCACACCTATGGACTCCGAAGGACGTGTGAATGAACTCGTGCTCCGCCGCCTGATTGAATCTCAGATCGAACATGGCACGGATGCCGTCATTCTCTGTGGTACTACGGGAGAAGCGCCCACGCTGGACGACCGGGAGCACCTGTTGGCAATCACCTGCGCGGCGCAGACGATTCGCGGCCGCGTACCGCTGATTGCCGGGACTGGCTCCAACGATACACGGCACGCCATAGCGCTCTCTCTGGAGGCCAAACAATGCGGCGCAGACGCTCTGCTGATGGTTACGCCTTATTACAACAAGACCAGCCAGAGCGGGCTTCTCAGGCATTATTACACTGTTGCCGACGCAGTCGGAATGCCCATCATCGTTTACAACGTTCCGTCCCGTACGGGGATGAACATCCAGCCGGAAACATATAAGGCTCTGTCGCGGCACCCGATGATCGCCGGTGCCAAAGAAGCCGGCGGCAACATCGCAGCGGCAGCGAAAACAAAAGCGCTCTGCGGGGATGAACTTCCTTTGTACGCGGGCAATGACGATTCCATCGTTCCGATGCTTTCGATCGGTGCTGTCGGCGTCGTCTCCGTTCTGGCCAATGTCGCGCCGCGCCGCACGCATGAGATCTGTGCTCTGTGGCAGGCCGGAAAAACAGAGGAAGCCTGCGCACTTCAGCTTGCACTGCTTCCTCTGATCGAAGCGCTGTTTTCAGACGTCAATCCCGTTCCCGTGAAAGAAGCGCTGCGCATGATGGGATATGATGTGGGCGACTGTCGTCTTCCCTTGGGAGAGCTCTCCCCTGAGAACCGTGAAAAACTGCACCGTGCAATGCAGGAAGCACATCTCCTGCCGGTTGCCGTATGACCGGACGCGGAGCGTTGAGAGGATGAAAACGAAATGAAGAAGAAACATTCGAATTCCGCGCGGCCGATTCTCTGGTCTGCGATTGTATTGGCAGCGGTATGCCTGACAGCACTTTGTCTTTGGGTCTTTGTGCTTGGAACGGATGAACCCGCCGAACCTGCAATGGCTCTGTCCGTTTCTTCCTCGTCCGCAAGCGAACCGGAACCCGAACCTCAACCCGTCGTCACAACGCTGCACGCGTCGGCAACCGGAGACAACCTGATTCATCTGGGGCTCTACCAGCAGGCGCAGCAGCGCGCAGGCGGCAGCGGCTACGATTTTACGTACCTATATGAAAATGTCGCGCCGTTCTATGCGGATTACGACATCAACTGGCTCAATCAGGAAACGCTTGTAACCGACGAATTCCCGCCGTCCTCCTATCCGATGTTCTGTTCCCCTGCTGCACTTGGAGAACATATGTATGATATCGGCTTCCGTGTATTCTCTCTGTCGAACAACCACAGCTATGACAAAGGTGCAGAAGGAATCGCCGCCACGCGCCGTTTCTGGGCATCCATGCCGGACGACGTCGTCACGACCGGACTTTTCGCGGGCGAAAGCGATTACTCCAATATCCCCATCCAGGAAGTCGACGGAGTGCGGATTGCTTATCTGTCCTACACAGAGCATACCAACGGCCTGCCGACTCCTTCCGGAGCAGAGGCAAATGTCATCTACACATCACAGGAAGATGTGATCCAATCCCAGATTGAACTGGCCCGGACCATGGCTGACGTCGTTGTTGTCGGGGTTCACTGGGGCACCGAGAACAGCCATACGGTCAACGATGCTCAACGTGCACTCGGGCAGAAAATCGCAGACTGGGGTGCGGATATCATCATCGGAACGCATCCTCACGTTGTGCAGTCCATTGAGGCGCTGACCACTTCCGACGGCCGGAGTGTTCCCATCGCGTACTCACTCGGAAATTTTGCATCACTTCAGGCGGACCGCGACAATCTGATCGGAATTGTGCTCACTTACGACATCACCAAAACGACGCAGCCGGACGGAACAAGTTCGGTCTCCGTCGGAAACGTGAAGGCGCATCCGGTCGTCATGCATTATGATGCAAACTGGAGCAACGCCCGGCTGTATTTCTATCGCGATTATACAGAAGAACTCGCCGCGGCGCACGGTGTCGGCGGTATGAGCCGCACCTACATCCAGAGCGTTCTGGAAGAAAACATTTCGGCTGAATATCTTGTGTTGACATGATTAGGTCTCT
>CALXBO010000078.1 GCA_944386565.1 uncultured Ruthenibacterium sp. | reverse complement strand
GCCGCCAAGCGCCAGTTCGACGGCCGGGCCAAGGGCAAGGACTACGAGCAGGCCTACGACCGGGAGTACATGTTCTGGTACAACCGCATCACCAAACTAAAAAAAGCCGGCGCACCGCCCGAACAGATCGGGCGGGCGCAGGCCGCATTGAAGGAGTTTCGTAAGGAAGCGCTGCTCCGTAAGCAGCAGGTTAAGGAGAAAAAACTGCCCGCCACCCAGTTCATTAGCTGGATGATCGGGCAGGAGGCGGTGATTGAGGGGATTTGCGGAGAATGAAAAGGAGCTGGCAATCCATGTGGATTGCCAGCTCCTTTTCAACGCGCTAAGTTTGTTTATCTGGATTGCCAGTGGGCACTCCTTTTAAGAAGCCGTTCGTATTGTGCCTGACACGAGTACAAACAATTAGCCAAGTAACTGCCGAATCTTATCCATTAGTAGGGCCTTACGCTTTTCATAAAATTCTCCAAAATGTTCCAGTTCAAGCGAAACGCCGTCAGGAATAAGCGCCTCTTTGCGGAACACAGCCTTTTGCTCATCATTCATATCGTTGTAGTAATCCACAAGCCGCATGTCATTTTTGCTGGCATTTTGCCTGCCTTCAAGAAGATGCAGATTGGGCAGACGGTTGCGATTGCTTCTCCATTTGTTCCACTCTTCCATCGGGACAGAAACCGGATTTGTTCTGTTGAATCTTTCATCGGGATGTAAATGATCCTGTTCGTATTTGTAATTTTTATTGATCCAATCTAATCCCAGGAAATACAATACCTCTCCTGCCACACGGCTTCCTTTTTCGGCATTGAGGATATCGTCTATTTTCCCATCGGTCACACGGAGGTCGCTTATTTGATTCTCCATCATATCAACAGTTATTTCGTAGTTGTAGCTGTTGATACTACTCTTCATCTGCTGCAATTTACTGGTGGTGCCGGATTGGAAATAGGTGAACAATACCGCCCGGACTAAATAGGCCCGGATGCCTTCCAGATTCTTTTCATATTCCGGGTTGTAGTATATGAAATAAATGATAGGCAACAACACGTTCCAGCTGTTGGCAAAGCGGCTGACCTCGATTTTCATGCTCTTTAACACAGTTTCCAGGTTTCGGAGCGCCTTTTTAAATTCCTGCCAGTGATTCTTTAAATCTTCCGCTATCTGTTTGTTGATGTTGGATTTCACAACGTCACCGTACAGCATGAGGGCGGCCCGTACAATAAAATCCGTTCCAAACCCGGCATAAGGACCTTCCAGAACCTTTCCGAATTCAGTCTTTGCACTTGGCCAGTAGGCTTCCAAAATCGACATGGTGATCTCGTGCTTTTTCAATGCTTTGCCGCCGCTGTTAAAGCGGACAAACATCTCCAACGCATCGTCTTGTTTCATATCTTTAATCTTTGTATAGCGAATCAGTTTTTCTACAAAAATTTTACGGTATAACTGGTTCAGTATGCCGCGTGCATACTCTTTGCTTTCCGGCGGCACATTGACGATTGCTTTTTCGATGGCCTGTTCCCTTGTGCTGTCCTCTCGGAATTGCGGGTCTAAAATGTTTTTGACTTCAAATTGGGTCGGGCTCAATTTTCCAATTCTTTCGGCAAACCGGATATCAAATTTCTTGCTGTTGTACTCTTCTTCATCCACAGCCAGTCTGTTTTTATTCAGCTCGATGAGAAGTTTGACTACGGTGCCTCCGGCTATCTTCTTTCTTGCGTGTTTCTGCCGGATATACGCCTGACCGTAAAGCGATAAAAACAGCGATGTCAGCCGCTGCTGGCCATCCAGAACAGCTGTGTCGGTCAAATTTACATTGATACTGCTCAATTCGTAGTTCACGCTATCGGCCTGTTTTCTGCTGTCGAAAGTGACTTCCGACAAAAAATTGCAGAAATATGTATCCCAACTCACATTGTCGTCATCCACATGCCAAAACAAAAAGGTCGCAATCGGATAATCAAGCAGGATAGAATCCCAGAGTTTTTCTATCTGCTCCATGCTCCAAACATACTGCCTTTGAAATGCAGGCATAACATATTTTCCGTTTTTGATATTCTCAAGCGCCTCATAGATTGTGATACTGTCGTCGATTAAAACACTCATGGCTTACCTCTCCGCTCTGTATACCTGTTATTTTCAAGATATCTGGCCATTTTCTTTTATTGTACAGTCGTTCCATAGTTTTGTCTATGGACAGCTTTTTATCAAAAGCGTCTTTGTTGTTTATTCCGTATAAACAACAAATCCGAACCCATTGCCAATCGGCATAAGGTTCGGATTTGTTGTTTGTGGTGGAGCTGACGGGAATCGAACCCGTGTCCGAAAAAAGGTCCGCGTTAGTATCTACGGGCGTAGTTTGCCTACAGGATTCCCCCGGCGTCAGGCGGACAAACGCGCCGACGCGTCGGTAGCTTCATGAGTTCATGGCCGCCCGCAAAGCTTGAGGCGGCTCACGTTCAGCGCTTAGTCGATGCCCTGGCTCCGCGCAGCGCTATCGCGGACAGGACAGCTGCCTATAATTAGGCAGCGACAGCTAATTTGTTGTTGTTAGCTATTTTTTTGGAGGCGTTTATCGTGTGTCCCCCGAACACGGCCCGCTGCTCCCGTTTCGCTCTCCCCGTCGAAACCTTTACAGCCCCATAAAAACGCGCAGAAAGCGCGTTATGAGCGAGAACTTTTCATTGCGCGGTCGATGTCGCGTTTGGCATCGCGTTCGGCGATGCTGGCGCGCTTGTCGTACAGCTTTTTACCTTTGCAGACACCAAGCTCAAGTTTGACCTTTCCGCGCTTGAAATAAAGCTGCAGCGGGATCAGCGTGTATCCCTGCAGCTTCTGCTGCTGTTGCAGATGCCGGATCTCACGGCGGTGCACCAACAACTTTCTGCGGCGCACAGGGTCGCGATTGAAGATGTTTCCTTTTTCATAAGGGCTGATGTGCATTCCCAGCACATACAGTTCACCATCCTCAATTTCGACCCAAGCGTCCTTCAGATTGACTTCGCCTGCACGAAGACTCTTGACCTCTGTACCGACAAGTGCAATTCCGGCCTCCAAAGATTCCAGAACAAAGTAATCATGGCGCGCCTTGCGGTTGACGGCGATGGTTTTTATGCTTTCCGTTTGTGCCGTATGAAGCGCCTCCTTTGCTGTTCTTCGGAATATAAGAATATCGCAATCGAACGCTCTTGTCAATGCCCGGGCGTCAGAGTTCGCCCCGGTTCGCCAAAGACCGTCCCAATGTGACTTCGTCCGTATATTCCAGATGTCCGCCAACCGGCAACCCGTAAGCGAGACGTGTCGCGCGGATTCCCAGAGGCTTAACCAGTTTGGCAATGTACATGGCGGTCGCCTCTCCCTCTACCGTGGGATTGGTCGCCATGATAATTTCCTTGACTTCGTCCGAAGCGAGACGCTGGAGCAACTCCTTGATCGTCAGCTGATCTGCCCCGATGCCTTCCATCGGAGAAATCAGGCCGTGCAGCACATGATAGAGCCCCTTGTATTCACGGGTCCGCTCAAATGCGGTGACGTCACGCGGCGTCTCCACAACACAGATCGTAGAGCGGTCACGTGCAGCGCTCGCACAGATGCTGCAAATCTCGCCTTCGGTGAAATTCTGGCAGATCTTGCAGCGATGCAGCATTGTATGTGCATCTTCAATGGCTTTCGCGAAAGCAAACGCTTCTTCCTGCGTCATGGCAAGGACCTGATACGCCAATCGTGTCGCGCCCTTGCGGCCGATGCCGGGGAGCTTTGCAAATTGCTCGATCAGCCTTTCCAGCGGCTGTGCCTGATATGCCATTGCTCAAACGCCCCTGATCAGCCGAGTCCCGGAATATTCAGGCCACCGGTGATTTCCGCCATGGCGGCATCAGATGCCTCGTCCACTTTGCGGACAGCCTCATTGACTGCAGCGGCAATCATATCTTCCAGCATTTCGATATCTTCGGGATCGATCACGGAAGGATCGATTTTCAGCTTGGTGACCTGATGCTTGCCGGACATCGTGAGCGAGATCATCCCACCACCGCTCGTGACATCATACAGCGTCTCTTCGAGCTCAGCCTGCTTGTTCTTTACGTCCTCCTGCATTTTCTGGGCCTGAGCCATCAGCTGGTTCATGCTCTGTTTGCCATATCCCTGAGGAAGTCTTGCTTTCATAATAAATCGTTCTCCTTTTGTTCTTCTTCAATGATAACATCCACGCCCTGAGCCCGAAGCAGCTTCAGATTCTGCTCCGCGCTTTGTTCAGTGACGATCTGTTCTTTGGAATGCTGATACGGGCCAATGCCGCAGCGCTTGCCCGTAACTTCCGCAATCGTGCTTTTGATCAGCTCAGCGGAATACCGGTTCGTCCGCATATATTCGAGGAACAGCTCACTGCCGTCAATCAGAACCCGGCGGCCGTCGAAATATGCTTTTGATTTGCTGAGGTACGTATACAAAAGCCTGTCCTTTTCGGCCATTCTTCTGCAAACTTCACCCCATGGCGCAAACGGCTCCGCCTGCTTTTGTGCAGCATCGTCCTGAGCGGGCGCACTGTGAGCGGCTTGCGGCTGCGCAGCCGGGGTGGCTGCAACGGCAGATACAGGCTGCGGTGAAACCGCAGGGACAGCTGTCTCGGCCTTCGGCAGCGGAGCAACCGGCGCGGGAGAAGGCTGAGAAACAGAGACTGGCTGTACCGCCACAGGAGCACTCGCAAACGTCTTTATGGCAGGTGCTTCCGGATAAAAAGACGGTTGTTGCGGCATGGTCCGCACAGGCTGCGGCGCAGGAGCGGCCGCGGACACGTTTTCCGGTTCACACAAAGAGAACAGTGCCAGTTCAAGGTCAATACGGGCGTCAGTGCCCTTCCCCATTTTATCCAGCGCCTCGCTCAATACGAGGATGGCGCGAATACATGCATGTTGAGACACGCTTCCCGCAGCTGCAAGGTAACGGCTTTCATCTTCCGCGCTCACGCCGGGAAGAAGCGCTCCGCTGGGATCGATCCCGGCAAGGAGAAGGTTCCGGTAATGCAGAATCAACTCATCACACAGGCGTTTGACGTCGATTGACTTTTCCCTGAGCTGAGCTACAAGGAGAAGCGCCTTCGCGGCATCCTGCTCGCTCACGGCTTCACTGATGGAGAAAAGATATGCCTTGTCCGTCACGCCCGCCATTCTGCGTACGACAGCGTCGTCGACCTGATTCGTTACGCCGGCGCAGGTGTCCAAGATGGAAAGCGCATCGCGCATGGCGCCGTCTGCCAGACGGGCAATGAGCGCAGCTGCCTCTTCGGACAGTTCGATTCCTTCTTGCTGCGCCACATAAGAAATCCGCTTCTGAATATGCTCCGGCGCAATGCGCATGAAGTCATACCGCTGGCAGCGCGAGAGAATCGTCGCCGGAACTTTGTGAATCTCAGTTGTGGCAAGAATAAAGATGATATGAGGGGGCGGCTCTTCCATAATCTTCAGCAGCGCATTGAACGCCGCCGTGGAAAGCATGTGCACCTCGTCGATGATATATACTTTGTAATGAGCACTGCTGGGAGTGTAAGCCGTTTCATCACGCAGATCGCGGATATTGTCGACGCTGTTATTGGATGCAGCGTCGATTTCAACAACATCTAGGATGCTGCCGTTTTCAATTCCGCGGCAGGTCGGGCATTCGCAGCAGGGGTCGCCGTCCTGCGGATTTTCGCAGTTGACCGCTTTCGCAAAAATCTTTGCGCAGGTCGTTTTACCGGTTCCTCGCGTACCGGTAAACATATATGCGTGCCCGACCTTCTCGTGAATGATCTGATTCTTGAGAGCTTCGGTGATGTTGTCTTGTCCGACGACATCTTCGAACCGGGCGGGACGCCATTTTCGGTACAGCGCGCGGTACATCCAACGACACCTCCTGAAATGAAGATAAAAAAACGGGACAGGCCGCGGCGTAAAACACGCCCGCTGTACGGTTCGGCATACGAAGGACAGACTGCCTGCGGCGCACAGGAAAAACCACTTAATGCTGCTCGGTTCCCCGCCTGACATGGTTCATGGGTTCCCGTCGCACAGGGCCCGCCCTTCGTATGCCGAACAGCACACCTTTCTGGCTCTGTCCGGTTTCCGTATGATATTATAATATAAATCCGTCCGTTTTGCAACAAGAAAAAACCGCACGCAATTTGCGTGCGGTTTTGATGAGATTCCTTTATTTGATGATCTCGCCCTCGGTCGGACCGCCTGCAGCGTTGCTCTCGTCAGTATCGATGTGCATAGCCGTGGCAAATTTGTCGCTGACGCGGATGACGACGTCATCAAAGACGACCTTACGGCCGTTGCCGCCGGTGGCAACCTTGACGATGTCCTTGTCGGCAACGCCCGCTTCGGCAGCGGACTCCGGAGTCATATGGATGTGACGCTTGGCAGCGATTACGCCTTCCGTGATGGTCACTTCGCCGGCAGGACCGACAAGAGTGCATCCGGCGGAACCGGCGATGTCACCCGACTCACGGACAGGAGCCGTCAGACCGATGCTGCGGGCATCCGTCAGGCTCAGCTCAACCTGAGTTGCGCTGCGGACCGGGCCGAGAATGGAAACATTGGCAAGCTGCTTTTTCGGGCCGACAACCGTGACGCGCTCATTGGAGGCGTACTGGCCGGGCTGGGACAGCATTTTCTTCACCGTCAGCTCATAGCCGGCGCCGAACAGGGTTTCGAGGTCTTCTTTCGTCACATGCACGTGGCGTGCAGACGTTTCAACTAAAATCTTCAATGGAATCTCCTCCTTCCCCTTTATTTTAACAATCTTGCTTTCAAATCGCAAGAGATAATGCTATAATATTTGCACAGAAAACACAAAAGGATGTACAGAACTATGGAATTTGAACAGCTTCGTGCCACATGTCTGGCTTGTGATAAGTGCCGCCTGTGCCAAACCCGCACCAATGTGGTTTTTGGAATGGGCAATCCGAACGCCGAAGTCATGCTGATCGGCGAAGGCCCCGGCAAGACCGAAGATGAAACCGGACTTCCCTTCGTCGGCCGCTCCGGACAGCTTTTGGATCAATACCTGAAAGCCGTGCATCTGGACCGGGAAAAGAACATCTTCATTACCAACATCGTCAAATGCCGTCCGCCGGAGAACCGTGATCCCCTGCCTGACGAATGGGATGCCTGCATGCCGTATCTTCGGGAGCAGTTCCGCCTGATGCGGCCGAAAATCATTCTGTGTCTCGGACGCATCGCCGCACAGCGCTTGATCCGCCCTGATTTCAGCGTGACAAAGGAACACGGACATTGGGAACTGAAAAACGGCACTTGGTTTACGGCGACGCTTCATCCTGCGGCGCTGCTGCGCAATCCGAGCCAGAAACCCACGGCGTTTGAGGACTTTGTGGCACTCCGCGAAAAGATCTATGAAGTCTGCGATCATACGTATCCCGAACAGATGAAATGATTTTTTATAAGCTCTGCTGATGACGGCGGTATGCCGTTTTGCGGCAGAGCTTTTCTGTGTCAAATCCCTGTTTCCGGCATATAGTGAGAAAAAGGGGTGTGATCGGATGCAGGCGAGAGATTGTTCGTTTTATCTCGGCGGTTTGTCCTGCGGAGGCTACCGGGGATACTTTCAGGAATTCGCAGATGAATTTTCCGTTCCCGTTTTGATCGAGGGCGGCTTTTCCTCCGGTGCGGGAAAAATTCTGGAAGCAGTGCGCCAGCAGCTCGCACAGAGCGGGCAATGCGTCGAGACGATCTACTGCTCTGCGCACGCCGGAAAACTGGACGCTTTAGGGTGTAAAGGTTTATGCTTTGTCAACGCCACATCTCCGCATGCACCGAAAGCCGTATTGCCGACAGCGGTCGAGCAGGTTTTATCTCTGTACGACGCATATGACCAGAACATACTCGTCAGCAAGCGCGAAGAACTGTCCGCATGGACGGAAAGCGGTGATCGCGCATTCCGCCGCGCAGCGCGTTACCTGACCGCGGCGGCAGCACTGATCCGGGAAAACGAGCAGGCAGTCCTCACGTGTACGGATCTTTCAAAAGCGGAACAACTGGGTCATGCGCTTGCCAAACGGTATCTGAAGCAAAGCGGAGCGAACGGCCGGGTACATGTCCGTCTGCTGAGTGCGGTAACATCCGGCGGAATTTGTTTTTTGCCGGACGCAATCAGCTCGGTTGAAACACTGGTCGTTCTGGAAGACGAATACGGCGCAGCCGCCGACCGTATTTTGCATATTCTTCAGCAGTATGCGGCGGAACACGGGCTGGACATCATTGCATGCCCCTGCCCGGTTCGGCCGAAGCATTTGGAGCATCTGATTTTCCCGCAACTCAGCACGGCATTTGTAACGGCAAACCGGTATCATTCGGAGTATTCCGGAAATCCGCGCCGGATTCATTGTACGCGGTTTTCGGAAAAATCAGGACTGCGGGCGCGCCGCGCGCGGCTTCGGTTCAATCGTAAAATGGCAGAAGAGCTGATGGAGCAGGTATTCGGCGCACTCACCGAAGCCGGCGAGGCCCAAAAGGCGGTGGATGCTGTTTATTCTGCGGCAGAGATCCCGGAGAAAATGGAAAAAGTGTGCATTCGTGCCAAAGAACTGGCCTCCTCGGGCGCAGGACTTTGAAAACACAGAAAAAAGTGATACACTAAACGGAGAATTGTTTCCGGGAGGTGCAGTGAATGACGGTGGAACTGTCCGTGCGCGGGCTTGTTGAATTTGTGCTGCGCTGCGGCAGCATCGACAGCCGCTTTTCCGGATTTGACCGTGCCAATGAAGGCAGCCGCATCCACCGGAAGCTGCAGAAAGCCGCAGGTGCAAACTACAGGCCGGAGGTCAAGCTGAAAGGCGTGCGCGTCGTTGACGGGATCGAATACCATCTGGAAGGCCGTGCGGACGGGATCATCGAGGAGAACGGCAGATATGTTGTTGATGAGATCAAGACGACTGCTGCTCCGGCAGAAAAACTGACTGAGGATTTCAATCCGCTTCACTGGGCTCAAGCGAAGTGCTACGCCGCTTTCTGGTGTGCTGACCACGATCTTCATGACATCACGGTTCAGCTGACATATTATCAGATCGACACGGATGAAGTTATCCGGCACCGCCGTGCCTTTTCCGCGCTGGAACTGGAAAATTTTTTGACGGAAACCCTTCGCTTGTATACTCCGTGGGCGCGGCTCTCCTCCGAACGGAAGATTGAGCGCGACAGCAGCATTGCAGAACTGCGTTTCCCGTATCCGGAATACCGGGCCGGACAATACCGCTTTGCCGGTGCTGTATACAGGACGATTGCCGCCAAGGGACGGCTGTTTGCAACAGCACCGACCGGCATCGGGAAAACGATCTCCACGCTCTTCCCCGCTGTCAAGGCACTCGGTGAAGGTCACGGTGAACGCATTTTTTATCTTACGGCCAAAACCATCACGCGTACAGCCGCCGAAAAAGCCGTGGCGGATCTCCGAAGTTCGAATTCCGGACGGCTCCGCATCAAAACAGTTACCCTGACCGCAAAAGACAAGATCTGTCCGCAGGAGGTTCGGATCTGCACACCGGAATCGTGTCCGAGAGCCAACGGATATTTCGACCGAGTCAATGACGCGCTCTACCGGTTCCTGACACAGGAAGACAATTTTACCCGTGAAACGATATTGGCGTTCTGCGAAGCAGAGAATCTCTGCCCGTTTGAATTTGCGCTCGATGTCTCATTGTTCTGTGATGTCATTATTTGTGACTACAATTACTTGTTCGACCCGGTCGTAAATCTGAAGCGCTTTTTTGCAGAAGAAGGCGGAGATTATATTTTCTTGATTGACGAAGCGCACAATCTGGTGGACCGGGCTCGTGATATGTATTCAGCGGAGCTCTCAAAGAGCGCATTCCTCAGCGCCAAAAAGAGCGTGGGCAAATCAAACCGGAAACTGTACGGGGCGCTTTCCAAAGTCAATGATGCCATGCTGGAGCTGCGCAAACAACATGAATCGGCCAGTAAAGTGATCATTTCTGAAGGGCTTCCGGACTTTGCAAAGCTCCTGTCCCGCTTTGAAACGGCGGCGCAGGATTTTCTGGAAGAACACCGTGAGGGAGAACTCCACGATGAGATCCTGCAGTTGTATTTTGATACGCGTTTCTATCTGAGGATCTACGAGCTGTACGATGAGCATTTCACCACGATGCTTTCGCCCGCCAAAAGCGAACTGAAGGTTCAGCTTCTCTGCCTGGACGCTTCTCCGTTTGTGGACGCCTCCATGGCCCTCGGGCGTGCATCAATTTTGTTCAGTGCGACGCTCTCCCCTGTCGATTATTTTATCCGCACGCTCGGCTGCGAAGACTCCGCAAAGAGAATCTTCTTGGAAAGTCCTTTCCCACAGGAGAATCTGTGCCTTTTGTGTGCAGACGGGATCAGCACACGCTATGCCGACCGCCAGCGCACGCTTTCAGAAGTGTGCGAAATGATCGTACAGACTGCGGGCGCCAATCCGGGAAATTATCTGGCATTCTTCCCGTCCTATGCGTATCTCCGTCAGGCGCAGGAATATCTGGAAGAAGAATATCCGGGTCTTCCGCTTCTGGTGCAGACGACCGGAATGGACGAAGCTGCACGCGATGCGTTTCTGGAATCATTTTCTGAATCGGCCGAAGAAACGCTGCTCGGCCTGTGCGTCCTCGGCGGCGTTTTCTCCGAAGGCGTCGACCTGACCGGAGAGCGTCTGATCGGCTGCATCATTGTCGGCGTGGGATTGCCGCAGATTGGCCCGGAGCTGGATGCTCTGCGCGAATATTATGACAAAACTTCAGACTGCGGATTCGAGTATGCCTATCAGTTCCCCGGAATGAACAAAGTGCTTCAGGCAGCAGGACGCGTTATCCGGACAGAGAATGACCGCGGCGTTGTTCTTCTGATCGACGACCGTTTTCGTCGGACGGATTACCGGAGACTGATGCCGCCGCACTGGTCACACATTCGTTCCGTGCGCGGCATTCCGCAGTTGCAGCAGGAACTCCGTGATTTCTGGAAAAAAACGGAAGGCGCATCCTGACGGATGCGCCTTCCGGCTTTATTTGCTTGCTGCAATACGTTTGCGGAGAATGGTATAGGGCGGAAGTTCCAGCTCGCACGGAACGGAAAAGAGCATCTGCGCATGGGGTGTGGCACTGATCTCCTCCCCTTCTGCGTTGCGGATCCATTTAGGAGTAAACGTGACGGCATCTCCGCGCGGCGGCAGCGCCTCAAGCGTATCTCCGAGGTTGAATTTCCCGCGCTGTTCGCAGTAAAGCACTCCCTGCTCGGCATTGTCAACGATGCCGACGACCTCCCATTCGCGGATGTAGCCGCCGCGCCGCGTGTTCTGTACCGCGTCGTCACGGCTGAAGTAAAAACCCGGAGAATAGCTGCGGTGAGAAGTGCGCGTCAGCTCTTCAAGCACGGCGTCCGGGCAGACAAATTCATCCGGAGCGGCCGCAACGGCATCCAGAGCTCTCCGGTATGCGGAAGTTACGGACGCGACATAGTAGAATGTCTTTGCCCGGCCTTCGATTTTGAAGCTGGTAACTCCGGCCGCGGCGATCAGATCAAGGAACGGTGCTGTGCAGAGATCGTTCGCGTTCAGGATATAGCTTCCGTTTTCATCTTCCGCAACGTCAAAGCAGCGCGCCATGCGGGAATTGTTTTCAGCAGCCGGACTTGCTTCTATGCGCCACGGCCATCGGCAGGGCTGCGTGCATTCACCGCGGTTGGCGTCGCGCCCGGTGAGATAATGCGACAGCAGGCAGCGCCCGGAAAACGACATGCACATTGCGCCGTGGACAAACGCTTCCAGCTCGAGTTCCTGCGGCGTCTTCGCCCGGATTTCCGCAATGTCGCGTAAAGTCAATTCCCTTGCCAGTACAACACGCGATGCACCGAGGTCATAGGCGGCACGTGCAGCGGCGTAATTGGCAATTCCGGCCTGCGTGGAAAGATGAACAGGAATCTCCGGCGCGTATTGTTTGGCGATGGAAAGGACGCCAAGATCAGAGATAATAAAGGCGTCTACACCGGTGCTGCGGACTTCAGTCAGATATTCCGGCAGACGGTCGATTTCAGAATTTGTCGGGACCGTATTCAGTGTGAGATATAATTTCACGCCGCGTGCATGAGCGAATCGTGCACCTTCCGCCAGCTGTTCCAGAGTGAAGTTTTTCGGAGCGGAGCGCATGCCGAAGCTCTCACCTCCGACATATACCGCGTCTGCGCCGAACAGCACGGCAAATTTCAGGCGCTCAAGGTCGCCTGCCGGGCTCAAAAGTTCCAATGATCGCATAGTGTTCCTCCGAAAACAGCGCGCCGCTCAGACAGGGCGGCGCGCTGTGCAGTTTGGACTTATTGGCCGAGAGATGCATTGACCTCAAGGCGGGTTTCATCGTTCTGTAGATGCTCTTCGTACGTTTTGGCAAAATAATATTTGCCGGTCAGGTCTGTGACGAAGTAATAATAGTCTCCGTAATACTCGCTCTCTTTGTACTTCAGCGTATTCAGAATCGCATCAAGACCGGGATTGGAGATCGGTCCTGCGGGAAGACCTTCAATGCTGTACGTATCATAAGCCGAGATAATTTCCGCAGGAATGCTGTTCCAGTCACCATAATACCAGGCGATGGTATTATAGATGTAGTTGTTGTCATCGTCGTTCTGAATATAACTCGAGCAGTTGCTCTGGAGTTTCGACACCGGCGAGCCTTCGGCCAGACGGTTCATGAAAACCGCGGCGACGTCCGCCTGATGCTCGACATCTCCGGCCTCTTCCTGAACGATCGACGCCAGCGTGATGAATTCAGTCAGCGTGAAGCCCATTTCGTCGATCTGGGCATAAATCTCATCCGTCATGTTTGCGTCAAACTGTGCATAGAGCTTCGCAACCATATTATGCACACTGTCATCCTTGAAGAACTGGTAAGTGTCCGGGAAGAGATACCCTTCGCAAGCCATGAACTGATTGGGGTTTTCGTCGCGGCGGTTCCAGAACGTGAACTCGCTGAAATCGCCGTTGTTGGCCTCTTCGAGGAACTCCTCAGCCGTGCACAGTCCGGCCTCTTCCATCCGGTTCGCAAATTCCACGGCAGGGATGCCCTCCGGGAATGTCACTTCCACAATATCGTCGCGCTCCTTGTTGGTCTCCTGAAGCGTTTCGATGATCTGGTCGTAGCTCATATCGGAGCTGAACGTAAATTCACCGTATTGGAGCGTTCCGGCAGTATCGGTCTGGCGGACATACAGACGGAAAACCTGAGCATTGCGGATGATGCCGTTCTGCTGCAAAAGCTTGCCGATGGTAAGCGGACCTGAGCCGCGCTCGACGATAACGGTTGCTTCGCTGACTTCCGAACCGCGCTCACCGTTGATTTCCGAATTGACCCACATCCACCCGAACGCACCGGCAGCGGCAATCAGAAGCAGAAGAACCAGGAAGACAATCAGGCAGCCCTTTGCCCTTCCCTTCCGGCGCGGCCGCTCGTCGGTATCGTCATAATCGTCGTCGTACTCGTCTTCGTCCGGCTCGTACTTCGGCTTTCGGGAAGTCCGTCGAACGGAAACTTCCTCATCCTGATGCGGTTCAGCTGTTTTCCCGGCGGTCTCCGCGGATTCCTTTTCGGAAACAGCCGGAGACGCCGCGGCGCCGCTCAGCGCACGGACCTCATTATCATAAATCTCTTTCACCGCCGGGGGCAGTTTTGCAAGCCGCGCCGATAACTCCTTTGCCTTATCGGCGTATTTTGCCCGCTGCTCCGGCGACATTCTGGCGAGTTTCACATAGACTTCTGCAAGTTTTTTTGCATATGTGCGTTCAGCATCGCTTACTGCGTGCGGGGAATTGTCACGATTCGGCATGTCGTTCCGCCTCCGTTGTTGAAATTAAATTGGGCAGGTGCTTGTCCACACAGGCAAGCACATCAGAATGAATGGATTCGATCGTACGCATCACGCCGTTCTCACAGCATGCAATGCGTTTCCAGCCGAGTGTATCGGCACAGTATTGCGCCGCGGCGCGGCTGTGCTCCAGATAAGCAAGGTCTTTCTCATGAATGTCTTTCCGGCTCTCGTCTCCGTGATACCGCTGCGTCATCAGCTTTTGGGAAACTTCGACGGCGACGTCAAGATACAACACGAGATCCGGTTCAGGAATTTGGACTTTCCGGTACTCAAAGTCAAAGAGCCAGGAAAGAAAACCATCCCATTCGTTCGCGGAAAGTTTGGAGCACTGATGTACCGCGTTGGAGGTCGTATAGCGGTCGGCAATCACAATGCCGCCCCGTTCATAAAAACTACCCCATAAGGTCTTGAAACTGGCATACCGATCCACGCAGTAAAAGCTGGACGCCGCATAGGGATTGACGTCCTCGGGCTTTTCTCCGAACTCCCCTGCAAGGTACATTCGGACGAGAGAAGAGGACGGACTGTCGTATTGCGGGAACGTCACCTGCATGACCTCTTTTCCCCGAGCAAGAAATGCATCCCGCAAAAGCTTTGCCTGTGTCGCCTTACCGCTTCCGTCAAGCCCCTCCACAACGATCAGGGTTCCCATTTTACTCGCCTCGCTTCATGGCGGCGTACCGCTCGCGAATTTCTGTGATGCGTCCGCAAGTCATGGCGCCCTCGGGGCACGGTCCGGCCACGCAGGAAGGCCCGCTCTTGACAAAAAGACCGGGTGCGACCGCAGATACCTGCCGGAGCATTTCATCGGCCAGAGCGCGGATTTCCCATTGGGCGCGCTGGCAGCAGCGGTGGCGGAAGAAGTTGTTCAGGCTCCGGGCGTTCATAGTGACGATCATCTTGGTTGTGCATGCGTTCGGCAGGACAAAGCGGGCGTCTTCCAAAGCCTGCTTTTCCGCTTTCCGTGCGGCAGTTTTTTCGTCGCAGCCCTCCTGCAGGAACCGCTCTTTATGACGCTGGGCCAGAACGGCCGTCAGGTTTCTGTAATGCTCGGCCTCCGCCTGCATGGCCTGCGAAAACGCTTCGGCAGCTTCTTCGTCGGCTTCGATTTCGGGAGGAAGAACATATTCAAATTCATGCAGATTGACATAGCGCTGGCTTTGCACACTGTACGAAGCGATTCTGTGACGGGTGATCTGTGCCAGCAGAGAGCGCGACACACCCTCAATCGCAAACGTGAACGAAACGTGCTCTGTGGGGCTTTCATGTCCCATGCTCGCCAGTTTTTCCAGAAACGAGCGGCTTTTTTCCGGCGTGAGCCCGTCGAGCAGATCGTCGATGTGGGCGTTCGAGTAACACAGCTTGGCAGCTGCGGCAACCACTTTTTCCGGTTCCGGGGTATAGGCGATCAGTTTTACTTTCATCATGCTCAAGGCTGCTCCTTTGTTATTCTTCGATCTTTTTCAGCGGCGCATAATTCGCCATCGTCTTTTTGATTCCCGCGCGTTCAAAGCGGATTTCGACAATAAAATCGCTTGCGACCGGCGTTACAGCCACAACCTTTCCGCGGCCGAACACTTTGTGCTCCACAAGGTCGCCCGGATGGTAGCCCGTGCTTTTTGCTTTCGGGGCGGGTGCGGCTGCGGAACCGGCGGAAATCGCCGAGAAAACGCTCGAACCGGTTCCTGCGGCCGGAGTGCGTCCCGGCGCGCGGTTGTAATTGCGGTCCAGATAAGCCGGCCGCTGCGCGTGAGGCTCTGCTGCAGGCCGGGGCCTTGCGGCGGTCCGATCATGAAACGACGTTTGTGCCGGATAATTTTCACGCGCCTGCGCACCATACGGCGGCGTGCGCATCGGCGCAAGCATCGGGCTGACTTCTTCATCCAGCAGCCCCGCGTCAATTTCCTCAAGGAATCGGGAGGGCGGGTTGCGGCGGGTCTGCCCGAACAGCATCCGGGCGGCGGCGTTGGACAGATAGAGCTCTTTTCTGGCCCGCGTGATTCCCACATAGCAAAGCCGCCGCTCTTCTTCGAGGTCTTCACTGGAATAGCGGCACCGGTCGCCAGGGAAAATCCCCTCTTCCAGACCCACAAGGAACACGTAATCAAACTCCAGACCTTTGGCAGCATGCATCGTCATCATGATCACGACATCGGCTTCGTTGTCATAGCTGTCGATGTCACTGATGAGCGCAACTTCCTCCAGAAATCCTTCCAGACTGGCCTCCGGCCCGCGCTGGTCCGCATACGCTTTGATGCTGGAAATGAGCTGGCCGATGTTTTCGATCCGCGTCTGGCCCTCTTCACCCTGAGCTTCCAGCATGGCGCGGTATCCTGTCATCTCATAAACATCGGACGCAAACACATCGAGCGGTTTGGAATTGCAGGAATCCAGCAGACGTTCATACAGCGAAGAGAACCCGCGAAGCGCATTCAGAGAGCGGTTCAGAGCCTGATATTCCGGCGCGCGCCGCACGATGTCCAGCATGGGGACGCCTTCCTGTGCGGCGATCTGCGCAATGGTATCCACGGTGGTTGCACCGATTTTTCTGGCCGGTTCGTTGATGATGCGCCGCAGGCGCAGATCATCGCTGCGGTTTGCGACAATACTCAGGTAGGAGATCATATCCTTGATCTCCTTGCGGTCATAGAAGCGCTGGCCGCCGAGAATCCGATACGGAATTCCCGCCCGGGCAAAATACGTTTCGAGCGGCCCGGACTGCGCGTTCATTCGATAGAGAATTGCGTGGCTCCGCAGCTTGGCGCCTTTTTTGAGGTTTTCGCCGATCTGCGAAGCGATGTGCGCCGCTTCGTCCAGTTCGGTCGCGGCCATATAGTGATGGATTTTCGCACCGGCATCATTTTGAGTCCAAAGCGTTTTCCCTTTGCGTTCGCTGTTGTTCTGAATGACGCAGTTTGCCGCTTGCAGAATAGAAGAAGTCGAGCGGTAATTCTGCTCCAGACGGATCACCTTGGCGCCCGGAAAATGCTTTTCAAAGCTGAGAATGTTCTCGATCGTAGCGCCGCGGAACCGGTAAATGCTCTGGTCGTCATCGCCGACCACACACACGTTCTGATGCGCGGAACCCAGCAGATACACAAGCAGGAACTGCGCGATGCTCGTGTCCTGATACTCGTCCACAAGGATATAGCGGAACCGATTCTGGTAATACTCGCGGACTTCGGGATTCTCGCGAAGCAGCTTTACCGTATAATAAATAAGGTCGTCAAAGTCAAACGCACCGGCAGAGCGCAGCCGCTTGGCGTACTCGTCATAGATTTTTGCAACAAGGGTCGCACGGGTGTCTCCCGCCTGACGCAGTGCGTCTTCGGGGGCGATCATCTTGTCCTTCATGCGGCCGATCGCGCCGATCGTGCTTTTGATCGGGAGAAATTTGTCATCAACGCCCAGCGCCTTATATACCTCTTTCATTGCGCGCTGCTGATCGTCCGAGTCATAAATAGTAAAGCTGCTCGGAAATCCGAGGCGTTCCGCTTCACGGCGCAGGATTCTCACACAGGCTGAGTGGAACGTCGAAGCGTTGACGTCCGCACCTTCCGGCCCGAGAATGCGCGAGAGACGCTCTTTGAGCTCTGCCGCCGCCTTGTTCGTAAACGTGATCGCCAGAATATTATAAGGACGGACAGGGGCAACCGGCAGAACACGCATCAGCGCAGGCGACGGTGCTGTCCCCGAGCCGGGAAGCTGTTCCAGTTCTTTGAGCAGATCCGGAGTTACACCGGCCGGAATATCCGTGCTGGAATAGGCGCTTCCGAACCGGATCAGATTGGCGATCCTGTTGACGAGAACGGTCGTTTTTCCGCTTCCGGCGCCGGCCAGAATCAACAGCGGGCCTTCGGAGGTAAAAACCGCTTCCCGCTGCTGATCGTTGAGCCGCCCGAAGCAGGATGCGATGTAATTTCTGCGGAGTGCAGGAAACTGAGACAGATCCATAATCGAGTATCTTTCCCCTTTGAATTTTTTGAAATCGGATTACGAGGTACAGTATATCATGTTTTGACGAAAAAAAGAAGTATGCCCGGCATCCGCATTTATAAAAAGGTGAAATCCGCCCTTTTATTCCGTTTGGCGAAGAAAGAAAAAAGACGCAAAATGCAAGAATTTTCCAGAATTGTGAATTGTGCAATTTTTTTGGAAATTTATCGTTCTTTTTTTAACAAAGCCATTGCATCTGCCGTGAAATTCCACTATAATAATTTAAGATATTGTGAAAAGACTGGAGGTTTATTCATGGACTTTTCTTTGTTGCGCGCCGCAGCTTTTGCGTTCAACATGGCCGAGGGCGAGCCTGACTGGCCTGTCGTGGTCGTCACGGGTATCGTTCTGGTTTTTGCTGTCCTGATCCTGCTGTACCTGATCATTGCGTTTGAAGGGGTCATCTTCACAGCGATCGATAACAAAAAGGCCGCTGCGAAAAAGGATGCGTCGAAACCCGCTCCCGCTCCTGCTGCGCCCCCTGTTGCCAAGGCACAGAATGCGTCTGCTCCGAAAGTGCAGGCGGGCATTCCCGGAGAGATCATCGCTGCGATTGCGGCGGCCGTTGCGAGCATGGAAGGCGGCAAAAAATTTGCCATCCGTTCCGTCAAACGCGCCAAAAAGGGCCGCAGCGCCTGGAGTTCTGCCGGTGTGATGTCGAACACCGAGCCTTTCTAAGCCAAAGGAGAGAATAAGATGCAAGGCTTTTTAGACGCCGTAACCGGCATTGCTACGGAATCCGGTTTCGCGGGGCTGCTCGAAACCCCGGGATACCTTATTATGATCATTATCGCCTGCGTGCTTCTGTACCTGGCGATCGTGAAACAATTCGAGCCGCTGCTTCTGCTGCCGATCGCGTTCGGTATGCTCCTTGCGAACCTGCCTTTCGGCGGCGTGATCCACATGGAGTTCTTCCTTACGGAGAGCGGCCACCCCGATTTCATGCGCGTTCTGAATGAAGGCGGATTGGCGGATATGTTGTACCTGGGTGTAAAGCTCGGCATCTATCCCCCGCTGATCTTCCTCGGCATCGGCACGATGACCGACTTCGGTCCGCTGATTTCGAACCCCAAGAGCCTCCTGCTCGGCGCTGCCGCGCAGCTCGGCATCTTCACTACGTACATCGGTGCGAAATTCCTTGGCTTTACCGGCCCTGAAGCTGCGTCCATCGGTATTATCGGCGGTGCTGACGGCCCGACGGCCATTTATGTAACCAGTAAGCTGGCTCCGCATCTTCTTGGTGCGATTGCAGTTGCCGCATACAGCTACATGGCGCTCGTTCCGATTATCCAGCCGCCTATCATGAAAGCGCTCACGACGAAGAAAGAGCGTCAGATCGTGATGACGCAGCTGCGCACTGTTTCCAAAACGGAGAAGATCCTCTTCCCGATCATTTGCACGATCATCATTTCTCTTCTCATCCCCAGCGCGGTTCCTCTTGTCGGTATGCTGATGCTCGGCAACCTGATGAAGGAATCCGGTGTCGTTGACCGTATCAACAAAACGGCCGGCAATGAGCTGATGAACATCATTACGATTTTCCTCGGCGTTTCTGTCGGTTGCACGACCAGTGCAGATACGTTCTTCAACCTGCAGACCGGTTACATCATTCTCCTTGGTCTGATTGCGTTCTGCTTCGGTACTGCCGGCGGTGTTCTGTTCGGCCGTCTGATGTGCTGGGCGACGAAGGGCAAGGTCAATCCTCTGATCGGTGCTGCCGGTGTCTCTGCTGTGCCGATGGCTGCGCGTGTGGCCAATAAAGTCGGTCAGGCTGAAAATCCGCAGAACTTCCTGCTGATGCATGCCATGGGCCCGAACGTGGCCGGCGTTATCGGCAGTGCAGTTGCGGCCGGTATCCTGATCAACATGCTCACCTGATTGGTTTCAGATCACAAATTTCAAGCCGGCAGCGTTTTGCTGCCGGCTTGATTTATGTCGAGCCGTTTTCCGGTATCCAATTCCGGCGCTCCATCTCCTGATAGTATGTTCTCTGAACTTCGTGAGACTCAGCAAGCAGTGCCAGAAACATGTCTCGGACGGAATCGTCCCCGCACTCTCCTACTGCCCGATTGTAGCATTCCGAAAGGACAAGCTCCGCACACATGGCATTATGAAGAATTTTCTGCTCGCTTTTCATCGGGAGTCACCGTTTTTCTTCAACTGCCCCTGTAACAGCTGACAGTGCTGTTGATGTCTGGCGGCCATGTCTTCATACAATTCCTTCAAGGCAAGATCCGTCCCGGCTGCCGCGCTGGCACGGCAAATATCCACCATCGTTTTCTCCTGATGCAACAGCATGCGGCACGCATCACGCTGACGCTCTGTCATATCCAAACACTTCCTTTCGGTATTAGAGTGCCCCGCTAACAGAGAAAATATGTTCTCTTGATCTGTCGATAATCCACAGGAAATGTGATATAATGGTTGCGGAAATCATCTCTTATGCCGCTGCATTTTATCCTGAAAGCGAGTGATTATTCCCAACGTGAAACAAATCGATTTATTGGACAGTCCGATCTTTTCATCGCTGACCCGATTGGCGCTTCCGATCATGGGAACGTCGCTGATTCAAATGGCTTATAATCTGACGGATATGATCTGGATCGGACGGGTCAGTGCCGACGCGGTCGCTGCCGTCGGCGCTGCCGGAATGTATCTGTGGTTTGCGAACGGAATTTCCTCGGTTCCGCGCCTCGGCGGACAGGTAAAAACCGCACACGAGCTCGGCCGCGGAGACGGTACCGCTGCCAGCCGCTACGCAACCGGAGCGTTACAGCTTTCTCTGCTTCTCGGAACACTCTGCACGGTGATTTTTCTGACATTCTGTACACCGCTGATTGCCTTTTTCCGTTTGAATCAGGCGTCGGTTGTCGCTGACGCAGAAGTCTATCTGTTCATTGTCGCATCAGGTTTGCTGTTCTCATTTTTCAATCAGGTGTTCAGCGGTCTGTTTGCGGCGCTCGGTTTGAGCGGTGTTACATTCCGCTGTACAATGATCGGGCTTGCAGCTAATATTGTTCTTGATCCGATGCTTATTTTCGGCGTTTCTATTTTTCCGGAAATGGGTGTGGCCGGAGCGGCGCTTGCAACCGTGCTTGCCCAACTGATCGTATTTCTGTTTTTTCTCCAAGCTGCCGTTCGCGAACCAAGTCTGTTTGGTAAAGTCAGGATGTTTGCTTTCCAGCAGAGAAAAATCTATTCGGATATCGTGCGCATCGGATTTTTTCCGGCTCTTCAAAACACGATTTTTTCATCGTTGTCCATGCTGATCGCGCGTCTGGTCGCCGGATACGGCGATGCTGCCGTGGCAGTCCAGAAAGTAGGCAGCCAGATCGAATCCATTTCATGGATGGCTGCCGACGGCTTTGCTACAGCCACCAACGTTCTGATCGCGCAGAATTTCGGCGCCGGACGCACAGACCGTGTCCGGCTCGGATATAAGGCTGCCATGCTTCTGATGACCGCGTGGGGAGTTTTTACAAGTGCTCTTCTGATTTTCGCACCGGAAGTGATTTTCCGCATTTTCATTCAGGAACCTGACGTTGTTCGGATAGGTGTGGATTATCTCCGTATTCTGGGAGTTTCACAACTCTTTATGTGTCTGGAAATCACATCTGCCGGCGCGTTTCAGGGGCTCGGCCGGCCGCTCGTCCCGTCCGTGTGCGGTATCCTGGGCAACGCCGCCCGGATTCCGCTTGCAATTGCGTTGTCGGCGACGGCACTCGGATTGAACGGTATCTGGTGGAGCATCAGCTTGTCCAGTATCGTCAAGGGCATTGTGGTTCCCGTGTGGTTCGTAGTGATTCTGCAGCAATATCTTCGCAGCGGCAAGCGCAGCGCATCTGCCGCTATCGGAAGGGAGAGTTTATAATGTACGGTTTTTATAAAATTGGTTGTTCCACTCCGGAGATCCGAGTGGCTGATTGTGCAGGCAATGCGCAGCGTATCGTTGAATGCGTCCGGCAAGCCGATGAGGCCGGCGCACACATTCTGTGTCTGCCGGAACTGTGTATTACCGGATACACCTGTGCGGATCTGTTTCTGCAGCCGATGCTTCTGCAGGGGGCGCTTTCTGCTTTGCGGACGATTTGTGCCGAAACTGCCGAATGCGAGGTTGTGTTCGCGGTAGGTCTTCCCTATTCCAGCGGCGGGAAGGTTTACAACTGTGCAGCAGTGATTCACAAAGGAAAGGTTCTGGGAATCGTTCCCAAAACGTTCCTGCCCAATTACAATGAGTTCTATGAGCAGCGCTGGTTTGTGAGTGCTGATTGCGAAGATACGCATCTTGTGGATGTCAACGGCAATGCGGTTCCCTTCGGAACGGATCTGATTTTTGCCTGCAGCGATCATCCCGAACTGCGCATCGCTGTCGAAATCTGCGAGGATCTCTGGGCCCCCCTCCCTCCCAGTACGGCCCACGCCATGGCAGGAGCGACTGTGATCCTGAACCTTTCCGCCAGCAATGAGACCGTCGGAAAAGCGGGATACCGCCGCGAGCTCGTCCGTTCGCAGTCTGCCCGTCTTCTCTGCGCTTACGCATATGCTGACGCGGGTCGCGGCGAATCAACGACGGATCTCGTGTTTGCAGCACATAATCTGATTGCAGAGAACGGTATCCTTTGTGCGGAAAGCCGCCTGTTTGAGAATGAACCTGTTCTGTGCGATGTAGATGTTGAGAAACTCTGCGTCGAACGAATGAAAAACACGTCGTTTGACACACAAAGTGCCGAGGACGACGGGTATGAAGTGGTCTGGTTCTCGCAGCAACAGAAAGAAAAAGCACTGATGCGCGCGATCAGCCGTGCTCCCTTTGTTCCGGAGGATACGGCTGAACTGGATCTCCGCTGTGAAGGAATTCTTCAGATGCAGGCGGAAGGTCTCCGCAAACGTCTGGAGCACACAAAAGCTAAAAAAGCAGTCATCGGCATTTCGGGTGGTCTCGACAGCTGCCTGGCACTTCTGGTCATGACGCGCGCAATGCAGCGTCTGTCTCGCCCCATGACGGACATTGTAGCCGTCACGATGCCGTGCTTCGGCACGACCAAACGCACCCGTTCCAATGCGCAGACGCTCTGCGAAGCGCTCGGAGTTACCTTTGAGAACGTGAACATTGCTCAAACTGTCCGCAGCAACTTTGCTGACATCGGACAGGAAGAGGACAACCATGACGTAACGTATGAAAACACGCAGGCACGCGTGCGTACATTGGTTTTGATGAACCTGGCAAACCGCTTGGGCGGCATCGTAGTCGGCACCGGCGACTTGTCGGAGCTTGCGCTTGGCTGGGCGACATACAACGGCGACCACATGAGCATGTATGGCGTCAATGCATCGATCCCCAAAACCCTTGTCCGCCATCTGGTGCATTATGCCGCCCGCACAGCCCGCCAGGATACACTGCGTGACGTTCTCATGGATATTCTGGACACACCGGTCAGCCCGGAACTTCTTCCTTCTCAGAACGGAGAAATCAGCCAGCAGACGGAAGAAATCGTCGGCCCGTATGAGCTGCATGACTTTTTCCTCTTCTATGCGATCCGGTACGGTTTTTCACCGAGAAAGATCCTGTTCCTTGCCCGTCAGGCATTCGGAACCTCCTATAGTGATCAGGAATTGCACCGCTGGCTGCGAAATTTCTATTGGCGCTTCTTTGCCCAGCAATTCAAGCGTAGCTGTATTCCCGACGGACCCAAAGTCGGCTCTGTTTCTCTTTCTCCCCGTGGGGACTGGAGAATGCCGAGCGATGCATCGTCCGCCTTGTGGATGAGCGAAATGGATGAAATCCAAAATGAAATGGGCTTTGAACAATAATTTTTCGGAAAGGATTTGAAACAATGGATATTATGACTTGCCGCGAGATCTCCAACGCATTCGGGCCGTCCGGCTATGAGGATGAAGCCGCGGAATTGGTTCGGGGGCTGCTTCCCGTTCCGTCTCAAAAAGACTCGATGCAGAATGTTTATGCCCCGCTGCCTCAGAATCACGGTGCTCCGATGGTTCTTCTTGACGCGCATCTGGATGAAGTCGGATTCATGATCCAGTCCGTTCAGGCCAACGGTTTGCTTCACGTGGTTCCTCTGGGCGGGTGGATCGAACACAATATTCCGGCGCACACCTTCCTGATCCGGACGCGAAAAGGAAGCCTTGTGCGGGCCATCTCCGCCTCCAAGCCTCCTCACTTCATGTCAGCGGCGGAGCGTTCTGCACCGCTCTCCATGGAAAGCATTCTTCTGGACGCCGGAGTTACCAGCCGCGAAGATGCTCTCGCGCTTGGAATTGAACCGGGATTGTTTGTCGTGCCGGAGGCTGAGTTCTCGATTCGTGACGAGACAGGCATTATGATGGGAAAAGCATTCGACTGCCGTCTCGGATGTGCAGCTCTGGTCGACTGCGTGAAGCAGCTGGCGGATGAAACGCTCCCTGTGGATGTCACTGCGGTGTTCTCTGTTCAGGAAGAAGTTGGAACGCGCGGCGCACGTGTCGCTGCCAGAAAAGTAGCTCCCAGACTGGCAATTTGTCTGGAAGGGACGCCGGCGGATGATACATTTACTCCGCCGGACCAGGCTCAGGGCGTTGTCGGAGGCGGTGTTCAGCTTCGTTTCCGCGACAATTCGATGGTAGCCAATCCGCATCTGCTCGACTTTGCGCGCAGCGTTGCGGAAGAGTGCGGAATCGTTCATCAGTGTGCGGTGCGTACGGGCGGCGGAACCAATGCCGGTGCGATTCATCTGGAAGCCACAGGCATTCCGACACTTGTTTTGGGCATTCCGGTGCGCTATGCGCATACTCACTACGGTATCAGCGCCCTGAGCGATGTTGACGCGGCTTCGAAACTCTGCGCGGAACTTCTGCGCCGTCTGACTCCGGATAAAATTGAAGAGCTTTGTCCGGAAGTTTGCTTATAAGATTGCTCAAACAAAAAGAGCCGGCTCGGAAAATCCGAGCCGGCTCTTTTCTATTGAATATTTTACTCGTGACGGATTGCTTCCAGAGCAGAGATTTTAACAGCTCTGCCGGCGGGAAGAATGCCTGCCACGAATCCGATCAACGTCGCGAAAAATACACTTCCGACGCTCAACCAGACCGGGATAACGGAAATTTTCGAACCGTACATCGGCAGAATATTTCCAAGCCCGCTCATCATCAGGAACGGAGCAAAGTGGTTCAGCGCGAACGAAACGAGATAACTGATTCCGATTCCGAGCAAACCGCCCGTCAGGCCGATCATGCTCGCCTCCAACAGGAACAGCGTGCGGATCTTTCCGATGCCGCAGCCCAGAACCTTCATTACACCGATTTCGCGGGTACGCTCCAGAATCGACATGGACATCGTATTGACGATGGAAAGAGCCGCGACAAACAGCGAGACGGCACCGAGACCGCCGAGAATCAGCTGCAACATCTGTGACTGACCCTGCATCTGTTCACGCCAGGAAGACATACCGCCGGTCTGGAAACCCAGTTCGTCGTTGATGTATTCTTCTACGGCCTCCACGTTGTCAATATCATCGACCATCACAACGACCTGATCATACGTGTTGGTCGTTTCCGCCTTGATGTTGTTCATGCGCATGTAGTCGCTTTCGAGCTTTTTCAGGACGTTCAAGTCCATGAAGACACCGCCGTAGGTTTCATAGCCTTTTTCGTTGTCCTGCAAAAGAACACCGAGAACATCCATCTGATACACGAGCTGCTTGTCGTCTTCCGACCCCTGACTTTTCAGCGTCATGGTATCGCTCAGAATATCGACAAACGGAGGAAGTTCATTTCCTGCCGCATCGGTCATTCCCTGCCAGCGGTAGGCATTTTCGCCCTTCTTCTTTGTATCGGTAAAATTATATCCGAGCTGTTCTCCGACAACGACCTGAACTTTGGGCTTGTTTCCCGATGGAACGGTCCCCTTCTCCGGCAAATAGCTGCCGGATTTGAGCTCGTATTGCATCATTTCGAGTGCTTCCGGATAGATTCCGTACAACTCGACATAACCCGTCTGATAGCGGTCATTCTTGCCCGCAACAAGGTTAAAAGACAGATATCTCGGCTGATAATACGGAGTGGCGACCAGTACGTGATCCAGCTTGGACATCTGCGCAACCGCGTCGTCATTGAGCTGTACTTCGCTTCCGTTCACGCCCCAACCGTAAACCGTGATTTTCCGCAGATCACCCATGCTCTGGAGCATCTCGTCAAATCCGACATTGACGGCAATGCCCAGGGAAACCATGATTACGATCAGAAAAGTGCCGATCACAACACCCGCAACCGTAAGGGCTGTACGGCCCTTACGGCGGCGGAGATTTTCATAACTCAGAGCGAGAAGATCAGAAATCTTCATCTTCTTCGTCCTCCGCAAGCTCCAATGCAAGCTTCTTTGCTTTGCGTTTCTTCACAATACGGACCACAACTACAATCACAACGACGCAGCCGACAACGATCAGCAGCCATCCCCACCACGGCATGGAAAAACCGGTTTCCGGCTGCATATCGACGCCGGGGTCCACCACCGGATAATCGTCATATACGGGCATTTCCGTAATCGTCATGGTGAAATCCTTGGTCTGGGTTTTCTCATTTCCGTTCACATCTTCGTACGTCAGCTTGATCGTTCCGTTGATCGTGCCGGGCTGAGATGCGAGAACACTGAATTCCGCGGAACCTTCCGTGCCGGACTGCAGGTTCCCGAGATACTGGGTCTGGCCGGGATTGTCCATATTGCCGGAAATTTCGGCGGACAGGTTGTACAGAATTCCCTTGCCTTTATTGACAAAGTCAACGGAAACATATGCCTCTTCTCCTGCATAAGCCTCCGTGGGCACGTCCATTGTAGTGAAGGTGAAGCGGTCCGGCTGAACAATGGGGATCGTGATCATCTGACTGGCGGACATCGGTTCGCTGGTACCGCTCAGATAATATGTATAGTCCACCGTCACGTTGACAGGTCCCGTCTCTGCGCTGGCATCCGCCTGCATCTGGAACGTCGTTGTATACGAGCCGCCGGCGGCAACCTGAGAAGTAAGCACTTTGTTGCTGCCCTCTGCCAGCATCAGGCCGGTCGGCAGACTGATGCTCGTGGTGACGTCGGTCAATGCACTTGTTTTGCTCGTGTTATACGAGGTGATGGTCAGCGTGAATGTTTTTCCCGCTTCGACATTCTGATCGCCGTATCCGACACTCTGAACCATCAGCGTCGGCTTTGCTCCGGTCTGTGTCTCAGTCTGGCACTGGCTGATTCCTACGCTGCTGGAGGTCATGGCAACACTGTTGTCGTTGTACGAGATATCAAACGCCAGCGTGTTCTCCCCGCCCAGATACGTGATGTCATTGAAAAGGATACCGTATTCATAGCCTTTGTCCGTCATCCGGATATTGGTCTGCTTGATATCGCCGAACGAGGGAGATGCAAATGAATCCGTGCTTGTAATTTTGACATTCACGGTATTCCCGTACGAATCATACTTCGTAGGAGCGGACGTAAATCGCCCGTCGCGCACAGCAACGACAATACGGCATTTTGTGCCGGGAGTTACCTTCTGAATCTCATTTCCCGCTGCGTCCTGCACGGAGTATCCGAGAATCTCGAAAGCACCACTGCCTTGTTTGCTCGTTACGGTTACATTCACTGTTACAGGTTTCAGAGTCGTATCGTCTGGTGTGAAAGTATAACTGCCCGCATCATTTGAAGTTACGCTCTGGATGGTGAGTTTCCCTGTTAGTGCAACGAACTCTTCGGAAACTGCCACACTATCTTTTGTCCATTTTCCGTTTACGGGTTTATCTGATCTCATCGGAGTCAGTACAAGAGGATCACCTTCAGTTACAGTAATGCTATTTCCTTCCTGAATAATGGGCGTTTCCTCCGCAAACACCGCTGGCATCGTCGCCAGCATCATGCACAACAGCATGGCAAAAGTCAAGAAAGCGCTGACTGTTTTCTGCATCGTTTTCATACATGATTCTCCTTCAAATCGGGCGAGGCGGCCGTTTGCCCGTCTCCCGCCGCATTATTGCGATCGCTGTTTTCTCTTTCCTGCTTTTCCTGAGCAATGTACTCTTCGTCCATCGGGCTGAGCTGAACCTCAAACTCCTGAGCAGGATTTTCGATTTTTTCATTCCGCAGTACACAGCCGTCTTTCAGTGTGATGATACGGTCCGCGCAGCTGGACAGGTCACGTTCGTGCGTCACCATAATAAAGGTGATGTTATTCTCGCGCGTCAGGCGAAGAATCGCATTCATAACCTTTGCAGTCGTGTGAGAATCAAGGTTTCCGGTAGGCTCATCCGCAAAAATTACCTCCGGCTTGCTGACGAACGCTCTGGCAATGCCGACACGCTGCTGCTGTCCGCCCGACATTTCGGTCGGTTTGTGTTTCAGACGTTTGCCCAGCCCCATCTTTTTCAACTGCTGCGCCGCCATGGCTTCGCGCTTGGCTTTTGGTACGCCCTTGAACATCAGCGGGAGCGCAACGTTTTCAACGGCGGTCATAGTGGGAAGCAAATTATAGGACTGGAACACAAATCCGAGATGATGCTGCCGGAAAACCGCGAGTTCCTTTTCGCTCATCGCGGAAATATTATGTCCGCCGATGCTGACGCTGCCGCGCGTCGGTTTTTCCAGTCCGGCGAGCTGATTGAGCAGAGTCGACTTGCCGGAACCGGACGCGCCAACAACACAACAGAACTCTCCTCTTTCAATCTCCAGATTGATGTCTCTCAGCGCGACGACCTTTTCCTGGCCGACGCGATACACTTTCCTGAGATTGTCCACTTTGATGATCGGAGCCACCGGCATCACCTCAAAATTTGTTGTTCGTGCATAAAAAAGTACGATGTGCTGACTGTCATTATACCATGAGCCATGTCGAAAGACAAGGCAAAAAGCGTCCCGTTAATGCGCGAAAGCCCACAAATAAAACACCGCGAGTACTTCGCGAAGATAGCACTGAAGCCAGACGCCTGTACTGGTGGGAGCGCTGACGCTGGAAACGTTTTCGAAGCCGGCGTTTCGTGCGTAACATCCGGCGCGGTAACTATGAAAACCGTTTGTTACATATGCAATGGGCGTTTCGGCCGAGATGCCGTGTTCCGCTAAAAGTTCCCGCGAAAATTCGAAATTCTCCCTTGTGGAGGAGCTTTCCGTCTCAAGAAGGATCTTCTCTTCCGGAACGCCTTTTTCCATCAAGTATTGCGCCATTGCCTCAGCCTCGGGAATGTCTTCGCCGGGGCCCTGCCCGCCTGAAACGACGATCAGCGCCTCGGGATTCGCGCAATGATACTCGACAGCCGCATCCAGACGCTGTGCCAGCAGTGCGGTGATCCGGGTTCCCCGAACCCCTGCGCCGAGCACGATCAGGGCTTTCTCCTTTCCGGTCGCCGTATCCTTTGCTCCGTTCACAAAGAGAAAGACGATCATGCATGCAAAAACTGCACATCCCGCAAAAAAGCCATATTTCAGGATCCGTCCGAAGCCGTGAGAACAGAAACGATCGATCTGCCGGTTGAACAGTGCATAAATCCAAACTCCCGCCGTAATGCAGTACATTAAAAAAGAGCCCAGATTGAGCGATGTGCGGAAGAAACGCAGAATACTGTCAACGGACAAAACGGCTGCAAGGAGCCAAAGAATCGCTTGCTTCATGTACCGCTGCCTTTCCAAAATAGTACTCTTATATATTATAACGACTTTCGTATCCAAAATGTTTCAGGCGCATAAAAAAATTGCGGGATATCCCGGCAGGATACCCCGCAGAAAGACTTTATTATCTCATGATCTCCGGATAGAAGCTCTCCCCGCACAGCTGTGCCGGCACATCAAGATACTGGCACACCGTCTGCGCAATGCAGGAGAAACTTTTGCGCGTTCCCAGGTTGACACCCGACAGCACCGGTCCTCCGCAGATCAGAAGGGGCACGTATTCGCGCGAGTGATCCGTGGAAGGCGTTGCGGGATCGCACCCGTGATCCGCGGTAATAATCAGCATGTCTTCCGGGCGGAGGATTTTCAGAAGCTGTTTCAGCTTATCGTCGAATTCCGTTGCCGCTGCGGCATAGCCGTCCACATCGTTTCTGTGCCCGTAAATCATATCGAAATCAACCAGATTTACAAACGCAAGCCCGGCAAAGTCACGTTTGGCGAGTGCAAGCGTGACGTCCATTCCGTTTGCATTGCCGGATGTTTTGATTTTTTCCGTGACGCCTTCACCGTCAAAAATGTCATAAATTTTACCGACCCCGATGACATCCTTTCCCTCTGCTTTCAATGCGTCGAGCATGGTCGGCGCAGGCGGTTTGAGGGAGAAGTCATGACGGTTTGTCGTGCGCTTGAAATCGTCGCGGCACGTGCCTACAAACGGACGGGCAATGACGCGGCCAACACTGTGTTCGCCAGTGAGCATTTCGCGCGCGATCTCGCAATACCGATACAGCTCATTGACCGGTACGATCTGCTCGTGTGCGGCAACCTGAAACACGCTGTCTGCGGAAGTATACACGATCAGAGCTCCGGTTTTCATATGCTCTTCCCCGTAATCCTTGAGCACTTCCGTTCCGGAGTACGGCCGGTTGCACAGGACACTGCGCCCGGTGCGGCGCTCAAACTCCCGGATCAGATCATCAGGAAACCCGTTCGGGTACGTCGGCAGCGGACGGTCACTTTCCACTCCGGCAATTTCCCAGTGGCCGATCGTTGTGTCTTTTCCCTTGGATGCCTCTTCCAGACGGGCGTAGCACGCAAGCGGGTGTACGGCTTTCGTTCCGCACTCCACACCGTCGATATTAAAAAGGCCCATTTTCTGCAGCATGGGCGTTTGAAATTTTTCGCTTTTGGAAATCGCGGCAAGCGTATTGCTGCCTGCATCGCCAAAATCCGCTGCATCCGGCATTTCACCAATGCCGAAACTGTCCAGAACAATCAAAAATACACGCTTTGCCATGTGGTTTCTCATCTCCTTTATTTTTATTATACTATTTTCCTGCTCACTTGTTAAGAAGGAATTGCATGACGGCTAAAAAAGTGTATAATAAAATTGTCTGTGCTGATTCATCTTAATTAAGAATAAATGAGGAGTGAGATCTGATGAGAAAAACAAAGATCGTTTGCACACTTGGTCCTGCCACGGACAATGATGACGTCCTGCGCGCTATGATCCAAAGCGGCATGGATGTAGCCCGGTTCAACTTTTCGCACGGAACGCACGAGGAGCACAAAAAGCGTCTGGAGCGTCTGACCCGTCTGCGCGAGGAAGAAGGCCGCCACGTCGCAGCCCTTCTCGACACCAAAGGTCCGGAGATCCGTCTCCAGACGTTCAAAAAAGGGAAGGTCATGCTGAAAGCAGGCCAGAAGTTCACCCTTACGACCCGCGACATCGAGGGCGACGAGACGATCTGCTCGATTTCCTACAAAGAACTGGTGACAGACCTGGTTCCGGGGGCGCGCGTGCTGATCGACGACGGCAAAATCGACATGACGGTCGATTCCATTGACGATGAGAACATCATCTGCACCGTTCACAATGACGGCCCTGTTTCGGACCGCAAAGGCATCAACGTTCCCGGAACGCGTTTGTCGATGCCTTATATGTCTGCACGGGACAAGGCCGATATCAAATTCGGCGTTGAGAACGGCTTCGATCTGATCGCGGCTTCGTTTGTCCGCAGCGCCGCGGACGTGCTTGCACTCCGCCGTTATCTCGATCAGTGCGGATGCGATTCGATCCGCATTATCTCCAAGATCGAGAACCGCGAGGGCGTGGACAACATTGAAGAGATTCTCGCGGTTTCGGACGGCGTCATGGTCGCCCGCGGCGATATGGGCGTTGAGATCGATTTTACGGAGATCCCCATTATCCAGAAAGACATCATTTCCCGCTGCTACAACGCCGGCAAACCTGCCATTACCGCGACGCAGATGCTGGACAGCATGATGACGAATCCCCGTCCGACCCGTGCGGAGATCACGGACGTTGCGAACGCGATTTACGACGGCACATCCGCGATCATGCTCTCCGGCGAAACCGCTGCCGGTATGTATCCCGTGGAAAGCGTGCGGACCATGGCCGCCATTGCAGAGCGCACGGAAAACGATATCAACTATGACAAGCGCCTGAAGATGCGTGCGTCGGAAGGCCACCTCAGCGTTGCCGATGCCGTTGCCCATGCCGCCTGCACGACCGCTATGGATATTTCCGCCAATGCCATCATCACGGTGACTAAGAGCGGTGAGACCGCGCGTCTGCTTTGCAAATACCGTCCCAATACGACGATCATTGCGTGCGTTCTGACGGAAAAAGTTGCGCGCCAGCTTTCGGTTTCCTGGGGCATTACCCCGGTCGTGATGGATTATGCACACGACACGGATGAATTGATCAGCAAATCGGTTGACGCGGCACAGCGCGCCGGCCTCATTCACAACGGCGATCTGGCTGTTATCACGGCCGGTGTTCCCGTTGGAGTCTCCGGTACGACCAATATGATCAAAGCGCACCTTGTCGGCGACGCACTCGTCTCCGGCGTCGGCGCGACCCACAGCAATGCAACGGGTTATACCTGCGTATGCCGTTCGGCCGAAGAAGTGCGCAGCAAATTCAAAAAAGGCGATGTGCTCGTCGTCCATTCCACCAACAACGAGATGCTCGGCGCTCTTCGCGACGCATGTGCCATCATCGCGGAGGAAGCCGGACTGAACTCGCATGCCGCCATCGTAGGCCTTACGCTTTCCAAGCCTGTGATCGTCAGCGCGGCCGGCGCCACACGCAAACTGAAGGACGGCATGAAAGTCTCTGTTGACGGAGAGCGCGGCGTCGTTCAGGCCATGCCGGAATGAGGAGAAGCGCAGCATGAAACGGATCACCAGTTTTTCCGTCGATCACACCAAACTGCAGCGCGGGATGTATATCTCGCGCATCGACGGTGATGTAACCACGTACGATATCCGTATGAAAGTACCGAATGCGGGCGATTATCTCTCCAACGGAGCCCTGCACACCTTCGAGCACCTGTTTGCGACATATGCGCGCAATTCCAAGTATGCAGACGGTGTGATTTATGTAGGCCCGATGGGATGCCGCACGGGGTTTTACCTTCTCACGCGGGGCCTGACGAATGAGCAGGTCATTGAGCTCTGTCAGGACAGTTTTTCGTTTATCGCATCTTTTGAAGGTGAAGTTCCCGGGACAACGGAACCGGAGTGCGGAAATTACCGCGAACATGACCTTCCGGCCGCAAAACGCGAAGCGGCCGCAATGGCAGACGTACTGCAGAGTTGGACAGAAGCGCAGCTTCAGTATCCCGCATATCTGGAATAAAGAAAAAGGGCAGAGAGTCCCCCGCCTCCTAATAAGAAAACATGAGATAGTCCAGTAAAATCAATGTTTTCAGAGGCAAGGAACACGATGTGAAGTCAAAAAATCAAATACTGGCAGGATAAAGGGTGCTGATGTGAAATATCAGCACCCTTTTCCTGTCCCAAACGCCATAGGAAATCCTATGGCGTTTTTTACTTTCCATCAAGTACACGGAAAACTGTATTGAAAGGGGTGAGAAATCGAAGGTATTTCTTCATGTAGGAAATGCAAATCAAGTGTCCATAGGTTTTCCCACATGGAAAAGCAAATGCTACGCCTTTTCTCGTTTCCAAAAGAATGTCCCGCTCGGGGATTTTCCGGCAATCCGGTACCTCAAAGGATCC
>CALXBO010000077.1 GCA_944386565.1 uncultured Ruthenibacterium sp. | reverse complement strand
AGCTGGCAGCTTTTCCATCGGGCCGTGAATATCTGTTTTCCATCGGCGGAGCGGCCGTTTTCCACATTTCCATAGTGCTATTCTGAAATATAGGAAGTCCCTCTTGTTATGAACAGTCGATAGATGGTCAAGGGAATATACCAGGCAGCCACCAGCAGTCGCCAGACCAGGACGAAACCGCCGATCACTCCGCCAATAATAAAGTTCAGCAGAAACAACGGAAGGGCGGTTCCCAAAGAGCCGCCGGGCACGATCCAGGCAAACATCCGTGGGATACCAAAAGGCAGGCCGCAAAGGATGAACAGCCATACATAGTCGGTGACTCCATCTTTTGTGCAGACGGATTTGAAAATGCAGTACAGCCAAGCCGCCACCGCCACGGGCAGCACTCTCTTTTTGAAAAACTCTTTGATTACTTCGGATTTCGTCACAGTCAGCACCTCCATTCCTGGTTCCAGTATATCAGCCGGATAACCATGCGCCCAGGGGTTTTGCAAAGACTGTAAAAAGCGCCCAATCCCCGTTACTTCAAGTCGTTGCTCCGCTGCCGCTGCTGTTCCTGTTCCTTCGGCCTTTCCAGCAGGGCGTCCACATTTTGGCGGAGGGTGTCATATTCCTTTTCCTCCCGTTGTATCTTCCGAAGTTCCGTTTGCAGGGCGGCCTTGCGGGCGGAGAGTCCTTCCAGTTCTGCTTTCACCTTATCGGAGGAAGGAAGTTTGGTGAGTCCGGCCTTTTTGATCTCCCTGGCTGCCGCCTCAAACAAGATGATCTCGTTCTCAAAGCCGCGCAGGAATTTTTCCTTGTCCTTTGATGCCTTGTATTGGTCATAGACAGGTTTCAGCTTGCGGTAGGTGTCAATCAGCTTCAAGATGTAGCGATTGCCCTTCGGGATGAAATCGAGGTAGAGGAACGCAAAAGCGCCAATGTGGAAAGGTTTCTCTCCGTTGTAGAACGGTATACGGAAATCCCCGAATTGACCCCATGTATCTTGCATGAATTTATCGAGAAGATTGTTGTTCATGCAGCCAGCGATCCGAAGGGCAAGAACCGCACCCAGGAAATTGACATCTACTATAAGGGCATTGGAGCCCTGGAAGTATCCAAAGTCACTTCATCAAGGCAAGAATGAGAAAAACGGCATAGCCGAAGCTATACCGTTCTCTCTTGCCCCACGATGTTTTCTTATCGGGAGGCACCTTCTTCTCTGCCCTTTTCTTTTTCTGTCAGTCGAGCGACAGCGTTTTTGCGATCGGGTCGCGGATCAGAAGCGAAGCGCTTCGATCGGCCGACGTCGGAGTCTTATTGATAACGACAAGATCGTCCCCCTGAAAATATCTCAGCAGGCCGGCGGCCGGATAAACCGCCAAAGACGTTCCGCCCACAATCATAAGATCCGCTTCTTCGATGGCGCGGACCGACCGGACCAATGTTTCCTCATCAAGGCTTTCCTCGTACAGGACAACATCCGGTTTGACAATTCCTCCGCACTCGCAGCGAGGGATCCCTTCGGAATGCCGAATGAATCCCACATCATAAAAGCGGCCGCACTTCATGCAATGATTCCGCAGTACGCTGCCGTGAAGCTCATATACATTCCGGCTGCCCGCCGCACTGTGAAGTCCGTCGATGTTCTGCGTCACAACAGCATTCAGGCGCCCTTCGCGCTCCAGCTGAGCAAGACGAAGATGCGCTGCATTCGGTTTCGCACCTTCCACGAGCATCTTGTCGCGGTAAAAGCGGAAAAACTTCTCCGGATAACGGATGAAATAACTGTGGCTCAGAATCGTCTCCGGCGGTTCGTCATATTTCTGATGATACAGACCGTCCACGCTTCTGAAATCTGGGATTCCGCTTTCCGTGGAGACTCCCGCTCCGCCGAAAAACACGATACGCCTGCTTTTCTGAATGAGTTTTTCCAATTCCGGATTCATGGCACAGTCTCCCCTTCCTGTTATCCCAAAACTTCTTTTGCGATATCCGCAGACGCTTTGGCGTCTTTCGCGTAAAAATCCGCACCGATCTGTTCCGCATACGACGGCGTCAGCACCGCGCCGCCAACCATGACTTTACAGGGAAGTCCTGCATCGCGGAGTGCGGCGATCGTGTCTCTCATCGAGGGAAGCGTCGTCGTCATCAAGGCGCTCAGCCCCACAAGACGGACGTCATACCGGCGCACAGCCTCCACTACTGTTTCGACGGGAACATCGCGTCCCAGATCAATCACGTGATAGCCGTAGTTCTCCAGAATCACTTTCACGATGTTTTTCCCGATGTCGTGAATATCCCCTTTGACGGTCGCGACAACAATCTTTCCGCGCGTCGGGCCGGATGTGCCGGAGACTGCGAGTGCGGATTTTACGATTTCAAAGGCGCTCTGCGCGGCTGCAGCGCTTTGAAGAAGCTGCGGGAGAAAGATCCTGCCTGTTTCAAAATCGTTTCCTACGGCATCCAGAGCCGGTATCAGGACATCATTGATGAGCGTTTCCGGCGACGCCGCGGAAAGCGCGCGCCGTGCTGCATCGGCAGCGGGAGCTTTCAGACCCTGCAGAACTGCATCGCGCAGGGAAATCTCCTGATGGTTCTGCCCTGCAGGAGCCGCTGCGGGTGTGTTCGCGTGGCGCTGAATATATTCTGCCGATCCGCGGTCCCGGTTGTACAGGACTCGGAATGCATCGATTGCGGACATCATTGCCGCATTGTTGGGATTCAGAATCGGCAAATCGAGCCCGTGCGCCATCGCCAGCGTCAGAAAAGATGTATTGATGATCTCCCGGCACGGCAGACCAAAAGAAATGTTGGAAACGCCGAGAACCGTTTTTACGTCCAGCTTTTCCTTTACGAGCTGAACCGCACGAAGCGTCTCAACGACTTCCGCCTGCTGTGCACTGGCGGTCAGCGTCAGGCAGTCGATAAAAATGTCCTCGCGCGGAATTCCGTACTCCATTGCCTGTGTTACGATTTTTTCAGCCAAGGCGAAGCGTGCTTCGGCCGAAGCAGGGATTCCGTTCTCGTCAAGTGTCAGACCCACCACTGCGGCGCCGTATTTCCGGCACAGCGGAAGAATCGCATCGAGACTCTTCTGTTCTGCATTGACGGAATTGACGATAGGCTTTCCGTTGTAAACGCGCAGACCTGCTTCCAGAACATCCGCACGGGTGGAGTCAAGCTGAAGAGGAAGATCGCACACCGCCTGCAGCTCCTTGACGACGCGCTGCATCATTTCCTTTTCATTGATCTCCGGCAGACCCACGTTGACATCAAGAATGCTTGCACCGGCATCGGCCTGTTCGATTGCCTGTGCCAGGACATAGTCAATATCACCTTCCCGCAGCGCCTGCTTGAATCTCGCTTTCCCCGTGGGGTTGATCCGCTCTCCGATCACAGTGACGTCGTTGATCTCGACGCACCGCAAAGCGCTGCACACAAGGCTCTTTCTCGGCGGGAGCGGACGTTCGCGCCGCCGGTCTTTCAGATCCGAAAGTGCGCGGATATACTCCGGCGCGGTGCCGCAACACCCGCCGATTGCAAAGACGCCGAGTTCACAATACGGCGCCAGAAGCGACGCAAAATCGCATGCATCAATGGCGTATTCCCCCGTCGCCGGATCGGGAAGCCCCGCATTTGGCTTGACAAAGACCGGCAGTCTCGTGTTAGCACAAAGACGCTCTGCAATGGGAAGGATTTCTTCCGGGCCGAGCGAGCAGTTGATTCCGAGGGCATCCGCACCGAGACCTTCCAGCGTCGCCGCCATCGCCTCCACGCTGCATCCTGTGAAAGTTCGTCCGTTCTGCTCGAACGTCATGGAACACCAGACGGGCAGACGCGAGTTTTCTTTGGCGGCCAAAAGCGCGGCTTTTACCTCGTAGAGATCCGTCATGGTCTCAAAAACGACAAGGTCCGCGCCGTTCTCTTCTCCCGAGACAACGATTTCCTTGAAAATGTCCACAGCCTCGTCAAAGGCAAGCGTTCCGTTCGGCTCCAGCATCGCTCCGATCGGACCGACATCCAACGCTATCCGGATATTCCGGTCACCACGGGCGCGTTTAGCGCACTCAACAGATGCGCGGACAACATCTTTGACACTGAATCCGCTGCCGGACAGTTTTTTTCGATTCGCGCCGAATGTATTGGTGTACAAAACGTCCGCGCCGCTCTCCGCGTAAGCGCGGTGAATGGATTCAACGGTCTCGGGATGTGTGATGCTGAGCGTGTCAGGCCAGCGCCCCGGGTCAATGCCGCTTTTTTGGAGCATTGTGCCCATTGCGCCGTCAAGAATCAAAAGTTCCACAGGGAATTCCCTCTTTTCTGCGTTTGCAAGTTTCGCGCAGCGCGCATGTCGCACAGCCGGCAAGCGTTCCCGTCACCGGATGATCTGCAATGCCGCATACGGCGGTAACGCTTTTCCTTGGGACAAGAATGCAGGTGTCTGTGACTGTCAGCCCGATCTTCTTTTCCGCGCCCGTCAGACGCAGGAATTCAGGCTGGCCGGAGATCGGAAAATCTCCATAGCCGGGAGAAAATCTTCGGGTCAGATACAGCGCTCTTTTCCGATAAATATCCCGGAGAGATGCTTCGGCGTGCGCTGCCCACGCTTCGATCAACGCTGATGCCGCAGCATCGAACAGCGCCTGCTGCACAACGTCTGCTGTTCCCGCCCGACGGAGCAGACGGTCGGTCTGAACTCCGAGCGTAACGGCAATCAAAACACAGCGGCTGCAGCCTGCCAGGTGGCGCCGTATGTCGTTTCCCAGCCAAAGTGAGGACAATTCGCCACACGAATACTCCGCGTACGTCCAGCGCGGCTGAGCGGCAGCTTCCACCTTCTGACAGACCTGTTCAATCGTTTCCGGCGCAATCCCCTTCCAGAGCGCAGCGAGATCCTCCCGACAGATCTGTATCTCATCCGTCATGCGTTCAAATCCTCGAGCAAGTCGGAAACTCCGTCGTAAACACGGCGAGCCACCTCGGGGTTGTTCATCGCATACAGATGAACGCCGTCCGCACCCCCGGTGATCAAATCGCGGATCTGGGAGATCGCGTAGTCAATACCGGCGTCAAACAGCGCCTGCTCGTCATGCTCCCATCGGCTGATCATCTTCGTAAAGGAGTGCGGCAGCGATGCGGAGCTTAGCGCGACCGTTCGGCTGATCTGACGCACATTTACAATCGGCATAACGCCCGCCTGAACCGGAACGGTAATGCCCGCTTTTCTGGCAAGATTGAGGAAACGATAAAACGTACCGTTGTCAAAAAACAGCTGCGTGATCAGGTGGCTCACGCCAGCGTCAATTTTGTATTGCAGTGACTCAACATCGCGGGCCAGCGATGCACTTTCCACATGTCCTTCCGGATAACAGGCTCCTGCCAGTGAAAAGCCTCCGTATTCCGTTATTGCCTGAGCCAGTTCGCTGGCGTAGTGAAAGTCGTCTTTCGGCGGGACATTCGGATTTTTATCTCCGCGCAGAGCCAGAATGTTTTTAATTCCGCGATTCCGAAGGTCATCTAGCGCCGTACCGATCTGATCACGTGAAGAATTGACGCACGTCAGATGTGCGAGCGGTTCGACGGAAAGTGTGTTTTTCAGATAATCCGCAATATCCGCAGTTCCGCGCCCCGCCGCCGAACCACCGGCTCCGTATGTCACACTGATGAAATCCGGTTTCAGAGCGGCAAGGGCATCCAGCTTCTGCAGCATGGCATCAAAGGATGCCTCTTGTTTGGGCGGAAACACTTCAATGGAAAAAACACATTTCTTTTCCGAAAACAAATTGATAATCTTCATACTTTCTTTCCCCGAATAACAAAATAAAACAAGAGCGCGGCGGGCCCGTTACCGGGCCCGCCGCAGACGATCACAACAGATCCTCAAACACGGCTTTGCGATAAACGCCGTCCGAAATCAATTTCCGGAACGATTCCACGACGACAGGTTTATCCTCGCGATAGGTAACGCCGAACCAGCGATCATTGGTCTGGAGCACGCGCACGGATACCGCGTGCTGCTGCAGAAGCTCTCCGATGAAGATCGGCAGCAGATACTCCCGTTTTGTCATGTCGCCGCCCTGACGGAAAAATTCGGTGAAGCCTTTTTCCAGCATGCCGATGAATTCGGGCGTCAGTCCCCACATATTCATAGAGACATAAGAATCCGAGTCCAGCGGCGTCAGGACGCCGTCGTGATCCACCGCAGCGCCCTCCGGAGTCTTCACAATGTTGGAAGTCTCTTCGATGCCGGTGAGCATTCCGTCGGCATCCACGCTGCACACACCGCGCGTTACGCCGCCGTTCTCACTCAGGGTATTTTTCAGAATAAAACCCGCCATGCAAAATTCGTTCGGCCGCTCCGGCGAGTAGTGTTCCAGAAAATCATGCACTCTCACAAACGCTTCAGCACCGTAGTAGTCGTCCGCATTGATCACGGCAAACGGCTCGTTCAGAATCTCCTTGCACGCAAGAACCGCCTGACCGGTTCCCCACGGCTTTTTCCGGTCTGCGGGAAGCGTTTCTCCTTCGGGGATGTCTTCAAGCGCCTGGAACGCATACGCAGTCTCCACGCCGAGAGAAGCACAAATCTTCTCGATGCGCTGGCCGATCACCTCCGAGAAGTCGGCTTCAATATCCTTGCGGATAATAAAAACGATTTTATTGAAACCGGCGCGGATCGCATCATGAATCGAATAGTCCATAATGATTTCACCGCTTGGACCGACAGGTTCCAACTGCTTGATTCCGCCGCCGAAACGGGAACCGATTCCGGCAGCCATGATCACAAGTGCAGTGTTCATGCATTTCCTCCTCACCCGGCAAGCGCGGCCGGAAGATTTTATACTATTGTACTCGATTTCCCGTCCGGATGCAAGCCGAACGCCGTTCCGTTTATTGTGTCTTTTTTGCAAAGAAAAAACCCCGACTGATTCAGTCGGGGTCTGGAGGTGCCGACCGGATTTGAACCGGTGCATAACGGTTTTGCAGACCGTTGCCTTACCACTTGGCTACGGCACCTTATAAGACAAATCCGCCGGTGCTGAGCTGCGGCGGATTTGTGTTGTGGAGCGGCTTACGAGGATCGAACTCGCTACCTCCACCTTGGCAAGGTGGCGCTCTACCAGATGAGCTAAAGCCGCATGAATGGTGCCTCCGGACGGAATCGAACCATCGACACGGGGATTTTCAGTCCCCTGCTCTACCGACTGAGCTACAGAGGCAAATGGCGACCCGGATGAGGCTCGAACTCACGACCTCTAGCGTGACAGGCTAGCGTTCTAACCAACTGAACTACCGGGCCACAATTTTGGTGGAAGTTACAGGGCTCGAACCTGTGACCCTCTGCTTGTAAGGCAGATGCTCTCCCAGCTGAGCTAAACTTCCGAACCGAAACCGACGCTGAATATTTTATCATATTCATTGTTCTTTGTCAAGAACTTTTTTCGATTTCGCTTTACTTGCTCGAGGCAAGTGTGGAGCGGCTTACGAGGATCGAACTCGCTACCTCCACCTTGGCAAGGTGGCGCTCTACCAGATGAGCTAAAGCCGCTTATCTTGCCGCTGCTTGTTTTTCAGCGGCGAGATTTATTATAACGGATAACATCGCACTCGTCAAGGCTTTTTTCAAAAAAAATTGAAAATATTTCAAATTTCTGCTCAGCTGTTTGCATCCAGCTGTTCAAGCAGTTTTTTGAGGTCGACGTGATGATGTCTCTCACAGAACTGACAACATACTTCTGCAATCGGTTCTTCCTGAGCCATCGCGGTCAGCTCTTCCCTGCCAAGCGAAATCAGCGCACGCTCCATGCGCTCCTGTGAACAGTCACAGGAATAGGCGCACTCCTGCTCGTCCAGAATCTCCGGATCAAACCCATCGAGGGCAAGCTGCATCATATTCTCCAGTGTGAGCCCGTCCTCCAGCATCTGGGTAACACTCTTCATGGACGCCACATTGGCTTCCAGACGGCTGATTTCCTCTTCAGTTGCCCCCGGAAGAAGCTGCAGAAGAAAACCACCGGCGCGGCGGATCGTAAGATCAGGCGCAACCAAAACACCCAGCGCGCAGACAGTCGGGATCTGCTCACTCACGGCATAATAAGAAGTAATGTCCTCGGCAATCTCGCCGCTCACGAGCGGGATCTGGCCGATGTACGGCTCTTTCATTCCAAGGTCGCGCACAACGCTGAGCGTTCCGTCCTTGCCGACAGCCGAGCCCACGTCCAGTTTTCCGTCTGCACGCAGAGGAATCTCCACAACAGGGTTCTCAACCATGCCCTTGACATGTCCTGCCCCGTCGGCAACTGCCAGCAGAAGACCGGCAGGACCGTCTCCTTTTACACGCAGAGTGATGGAGTTCTCAGGGCTCTTGAGCATGGCTCCCATCAGAGCTCCCGCTGTGAGCAGACGTCCGAGCGCCGCGCTTGTCACTGCGCTCGTTTTGTGGATGCGCTCCATCTCAGCGACAATTTCAGTCGAATCAATCGCGGAGAAAATCACTCCGCCGTTTTCAGATATTGCACGAATCAATCTAGACATAATTTGACCGGTCCTTTTCACTCTTTGATGCAGACAAAGAAAAAGCGCTGGCTTTCAGGATTCAGCTCACCGAAAGTCTCGCCGTCGCACACTCTTTCGATGCGGAGATGCGCCGCGCGGCACGCCTGTTCGATCTGCTCTTGGGTATAGCTGTATTCAAAAAAGCTTTCATCGGCCGTTTCGCCGTCGCTTGTGATTTCAATGCTGATCCGGGTACCCTCTTCGGTGGTATGATTCTTCCATACGCACACGGCATCGTCCGCATCCAGCGTAAACGTATTGTCCGCCAGAATGCAGCGGTGCTTGTAGGGCGTATTCATGTCAAATACGAATACGCCGCCGGGCTCCAGAAACAGCGATGCACGGCACAGAGCGCGTTCAAATTCGTCCACAGGGCCGATGTGATTGAAGGTGTCGAACGTAGACACGGCCGCGCGAACCGTGCCGTACAGATCCAGTGTCTGGAGCTCCTGATGGAGCAGCAGAACACCGCTCATGCCCAGTTCGAATTCCTTTTCCTGCAGTACGCTGAGCATCTCCTCGCTCGCATCCACACCGATCATATCGTAGCCGGCCTGTGCAAGGCGAAGCGTCAGCTCTCCGGTTCCGCAGCCGAGGTCAATGACAATCCCGTCTGAAACGCCATGTTCACGGAGCGCAGCCAGAACCCGTTCCGACAGAAGGTCATAATCCGCGTCTTCATTAAAAAAATCATAAAAGTCCGCAAAGATCCTGTATGCCATTGTTTACTCCGATTCCAGAGAAACCAGGTGTTCCTCCATTAACTGTTTGACACGGTCCATTCCAAGGCCGGAATCGCTGCTGGTCAGCACGACTTCACGGCACCCGAACGGCTCGCAAATTGCACGGAACCGTTCCAGTGTCGGCTCATACTGGCTCTTTTTCAGTTTGTCGGCTTTGGTCAGAACCGCAACAAAGCAAATTCCGTAGTGGTGCAGATATTCCAGCATCTGCATATCGTCCGCAGAGGGGTCGTGACGGCAGTCCAAAAGCTGAATCAGCAGCACCTTTCCCCGGTCGGACGCAAAATAGGTGTTGATCAGCTTGTCCCAGCGCTGCCGCTCCCCTTTGGCTACCTTGGCATAGCCGTAACCGGGAAGGTCCACAAAATAGGTTCCGTCTACATCATAGAAATTGATCGTTGCCGTCTTACCCGGCGTCGCACTGACGCGGGCAAGGTTTTTCCGGTTGCAGAGACGATTGATCAGCGAAGACTTTCCCACATTGGATCGGCCCGAGAAAATGATCTCGGGCCGGTCGCTGGCAGGAAGTTCGCTGGAAAGCCCGTAAGATGCTTTGAAAGCCGCTTTTGCGGGGTTCATATGGCAAACTCCTTTACGTTTCTTATTGTGGCAGAGAAAGGCCTGCAGCCTGTTTTTCCGGAGCCGGGACCGGAATGGCCTCGCGGCGTTTGGAAGCGTTCTTTTTAGGCGGCAGCAAAACGATCCTGAGCACCTCCGACAGCGTCGAGACGGGCTGGAACGTCAAAGCCTCTTTGACTGCGTCGTCCACCTCGTACAGGTCGGGCGCATTGTCCTTCGGAATGAGAACGAGCTTCTTTCCCTCACGGTATGCCGCCATACTTTTTTCCTTCAGACCGCCGATCGGCAGGACCTGACCGTGAAGCGTGATCTCTCCGGTCATAGCGACGTCTGCCCGTGCCGGGCGGTTCGAGAGCGCCGAAATGAGAGCGGTTGTCAGTGTGACGCCTGCACTGGGGCCGTCTTTCGGGATCGCGCCTTCCGGAGCATGGATATGGATATCAATATCCTTGAACACGGAGGCGTCATATCCGTATTCTGCCGCATGGACCTTGGCGTACGTGATAGCCAGATGCGCACTCTCCTTCATGACTTCGCCGAGCGAGCCCGTCAACTCCAGCTTCCCGCTGCCTTTCGGAATGATCTGAACTTCAATGGGAAGGATCTCTCCTCCGACACTGGTCCATGCGAGTCCGTTTGCAACGCCCACAGAGTCCGTGCGGCTGCAGAAAGAAGGCTTGATGCGTTTGGGCCCCAAAAGCTCCTCCAGGTTCTGCGCACCGATCGAAATCTCTTCCTCTTCGCCCGCAGCAATGCGCTTGGCACATTTGCGCAGAAGTTCATTCAGGGTGCGCTCCAAACCGCGCACGCCGGCCTCCTGCGTGTAACCGTCAATGATGCCGTTCAGCGCCGCATTGTTGATCTTCACGCGGCCCTTCAGTCCCGTCAAGGCGAGCTGCTTGGGAAGAAGATGTTTTTTTGCGATGTTGAATTTTTCCACACGGGTATAGCTGGAGAGCTCGATCACATCCATACGGTCGAGCAGCGGACGCGGGATCGTATCCAGAGTATTGGCGGTCGTGATAAACAGCACGTCGCTCAGATCAAACGGGATATCGAGATAATGATCCTTAAACGATTTGTTCTGCTCCGGGTCGAGTGCCTCCAGCAGCGCAGCCGCGGGGTCACCGCGGAAATCGCTGGCGAGCTTGTCGACCTCGTCGAGCAGCAGCAGCGGATTTCTCGTTTTGGCCGTCAGCACGGCGCTGATGATCTTGCCCGGCATTGCACCGATGTAAGTGCGGCGGTGACCGCGGATCTCAGCTTCGTCGCGCACGCCGCCCAGCGACATGCGGACATATTTGCGCCCGAGGCATGTTGCAATAGAGCGCGCAATCGACGTCTTACCGACGCCCGGAGGTCCTACAAGGCAGATAATCTGCGCCTTGGCATCGGGCGCCAGCTTGCGCACGGCAAGAATCTCCAGAATGCGCTCCTTAACTTTTTTCAGGCCGTAATGATCACGGTCGAGAATCGCAGCAGCCTTATTGACATCAAGATTATCCTGCGTTGTTTCATTCCACGGCAGATCGAGGCAGGTGTCCAGATAGGTGCGGATCACGGCCGCTTCCTGGGAGCTTCCCTGCATCTTATACAGCCGGTCGGCCTCTTTCAGCAGTTTTTCCTTCGCTTCGTCCGGAAGCGAGAGCGCTTCAATTCTCTGCCGATAATTCTCAGACTCTTCGCGCGTATCATCAAAGTCGTCCAGCTCATTGGAAATCGCACGCATCTGCTCGCGCAGATAATAATCGCGCTGATTTTTGTCCATCTGCTCGTTGACCTTTTCCTGAATGTCGCGCTCAATGCGCATGATCTTGACTTCTTTGCGCAGCAGCTCCAGAATTTTTTCAAGGCGTGAACCGAGATGCCCTTCGTTCAGCAGAGCCTGCTTATCATTTGTCTTGAACAGGAAGTGAGCCGGAATAAAGTCCGCGAGATAAACAGCGTCCTCATTGGTGAGGATCGTGTAAACCACGTCTTTGGGAAGCCGCGAATTCAGGCCGAGATATTCTTCGAACGTCTCCTTGATGCTGCGCAAAAGAGCTTCCGTTTTGGCCGGCTCCGCCGTTTTGACGCCGCGCAGCGGCGCCGCCTTCGTGGATGCGAGCAGGAAGCGGCCCGTTGTGTCGATCATGAGAAGTTTGGCGCGATACTTTCCCTCCACCAGAACCTTTACAACGTCGTCCGAAACACGCAGGACCTGTTTGACCTCCGCGACCACACCGTACTGGGAAAGGTCGCGGAGCGTGGGTTCCTCAACATCCATATCATGCTGTGACACGAGAAACACCGCATTGTTGTTGTTCATCGCCCACTCGACCGCAGCCACCGATTTGGCGCGTCCCACTTCGAAGTGAATCACATTTCCCGGGAACGCGACCAGACCGCGCAGCGCAATGGCCGGCAGACGAAGAATATCGGCATTTTTATCTAAAATGATTTTTACTTTTTCAGGCATAGTGTCCTCCGAATGGTGCTTGTTCATTCTATAAAAAATGATTATACACTAATTTTGTGAACATTTCAAGAAATGTTCCGATCAAAGCCTGAAAGAACGCCTTGACAACAAAGGCCGAAGCATTGCTTCGGCCTTTGTCAGATCCGTCAGTTGGCGGCTTTGTCCTGATAGCGAACGCGCGGAACGCCGCGCTCCAGCTTGGGCGGATTGCCCTCGATGGCATCTTCGTCCAGAATCACCTTGCTGATCGAAGGATCGCTCGGGATCTGGTACATGATCGGAATCAGCGTCTGCTCCATCACGCTGCGCAGACCGCGCGCACCGCTGTTGCGGGCGATCGTCTTTTTGGCAATCGCGTGGAGAGCCGCGTCCGTGATTTCAAGTTCGACATTGTCGAGCTGCAACAGCGCCCGGTACTGTTTTACCAGACTGTTTTTCGGCTCTTTCAGAACCCGAACCAGAGCGTCCTCATCAAGCGGATTGAGCACGGTCACGACCGGAATTCGGCCGATCAGCTCCGGGATCAGGCCGAACCGGACGAGGTCGTGCGGTTCAACCATGCGAAGGAGCTTCGTCTTCTGCGCTTCGTCTTTCTCTTTCAGCTTGCTGCCGAATCCGAGAGCGGACGTATCGGTGCGCTTCTGGATCAGTTTGTCGAGACCGTCAAAAGCGCCGCCGCAGATAAACAGAATATTCTTCGTGTTGATCTGAATAAATTCCTGCTGCGGATGCTTGCGGCCTCCCTGAGGCGGCACATTGCTGACCGTTCCCTCAAGGATCTTGAGCAGAGCCTGCTGCACACCCTCGCCGCCGACGTCACGCGTGATGGACGGATTTTCGCTCTTGCGCGTAATCTTGTCGATCTCATCGATATAGATGATGCCCTTTTCGGCGCGCTCGATGTCAAAATCGGCCGCCTGAATCAGCTTGAGCAGGATGTTCTCGACGTCTTCGCCGACGTAGCCGGCTTCCGTCAGTGTCGTCGCGTCAGCGATGGCAAACGGAACATTGAGCATGCGGGCAAGCGTCTGAGCCAGAAGCGTCTTGCCGACGCCCGAGGGACCCAGCAGAAGCACGTTGCTCTTCTGCAGTTCCACATCGTCGTGCACACCGGACAGAATGCGCTTGTAGTGGTTGTAGACGGAAACCGCCAGAACTGTTTTGGCCTCGTCCTGTCCGATCACATACTGATCGAGCCCCGCCTTGATCTCGGCCGGCGTCAGAATATTGACGTCCTGAGCCGGGCGCGGACGCGTCTGAGAGCGTTTGCGCGGCGATACCGGAACCGGGGGCTTGTCGCCGTCATCCAGCAGCGAATGGCACAGTTCAATGCACTCGTTGCAGATGTTCACACCGGGGCCGATGATCATGCGTTCCACTTCGTCCTGATGCTTGCCGCAGAAATTACAAATAAGATCTTTGTCTTTTTTCTGATTGGCCATGGAATCTCCTCTTATCGCGTGGTGATCACGGAATCAATCAGGCCGTACGCAGCAGCTTCCTGCGCAGTCATGAAATTGTCGCGCTCCGTGTCACGCTCGATGGTCTCAATGGTCTGTCCGGTCCGCTCGGACAGAATGCGGTTCAGCTTCGTGCGCGTGCGGACGAGGTGATCGGCGTGAATCTTGATATCTGTCGCCTGACCGCTCAGGCCGCCGCCGATCAGCGGCTGATGGATCATGATCTCGCTGTTCGGCAGCGCGAGGCGCTTGCCCTTTGCACCGGCCGCCAGAAGGAACGCGCCCATCGACGCAGCCAGACCGAAGCAGATCGTCGATACGTCGCATTTGATATACTGCATCGTATCGTAGATCGCAAAACCGGCAGTGATCGAGCCGCCCGGGCTGTTGATATACAGGCTGATGTCCTTGTCGGGGTCCTGTCCTTCCAGATACAGAAGCTGTGCGACCACAAGGCTGGCGGTCGCGTCGTTTACCTCATCCGACAGCATGATGATGCGGTCGTTCAGCAGGCGGGAAAAAATATCATACGAACGTTCGCCCCGCGAAGTCTGTTCAACGACATAAGGGACCAAACTCATACTTGTCTGCCTCCTTTGGGATGTTTCAATAACAGCCGATATGCACCCGGAACAGGCGCATATCGGCCGCATTTGTCGAATTATTTGGTTTCCGTGGTGATCTTGGCGTTGGACTTGATGAAGTCGATGGCCTTGTTCACGGCGAGATCACGCTTGACTTCGGTCTCAGGAACCAGGGAGCGCACCTTGTCGACCTCCATCTGGTACATGCCGGCGATACGGGACAGCTCGTTCTCGAAGTCCTCCTCCGTCGCCACGATGCCCTCGGCATCGGCAACCGCTTCGAGAGCCAGACGGATCTTGACCTGCTTGTCGGCCTGATCCTTGAAGCCCTCGCGGAACTTCGCCTCGTCGCCGCCGGTGTACTTGATGTAGTCTTCCAGGCGCAGGCCCTGCTGGCCCAGACGATACTCAAAATCACGCACCATTTCGTCGATGCGGTTCTCGATCATGACGGCAGGAATATCGCCCTCGAGCGTCTCGATGACCTTGTCGACCAGAGCGTTCTCAACTTCAAGCTCAGCCTGCTTCTCGTTGCTCTCTTCCATGTTCTTGCGGATGCTGGCCTTGAGCTCGTCGATCGTATCGTACTCAGAGACGTCCTTCGCAAACTCGTCGTCCGCAACCGGGAGCTCCTTGTACTTGACTTCGTGCAGCTTGACCTTGAACGTAGCGTCCTTGCCCGCGAGCTCAGCGGCCTGATACTCTTCCGGGAACTTGACGTTGACGTCAAACTCTTCACCGGCCTCGTGGCCGACGATCTGATCCTCGAAGCCGGGGATGAACTGGCCGGAGCCGAGCGTCAGGGAGAAGTGCTCGCCCTTGCCGCCCTCAAACGCGGTGCCGTCGATGAAGCCCTCAAAGTCGATATCCGTGATATCGCCGTTTTCAGCCTTACCCTCACGGGTCAGGATGCGGGCATTGCGCTCGCGCATACGGTCGATCTCGGCGTCAACAGCGCTGTCTTCCACAGCTTTGACCGTTTTGACAGCCTCTAAACCCTTGTACTCACCGATTTTCACTTCGGGCTTGACCGTCACAACAGCCTTCAGCACAGCGCCTTCCTCAGCGCTCATCGAAACGACCTCAACCTCAGGACGGTCAACAGGCTCAATGCCCGTCTCTTTCACCGCAGCCTCATAGGCCTCCGGGAAGATATCGTTGATGGCGTCGTAGTGGAAGATATCCGCACCGTACATTTTCTCGATCATGTGACGGGGAGCTTTGCCCTTGCGGAAACCGGGAATGCTATATTTACGGCCCTCACGCTTAAAGGCCTTTTCAACAGCCTCGTTGAACGCTGCTGCGTCCACCGAAAACTGCAGTTCATGCTTGCTGTTTTCAAGTTTTTCGCTTTTAACGAGATTCATGTTATGTCCTCCAACCTAAAAATAGTCGCTTTGTACTGTATTATAGCATATAGAAATCCGTATTTCTACCTCAAATTGAAATTTTTACCGGACAAAAATCAACACTGTCCGCGCTGACAAGCCGGAATTCGATCCCGTCGCGCTCTCCCTGAAACGCGCGCCGGATCGCCGCCCCATGCAGGTGACCATAATAACAGCGCCGCACACCATACTGATGCAGCAGCTCGAGAACGCCCTCGGCATGTGCTCCCGCACACAGAGGAGGATAGTGCAGGAACGCGATCTTGGGAAGATCCCCCGCCGCATCCAGCGACATCTTTAACCTGCCGAGTTCCCGGTTCATGACCTTTTCGTCGTGCGGCTCTCCGACGTCAAACAGCCAGGAACGCGTCCCGCACAGTGCCGTACCGTCCACGACATGGCAGTTGTTGAATAAGAACGACAGCGTATTCAGACCGTTTGCTTCCAGAAACTCCGTCATCTTTTTTACGGTCGTCCACCAATAATCGTGATTGCCTTTCATCAGGATTTTTTTTCCGGGAAGAGAATTCAGAAACACGAAATCCTGTTTCGCTTCCTCCAGGCTGATCCCCCACGACACATCACCGGCGATGACGACGGTATCCTCATCCGAAATCAGCCTGCGCCAGTTCTCTTCCAGGCGGCAGACATAATTGTCCCAGCCGGAAAAAATATCCATCGGCTTGGAGCTCCCCAGCGAGAGATGCGTGTCGCCGATTGTAAAAACTGCCATCTCGACCTCCGTATACCTCCGGGTGCTCCGCACATACTAAGAGAGCGCAAAGGAGGCGTTAAAAATGCAAGAAAATCATATTCTTCAGGGCGTCAGCTGTGACGTGAAAAACTGCATCCACAACAACGGCCGCTGCTGCTGTACGGCCAATGCGATCACGGTGAAGAACCGCATGGCCATTCTCGGCGAAGAAACCATGTGCGACACCTTCGAAGAGGCGTAAACCCAAACCGGAAAGAGCCTGTCCGCGGGACAGGCTCTTTTGCGTTTACAGGTTGAGCGCTACATCCGAAATGCAAACCGGGTCAATCGTTTCCGTAAAGCGCACACTTCTGTCGCGAAGGCCCGCAAGTGCATCCGGAGCTTTTGTGTCCGTCGCACGGGAAAGCTCCCGCATCGCTTCAAACTCGTCCTCGGGAACTTCTTTTCCAAGAGCCGCAAGAACACTGCACGGGAACTTGTACGGGTCGGCCGTCGAAAGAATCACGCAAAGCGCGCCTTTCTTTGCCGTCCCGCGCGCCACATGCCATGCAACCGCGGTGTGCGGGTCCATCAGATAGTGCGTCCGGGAGAACAGCTCCTGAATGGCCTGTGCCGCCTGTGCATCCGATGCGCTCCCGCATCCGAACACAGCCTGAATTGCAGCCAGTGTCTGTTTGTCCACGGTATAGGTGCCTGTCTCGTTCAGCTCCTTCATCCATCCGCGCACACGCTCCGAGTCACCGGTAACGTGATAGAGCAGCCGTTCAAGATTCGAAGAGACAAGAATATCCATCGAAGGAGACGTGGTTTTATGGAAGGGGCGGCGCGCGTTGTAGACACCGGTGGAGAGAAACTCGGTCAGGACGTCGTTGCAGTTCGATGCACAGATCAGACGCCCGACAGGAAGGCCCATGCGCATTGCATAATATCCCGCCAGAATATCGCCGAAGTTACCGGTTGGGACACAGAAATCAATCTTCTCGCCCTCCCGGATCGCACCGCTTCCGAGAAGCGAAGCGTAACTATAGAAATAGTAGACGATCTGAGGGACAAGACGTCCCCAGTTGATGGAGTTGGCGCTGGAGAGCTTCTCACCTTTCTCAGCGAGTGCACTGCGCAGCGCTTCATCTGTAAACGCGCGCTTCACTCCGGTCTGTGCGTCGTCAAAATTTCCTTCCACGGCGTACACGGATACATTGTCTCCGTCCTGCGTCACCATCTGAAGGCGCTGAACTTCGCTCGTTCCGTCGTTCGGATAGAACACCGCGATGCGGATTCCCTCCAACCCGGCGTATCCCGCCAGCGCTGCCTTGCCCGTATCACCCGAAGTTGCAACAAGGATCTTCGTCATACTGCTGTCGCCGATGATCTTTTTGCCTTCCACGAGAAGCTTCGGCATCATCTGAAGCGCGTAGTCCTTGAATGCACAGGTCGGCCCGTGCCACAGCTCCAGCAGGCAGCTGTTTTCTTCCGGGCGCGCGACAAATCCGGCTTTCCCTCCGAAATTCGCGTCGCTGTAGACCTTCTCCGCCGACTGCTCCAGAAAAGCAATATCATAATCGGTCAGATAGCGGGAAAGAACCTTCACGGCTGTCTGCGGATAAGTCAGCCCGACCAATTCCCGGACGTCGAGCGTCGGGAATTCCGTCGGAACGAACAATCCGCCGTCGGGAGCGATTCCGGTCACAATCGCCTGTGCCGAACTGCAACGCAGTGCGCTGTTTCGTGTGCTTGTATACTCCATACTGACTTCCCCCTCATTCTAATTGAAATGCATCTTTTATGCACCGAACCCGAAACGGGAATGAATCGGCATACACTTCCACAACATCGAAGCGAAAAAACGGATCGTCGGAAAACCGGGTCATATAGGATTGCGCGGCAAGGATCACGCGCCGCTGTTTTGCAGCTCCGACCGCTTCACACGGCTGTGACCGTTCACAACTGCTTCTCGTCTTGACCTCCGCAAAAACGACAGTCTTCCCTCTCCGGGCAACAAGATCCAGTTCGCCGCCGCGCACCCGGAAGTTTCTTGCCAGAATCCGGTAGCCGTGCAATCTGTAATACCACTCCGCACAGCGTTCACCGATGCGGCCCAGTTCAGCCCTGTTCATACGTATCCGCGTTTTTTCAAAAAGCTCTTGCGATAAATCGGCGCAACGCCGTACTGATTCAAGAGCGCGTAATGCTCTTTGGTCGGATACCCTTTGTGTTTTTGGAGCTGATACTGAGGATACTCCTGAGCCAGTTTTTCCATGTAATGATCCCGGGAAACCTTCGCCAGAATCGAAGCCGCTGAAATCGAGGCAGACTTTGCATCGCCCTTTACGACGGCTTCGCACGCAACGGAAAGATCCGGGCAGCGGTTCCCGTCGATCAAAACGTATTCAGGCCGAATTGAAAGACCTTCCACGGCCTGTTTCATCCCCAGCATGGTCGCGCGGAGGATGTTCAGTTCATCAATCGTCTCCGGCCCCACCATGACAACATGATAGGCAAGCGCTTTCTGCTTGATTTCCGGGAACAGCGCTTCCCTTTTCTTTTCGCTGAGCTTTTTGGAATCGTTCAGCCCTTCGATCGGATTGGCCGGATCAAGGATTACTGCGGCCACGCATACCGGGCCGCACAACGGGCCGCGGCCCGCTTCGTCCACTCCGCACAAAACTCCGTTTGCGCGGAACACTTCGTCAAACGCATACAAATCCTCTGTCATATCGCTCACGGCCTTTCCAGAGTGATCCGCCCCATTTTAGCGGCCCGGAACTCGTCCACAAGAACACGCGCGGCGCGCTCCGTGTCGACGACTCCGCCGGACATCAGCATGCCGCGGCGGCGTCCGATCTGTTCAAGGAGCTCATAGGGTTCCAGTTCGAGATCTTCCGCGGACAGTTTGTAGCGCTCCGCCAGACGGTCAGGATGCATACGGCGCATCTCGTCCGCCAGCGACATGGCGAGCGATTCAACATCAAGGATGTCATCTTTGATCGAGCCGATGAACGCCAGATTGGAGGCCGTCTCGAGCGAATCAAATTTTTTCCACAGAACGCCGGGCATGTCCAGAAGATCATACCCGTCCACTGCGACCCACTGCTTGCCGCGCGTCACACCGGGACGGTCTTCCGCCTTGGCGCGCGCCGAGCCGGCAAAGCTGTTGATGAAAGTGGATTTTCCGACATTCGGGATTCCTGCAAGCATCACGCGGATGCGCGCACCGGACATTCCTTTTCCCGCTCTGCGGGCAAGCAACCCGGCGAGCTCTTCGTCGATGGCCTTGCGCACAGGAACACCGCCCGAACGCTTTTTGCTGTTGACGGCAAGACACGCGTCCCCGTTGCGCGTAAAGTAGCGCACCCACTGCGCCGTCGCGTCCGGATCAGCAAGATCGGCCTTATTCAGTAAATACAGATGCGGCTTTCCCGCTGTGATCCGCTCGATCTCGGGATTCAGACTGGAGCGCGGAATCCGCGCGTCCAGAAGGATCAGGACAACGTCCACATGCCGGACTTCCTGTTCCATTACGCGGAGTGTCCGCGCCATATGTCCCGGAAACCACTGTATGTTTTTATGATTAACGTTTTCGCTCATTCGATTCTCCTGAAACTGGAAAAAGGTGAAACGCAGAAAAGAACCTCACCGATAATATCGCGTTCGTCGATAAAGCCGACCTCGAGACTTCGGCCGTCAAGCGAGCCGCTGCGGTTATCGCCCATCACAAACACTTTGCCCTCAGGGACGGTAAATTCTTCGGTTCTGTCATCCGGCATCGTAAGTGTCCCTTCCGGAAGATAATCCTCTTCCAGTAACTCGCCGTTCAGATACACACTGCCCGTGCTGCCGTCGATCCAGACCGTATCCCCTTCCAGAGCAATCACGCGCTTTACAAGCGGCTTGCCGTACGGGATCAGGGCATCCGTAGTGATGACGTCGCCTCGCTCCGGGCTGTACAGAAACGAGCATGTGAGAACCTGCTCTCCCTCCACAAGCGTCGGATACATGGATGAACCGTTCACTCGCGAAAACCCAAATCCGAAAACCAGAATGATCAGCGCCGCTGAGATCGCAAACACGATGGTCTCGCACCACTCGTAGATTCCGTTGCCCTGCTGCCTGTGCATGGTGATGTCCTTTCTTGCCTGCGTCAAGATATAAAAAGAAATGGGACAATATACATTGTCCCATTTTGAAATCTTATCGAAGCTGTTCCTTCGTCTTGGCAGCTTTACCCGTGCGGCTGCGCAGGTAATACAGTTTCGCACGGCGCACGCGGCCGCGACGAATGACCTCAACCTTCTCCACAAACGGAGAGTTCATGGGGAAGACGCGCTCAACGCCGACGCCGTAGGAAGAACGGCGGACCGTAAAGGTCTCAGCGATGCCGCCGTGCTTCTTCGCGATCACAGTGCCCTCGAACGCCTGAAGACGCTCGCGCTCACCTTCCTTGATGCGCACAGAAACACGAACCGTGTCACCGACATTGAATGCGGGCTTCTCTGCCTTGATCATGCCCTCGGTAATGATTTTCATTGCGTCCATGATAGATCCTCCATGTTTTGTAAGACATTCATACCCGCATCAAGCGGCAGAGGACTGTCCCGTAAAATGATTTACATTTACCTCGCTGTTGGCACAGCGGATATAACGCTCAAATATAATATCACAATCCGCCCGAAAAAGCAAGTGATTTTATACAAATACTTCCTTGTTTTTTGTGTAAAGCGCCGTGCGGAGAATTCTGGGCACAGCGCCTTCCAGATCGGCCAATCCTTTGAGATAATCCGTCAGGAGCGCCGGATTGATGGTGAGTTCACCGCCGGCCGGAAGGAAAACGGAAAGGATAAAACCGTCGGCTGTCTCCCGCGCGCTTTCCACGTCGGTATACTGCTTGAGATCAATCGTTTTCACGGTGCGCTTGCCTTTTTTCTCGACCGACGCACTGGATGCGGCCGCAAAGGTGGAATATGCGCGGGCTGCCCGCTGTGCCCAGTCCGGCTCATAGGTGATCTCGTACCGGGCGAGCGCAATGGCAGAAGAATCCGTGCGAACGGGCTCGATGCGCAGAACGTCGATCCCCTTCGGAAGACATTCCGACAGCTGCTGCGCCGCAGCTGTCCAGTCATAATTCTCATCTTCCGTCTTGAAGTCGACACATTCCGCAACGCTCTCCTGTCCCAACGGCAGGGGCGCCGAAAAGGTCATATAGATATGAGGGTTGAACCCCTGCGTATACCACACCGGAATGCCTGAGCGTTTCAGCGCGCGCTGAAACACCCTTTGAAGATCCAGCAGCGAAATATAAGAAGCTTCTCCCGTTTTGGAAAACCGGGCTCTAACGGTAATCAAAGCAAGGACCTCCCAACAGATGATTTGCGCCGCATCCTGCGCACGCGCGATTGCACGGCTGCGTGGTCTTCGCCTGCTGTGCCTTGTGATATTCGCGGATCAGATAGTCTTTGGTCACGCCGTAATCAAGGTGCTCCCAAGGCGTGATCTCGTCCTCCCCGATTGTGCGGTTCGCATAAAAAGCCGGGTCGATGCCGAGGTCCCGGAACACTTCCATCCAGGTGTCAAAATGGAAGTGCTCATCCCAGCCGTCAAAGAAACACCCTCGGCGGTAGGCTTCACACAAAGCCGGCGCAAGACGGCGGTCTCCTTTTGCAAATACCGCCTCCAGGAAACTGATGCGCTTGTCGTGGTAACTCACGCTGATCTTCCGGCTCTTCACGCTGCGAAGCAGATGCTGCTGCTTTTCGTGAAGTGACTCCATGGTGTCCTGCGGGACAAACTGGAACGGCGTATGAGGCTTCGGAACAAAACAGGCAACGCTGATCGACACGGAAACGCCCTTGCCCTTCGGCTTGTTGGGATTCTTGTAGTACAGATCCACAACGCGCTGTGCGGTCTCGGCGATCCCTTCGATGTCTTCCATGGTTTCCGTGGGAAGGCCCATCATGAAGTACAGTTTGACCGAGGTGTATCCCGCGTTGAACGCCAGTGTGCACGTGCGCTCGATCTCGTCCCATGTCACATTCTTGTTGATGACATCCCGCAGACGCTGCGTTCCGGCTTCCGGCGCAAACGTCAGGCCGCTCTTGCGGACGCGAGTTGTTTTTTCCACGAGACTCTGCGAAAAATTGTCGATGCGCAGCGACGGGAGCGACATGCTGACATGCTCTTCCGGCGTCCACGTGAGCATATCGTCCAGCAGCGTCTCCAGCTGGCTGTGATCGCTGGTGGACAGGCTCGTGAGAGAGATCTCATCGTATCCGGTATTCTCGCACAGCTGCCGCCCGGCCTCGGAGAGCATGTCCGCATTGCGCTCCCGCATCGGACGATACAGGAAACCGGCCTGACAGAAACGGCACCCGCGCACACATCCGCGCAGGACTTCGATCTGTGCACGGTCATGGACGGCACCGATCATCGGAACGACAAAATGCGTCGGGAGCGGCTGCGTATTCATATCGCGGATGATCGCCTTGGTCACGACTGCCGGAGCACCGTCCCGGGACTGTACGCTCTGAATCCGCCCGTCCGGCAGATAGGAAACATCATACAGAGAGGGGATGTAAACGCCTTCGATCTGCGCGCAGCGCCGCAGGATCTCCTGCTTCGAAAGCCCTTCCTTTCGCCCCTGAATCACTGTGTCGCACACCGCGGGGAGCTGGACCTCGCCTTCTCCGAGCATCATAAGATCGAAGAAATCAGCCAGCGGCTCGCCGTTGCATACACACGGGCCGCCCGCGACAATAATGGGCATATCTTCCCCTCGCTCCGCCGCATAGAACGGGATATGCGCCAGATCAAGCATCGCCAGAATATTGGTATAGGAGAGCTCATACTGAAGCGTGAATCCGACCATGTCGAAAGCGCGCAGTTCATCCTTGCTCTCCAGAGCATAGAGAGGAATGCCGCGCTTTTCCATTTCCTCTTTCATGTCCACCCAGGGCATGAACGCTCTTTCACACCAGATATCCTCTCTGGCATTGAGGATCTCATAGAGGATCTTCATGCCCAGAAAGGACATTCCGACCTCATAGGTGTCAGGAAAGCAGAATGCGAAACGAAGATCTACTTTGTCTTTGTCCTTATAGACGCAGCCCGGTTCTCCGCCGGTATAACGCCCGGGCTTTTGAACGGCGGCAAGTGCCGCACGCAGTTCCTGTGTCATGTCAACATCCTTCCGTCTGTGGCGTCAACGGTCTGTGGCCGTACAAAAAACAGTTTACCACAAATCCGCACCCGCGAAAAGCCCCTGCGCAAGAAGATATGCAAAAGCCAGCACAAGGGCCGCCGCCGCAGTCGGCGTCAGAACGCCGTGAACCCAAGCCGACAGCACAAATCCCAGAATCAATATCCCAACCGTACGCCGGAACCAGCACAATGCCCCATTCAGGCGCACCGGTACGAGCGCGCTTAGAATTCTTGAACCATCCAGCGCTCCGAACGGAAGACAGTTGTACAGCCCCACGCACAAATGCACTGCTGCGAAGAAATACATAAAATACGACGCATGTCTCCGGGCAAATCCAAAGCAGCCTGCGGCGAACAGGAAATTCACAAGCGGTCCCGCCGCAAGAACTGCAAGTTCTTTACGTTTGGAGAGCGATTCCGTCCCCCGTAGGGCAAACCCTCCTGCGCGGACCCGCAGAGCCGGGAGTCTGCGCGCACACAGTACATATACGGCAATATGTCCCGCTTCATGAAGCAATGCGGCGCACAGTGTCATTCTCCCAAGTCCCGCGCCGTCAAAGATCAGTCCGATTGACGCGGCAGCCAGAAAAAAGATCATGCCGGCGCGGCTGCCGTGCGTCATTCCGAAAGTTCCGGCAAAGCGCACGCCGGATTCACGCAAATACCGTCGACCAGCACCTCGATATGAAGATGCGGGCCTGTCACTTGTCCCGTTTGGCCCGAAAGAGCAATGAGCTGCCCGGACGCAATCACTTCACCCGCTCTGACAAAACCGCACTCAAGGTGCTGATACAGCGTCTGTATCCCGTTCCCGTGCCGGATCACAATATAATTTCCTCGCCCGGCGGAATATCCCGTCCGGCACACCTGCCCGGACAGTGCCGCCGCAACCGGCGTACCGGCCGAGGCAGCAATGTCCGTGCCCAGATGAAATTCGCTTTTTCCGGTCAGGGGATTTTCACGGAACCCGAAGCCTGATGTCACGGTGCCTCGCAAAGGTATTTGGAACACCTGCTCAAAAGACACTTCTTCCAAAGATGCCCCCTCCGGGACCTCTCCGTCCGTTTCCGGGCCGAAGCCGCCGATTCCCGGTGTCTCCTCCAATGTTCCGAACGTGTTTTCAAACGCAATTTCCGCCTGTTCGAACGCAGCGCTTGCAAACCGCGCAAATTCGGTGTCTTCTTCAAATCCGATTCCGGAAGACAGCACAGCGTTCCCCTGCGTACGCAGTTCCTGCCATGCACCGGGCAGCATTGCCCGTACTGCAACACAGATGATAACCGCAGCCAGACAGAGGACAGATTGAACCAGAAGCACCGCGTCGGAACTCTCCTGAACCGGACGGCAAAACAGTGCCGCCGCCTGTTGTGATTGCTTTGTTTCGTTTTCCCACATGATTTGTCCCAGCCTTTCCTTTGACCAATTCTATGAAACCGGTTTTGCGGCTAGAACAAAAAGCACCGCGGAACACAAGTCCGCAGTGCTTTTGGCGTTTCTCACGACTTCTTATTTTTTCTTTTGCAGAAACGTTCCGAATGATCGGACGAGGGACGGACGAACACGCTTGACCGGGCGAACCGCCACGCGCTGACGCGGAGCCTGCACGGGATTTACACGTGCGCTCCGGCGCTTCTGAACGTATTCGCGCGCCTGTTCCCGCGGATCGGCGGGAGCTTTGGGCGTCTCAGCCGCATCCTTTTGTCCGGACGTTTCCTCCCTTTCCTGCTCCGGAATTTCCTCCTGACGGACAGTTTTTTCAACGACCGGTCTCAGCGGCTTGACTTCACGGATTGCTTCCGGCAGACGCCAAGCGTCCGCGAGAAGATCATACATTCCGAGCTGGCTGTCCACCAGGGGTTCGCCCTCGCGCGGCTTCACCTTGGTATATGTGCCGTCAGGCTGCATCTCACGCGCGTTGACATTGTCGTTCAACTGCATTTGCAGGATGCTCATCAATTCCTTGCGGAGCGTCTTGTCGGTGATCAGCACGCCGGCTTCCACGCGTCTCTGCGTGTTTCGCGTCAGGAAATCACCGGATGCAATGTACACTCTTCTGTCTTCTCCCGTGCCGAATGCATAAATGCGGCTGTGTTCAAGATACCGGCCGACAATGCTCCGGACCGTCACGTTTTCCGTCAAGCCCGGCACACCCGCGCGGATGCAGCAGATACCGCGCACGATCATCTGCACGGGAACGCCTGCGCACGACGCCTCGCCGATTTTTTCAATGATGTCCTTATCGCTGATGGAATTGCACTTCAGGATGATGGACGCCGGACGCCCCTCTTTCTTGGCACGGATTTCCGCATCCATTTCCCGCATCAATTCGCTCTTGAAGCGGCGCGGCGCGATCAGCAGACGCTCAGAGGTCTCCGTCAGGGTCTCAATGGCAAGGTTATTGAAAACATTCGCGAGCTCTTCACCCACCTGATGGTCTGTGGTGATATACGACAAGTCCGTATACAGTTCAGAGGTCTTCTCGTTGTAGTTGCCGGTTCCGATCTGAGAGATATATTCCAGATTCTCCCCTGTTTTGCGGGTGATCAAGCAAAGTTTCGAATGGATCTTATAATTTTCAAAACCGTAGATGACCGTGCACCCGGCCTCCTCCAGCTGACGCGCAAAATCAATGTTGTTCTGTTCGTCAAACCGAGCCCGAAGCTCAACGATGGTGACGACTTCCTTGCCGCGCTCAGCTGCAGAGCACAGTGCCTCAATGATCTTTGATTCGTGCGCCATACGGTACAGCGTCATTTTGATTGAGATTACGTCGGGATCAACGGATGCCTGCATCAGCAGACGCAGGAAAGGGCGCATGCTCTGATACGGATAGTGAATCAGCACATCGCGGTTCCGGACTTCCTTTGACAGTTTGAAATCGGCGTCCGGCATCATCGGGCGGCGCGGCGGATAAAAAAGATCCGAGTGCCCGTCCGACGCGAGGCGCGAGGAAACCTTATAGGCAAAAGAAAGGTCGAGCGGAGCGCTCTGTTCGAACACCTGATTGGCCGGCAGCATCAGCTTCTGGCACAGGAACGAAACGATCTCCTGCGGCGCGCGCGGCGACACCTGCAGTCTGACGGCCGCGAGCTTACGGCGTTTCTTCAGGAGTTCGCTCATGACCACGCGGTAATCGACGTCGTGGTCGAACATTCCCTCCTCAACCGTAATATCCGCATTTCTTGTCACGCGGAATACACAGCGGCTCTGAACCGCTTTTTTCCCGAACACAAGATTTGCAAAATGCATGATCAGCTCTTCCACGAGAGCGAAACTCACTTCGCCGTCGTTCTGAGCAAAAATGACGCGGCTGTATTGCGAACTGACCGGGATCAGCCCGAAAGAAGTGAACGCCTCATTCTTCTGCTTCAGAATCGTCCCCACGTAGGTCTGATTGTTGCGCAGGAACGGGAACGGATGGCGGCGGTCAACGATCTGCGGCGACAGGATCGGCAGAAGTTCCGTCAGAAAATACTTTTTCCAGAAATGGGCCTGATCTTTGGTGAGTGCCGAGAAATCGACCTTCCGGTATCCGATCTTCGCCATATTGTCAAACAGTTTCGAGACGATTTTATCGCAGTGCTGCTGCAGCTGCGCAACTTTCGGCATGATTGCCGCAAGCTGCTGCGCCGGCGTCATTCCCGTTTTATTGTCGATCTCGACTGCTTTTACCAAGGTCCGGTCATAGAGCGACCCGACGCGGACCATGAAAAACTCGTCCAGATTGCTCCCGTAAATCGCGGCAAACTTCGCTTGTTCACCCAGCGGAACCGTTTTATCCTTCGCCAGATCCAGCACGCGGCGGTTGAAATCCAGCCAGCTCAGCTCGCGGTTGATGAACAGATTTTGCTCTTGTTTTGCAGTCATTGCTCAACGCTCTCTTTCCTGTTTTACGTGGTAATATATTCGCGGATGGCATTCAAAATGCCATCGGAGATCCCATCGACCTCACACAGCTCTTCGACGCTGCCGAACGCGCCGGAAGTCTCCCGGTACTCGACGATGGCAAGCGCACGCTTTTCGCCGATCTGCGGCAGCGTGCACAGTTCATCCGGAGACGCCGTGTTGATATTGACCAACACCCGTTCGCCGCTCCAGAAGGCGTCCTCTGCAGAGGTGGAAACAGTCTGTTCGAACGGCGGCGTCGAAAGAAAGAGAACCGAAATGGAGATTCCGAAGAAAAGAACCAAAAGTGCCCCATAGCGGAAATACCGTTTCACTCTCTTCCCTCCGGCCGTTTTTTCTTAGTATATCACATTGTCCGGACTTTGCGGAGAAAACTTACATGTTTTTTACAAAAAAGAGGAGCCGTCTTCCGAAGGCTCCTCAAATCGTTTATTCCATCAGTTCCAAAGCTTTTGCCACAATCGTCTCGGCGTTGAGGCCGTACAATTCGAGCAGGTCAAGAGCCGGACCGGACGAGCCGAACACGTCCATGACGGCCACGGGTTTCACACGGCAAGGCACTTCACCACACACCGTTTCGCAGACAGCGCTGTACAGGCCGCCAATCACGCTGTGCTCTTCTGCGGTCACGATTCCTCTGGTCTCGGCCGCAGCCTTGAGGATCGTATCACGGTCGATCGGCTTCAGAGTGTGAACATCCAGAACGCGGGCGGAAATCCCCTGCTGTGCCAGAACATCCGCAGCCTGAAGCGCACGCTCTACCATAAGGCCGGTCGCGGCAATCGTGACGTCGGAGCCGTCGCGGAGCGTCACAATGCGGCCCCACTCGAAGTGATACGTCTGTTCATCAAACAGAACGGGAACACCGAGACGTCCGAAGCGCAGATAAACAGGCCCCTCGTACTCCGCCGCTGCAAACACAGCCGCACGGGCTTCCACGTCGTCAGCCGGATTGATAACCGTCATCCCCGGGATGCTCCGCATCAGAGCGATGTCCTCGTTGCACTGGTGCGTCGCCCCGTCTTCACCGACCGAGATGCCCGCATGCGTCGCGCCGATTTTGACGTTGAGGTGCGGATATCCGATGGAGTTGCGCACCTGCTCGTACGCGCGTCCGGCCGCAAACATCGCAAAGCTCGAAGCAAAAGGAATTTTGCCCGCAGCCGCAAGACCGGCCGCAATGCTCATCATGTTGGCCTCTGCGATTCCGCAGTCAAAATGGCGATCCGGGAACTGTTTCTGGAACATACCCGTCTTGGTAGAGGCAGCCAGATCTGCGTCCAGAACGACGATGTTCTCATTTTTCTTTCCAAGCTCCACCAGCGCGGCACCGTAGCTTTCGCGGGTGGCAATTCGTTTTACCTCTGCCATTATTCGACCTCCAGCTTCTCTTCCGCAGCGCGCAGTTCCGTCATCGCCTGCTCATACTGCTCCTTGTTCGGCGCTTTGCCGTGCCAACCTGCGTCGTTCTCCATGAACGAAACGCCTTTGCCCTTGACGCTCTGCTGAACGATCACCGTCGGGCGTCCGTCCGGCTCACGGGTCTGTGCAAAAGCGGCGTCGATCTTATCGAAGTCATGCGCATCGTCCAGAACAATGACACGCCAGCCGAATGCCGCGAACTTTGCATCAATGGGATAGGGCGAGCACACCTTGGTGATTTCGCCGTCAATCTGGAGATTGTTGTTGTCGACCACCGCGACCAGATTGTCGAGATGATGGTGCGCCGCAAACATCGCAGCTTCCCAGACCTGACCCTCCTGCAGTTCTCCGTCTCCGAGAATCGCAAACACGCGATATGCATCGCCGGAAACCTTTGCGCTGAGTGCCATACCACATGCGGCACTGATTCCCTGGCCGAGAGAGCCCGTGCTCATGTCAACGCCGGGGATCGTTTTCATGTCGGGATGCCCCTGGAGGAGCGCGCCGATATGTCGCAGAGAACGGAGTTCTTTTTTATCAAAGTAACCCTTTTCCGCCAGAGCCGCATACAATGCCGGACATGCGTGACCTTTCGACAGGACAAGACGATCACGCTGCGCCCACGCCGGATTCTGCGGGTCGATGCACATTTCCACATTGTACAGATACGACAGCGTATCCGCGATCGACAGAGATCCGCCCGGATGCCCTGCTTTTGCGCAAAATGTTCCTTCAACAACCCCCTGACGCACATGATTGGCAAAGCGCATCAACTGCGTCTTCTGTGCTTTCTCCATCCTGATCCTCCTGTAAATTCAAGAATATTTGGTAATGAGCCTGTATAAATACTGTGCGACACCGCCGTCAAGGCATGCACCAGTTACTTCGTCCGCTTCTGCCTGAACCTCAGGCGGAGCGTTCGCCACCGCAACGGAATATCCGGCGGCTTTCATGATGTCAATATCGTTGTAATAATCACCAATCGCGATTGTATTTTCAATCGGGATTGAAAGCCTCCGGCAAAGTTCCCGCAAGCCGCTGGCCTTCGTGACGTTTTCCGGCATGATCTCGTAATACACCGTATTGGTCGCGACAAAATACACGCCCGGATATTCACGGAACCGCATATAGTCTGCAATGTCCGAAATCACAGCCGGCTCGGCGGCGAATAAGACCTTGTTCCACTCACCCGGAACATCGGCGTAATCGCTGACAACATAGCGAAGCTTCTCATACAACGTGTGCCGGTGCGTGTACTCGTTTGCACGGATGAGATAAATGCGTCCGTTGTCCGCCATGATTTCAATACCGACCGAAGGAAATTTTGCACGGATATCTTCCAGGGCGCGGTGCGCCGCCACCTTGGGCAGCGTCTTCGCGCTGATTACTTTTTTTCGGGAGAAATCATACAATACACCGCCGCCGTATGTAATGGCGGGCGCAGTCAGCGGCAGTTTATCCAGATATTTTCCGACAGAATCCGCTGTTCTCCCGGAGGCAATCGTGAACCGGCCGCCCAGCGCGCAGAAAAGTTTGACCGTTTCAAGGTTGCAGGACGGGATTCCCTTTTCCGCAGTCAGAAGTGTATTGTCCATATCGCAAACAACAAGAAAATCTTGAAGAGAATGCCCCATAGATTCACGATCCCTTTTGCAGAGAATGGAGGAAATGCTGAAAATACTCGGGAAGCTCCGAATCGAATTCCAGATACTCTCCGGACTTCGGATGAACAAAACCGAGCTTCTTGGCATGCAGACACTGACCGCCGAGCGAAGTGATCACCTTATGCGGCCCGTACACGGCGTCGCCGGCACACGGGTGCCCGATCGAAGCCAGATGAACGCGGATCTGATGCGTGCGGCCTGTTTTCAGAACACAGGACAAATGCGTAAATCCGGTATAACGCGCGAGAACGCGGTACGACGTATAGGCATACTTTCCGTTGCGCTCATTGACCGCCATGCGCTTGCGGTCCACCGGATGGCGTCCGATCGGTTTTTCCACATAGCCCGAGTCGGAAGAAAAGCCGCCGTACACAACCGTCTGATATTCCCTTGTAATGCTGTGCACGGCGAACTGCTGTGCCAGCGAGACATGCGTCTCATTGTCCTTCGCCACAACGAGCAAACCGCTCGTGTCTTTGTCGATCCGGTGAACAATCCCCGGACGCAATTCGCCGTTGATTCCGGACAGCCCGCCCTTGCAGTGATACAGAAGAGCATTGACCAGCGTCCCGTCCGGATTTCCGGGTGCCGGGTGAACAACCATTCCTTTCGGCTTGTTCACGACAAGCAGCGCATCGTCTTCGTACACAATGGAAAGCGGGATATCCTGCGGGACGATATCTACTTCGCGGGCCTCCGGCACAAGAACCGTAACGATATCCCGTTCACACAGCCGTGTGCTCTTTACAACGGGAGAACCGTTTCGCAGAATGCACTGTTTGTCCATCAGGCGGGCGGCCGCAGAACGCGTCAGATCCGGGCAGTGCGCCGCGGCAAAAGCATCCGCCCGCATTCCGGTCTCTTCCGGCCCCACCTCAAATTCAAACGTTTGCGCCATCTGAGCCATCGGTTTCACACGTTTTTTGAGAGCTTCCGCGCTCCAGTAAAATCACACTGATGATGAGCAATGCAATGCCGACCGTCACGAAACAGTCCGCAACATTGAAAACCGCAAAATCAATAAAAGTAGTTGCGAAAAAGTCGACAACATATCCCGTGCGCACACGGTCAATCAAATTGCCGACTCCCCCCGCAAACACCAGAACCCACGACCAGTATTCGAGATACTCCGCCTTCGTTGCAGGCTTCTTGCGCCAAAGATACACCGCAATCGCACAAAGTGCGATCCCGGTCGCTGCAACAAGAATCCAGCGCTTTCCGGCAAGCATACTAAACGCCATCCCGTCATTCAGGACGTACCGGAGCTCCATAATACCGGGCAGAAACGGAACACTCCCGACAGGCGCCAGAAACGTTGTTGCAAGATACTTTGTAAGCTGATCCAGAGCAATCAGCACTGCAGCTATTACCAATGTCAGCATCGAACAGAAAGTCCTTTCCGGCACGGCATTTCTACACGCTGGCCGTGCGATAGTTCAATCATCAAAATGAATGCCCTGATACTGATCAAAAAGATCGTCGTTGGCCTCCATGACTTTGCGCTTTGCGGAGCGGGCATCCTGCGGCTCCTTCGCCGGTTTTTCAACCTTGAACTCCGGCTCGGCAGGCTGCTCCTGCGGCGCTGCACTCTGGGGTTCTTCCATAGATTCCGGTGCTGCGGGAAGATCGAACGAATCCAGTTCCACGGGCTCGTCCGGCTGAACTGCCGCAACCGGCTGAGGATCTTCCTTGGGAGCAGGGTGATCCTCAGCGCCGGGGATCGCACTGAGGGATTCGATATGCTGCTTGTACAGGTTCAGAATATCGTTTTTGAATTGAGCGACCTGACGCTTCATCTCCGCAAGGGCACGCTCTTCCAGTGCGACCTGCTCGGCCGCCTCTTCCTTCGCCTGGCTTGCCTTGCTGTTGGCGTCGTAAAGGATTGTCTCAGCCTTCTGCTTCGCTTCATAGACGACCGTCTCGCCGAGGCGCTGCGCATTCAGGAGCGCCGTCTTCAGCGTTTCTTCATCTTTCCGATACTGGTCGACCTTTTCCGCGAGGATATACATCTTCTTTTCAAGGTCGGCCTTCTCTTTCGTCAACGTATCGATCTGTTCAGCAACTTTGCCGAGGAACTCGTCAACTTCGTCCATGCGATAGCCGCGCAGCGTTTTTTCAAACGTGACGTTATGAATGTCTTGTGCCGTAATCACAACAAAATCCCCCCGTTAGTACTCTTCGAACGTGACAAAGATCCGGTCCTTCCGGCTCCTTGCTCCAACTTTTGTTAATTTATATTTTCCGTAACCGCGAATGGAAAACACATCCTCCTCGTACACAGCTTCGCCCGGACTGGTCTTGAGGACGTGATTGATCTGAACCGAACCGGAGACAACAAGCCGGGAGGCTTCCGAGCGGCTGACGTGAAGCATTGCCGCAATCAAAGCATCCAAGCGAAGCGACGCAAGCGTTACCGTGCGCTCTGCCGCAGGCGGCTGCGGACAAAACGAGATCGCATCTGCCGGCCTGACCCGCACGCTGCAGCGGCCGACCTCATGAAGATCATCACAGATCACACGGGCTGCGGCCGTCGTGACAACAAGCTGTGCACCGTCCGGCCCGCACAGAATATCGCCGATACACTCGCGCGAAATTCTGAGTCCCATGATCGCACCGAGATAATCCCGGTGAGTCAATTCGCCTGCCGACGGTCCCTGAATCTCCAGCTCCAGACAGCAGAGCGGTGCAGAAAAATTTCCGTCTTCCGCCAGACACAGCATCCGCCGCTGCGCGCCGTCATATCCTCCGTCCCACGTATAGCCGTCAAAAGACAGCGACGCCAACGCAGCCTGCGCGAGTTCCTGTTCACGGTCGTTGCAGAACATCGTGAATCTGGACGCACCGGAGCGGCGCACCGCCGAAACAAGATCCGCAATACGCCGCTGAAACATCTGCTCTTCCGCATTGACCGGGGGTGTGTACCCCCGCTTGCGGTCAGAAGAGGATGCCATTGTTTTCGAGTTCATCCACCAGATCACTCATGATATCGACATTGTAAGGCGTGATGATGAACGTGCTGTTCGCCACACGCTTGATCTGGCCCTTGTTCGCATAAGCGACGCCCGACAGGAAATCAACGAGACGGCGGGAGATCTCCTTGCTGGTAGACTCCAGGTTCAACACGACCGTCCGTTTGCTGTTCAGGTGATCCGCAATGGAGGAGGCGTCCTCAAAACGCTCCGGTTTGACCAGAACGACCTTGAGCTGCATGGTCGAACTGATGTTGACCACCTGATTGTTCTTTTTGACAGGCTCCTCCGGTTCCTGCGGCGCGGCGTATTCGTCCTCCGCGTAATCAGACTGAGCGGCGAATTCCATCTCGTCGTCGTAAGCTTCCTCGTCGCTTCCGGCGACAAAGTCGCGAATCTTACCAAAGAATCCCATTTTGTTTTCTCCTCCCAGAATCTATCCCAAACAAAGTGTTTTCAGAAATACGCGCAAAAAGCTCATATTAAATTCATTATCTTAGCTTTTTACTGACTTGTCAATAAAATCTTTGCATTTTTGTGCAAAATATGAAGAAGTTCTCCCGATTCTACTTAGGAAACGATCTTTCCATCATATAGATCACGCCCGGAAACGATAACGGAATCGTACAGTTTCACTTCGTTGACGCCGCTCTCCGTTTCAACCGGCACCAGAATGTCCGTCACATTTTCGTAAATCGGCGTGACGACGCGGAACAGTGCGATATTGCCGTTTTTCACATACACGCCGCGTTGATCATCCACGATCCGGATGGCGGTCTTCGGTATTTTCAGCCCTTCGTATGTCTTGAACGTGGTAACGGCTTCCGTATGCTCAAGGCTCAGGACATCGCCGCTTGTATAGTCGCACACCAGCTCTACTTTTGCAAGGGTGTTGTCCTCATTGATCTCCACGCTGACAATTGTCGCGGGATAGGATTCCGTTCCCGAATCAGGGAACGAAATCTGAACGGAGGTACCTTCCACAAACTTCTCAATGGACGTATCGACGGAAGCAAAGAAATACCATTGATAATCGCTGATTACCTTCCCGGCAACATTGGCGTCATTTTGGGGCGATTCCTGAGCAACCGCATCGGCAAGCTGCTGCGGCGTCATGGCGCGAAGCTCCTCTGTGGTGTACAGACGCTTGGCACTTTCATCGGCCGCGACAAAGTAGCCGGCGGAAGGAGCAGTCACCTCAGAAAGAGGCAAAACCGACAGTGCTGCTTTCTGCTCTTCAAGCACCGCCTTCCGTGCGGAAAAGTCGTCGTCATTTCCGGCCGCGTGTTTGACCTTATTAGCGGCAAGCTCCAATGTGTCACGGACGCTGCGCAGATCGGAAAGATCTCCCGAGGCAAGAATGTCCAATACTTCATTGGAGGCGTTTCGCAGCTGCTTATAGAGGAGCGAAACATCCGTTTCCTCCGCTGTGACGTCCGATTTTTCCAGAATCGACAGCTTTTCTTCGATCCGGCTCAGATAGGCGCTGTTTCGGGCTTCCTCATATGTGGAAAAGGCTTGCGCAACAACCGTTCCGGCACTGACGCGTGAACCGTTTTCAAGCAGATAGTTCAGCACACCGGAACCGTCGTACACAACATCGGTCTCGCTCATACCCATTGCACCCCGGCATGTGACACTGTCCGAAAGAGTGCTGCTCTCTGCGAGGACCGTTTCATACGGATTGTGCCAGATGATGAATCCCTGCACGCCGATATAGCACAGAGCAAGCGCCGCAAGCAAAAAAATCACAGCCTGTGCAGTCAGTTTCTTAGCTTTTTTCTTCATGAGGCCGCTGTTTCCTTTCCATTGAAGCAATCTGAGATAACCTGCTCTGCAGCAGGAGATGCCGCATCGACCCAGCATACGTTTTCCATGCCGGAAAACCATGTCAGCTGGCGCTTTGCGTAATTGCGTGAAGCCTGTTTCAGCTTCTCCACACAGGCGGAAAGTTCGGCCGTTCCCTCAAAAAAAGGAAAAAATTCCTTATAGCCGATCGCCTGCGCGGCGGTACGGTATGAATCGCGATGGTCGAATACGAGTCTCGCTTCGTCCAGAAGGCCGTTTTCCGTCATCGCGTCCACGCGCCGGTCGATGCGGCTGTACAGCTGAGCGCGGTCGGGATAACTCAGAACAACAACAGTATCGTCGTACGGACGCTCCGGCGGAACAGAGTCCGCCCTTTGCTGCGTCATCGTCCGTCCGGTCTGCTCATACAATTCCAGCGCACGGAGGACGCGGACATGATTGTTCGGGTGGAGCTTTTCGGCATACTCGGGGTCGATCGCCTTCAAACGTGCAAACAGAGGTTCAATTCCCCTCTCCCGGAGTTCACGTTCCAGCCGTTCACGCAGGTGGGGATCATACTGTTCCCGTTCAAACCGGATTCCTTTCACGAGGCTGTCAATATACAGACCTGTTCCGCCGACAAGGATGGGCACGCGGCCGCGCGCCGAAATGTCCCGGATGCATTCATTTGCCGCCTCGACGTAATCAGCCACGGAAAAGCGCTCCGTCGGCTCAAGAAAATCCATCAGGTGGTGCGGAATCCCCTGCATCTCCTCCGGGGTCGCTTTTGCGGTGCCGACAGAGAGATATTTGTAGATCTGCATGGAGTCCGCACAGATGATCTCCCCGCCCAGTTTCTGTGCAAGACGGATCGACATCGAGGTTTTCCCCGTCGCCGTGGGCCCTGTAAGGACAAGAATTTTAACCTTGTCTGCCAAACTGCTTTTCCAGCTCCTTCTTGGTTACTTTCAGAACGATCGGTCTGCCGTGCGGGCAGAACGGAGGAATCCGTCCGTCGAGCACATCCTGCGCCAGGCGGATGAGGTGTTGCGCGTGCGTTTTATCACCGCCCTTGATCGCCGCGCGGCATGCAATGGAATGCAGCACCCATTCGGTCCGCTCGCTGACCGTTTCGCGCGGATTCTCGAGGAACCTCTTCGCGAGGTCAACGACAAGATCTTCGACGCTCTCGGGCACGACGTCGGCAGGGACGGCGCGGACGATCACGCTCGTGCCGCCGAAATCCTCCGCCTCTACGCCGCTCGCCTCCAGAATGGACGCATGCTGCAGCAAAGCGTCCTTTTCTTCGGCAGACAGCCGGACTGTGACGGGAGCCAGGAGCATCTGCGAAGAGACGTTGCCGTAATCCGCCGCGAGCCGCTCATAGATGGCGCGCTCGTGAGCCGCATGTTTGTCGATAAAACAAACATCCGTCCCGCGCTGCGCGATGATGTATGTATCGAATACCTCTCCGACATAACGCAGCTGCGGTGCTTCGGGTTCCGTTTGCCCCGTGAGCGAGAGCTGAACGGGCTCCTGCTCCGGGAGCTGTTCCCTCTCCTTCGGCGTTTCCGGTGCATCGTACAGCGGTTTCGCGTCTGCTGCGGAAACATCCGACGCCGGGAGTTCTTCCTTCTGAGTGTGCTGTACAGCCTCATCATTCTTCGAACCGAATCCGGCGGACTGGACGGCATTTGCGGTTTCGCTGTCGTTGTCCCATTGCGTCCGGTACGGTACCGGAGCGTCTGAACTGTGCAGCGTCTGAGCCAGATCGCGGAACGCGTGTATCTCGCGTTTTTCGGTTTTCTCCGGCTGCGGCTGAATCACCCGCACGGGAGGAGTGCGCGGCACCGCCGGAGCGGGAACGGCCGGTGCGACCGGTGTATGTACCGCAGGTTTCTCCGGCGTCCGGAACGTCATCACCCGCTCGGTGTTCTGCGGCTGGAACAGCACGCCTTTGACAGCCCGGTACACCGCGTCAAAAACCTCTTTCTCCTTTGCAAAACGGACTTCCGTTTTCGCCGGGTGCACGTTGACGTCGACCAGCTGCGGCGGCATCGACAGAAACAGAACGCAGCCGGGGAATTTTCCCTGCATCATCGCACCCTTATATGCAGCCTCGAGAGCCGCCATCATCGTCCGGTTTTTGACGAAGCGGCCGTTGATGAAGAAAAACTGCATGGAGCGCGAAGCCCGGGAAATGCGCGGTGGCGTGACAAGTCCGCTGACGCGGTACGTTCCGTCGTCAAAATCCACTTCCGTTAGATCGTGCGCAAATTCACGTCCGAGCACCGCATACGCCGCGCCGCGCACGCTGCCGTCGCCCGGGGTCTGGAACTGCTGCTTGCGGTCGCGCAGGAAGCGGAACGAAACCTCCGGGTGGGAAAGTGCCATCCGCAGAACGACCTCGCTGACATAGTTGCCTTCACTCGTGTCCTTTTTCAGAAATTTCATCCGCGCAGGTGTGTTGTAGAACAAATCCCGCACGGTGATCGTTGTTCCGACACCGCGGGCCGCAGCCTCCACATCCCGCTCCTGGCCGCCCTCGATGCGGTACAGACAGGCGAACTCATCCACTTCCGTTTTCGTCAGAAGCTCGACGCGGGCAACACTCGCAATGCTCGCGAGCGCCTCGCCGCGGAATCCGAGCGTCTCAATGGAATCAAGGTCAGAGGCTGTCCGGATTTTACTGGTCGCGTGGCGGATAAAGGCGGTCGGAATGTATTCGGCGTCGATTCCGCTTCCGTTGTCCGAAACACGGATGAGCGAAATTCCTCCACGCTCAATCTCCACGCAAATGTTCGTTGCCCCGGCATCGACCGCATTTTCGCACAGCTCCTTCACCACGGAGGAAGGGCGTTCCACGACCTCTCCCGCGGCAATGAGTTCCGCTGTGTGCTTGTCCAGAACATGAATGACAGCCATCTGTGTCTCCTTCGTTTATTTCTGCGTCTCGTCCTGCAATTCCTGTTTGAGCTGATACAGGAAGTTGAGCGCCTCAAGCGGCGTCAGCGTCTCGACGTCGGTATCGCGCAGCTTCTGCAGCGCCTTGCACGGAACTGCACGTTCCTCCTGATGCGGCGCTGTGAACTCTTCAAAGCCAAGCTGACGCACGCGGTCCGCTTCGGGCGCAGTCGCCTCCAGCATCGCCAGAACTTCTTTTGCGCGCTTCGTCACGCAGTCCGGCAGTCCTGCCAGTTTTGCAACTTCAATGCCGTAGCTGTCGTCCGCCGGCCCGCGCACAATGCGCCGCAGGAACGTAACATCGTCTCCGCGTTTTTTGACGGCGATGTTGTAGTTCTTTACGCCGTCCATGATGTTCTCGAGTTCGGTCAGTTCATGATAATGCGTTGCAAACATCGTTTTGCAGCCCATGTGCGATTCCTTGTCCGCCATGTGCTCCACAACGGCGCGCGCAATGCTCATTCCGTCGAACGTGGACGTGCCGCGCCCGATCTCGTCGAGAATCACGAGGCTTTTCGGCGTGGCATACTGCAAAATCTGCGCGACCTCCGTCATCTCGACCATGAAAGTCGATTGACCCGCGGCCAGGTCATCGGATGCGCCGACGCGCGTGAAGATCGCATCTACAACGCCCATGCTGCACTGTCTGGCCGGGACAAAGCTGCCGATCTGAGCCATCAGGGCAATGAGAGCCGTCTGCCTCATGTATGTAGACTTGCCGGCCATGTTCGGGCCTGTGATGATGAGCATACGGTTGTCGGCGCAGTCGAGCGTTGTATCGTTCGGCACAAACGGCGCTCCGGTGAGCATCTGCTCGATGACCGGATGGCGGCCTTCGCGAATAATCAGCGCGTCGCCTTCATGGACGTCCGGCTTGACGTACTGGTTGCGCACAGCCACCTCCGCAAGAGCTGCCAGAACATCCAGCCGCGCCACGCCGGAAGCCGTATGCTGAATGCGTTCGATCTGCGCGGAGACCGAGCGGAGCAAATCGTCGAACAGCGTGCGCTCCAGCGACGCAAGCCGTTCCCCCGCCCCGAGAATCTTGTTTTCCAGTTCTTTCAGCTCGGGCGTGATGTAGCGCTCCGCATTGGCGAGCGTCTGCTTACGGACAAAGTTCGCGGGAACCTGATCCGTAAACGAACGGCTTACCTCAATGTAATAGCCGAAGACGCGGTTGAATCCGACCTTCAGCGTGCGGATGCCCGTCTCTTCCTTCATCTTCGCCTCAAGGGAGGCGAGATAGTCTTTTCCGCCGTGCATGATGCCGCGGAGCTCGTCCACTTCCGCGTTCGCGCCCTCCCGGATCACGCCGCCGTCCTTGAATGTGACCGGCGCATTCTCGTCGATCAGGGCGAAAATCGAATCCCGCACGTCTTCGAGCGGATCAATCTCCGTCCGCAGCGCCGTGAGCAGCTCCGTCCGGAACGGTTCAAGGAGTTTCAAAATCTGAGGGAGATGGCTGCAGGTCGACGCGAGAGAATACACTTCGCGCGGCGTCGCAGACCCGTACACGATACGGGACATGAGCCGCTCCATGTCGAACACCTGCGAGAGCTCCGAAGCAATATCGGCGCGCGAAACGCTGTCGGAATACAGTTCTTCCACCGCATCGAGCCGGGCATTGATCGCACTCACACTGACAAGCGGCTGTTCGAGCCACGAGCGCAGCAGACGCTTGCCCATTGCCGTCTGAGTTTTGTCAAGCACCCAGAGGAGCGTCCCCTTCTTCTCGCGGCCGCGCATGGTCTGCGTCAATTCCAGATTGGCGCGCGTGACCGGAGAAAGCTGCATATACTGTGCCTCAGCATAGTAGTGCACCGTGCGAAGCCGCTCTACGCCGTGGATCTGCGTGCGGCAGATGTATTCCAGCAGTGTGCCGAGCGCGCGGAACGCGGGATTTGTCCGGGAGATCCCGGTCTTTTCCTCCCAGGACTCGCCGAACTGACGCTCCACCTGTTCCAGACAGAACGACTCTTCACAGTCCGTCTTGTCCAGCAGCTCTACCGCACACCCGAGCTGACGCTTGATGTAATCCGTCACACGGCACAGGCGCAGCAATTCTTCGTTCATCAGAATTTCGCTGGGCGAATAGCGGCACAATTCGGAGATGATCTCTGTTTCCAGATCGTCGCCCGTCAGGCGCGTTGCATGAGCGGTTCCCGTCGAAATATCGGCAAAGCAGATACCCGCTTCTTTTCCGGTGCAGTAAATGGATGCAATGTAGTTGTTCTTGTCATCCTGCAGCATGCTCTGCTCAATGACCGTGCCGGGAGTGACAACGCGGATGATATCGCGTTTGACAAGGCCTTTGGCGGTGGCGGGATCTTCCATCTGCTCACAGATGGCAACTTTGTACCCTTTTTCAATCAGCCGCGCCACGTACGTCTCATAGGAATGGAACGGCACGCCGCACATCGGCGCGCGTTCCTTCTCCCCGCAGTCACGCCCCGTGAGCGTGAGCTCGAGTTCTTTGGACGCGAGGATGGCGTCGTCAAAAAACATTTCATAGAAATCTCCGAGACGGAAAAACAGAATCTTGTCCGGATGCTGTTTTTTCATTTCGGTGTACTGCTGCATCATCGGCGACAACGCCATTGTGATTCCCTGCCTTGTCTTTCAGAATTTATTGGCTCAGTGGCATCCGCCGCAGGAGGCACAGCTGCCGGTGCATCCGCCGACGGGCTTTTCCACCGTCATCGGGTCTCCGCCGTTGACCGCCGTTCCGATGATCGCGTTGATGTATTCAATCACCGCTTCGAAATCCGTTTTGGCCTCGTTGTAGGCCTGCATGCTTTCGTTCTGCATGATGTCGCCGTACAGTTTGGTGACTTTCTCGTTCAGCGCATTGATCTTCTCCTGATCCTTGCCTTCCGTCTTGGACAGCTCGCTGTTCAGATCGATGCGGGCAAGATTGAAGTCGCCGATGAGATCCTGCAGAGCCTCATCTTCGTCGTTGCGCTTCTGCGTCTCCATCAGGGCAACATATTCCATTTCCTTCTGAAGCTGCGCGGCAGCCTCCTTAAACATCGTGATCGCGTCTTTTGCCATGAGTGGCACTCTCCTTTTCTGTTTATGTTTTTATAGTTTAAACAAGATTACCTTTCAGCACGGCGCCCTTTGCATCCAGCACATCGACCAGTTCAAACATGCCGGTGAGCGAAGCGTCCGTGCAGGGGAATTCAACGACCATATTGTTGTCAAGGCGTCCCGTCATGACGCCGTCCTCACGCCCGGGACCTTCCACAAGAACGCGGACACACTTTCCGGCATATGCCGAATAAATTTCCTGCGTGATCTCGTCCTGCACGGCAAGAAGTCTTGCCATGCGGTCGGTCTTTTCCTTGTGCGTCACGTGGTCGGGCATCTCGGCGGCTCTTGTACCTGTCCGCTTCGAATAGATAAACGTGAAGAGCTGCGCATAGCGAACGGTCCGCACAAGTTCCAGCGTCTGTTCGAACTGCTCTTCCGTCTCATCCGGGAACCCAACGATGATGTCGCTCGAAAACGTCAGATCGGGGATTTTTTCCTTCGCATAACGAATCAGGTCGAGATATTTCTCCGCCGTGTAGTTGCGGTTCATCCGCCGGAGGACTTCATCCGAACCGGACTGCACCGGAAGGTGCAGATGGTGGCAGATGTGATGCGACGCGGCGATCGTGTCGATCAGCTTGTGCGTCGCATCCTTCGGATGGCTCGTCATAAAGCGGATGCGGTAGTCACCCTCCACTTTATCGAGCATGGCGAGGAGGTCGGAGAAATCCAGACCTTCGTCCAGCCCTTTTCCGTAGGAATTGACGTTCTGGCCGAGCAGCGTGATGTCCTTATAGCCCTGATCGATCAGACTTTTGAACTCAGCAAGGATATCCGCACTTCTGCGGCTTCTCTCGCGCCCGCGCACATACGGGACAATACAGTACGAGCAGAAATTATCGCATCCGTACATGATCGGCAGCCACGCGCGGAATGTACAGCCGCGCGCGACCGGCATGCCCTCCACGATATCCGTGCGCTCGACGGGCGAAGTCAGAATCCTCTTTTTGCGTCCGAGCTTTTCGAGAATCTTCTGCGGGAATTCGTCGATGGCGTTCGTCCCGAGGACAATGTCGACGTAAGGATAGCTCTTGCGGAATTTCTCGACGATCGTCTCCTGCTGCGTCATGCATCCGCACACGGCGATCATCAGGCCGGGGTTCTGCTCCTTGATGGGTTTCAGCGCACCAATGTTGCCGAACACGCGGTCTTCCGCATGTTCCCGGATCGCGCAGGTGTTGAATACCACAAGGTCGGCATCCTCGGGCGATGAGCAGGAAACGAATCCGATGTCCTGCAAAACACCTCGGATTTTCTCCCCGTCGTTGACGTTCTGCTGGCATCCGTACGAGTGCAGGAACAGCCGCGGTGCACGGCCGTAATGATGTTCGATCTCCCGCGCCGCAGCTTCGTTGCGTTCAAACTGGATAAAATCCATTCTTTCACCTCAATGCAAAAAGGCATAATTACCTAACATACCAGATTAGTATACTATATCACATCCGGCGTCGATTTACAAGAAAAAGGCACGGGAACCGCACGCAATTCCCGCGCCTGATTGTTACAGATTGAGCAGCGGCCGAAGATACTGCCCCGTAAAGGACGCTTCGCACTGCGCCACTTCTTCCGGCGTGCCCTGCGCCACGATCTCACCGCCGGCGCTACCGCCCTCGGGGCCGAGATCGATGATGTGGTCGGCACGCTTGATGATGTCGAGATTGTGCTCGATGATGATGACCGTATTGCCCGCATCCACGAGTTTATCGAGAACGTTCACAAGGCGGTGCACGTCCGCCACGTGCAGACCCGTCGTCGGCTCGTCCAGAATATACACCGTCTGCCCTGTCTCCCGCTTCGCGAGTTCCAACGCCAGTTTCACACGCTGCGCCTCGCCGCCCGAAAGGGTCGTGGCACTCTGTCCGAGTTTGATATACCCGAGACCGACATCATACAGCGTCTTGAGCTTGCGGTAAATACGCGGGATATTTTCAAAGAACGAACACGCCTCTTCCACCGTCATATTCAGCACGTCGCTGATGTTCTTGTCCTTGTAGCGCACTTCCAGCGTCTCACGGTTGTACCGCGCGCCCTTGCACACTTCGCAGGGGACGTAAATATCAGGAAGGAAATGCATCTCGATCTTGATGATGCCGTCGCCCTCGCACGCCTCGCAGCGGCCGCCCTTGACGTTGAACGAGAACCGGCCGGAATTGTAGCCGCGCGTCTTGGCGTCCTGCGTCTGCGCAAACAGATTGCGGATATCCGTGAACACGCCCGTATAGGTCGCCGGATTGGAGCGCGGCGTGCGGCCGATCGGCGACTGGTCGATGCCGATAACCTTGTCCACCCACTCAAGACCGCGCATCTCCTTGTGACGGCCCGGCTTGATGCGCGCGCCGTTGAGATCTGCCGAGAGACGCTTGTAGAGAATCTCATTGACGAGCGACGACTTACCCGAACCGGAGATTCCCGTCACGCACGTCATGACCCCAAGCGGAATTTTCACGTTGATGTTCTTCAGATTGTTCTGCGTGGCGCCGATGATCTCAAGGTATTTGCCGTTTCCCTCCCGGCGTTTGGCCGGAACCTCGATCTTCTTGCGCCCGGAGAGGTACGCGCCCGTAATGCTGCGCGGAGCCGCGCAGATATCGTCGACCGTTCCCTCCGCGACTACCTCGCCGCCGTGCACTCCGGCGCCCGGGCCGATGTCCACGATCCAGTCCGCCGCGCGCATGGTATCCTCGTCGTGTTCCACCACGATCAGTGTGTTGCCGATATCGCGCAGATGCTGCAGCGTCGCGATCAGCTTCGCATTGTCGCGCTGATGCAGACCGATGCTCGGCTCATCAAGCACATACAGAACGCCCATCAGCGCCGAACCGATCTGCGTCGCCAGACGGATGCGCTGGCTCTCACCTCCTGAGAGCGTAGATGCGCTGCGGGCGAGCGTCAGATAATCAAGACCCACGCTCTGCAGAAAACCGAGCCGCTCGCGGATCTCTTTCAGCACGAGGTCGGCAATCTTGTGCTCGCGCTCGCTCAGCTCCAGGCCGTTCAGAAACTCCAGCTCCTCACGCACGCTCATCTGCGTGAACTGGCTGATGTTGATGCCGCCCACCGTGACGGCCAGCACGGCCGGTTTGAGGCGGTTGCCGTGGCAGTCCGGGCAGTCAACGCCCGTCATCACATTCTGGATTTCCTCTTTCATCCATTCGGAGCTGGTCTCCCGGAAGCGGCGCTCCAGATTGTTGACGAGACCTTCGAAGTCCGTCGTATAGTGCCCCATGCCGCGATCGGTCTCGCGCATCAGATCGAGTTTTTCGCCGTTTGTGCCGTACAAAATAGCGTGAACGGCCTCCTCGCTCATGTCGCAGATCTTCGTATCGAGTGTAAAGCCATAGCGCTTGCCAAGCCCTTTGTAGTACATCTCGCTGACGGAACCCTCGGCATAATACCATCCGCTCGCCTTGATGGCGCCCTCCCGGATGGAGAGCGATTTGTTCGGCAGAATGAGATCCGGGTCAACGCGCATGAACGTGCCGAGACCCGTGCACTTCTCGCAGGCGCCGAACGGATTGTTGAACGAGAACATGCGGGAAGAGAGCTCGGCGATGACCGCGCCGTGATCCGGGCAGGCGTAGCTCTGACTGAAGAGCATCTCCTCGCCGCCGATCACGTCGATCCCGACAAGGCCGCCTGTCAGGCCGATGGCCGTCTCGATGGAATCCGCCAGGCGCGTGGCCACATCGTCGCGGATCACAAGACGGTCCACAACGATCTCCACCGTGTGCTTCTTGTTTTTTTCAAGCTCGATGTTTTCCTCGAGGTCGTAGACGTTTCCGTCGACGCGCACACGCGCAAATCCGCCGCGGCGCGCTGCCTCCAGTTCTTTCTGCTGCGTGCCCTTGCGGCCGCGCACAACCGGCGCAAGCACCTGAAAGCGCGTATCCTCTGGCAGCTTCAGGACCTCGTCGACCATCTGGTCCACGCTCTGCTGGGCGATGGGCCGTCCGCAGATCGGGCAGTGCGGGATGCCGATATTGGCGTACAGAAGACGCAGGTAGTCGTAAATCTCCGTCACGGTGCCGACCGTCGAGCGCGGGTTGCGCGACGTGGTCTTCTGGTCGATGGAGATGGCCGGAGACAAGCCCTGAATGTCGTCGACGTCCGGTTTTTCCATCTGGCCGAGGAACATCCGGGCGTAGCTGGAGAGGCTCTCCACGTAGCGGCGCTGGCCGTCGGCATAAATGGTATCAAATGCCAGACTGGACTTGCCCGAACCGGACAGGCCCGTCATGACGATCAGCTTGTTCCGCGGCAGTTCCAGACTGATATTTTTCAGGTTGTGCTCGCGGGCGCCTTTGATGATGATTTTATCGTTGCTCACAGTTTGGTTTTCCTTTCCGCTTGCTTGCGAAGCTTTTCAATGCGGTCACGCAGGAACGCCGCATGCTCGAATTCCAGAATTTTCGCGGCTTCTTTCATCTCGCGCGTCAGTTCCGCGATCTTTCGTTCGCACTCGACGCGGCTCAGACGCTTGTCCGGCTTGTCGCCGTCGTCCTTGCGCGAAATTTCCAGAACTCCGTTTTCACGGAGCTCTTTTACAATCGTCTTCGGAGTGATGCCGTGGGCCTCGTTGTACGCCTGCTGGATGCCGCGGCGGCGCTCCGTCTCATAAATGGCGCGCTCCATGGACGGCGTCACGGTATCGGCGTACATGATGACAACGCCCTCAGCATTTCGCGCGGCGCGCCCGATCGTCTGGATCAGGCTCGTCTCGCTGCGCAGAAAGCCTTCGCGGTCGGCGTCCAGAATGGCGACAAGCGACACCTCCGGGAGGTCGAGGCCCTCACGCAGCAGGTTGATGCCCACGATCACGTCGATCTCGCCCTTGCGCAGATCGCGCATCAGTTCCACGCGCTCAAAGGTGTCAACTTCGTGGTGCATATACTTGACCTTCACGCCGTGCTCCTGAAGGAAGTCCGTCAGATCCTCGGCCATTTTCTTTGTCAGCGTTGTCACAAGCACGCGCTCGTTTTTCTGCGTGCGGAGATTGATCTCGCTCAGAAGGTCTTCGATCTGCCCTTCCACGGGCTTCACGATGATCTGCGGGTCGAGCAGACCGGTCGGGCGGATGACCTGCTCCACGATCTGCGTGGAGTGCTCGCGCTCGTAGTCGCCGGGCGTCGCGGAGACGAAAATCACTTGGTTCAGGTGCTGCTCGAATTCCTCAAAGCGCAGAGGACGGTTGTCGAACGCGGACGGCAGGCGGAACCCATAGTCCACAAGCGTTTCCTTGCGTGCGCGGTCGCCGCCGTACATGGCGCGCAGCTGCGGCAGCATGACGTGGCTCTCATCGACAAACAGAAGCCAGTCATCCGGGAAATAATCCAGAAGTGTTGTGGGCATTGAGCCCGGCGCGCGTCCGGAAAGCACGGCGGAGTAGTTTTCGATTCCCTTGCACATGCCGACTTCCTGCAGCATCTCGATGTCGTAATTTGTGCGCTGTGCAATGCGCTGCGCTTCGATCAGCTTTCCTTCGTTTCGGAACTTCTCCACCTGCCCGTCCATCTCTTCGCGGATCTTGCGCAGAGCGGCCGTCTTTTTATCGGCGGAAACAATGTAGTGGCTCGCGGGGAAAATCGCGACATGGCGCACCACGTTCTTGCGTTCTCCGGTGAGCGCCGCCACTTCGCTGATGCGGTCGATTTCGTCTCCGAAAAACTCCACACGGATGGCGGTGTCGCTCATGTAGGCGAGGTTGATCTCCACGATGTCGCCGCGCACGCGGAACTTGTTGCGCACAAAATTCACGTCGTTCCGCTCATACTGCAGATCGACGAGCCGTCGCATCAGCTCTTCGCGGCTCATCTGCATGCCGGGGCGCAGACTGATGACCATGCTCCGGTAGTCGATCGGGTCACCGAGCGAATAGATGCATGAGACGCTCGCCACGATGATCACGTCGCGCCGCTCGGAAAGCGCCGCCGTCGCGGAATGGCGCAGGCGGTCAATCTCATCGTTGATCGCGCTGTCCTTTTCAATGTAGGTATCCGTCGACGGGATGTATGCCTCGGGTTGGTAGTAATCGTAATACGACACAAAATACTCCACCGCGTTCTCCGGGAAGAACTCCTTGAACTCCGTGCAGAGCTGTGCCGCAAGCGTCTTGTTGTGCGCCAGCACCAGCGTGGGACGGTTGACGTTGGCGATGATGTTCGCCATCGTGAACGTCTTGCCCGATCCGGTCACGCCGAGCAGCGACTGATATTTATCTCCGTCCAGAAGGCCTTTCGTCAGTTCGGCAATGGCTTCCGGCTGATCGCCGGTCGGCTGAAACGGCGCGTGAAGATGAAACTGATCCATGCAATTCCTCCCAGTCCCCTTGCATACAGTGTTTCCATGAAATGATATTATATCACAAAAGCGCGACAACAGTCTGTCATGTTTGAAGCGTCAGCGCTGCGCGCCCGGCAGACCGTCGCGGATGCGCTGCAGATAGATGCTGTCGGCAAACGAGAGGTATTCCGTCTCGGTAAAAATGAGATGATCCAGAAGCGTGACGCCGACGGTTTCGAGCGCGTTCATCACCGCCCGCGTGGCGCACAGATCGCTCGCGGACGGCATGGCGCTCCCGCGCGGATGATTGTGCGCGAGAACGACCGCAGCCGCTTCCGCCTTGACTGCTTCGGCGACAATTTTGGATGCAGCCACGGAAGTGGCATTGCCCGTCCCGGCTGAAATCTGAACGCAGCGGAGAATGTTGCTCTTTTCGTCCAGTGCCACCATGTAGAATTCTTCCGTAGTCTTGCCGAAGAATTTCGGGCGGAGATAATCCGCCATGCGCTCACTGGAATTGAGCTTCTCGTTCTTCTTCGTCTTGTTCTCGAGATAATAAGCGCACATCTGTGGGATGAACTTCAGGACAACGGCGCTGGTGGGACCGATGCCCTTGACGGTGATCAGGTCTTCGTACGGCGCATCGAGCGCGCGCGACAGGCTTCCGAACCGGTCGATCACCGCATGCGCGATCTCGTTCGTGTCACCGCGCACATGGGCGAGGAACAGAAGAAACTCCATCGCGTTGTGTTCTTCAAATCCGGCGAGGCCTTCGCGCAGAAAGCGCTTGTACACGCGCTGACGATGACGCTCATGTTCATTCATAAACGATTCTCCTTCCCCGCTGCACGGTTCGCCCTTGCAAGATCACGTCGTTAACTGTATTATTATATCGAAAAACATTCCGAAAGAAAAGGGCTTCGAACGATCATGAAAGAATTCACCGCCGGAAAAAACGAAGACGGTATGCGCCTGTCACGTTTTGTTGAAAACGTCACGAGCGGGATGCCGCAGTCCCTGCTGTACAAAAGCTTCCGCAACAAACGCGTCCGCGTCAACGGCAAGCACGCCAAAGCCGACGCGCGCCTGCAGAAAGGTGACGTTGTCCAGCTCTATATCAACGATGAATTTTTTGCCGCCAAACCCGCTTCCGCCAAAGTCCCGAAGCATGAGGCGCAGAAAAAGCGCTTCCCGCTTCGCGTGATCTGGGAGGACGAAAATCTCGCTGCACTGTACAAACCGGCACATCTCCTGTGTCATTCGGACGCGACGGGCGACGTGAGCCTCGTCGACCTCTTCCGCGATCACTGTGCAGAGCGCGGCGAATACAACCCCGATGAAGAGAAGACCTTCGCCCCCGCCGTGTGCAACCGGCTCGACCGCGGAACGGAAGGACTCGTCCTCGCCGCAAAGAACTACGCTTCCCTGCGGGACATGAACGCCATTATCCGGGACGACCTTCTCAAAAAAGAATACCTGTGCATCACGGCGGGAATCCCGCCGCGCGGCCGTCACACCGCCTGGCTGCGTCACTTTGAATCCGGCAACCGCGTGCGCGTCCAGAAAGCCCCCGCCGACGGGTACAAGGAGATCATCACGGACGTCACGCCCTTGAAGACAAAAGGCCCGTACGCATTGTGCCGCATCGGCCTCATCACCGGGCGGACGCACCAGATCCGCTCACATCTCGCTTTTCTCGGCGCACCCGTGCTGGGCGACGTGAAATACGGAAGCCGGAAGATGAACGAACGTGCCGGGCTGCGCACACAGGCTCTCTGCGCCCAGCGCGTGACGTTCGGACAGATCCCGCAGACCAGCACGCTGCACTACCTCTCCGGACGCGTCATTGAACTGGCAGAGCCGGAGATCGAGCGCCTGTTTGACTCGCTTTAAGAAAATCACGCGGAAAGCCCCGCATCCCCAAAATATCGGGATGCGGGGCTTTTCAGCTTTTTCAGAAGAACGAAACCTGACTTGTTTTCGGCATATCGCCCAGAGCGCCGATGTCATACAGCATATCCATGATCGTGGACGACGCACCGCAGGCGGACTGCAATTCTTCCGCAGACAGGTACTCCTGACCGTTGATCGTGCTCTCCTCGAGCGCTGCCGCAACAGACTCACCGAGGCCTTTCAGCGCCATGAACGGAAGCCGGATCTTGCCGTCCTCGATCACATACAGCTTGGCCCGGCTCTTGCCGATTCGGACCGGCAGAAACTCATAGCCGCGCTGCAGCATCTCATTGACGATCTGCAGCGATGCCAGCATATCGTCGTCCTTGGCAGTCTTTTCCTCGCGCGGGCGCGATTTGATATCGCGCATATGCTTCTGCGCTACGGTGATTCCCTGCGTGGCAGCCTCGTAGTCGATGTCTTCGCCGCGCACGGTGAAGAACGTGGCATAGAACGCGAGCGGATGATAGACCTTGAACCACATCAGCCGGATGGCAGCGATCAGGTACGCAACGGCGTGCGCCTTCGGGAACATGTACTTGATCTTCCGGCAGCTGTCCAGATACCAGTCCTCCACGCCGTGGGCGCGCAGCGCCTCTTCGACGCCGTCCGGGAAACCGGCCTTTGCCACCTTGCCTTTACGCGTCAGCTCCATGACGTTGAACGCCATTTTCGGCTCGACGCCCTTGTGAAGGAGCGTCGTCATGATGCTGTCACGCGTACCGATGACGTTTGAAATCGTGCACGTTCCTTCCTTGATCAGATCCTGTGCGTTGCCGTTCCAAACGTCCGTGCCGTGGGACAGGCCGGAAATCTGGATCAGGTCACCGAAGCTCTTGGGCTGGGCTTCGATGAGCATTCCGCGCACGAAGTTTGTTCCGAGTTCCGGGATTCCGAACGTACCCGTCAGGCTGTCGATCTGCTCCGGTTTCACGCCGAGCGCCTCGGTGGAAACGAGCAGCGAGATGACGTGCTGATCGTTCATCGGCACGGAGTCCATCTTGATGCCCGTCATGTCCTCGAGATACTTGTACATCGTCGGAACATCGTGTCCGAGTTCGTCGAGCTTCAGAATTGTATCATGCAGATATTTGAACTCGAAGTGAGTGGTGATCAGGCCCTTTTCCTTATCGTCGGCCGGATGCTGGATCGGACAGAAATCGTTGACTTCGTAATTGGACGGCACAACGACCATGCCGCCAGGGTGCTGTCCGGTCGTGCGCTTGACGCCCACACATCCCTGCACCAGACGGTTCTCCTCTGCGCGTCCGACGATCCGGCCGCGCTCTTCAAGGTATTTCTTCACATAGCCGTAAGCCGTCTTGTCCTGCAGACCGGAGATCGTGCCCGCCTTGAACACGTGATCCTTGCCGAACAGATCCTCCGTGTACCGGTGAATGCGCGACTGCACCTCACCGGAGAAGTTCAGGTCGATATCCGGTTCCTTGTCGCCGTCGAAGCCGAGAAACGTCTCGAACGGGATGTCGTGCCCGTCCACCACACACTTGGCGCCGCACACGGGACAGATACGGTCAGGAAGGTCGAACCCGTCAACCACGGAACCGTCGTCATAAAACTCGCTCCAGTGGCATTGCGGACACAGATAGTGCGGCTGCAGACTGTTCACTTCTGAAATGCCGGAGAAATGCGCCACAGCCGAGGAGCCGACCGATCCACGCGAACCGACGAGGTAGCCGTACTCTTCGCTCTTGAGCACGAGCTTCTGTGCGATGACGTACAGAACGGCGAAACCGTGTTTGATGATGGAGTCCAGCTCACGCGCAAGCCGCTTATCCACGATCTCCGGCAGAGGCGAACCGTAGCGGTTGCGCGCATTGCGCAGCGTATCCTCGCGCAGAGAGTCATCGGCGCCGGCAATGGTCGGAGTATACAGTCCCTTGGGAATCGCTCGGACGTCCGGGTCGATCATGTCGGCAATGCGATTCGGGTTTTCGATGACGATCTCACGCGCTTTGGCCGGGGGCAGATAATCAAACTGCTTGAGCATGTCGTCCGTCGTGCGGAAGAACAGCGGCGCCTGATTGTCCGCGTCCGAAAAGCCGTTGCCCGCCTGCAGCACCGCGCGGTAGACAGCGTCCTCCGGTTCGAGGAAGTGAACGTCGCCCGTCGCCACGACGGGTTTGTGCAGACGGTCGCCCAGCTTGAGCACCGTTTTGTTGAATTCCTTTATTTTGTCGATGCTGTCGACGATCCCCTCGCGCAGCATATACTCGTTGTTCCCGAGCGGCTGCACTTCCAGATAATCGTAGTATTCGGCAATTTTGCAGAGTTCGTCAAAACTCCGTCCATCCACAATCGCGCGGTACAGCTCCCCCGCTTCGCACGCCGAGCCGATGATGAGCCCCTCCCTGTACTTGTTCAGAAGGCTCCGGGGCACACGCGGCACTTTGAAGAAATACTGCATGTGCGCTTCGGAAATGATCTTGTACAGGTTTTTCAGTCCGGTGTTGTTGCGCACCAGAATAATGAGATGGAAATTCTTTTTGGCAAGCTCACGCGCGCCGCCAAGGCCGGTGTTGACGTCCTCGAGGCGCTTCACGCCGCGCATGGAGAGATCTTCCAGCATCTTCACGAAAATCTGCGCGAGTGCCAGGGCATCATCGCACGCGCGATGATGATTGAACGGCGGAATCTCGAGATACTTGCCGATGGTATCCAGCTTATAGTTGCGCAGACCGTGGTAAAGCGCCTGTCCGAGCGGGAGCGTATCGAGATAGGGGCAGTCGAAATCGAGGTGATACCGCTCGGCCGCCTTCCGGATGAAACGGATATCAAAGCCATGAGCGTTGTGTGCGACAAGCGGTCTGCCGTTCACGAATTTCAGGAATTCGCGCACCGCCTCTTCCTGTCCCGGCGCATCCGCGACCATTTCGTCCGTGATGCCGGTCAGCTTCGTGATCTTCTCGGAAATGTGCATTCCCGGATTGGCAAACGCGTTGTACTTTTCGCCGATCTCGCCGTTTTCCACAACGACCGCGCCGATCTCGGTGATGCGGTCTTCCGAAGGAGAAAGGCCCGTGGTCTCAATATCAAATACGACAAACGACTGCGACAACTCGCCCTTTCCGTTCTCATACACGACCGGAAGCATGTCGTCGACAAAATACGCCTCACAGCCGTAGATGAGTTTGAAGTCCGGGTCCTTCCGGTGGATGTCATCCGCGGCGAGCATCGCTTCCGGGTATCCCTGCACAACGCCGTGATCGGTAACGGCCACCGCACGATGCCCCATGCGATGCGCCATGCGCACGGCGGCGCCGGGATCGCAGAAGCCGTCCATGCTGGAGAGCTTCGTGTGCATATGAAGCTCCACGCGCTTTTCTTCTGCCGTGTCCTCACGAGGCTTCCGGACCACCTTCATCACGTCGTACGGACGCAGAACAAATTCGCGTGCATACTGGTCATCCATATACTGACCGCGCACGATCAGCGTATCGCCGTTTTTCAGGCTGTCCCATTTGTCGCCTTTTTCGCCCTCGTGGAGCATGATTTTCAGATTGACAGAGCTGGTGTAGTCCGTGATGGAAATCGTGTAGATATTGACCTGGCGGCCGTTTTTGACTTCTTTGGCAAACACATCGCCCCAGACCGTGACCTTACCGGACGTCTCCTCCAGATCCCGCAGTGTGAGCACTTCCGTCGGAGCAAACGATTTGCCGGTGATCAGCTTGGCGGGTTCGTCCGTCAGGTTGAGACCCTTGACTTTCAGGACAGGGCCGTCCGGTTTCGACTTGAACTGCTTGGGCGGTGCTTTGCGCGCCACGGTCGCCTCCAGTTCTTCCACGGAAATCACGGTGTCGCAGGACAGCGAGACCTGAGGACGGATGCCCGTGCGCTGCGCAACGGCGTCGGCCATGCGGTCACAGAACCCGATCTGTGTCAGCAGGGTCGCTCCGTTTTTTACACAGACGGAAATATTCTGCCCGTCAATCTGAACAACCGCTCCGTTGAGGAATCCATTGACAGGAAGCCCTTCTTCTTTCAGTTCTTCCGCAATCTCCAGAAATGCCTGCGGCGTGAGATACTCGTAGGAAAAACTGCCGCGGAGGCGGACCGTATACCCCATAAAAAGCGTTTGCTGCAAAGACGCGGAAAGACGCTGCGCCATTTCCAGAGAAATAGGCGCAGCGCTCGTACATGCAATCGTAATTTTTTTCTGCTCGCGGTTTGCTTTCACGTGATCCACAATGACGCCCTGAAAGCAGCGCGTAAATTCTTCATCCGCCGTGAATTGCGGCCATAGTTGAGTAACAAGAGGTTTCATGAATCAAAGCACCAGTTTTTCAATTTCATCGCAGAGCTGCCCGACGATATCGCCGCGCAGCATGCGCTTTTGCTCCCCGCGGACAAAGAGCATCGCGCAGTCCTTTCCTCCCGCAATTCCGATATCGGCGCCCTTGGCTTCGCCCGGGCCGTTGACGATACAGCCCATGACCGCCACTTTGATGGATTTGTTGCAGCCGCGGAGCCGCTCTTCCACCTCCGTTGCGATCTGCGCCACGTTGATGTTCGTCCGTCCGCAGGTGGGGCAGCTGACGACTTCGGGGCCCGGGACATGGTGACCCGCCGCGCGCAGAATATCAAAGCCGGCGCGCACTTCCTTTTCGGGGGCGTCCGTCAGGGACACGCGGATCGTGTCGCCGATTCCCTCCATCAAAAGCCCGCCGATGCCCATCGCGGATTTGATCAGGCCCATGCGGTAAGTTCCGGCTTCCGTTACACCGACGTGCAGCGGATACGGGCATTTCTCGCTCAGGAGACGGTAGGCCGCCATGACGATCGGCACATTGGACGACTTGATCGAGATGACAATGTCGTCAAAATCGTGCTTTTCCAACAGAGCAACGTGATACATTGCGCTTTCAACCAGCGCCTCGGGCGTCACAGCCCCGTACTTCGCCAGAATGTCTTTTTCCAGACTTCCGCCGTTGACTCCGATGCGGATGGGAATGCCGTTGTCACGGCACGCACGTGCCACTTCGCGCACGCGCTCATCACTGCCGATGTTGCCCGGATTGATGCGGATCTTGTCGACACCCGCATCCACACAGGCCAGCGCGGCCTTGTAATCGAAATGAATGTCCGCGACGATCGGCATCGACACAGCGTCTTTCAGCGCGCGGACAACCACCGCATCGGCCGGTGTCGGCACGGTCACGCGGACGATCTGGCAGCCCTCCGCTTCGAGACGGCGTGCCTGGGCTACGTTCCCCGCCACATCGGCAATGGGAACGTTCAGCATGCTCTGAACGGCAACCGGATTGTCTCCGCCGATGGAAATGGAACCGATCCGAACAACTTTTGTCTGCCTGCGCATGTTTCTGCCTCCGTATTTATTGTATCAGTCGTGTAATATCATTGAACGTCGCAAAGAGCATCAGTCCGATCAACAGTACAAAACCTGCGCTGTTGACCGCAATCTCGTATTTCGGGTCGATCGGCTTGCGCCGGATCGCCTCGACGATGAGGAAGAACAATCTGCCGCCGTCCAACGCAGGGATCGGCAGAAGATTGAAGATGCCGAGGTTGATCGTAAGAAGGGCGACAAGCTGCAGCAGCGGAGAGAGCCCGATGGCCGAAACCTGCCCGATGACCGTCACGATTCCGACAGGGCCGGAAAGGTCGTTGATCGCTGCGCGTCCGGTGACCAGATCGACAAAACTCAATAGCACCAGCCTTGCATAGGAAAGCGTCCAGTTCCCCGCTTCGCGGAGAACGTTGAGCGGCGTTTTCTCAATCGGATACACGAGGAAATCAATGATCATGTATTCCGTGCCGTCCTGTTCCGCCGTGTCAAACTGAACATCTTCCAGTGTAATCTTTTCGCCGTCCCTTAGAACGGTCAGATCCGCCTGTGCATCCTGCGTGCGCGCAAATTCATAGCTGACGTCATCGGCGATAAAACACCGCCGCCCGTTGACCGCAATGATCGTATCGCCCACCTGCAGCCCGGATTGCTGCGTCGTTGCATCCGGATAGAATTCCGCGACCGTCCGGCTCGTGATGCTGTCCTGCATCGCGACGACAACAATCAGAACCAGAAAGCCCAGCACAAAGTTCATGAATGCACCGGCTGCCGTCACAAGCAGGCGGCTTCCGACCGGCGCGCGGGAGAACGAATCCATTGAATCGCTCTCCTCGTCCTCCCCTTCCATCATGACAAAACCGCCGACAGGAAGCAGACGGATGGCGTATTTCGTTCCGCCCCGCTCTCTGCTGAACAGTGTCGGGCCCATTCCGATGGCAAATTCCAGCACGCGGATGCCGCTGAGTTTTGCCGTCAGGAAATGACCGAGTTCATGGAAAAAAATGACGAAGCCGAATACAAGGATCGCCACGAGGAGCGTCCCCGCCAACGGCAGCACATTGGAAATCAGCTGCTGCATAATACCTCGAGAATTGTACGACGGTCACACATGAGCGTTGACATAGCTTCGCGCCATGGCATCGCATTCGTAAACGTCGGAAAGTGTATACGGCTGTCCGAACGGCTCACTGTCCACAACCGCTTCAACCAGTTCGCCGATCTTCAGGAACGGAATTTTGTCCTGAAGGAACAATTTGACTGCCTCTTCATTGGCGCCGTTCGCTGCACAGGGGGCAAGGCCGCCTTTCCCGATTGCCTTCTTGCACGCGGCAAGGCAGCGGAACGTCTCCTCGTCCGCAGTGTCGAATGTGATCGACTTGAGCTGCGTAAAATCCAGCTCCGGCGCGGGACACGGCGCACGATCCGGCCATGTCAGAGCATACTGAATGGGGATGCGCATGTCAGGCACACCGAGCTGCGCTAGGATCGAATGATCCGAAAACTGCACCATCGAATGGATGATGCTCTGGCGCTGCACGACAACCTGAACTTTCTCCGCCGGAAGCCCGAAGAGCCAGACGGCTTCGATCAGCTCCAGTCCTTTGTTCATGAGCGAAGCGGAGTCGATCGTGATTTTGGCGCCCATGCTCCAGTTGGGGTGGCGGAGCGCATCTTCTTTTGTAACGTGTTCCAGCTCCTGCCGGGTTTTCCCGAAGAACGGCCCGCCGGACGCCGTCAGAAGAATTTTTTCAAGCGTTTTGGCCGAGTGCGCATCCTGAAGGCACTGAAAAATCGCAGAGTGCTCGCTGTCCACAGGAAGAAGGCGGACGTTGTTTTTCCGCGCCGCATTGGTGACGAGATAACCTCCCGTCACAAGGCTTTCCTTGTTCGCGAGCGCAACGTCGCGGCCGTTTTCCAAAGCGGTCAGCGTTGCGGCAAGCCCCGCAATGCCGACGACGGCATTCAAAACGATGTCGGCCGGTTCCGCAGCGAGCTGAGTCAAACCATCTTTTCCCGACAAGACTTTGGGCGGCTTGGACAGCCCGGACACCAGCGTCCGGAAACGTTCTGCCGCTGATTCGTCCACAACGCAGACCGTCTCCGGCTGAAACTCCGCCGTCTGGCGCAGCAGCAGGTCAACACTGCTGTTCGCAGCCAGCCCGTGGACCTTGTAACCGTGCGCACGGATCACATCCAGACTCTGCGTTCCGATTGATCCGGTCGAGCCAAGCAGCGTGATCGTTTTTGACATAACATATCACCTCAGGCTGCTCCGACGAGGAGCATCGTCATAAGGGCTACAAACGGCATGACAAACAATACGCTGTCAAAGCGGTCCAGAATGCCGCCGTGCCCCGGAAAGATTGTACCGTAGTCCTTGATCTCATTCTGACGCTTCACCGCACTGGCCGTCAGATCTCCGAGAATTCCGAGAACGCTCCCGACGGCGCCTGTCAGCAGAACGAGCAGATAGTACTGCAGGTCGATTACCGCGCTGTCCGGCTGTCCCCAAACATGCATATAGATTACAGAGATCAGAAGCGCCATCAGCGCGCTGCCGACCACTCCGCCGACGGCGCCCTCCACTGTCTTGTGCGGACTGACGATCGGCGCGAGCTTGTGCTTGCCCCAAAAACGCCCGGCAAAGTATGCGCTGGAATCTCCGCCCCACGCAATGCCGAGGCCCAGAACGATGAAATAAAGAGCGTCAGAAGAACGCGGAAATGCTCCGCGCAGAAAAAGCATGGAATAGAAGCAGGCGAGAATCATTGCAGAAAACAGCATGAACCCGCCCACCGACAGAAACGACAACGTCCGAGACCGAACGATCACGCAGACGCCCAGAAAAACCGCTGTCGCATACAGAATCAACCAGAACGGCACACTGTGTACATCCAGGAAAAACACTGCCACTGTCATAGGTATGACCCCGAGGTATACCGCAGGCGTCTGAAGTTTCAGTGCAGCGTACACTTCATGCATGGCGGTCAGACTGATTGCCAGCAGAACAACATTGAAAACAGGCGTTGTAAAAAAACTGAGAACCACAGCAAGAACTATGAGTCCAACCGCGGAAGTGATCAAACGTGTCTTCATACCGATCCTTTCTCACAGCCCGCCGAACCGACGACTGCGCGTGTTGAATTCAAGAATTGCCGCATCCAGATCTGCGCGTGTAAAGTCCGGCCACAGAACATCCATCTCAACGAATTCGGCATATGAAGCCTGCCAGAGCATGAAATTGGAGAGGCGGTGTTCACCCGACGGACGCAGGATAAAATCGGGGTCTTTCTGTCCGGCCGTATACATGTTATCCGACATCATGGCGACGTCGATATCCTCCGGGCGGATCTCGCCGGCCGCAACGCGCTGCGCACAGCGCTGCGCCGCACGTACGATCTCCTGACGGCCGCCGTAGTTGACCGCGACATTAAGAATCGTACCGGTATTGTTTCTCGTTTTCTCTTCAATATCATTCATCATATCCTGATGGCGCTGAGAAAGTGCCGTGCGGTCTCCCAGAAAGACAACGCGGTTGTTTTCCTTCTGATAATCGTACGCCATAACAAGATATTCACCGAACAGCTTCATAATGCCATTCACTTCTTCCAGCGGACGAGACCAGTTTTCCGTGGAAAAGGCATAGAAAGTCACACTGGCAACTTCCAGTTCATTGCAGTAGCGGATAATATCACGGAACACCTCCGCGCCTTTTTTATGCCCGGCCGTTCGCGGCAGCCCGCGCTTTTTCGCCCAGCGGCCGTTGCCGTCCATGATAATCCCGATGCTGAGGCCCTTGGCAAAGCCATCCGTTTTTTCTGCCATATGCGTACTCCCCCGTTACAAATGAATACCGCGCGCGGCCGCCGCGCGCGGTATTTTACTGTGATGCTCAAGACGTACCGGACAGACGTCAGATCTCCATGATCTCTTTCGTCTTCGCCGCGCAGATCGAATCGATCTCCTTGACGTACTTATCGGTCGTCTTCTGCATGACCTGCTCCAGATCTTTCTGGTCGTCTTCGGTCAGTTCGCCGCTTTTCTTCATCGCCTTGAATTTGTCCATCGCTTCACGGCGGATGTTACGAACGGCAACTTTCGCCTCCTCACCGAGTTTGGCCGCGTCTTTCACCAGCTGCTTGCGGCGCTCCTCCGTCGGGGCCGGAAACACAAGGCGCATGACGCGTCCGTCATTGGTCGGATTGATGCCGATGTCGGAGGACAGAATCGCCTTTTCAATCGCGCGCATCAGGGATGCATCCCACGGCGAAATCGTCAGCACGCGCGCTTCGGCAACGCCGATTGCCGCCACCTGGTTGATCGGCGTGGGAGAACCGTAGTAATCCACGGTGATCTTATCCAGAAGCGCCGGATTCGCACGGCCGGCGCGGATCGAGGCATGCTCTTTTTTCAGATGGGTGATGACGCCGTCCATTTTCTGCTCATAACGTTTGGTCTCTTCGCTCATCTTGATCTCTCCTTATTCTTCCGTCACAAGCGTACCGATGGTCTCGCCTGCGGCCGCTCGGGCAATATTATCGGGATCTTTGATATCAAACACAAGAATCGGCAAATGGTTGTCACGGCACATGGATGCGGCCGTGGAATCCATAACGGCAAGCTGATCCGTCAGCACGTTCGTAAAGCTGAGGCTGTCGTATTTTACAGCATCGGGATACTTTTTCGGGTCCTTGTTGTAGACGCCGTCCACCATAGTCGCCTTAAAAATAATGTCCGCGCCGATCTCAGCCGCACGCAGAGCGGAAGCGGTATCCGTAGAAAAATACGGGTTGCCCGTGCCGCACGCAAAAATTACGACACGGCCCTTTTCCAGATGGCGCGTAGCGCGGTTCCGGATGTACGGCTCCGCGACCTGCTGCATCGTGAGTGCAGTCTGGACGCGCACATCAACGCCCATGTGCTCAAGAGCATCTGCAACGGCCAGCGCGTTCATTACCGTCGCGAGCATTCCGATCTGATCCGCCCGGACGCGCTCCATATCGCCGCTGGAACGGCCGCGCCAGAAGTTGCCGCCGCCGACGACGATGCCGATCTCGACGCCCATGTCATACGCTTTCTTGATTCCTTCGCAAATCTGCTGGATCGTGTCAACATCCAGTCCGAATCCCTTGTCTCCGGAAAGAGCTTCTCCGCTCAGCTTCAGTAGAATACGTTTGTATTTCACTGCCATGTCCGCACCTCGTTCATTCGACTTTTCTCCATTCTACAATAAACCCGCTGCAAAGTAAAGATTTGCAGCGGGAAAATTCATCTGCGGTTCACATTTCAAGCAGAAAACTGTATTCGGCAAATTCGATGCGGATCAATTGCACCACAACATTGCTTTTTGAAAAATCCGAAGGTCGGTGCAGCGCGAGTTCATCCCTTCCGGGCCATGCCGCCGGCAGTCTGAGTTCAAAGCAGGTATTGCCGGCGTCTGCACTCGTTAACCCGAGCTCAGCACGGTTCAGTTCGGCGAATTTCTTCGCCAGATACAAGCCGAGCCCCAGATGTTTGTCGGAGGACTGTTCCGCCGGGCAGAACTTCTCAAATATATGCGGCCGCTGTCCTTCGGAGACTCCTCTGCCGTTGTCCCGGACCGAAAGCACCACGCCGCCGTCCTTCGTCTCGTTCACGATCACTTTGATTTTTCCGGTGCCCTCGGGCACCGAATTGAACGCATTGGAAAGCAGGCTGAGAAGGATTCTCTCTGTCAGATAGGTGTCGCTGTATGCCAGAAAAAGCCCCTCTGACTTCTCCAGTTCCAAAGCAATCTTTCTCTGCTGCGCGATCGGGCGCAGTTCGTCCACGATCATCTCGGCCAAATCGGCCGCGTTGCAGGAGACCGGATGCGCCTGGATCATACCCGCCTCCACGCGCTCCGCATCCGTAATATTGCCGGCCGTGCGCAGGGAACGGTATATGTTTCTCTGTGCGATTTCCAGTGCGGGACGATATTCCTGATTTAACTGATGCGAACTGCGGCGGAGTTTTTCCGTCAGAAGCTGCACGGAGGAAAGAGCTGCGCTCAGCGGGACTTTAACCTCCATCGCCAGCTGCGTCAGCGCGCTCTGCGGATACGCGCGGTTGAATTGTTCGAATTGCTTTTCCAGATAGCAGGACAGCGTCTTGCCGACCTGCTCCAGCTCTTCCGCACGCTTCTCCGCGGTATCCGCCGGAACATAGATGCAGAACACCGCCGCCATCCTGTTCTCGTTCTTGACCGGAAATGCCCATTCTTCCCGGTTCAGATCTGTCGTCATGCGCCGGTGTACCGGACATCCGCTCTGAAGCGCCTCTGCTTTCGCCGTTCGCATGTCTCCCTCTGCAAACAGATCATTTTGCGGGAAAAGGCTGGCGGAAGCCCCGTCCCACAAAGAACGCACACACCGGTCAATCGCTTTTGAGAAATCCGAATACGTATGTACGCAAAGAGTTTCAGACAAATAATCCAGCATCGCCTGTGAAAAATCCCGGTTCAATACAGTTCTTCGCTCCGTTTCATGTCAGATTATGATGGTTGCGAATATATTGTACCACAGACGCGAGGAATACGCCATTGGAAGGGCATTTTTCCGATTCGCCCGACCCGAACCCCATCACCTCGCAATAAAAGGGAGAAAAAACCGCATGGGTACGCTTGATCGCGTTTCGAATATCGTTTTCGACATACTTCCCTCCGTCGGCACAGAATCCGGCAGTCTCCTCTTCCACACGGATATACACCGATTTGTAGCGCACCGCTCTGTTTCTCTCTTCCAGAAGGATCGCTACCGCACGCTGTGCGTATTCAAAGCCGTCGTCGTGAATTCTCATCTTCATCGCGCGCAATGTGTGCGCCGCAAGTTTCCGATACAGTTCGTTGGAACACGCATCCCTTGCCGCATGCCGGATCCGGTAGGTCAATTCCGCAAGGTCGACCGGTTTTACCATACAGTAATTTGCGCCCTGACTGATCATTTCCTGTAAAAGCACGTCCTGTCCGTCGCACACAAGAAAAATACAGGCGGGTTCGTTTCCTTTGCTGTGGCTCAGGGAGCGTATATGCCGAAAAAGCCCCAGCCCGTCCAAAAGCGGGAGCATGCTGTCTATCACGATCACATCCGGCCGGCACTGCCGCACCGCGGTCAACGCCTCGATCCCGTCGCCGACAGAACCCGCCACACATATATCGCTCTGCATCGAAAGATATTCAACGATTGTATTTCTCAAATCCGTATCGGAATCAACGATCAGAACGCTCTGCTTCTTCAGGCGGCTGCGCATACTCACGGCATATCCCCTTCCTGTGCCGCAATGTCATCCAGAATTTCAAGCAACTGCTGTGGTTCCACTCCGTTTTCGTATAAAAATAGCAGCATATTCCGAGCCTGAGATTCCGTCTCAAAAATATTCCGCACGGTTTCTTCCAAGCCGCACCCGTAGCTCATGGATGAGACGCGTATCCCGTAGCCCTCCTTTTGTGCGATCAACGCATAAGAGATTCGTTTTGCTCTTTGCAAATGCGCAATATCCGAAAACGTTTTTACATAGATTTCACGTATTGATGTCATGCACGATTCCTCGTTTCCTTCCAGAATTTTCCGCAGTTTCTGTATGATTATTATTTTACATTGTATAACAAAGCGTCTCAACCCACAAAAACCCAAAAAACTGAATTCCGACAGTTTCCGCGCAAAAAGATGGTATTCTTAATATTGGAGCTGTTTGCGACCCCCGCCGGGTAATGCGAAAACTGCATCGGAGGAAAGAGTTTTGAATGCAATAAAAAATCCGGACTTACTGTACAAAACAATAAGTCCGGATTTTTTTGGTGGACCCGAAGGGGATCGAACCCTCGACCTTACGGATGCGAACCGTACGCGCTCCCAGCTGCGCTACGGGCCCATATTTCCCCGCCGCGAAGGAGCTCTTCGCTGCGGCAAGAAATAATATAATATATTTGCCGGGAAATGTCAATACTTTTTTTCAAAAAAATCCTGCGGTTTCCGGCCGCAGGATTTCTTACCTTTACTCTCAGAAAAAACCGCAGATCAGACTTTGAAGTTCACCGCAGTATCGCCTTCCAGATCGCGGCCGAATTCATAGTCATTCCCGGGCAGGATCGCGTTGAGAAGGATACCCACGATCGCCGCGATTGCAAGGCCGGAAAGCGTAAAGCTGTTTCCGGCGCCGAACGGGATCGTAATACCGCCCACGGTGTTAAAGCCCAGAGCGCTGACGAGAATCACCGCCGCAATAATCAGGTTGCGGGAATTGGTAAAGTCGACCTGATTCTCAACAACGTTGCGCACACCGATTGCAGAAATCATTCCGTAAAGCACAAACGAAATACCGCCGATGATGGCCGTCGGAATCGTCTGGATCAGCGCACCGAAGCGCGGGAAGAAAGACAGAACGATCGCACAGCAGGCCGCAATGCGCATCACGCGGGGATCGTAAACCTTTGTCAGAGCCAGAACGCCTGTATTTTCGCCATAGGTCGTGTTCGCCGGGCCGCCGAAAAAGCCCGCAAAGCTGGTCGCCAGACCGTCGCCGAGCAGCGTGCGGTGCAGACCCGGATCCGCAAGATAGTTTTTCTCCGCAGTGGCGCTGATCGCGGCGATATCGCCGATATGCTCCATCATGGTCGCCAGCGCGATCGGCGCGATGGTGATGCAGGCGCTGATGCTGAATTTAGCAAACGCGGAAGGATGCAGCGCAAGTGCGAACACCGGCGTCGAAGGATCCGTCACAACACTGAAATCCACCTCGCCCATCAGCAGCGCAACGATATATGCACCGACAACACCAATGAGGATCGGAAGGATTTTTACCATTCCCTTTCCCCAGATGTTGCACACAACAATCAGAGCAAACGCAACAAACGCCAGCAGCCAGTTTTCCGAACAGTTCGTGATGGCAGACGGCGCCAGGATCAGGCCGATCGCAATGATGATCGGGCCCGTGACCACCGGCGGGAAAAAGCGCATGATCTTCTTCACGCCGAACACTTTGATCAGGCCGCTCATAATGACATAAATCAAACCGGCAACCACAACGCCGCCGCAAGCGTACGGGAGAAGTTCCGTGTTCGGGGTGCCGTCTTCGAGCATCGGGGCCACCGCAGCATATCCGCCCAGAAATGCAAAACTGGAACCGAGGAATGCCGGCACCTTCCCTCGGGTGATCAGATGGAACAGCAGTGTTCCGAGGCCTGCCATCAGCAGCGTCGTGGAAACGTCCAATCCCGTAATGATGGGGACCAGAACCGTTGCGCCGAACATGGCAAACGTGTGCTGAATTCCCAAAATCAGCATTTTAGGAATTCCCAGAGAACGGGCGTCATAGATCCCGTTGCTGTTCAGGGTCTCTTTGTTTGCGTCCTTCAATTCAGATAACCTCCTCGTTGTTCGGGCAAAGCTCTTTGCCCCTTTACACGCACATTGACCCGCAGTCAGGCAAGACTGCGGGCCCGTGTCCGTATTGAGTTAAGTATATCAAAGCTGACGTTTACTTGCAAGATGATATTTCTCTGTTTTTTCTGATTTATCGCCATGTTCCGTTTTCATTTTCTCCCGGATGCTCTCCACGGACTTTTTTTCGATTCTCGAGATGTAGGACCGGCTGATTCCCATCATCTGCGCCACCTGCTGCTGCGTCAAAGGTGCTTTGCCGTTCAGACCGTACCGGAGAATCAGAACACGCTGTTCACGTTCCGGAAGATCTCGAAGCGCTGCATAAAGACTGTTTGTCTCCTCCTTTACGTCATACAGTTCATCAAGCAGCACGGAATCCGCCATAACGTCGTTGAGCGTCAAACCGCCTTCAGAATCGCCGTCGATCGGATCGCTCAGAGACAGCGCTTCCGGTGTTTTTTTCGCGGACCGGAAATGCATCAAGAGTTCGTTCTCAATGCAGCGGGCCGCATACGTCGCAAAGCGCGCGCCTTTCTGCGCATCGAAACTGTCCACTGCCTTGATCAGTCCGATCGTTCCGATGCTCACAAGATCATCCTGATCTTCCGTTGCCGAGTAATACTTTTTGGCGATGTGTGCCACCAGCCGGAGATTCCGGCACACAATTTCGTCCCGCGCTTTCCTGTCCCCCTGAGAGAACCGCCGGAACGCATCCTGCTCCTGCTTTGCCGACATCGGTCTGGGGAAGCTCCCTGTTTCCAGATGCAGGGCCAAATACAGGATGTGTGCGGCAATAAAGCTGAAAAAAGCGGAAAACACTCCAATCCCCTCCCTTTCTTCAGCGTATGAACTGTCTCATCCAAAAATGCGGCCTTGTGCTTTGACAAAGCTTTTGCATTTTACTCACAAAACATTCAAATTTTCTTTTTAGTGTCAGAATAAAAACCGGGTGGACAGCTCTGCGCTGTCCGTCTGGTTTTTTGTGAGTGAAATCCGCCAAAAGGAGAAATGCGTTTTGATCACCGTCGAACATCTGACAAAGCGTTACGGCGACCACGTCGCCGTGGACGATTTATGAAGAACTTTCTCCGCACTTTGAGCTTGTTGAAAAAGATCCGGTTCTCTATCCCACGTTTGCAAACGCATATGACGCCTCAGACGCCTCTCCGGAGAGCGTCATTGTTGACGGCGGAGACAAATATAAAGTGATCGACGCGACGGAATTCTACAAATACGAACTCGACTATGATACATATACCTATACGCAGAATTTCGCCGGAGAGAGTGCGCTGACGTCCGCAATCTCCTATGTCTCCTCGGATGAAACCAAAATCGTATACGAACTGACCGGACACGGAGAAGCCGACATCACAGCGTCTACCCTGTTGGACGGACTGTCTCGTCAGAATCTTACCACTCAGACGCTGTCGCTCCTGACTTCCGACCGTGTACCCGACGACGCCGGCGCTCTGCTGATTGTTTCGCCGACCAAAGACCTCTCCGAAGAAGAGCTCACCAAAATCCGGACCTATTTGTCGGAAGGCGGCAAACTGATTCTGATCACGGATTACGGAAATTACTCGGAAGACTCCATGCCGAACTTCGCCGCACTGACGGAGCAATACGGCATGCAGGCCGAAAACGGCATTATCATCGAAACCGACGAGAACTACGCGCTGAGCGGATATCCGTATTACCTTCTGCCGGAGATCAACGGGCACGAAATCACCGAACCTCTTCTGAACGGTAATATGTATGTTCTCACCCCGCTTGCGCACCCCATTACAGCGACGGAAGATGCGAGCGAAGATCTGACGGTCACTTCCCTGTTTGATACAACCTCCGGCGCCTATTGCAAATCCGATGCATACAGCGCCGACACGTTTGACAAATCGGAGAATGATCCGGAAGGCGTCTTCTCCGTAGCCATGATTTCCGAAAACAGTGCGGACAGCTCTGCCGTTCTCTGGCTCTCCACCAGCGGTTTTGTCGATGAAGGAACCGATTCCATCGTCTCCGGCACGAACAGTGATTTTATGTTGAATGCGCTGGCATACCTCACCGGAAATGAAAACGCCATCTCCATCCATGCCAAGAGTATTTCCGCCGAAACGCTTCTCTTCGACGCCTCGTCCGCTCGGCTCGTATCCGTGACCTTTATGTTCCTGATTCCGTTCGGAGCGGTTGCCGTCGGATTTCTGATCTGGTTCAGACGGAGGAAACGCTGATGAAACGCAAATATACAGCCCTGACGGCCGTCCTTGCCGCGACAACCGTGCTGATGGCAGGAACATGGTTTCTGAGTGCGCGTCAGAGCGGGACCGATACCGTAGAAACCGTTCTCGCCGCGTCAGTTTCAGGCAACGTCACCGGCATTTCTTACAACACAGCCGAGGAACAGCTTCGTTTCGTGCTTCGGGAGGAACAGTGGTTTTGGGAAGATGATTCTGAGTTTCCCCTGTCGCAGGGATATGCGCAAACCATGACATCGCTGCTTCAGAACGTGACTGCAACGGAACTTGTGACGGAAAACTGTCCGGACTTCACGGAATACGGTCTGGAAAAACCCAAGAAAACCATCACAGCGGAAACAGATGAAGGGGAAACCGTCACGCTGTATCTCGGCGATCAGAACACGCATACGAAAGACTATTATATGCGCATCGGAGATGAAAACGCCCTCTACACCGTCGACTCCACCTTTTACGACTCGTTCAATCATGATCTGTACTCCATGGCAGCCTACGAAGAATGGCCCGCGGCATCTGCGGAATCCGTGACGTCAATGCAGCTTGAAAGTGCGGATGCATCGTTCTTGATTTCCCGGCGGGAAGAAACGACCTCAGAGGATGATTCATCCGTGACGGAAATCTACACCTACACAGACGCAGACGAATCTTTCGACACGGAGGATATCACCGCCGCTTCGCTCCTCAACGACGCCTCCTCTGTAAGTTTTACCGGACTCGCCGCCTTCAGACCGGACGCCTCAGCCGTTGCCTCCTACGGTCTCGAAACGCCATCAGCCACCCTGACTGTCACCTATTTGACCGCAAGCGGTGCAGAAGAGACATGCACCCTCCAGATCGGAACAAAAAGCGAATCGGGCGATTATCCCGTCCGCATCGAAAACTCGAACTGCGTCTACTGGATGGATGGCGACCTGGTCGATGAATTTCTGACGTTTTCTTCTGATCTCCTGCTCGTGTATTAGAAAAAATCGGGCATCAAAAACACGCAACTCTGCTTCTTCTGAAATTGATCGGCCAATGACATAAAAAGCCGCCCGCGCACGGAGCATCTCCGGACGCGGGCGGTTTTCCATAACAAAAAGACCGGTCAAGGACGAACCGGTCTTTTTGGTTGGGCTGGCTG
>CALXBO010000076.1 GCA_944386565.1 uncultured Ruthenibacterium sp. | reverse complement strand
GCGTTAACGCGCGTGCGAAGAACAGAGGGCTATGCCCGCAAATGAAAAACCACCGGCTACGCCGGTGGATGATTATTTGTATGCCGGATTCCGCGTCGGCCACCTTTGAGCCGGATCAAGTCGGCAATTATGGGCTCTGAGCCGAAATGTAGTAATATCAAATCCGTTTTCGCATAGTATACAGAGGAAATCTCTTGACATGCAACTGGAAATATGATATATATAAAAAATACTCATCTAAAAGGAGAGAAAACGACCGCGATGGACGGCGACGACCCTTGTAGTAACTGCCGCAATAACGCGATACATCAGACATAGTCTGTATTTCATTAACGAAATACGGACTATGTCTTTTTGTTTTTTCTCGAACGAACAATGGAGGAAATTTGATTTTTATGGGTACGTCGATTTGGTTTCAGCTTCTTCTTCAAGTATGCATGATTGCGCTGAATGCTGTATTTGCATGTGCTGAGATTGCAGTGGTTTCGTTCAACGACGCAAAACTGGCCCGCATGGCTGCACAAGGCGATAAGCGCGCGGTCAGGCTTGCTGCACTGACCAATGAACCGGCGCGCTTTCTGGCGACGATCCAGGTGGCGATTACGCTGTCGGGCTTTATCGGAAGCGCATATGCGGCACAGAACTTCGCAGGTCCGCTGACACAGGCGCTTGTGTCGACGGGAATTCCGGTTCCGGAATCAGCTATCGCCGCAGTTGCCCCGGTTCTGACAACGCTGGTTCTGTCGTATTTTACGCTCGTGTTCGGCGAACTTGTTCCGAAGCGGCTCGCGATGAAAAACGCTGAAAAGCTTGCGCTCGGCATGTCTGGCATGATCTCCGCGATCGCTGTTGCCTGTGCTCCTCTGGTGAGCCTGCTCACGTTTTCAACCAATGCGGTTCTCCGCCTGCTCGGTGTGGATCCAGGGGCTGATGATGAAAGCGTTACGGAAGAAGATATCCAAATGATGGTAGATGCCGGAATTGAAAAGGGAACGATCGGCGCGGACGAGCGGGAACTGATCCGCAACGTGTTTGAATTTGATGATGTTGGAGTGGGCGAGCTGGCGACTCACCGAACGGAAATGAGCGTCCTTTGGCTGAAGGATGATGAAGAAGCGTGGGACCGCTACATCCGCGCAAAACGCCACCGCTATTATCCGGTCTGCGGCAAGAACGCGGACGATATCCGCGGTATTCTCGACGCAAGAGATTATTACCAACTCTCGTCTCACGAGCGCGAGGAGGTTCTGGAGGCGGCGGTTCATCCGGCCTATTTTGTGCCGGACAGCCTTCGTGCTGACGCTCTGTTCCGCAACATGAAAGCGCAGAAGAAATTCTTTGCAGTTGTTCTGGACGAATACGGCGGCGTAGTCGGCGTTGTGAGCATGCAGGATTTGCTGGAACAGCTGGTCGGCGATTTCGATACATCAGTTCCCATGGAAGAGGAAATCACGCAGATCGGCAGTGATGCCTGGAGAATCGGAGGCAGCGCCTCGCTGGAAAAAGTATCGGATGCGCTGAACCGAAAACTGCCTGTGGATGCGTTCGATACGTTCGGCGGCTACGTATTCGGGCAGTTAGGGGCGGTTCCTGCGGACGGGAGCACTCTGACGGTGGAATCCGACGGCCTGACGATTCACACGAGCATCGTCCGGGGAAGACGGCTGATTCAAGCACTTGTGGAAGTGCACGATGCCGGAAATTCAAATGCCGGCACTTGACACTGTTTTGCGCTCGGATAAATTATTTTGGCAGAGTTTTTTTGAGGAAAGATTTGCTTTTTTCGATTTAATGTGGTACTTTAATAAAGTAACCCGAACGGAAAGGAGCAAATGATATGCCTGAACACTCCGTCATGGAAAGCGCGCAGGTCGATACACTGTTTGAAGCGATTCTGAAACTGGAGAACAAGGAAGAATGCCGGGAGTTTTTCCAGGATCTCTGCACGGTGAAGGAGCTTGCCGATATGGCACAGCGAATCGAAGCAGCCCAGATGCTGCTTGCCGGAAGAACGTACGAGCAGATTGTTAAGAATGTAGAAATCAGTACGGCGACGATCAGCCGGATCAATCGCTGCATACAGTACGGAAGCGGAGGATACGCTAAAATCCTGAGCCGATGCAAACCGGTATCGGTTCAAAATGAAAACGAAAACGTAACAAAAAAATAACAGGAAGGCGAAAACACAATACAAAAGAAATGTTGATTTGTGCAAACTGCCGTTTATAGTTTCTTTTGATAAAGCGAAGGTTGTTCATAATCCATATTGTATGTTTTCTTAATTGCGTATAAAATATATTCAATCATTGAAACATCAAAATGATGGAATTATGATGGGAAAAACATATGGGAGGAAATCGCTATGAAAAAGTTTGTGAGCGCAGTGCTCGCCGGCTGCATGGCTCTGTCTCTGGCTGCGTGCGGAAACAGCGCTTCTTCTGCCAGCACTGCAAGCACCGGTGGTGCTTCGGAAGGTTCTAATGGCACGACCGTCATCAAGATCGGCGGCATTGGCCCTGTTACGGGCGCTGCCGCGGTATACGGCAATGCCGTAAAACTGGGTGCGGAAATTGCTGTTGAGGAAATCAACGCGAAGGGCGGTATCCAGTACGAGTTCAAGTTCGAAGATGACGAGAACGACGCCGAGAAGTCCATCAACGCCTACAACAACCTGAAGGACTGGGGTATGCAGATCCTGATGGGAACCGTTACCAGCACGCCGTGCATCGCGGTGGCTGCGGAGACTTCTGCGGACAATATGTTCCAGATCACTCCGTCCGGCTCTGCCGAAGACTGCATTGCGACGGACAACGCTTTCCGCGTTTGCTTCTCTGACCCGGAGCAGGGCACGCTGTCCGCTGAGTACATTTCTGAAAACAACCTCGCCACGAAGATTGCCATCATCTATGACAGCTCGGATGTATATTCTTCCGGTATCCACGATGCGTTTGTGGCGAAGGCTGAAGAGCTGGGTCTGGAGATCGTTTGCGACGAGAAGTTCACTTCCGACAGCAACAAGGACTTCTCTGCCCAGGTTTCGAAAGCTCAGTCCAGCGGTGCTGATCTGCTGTTCCTGCCGATTTACTACAATGAGGCGTCTCTGATCCTTACGCGTGCCGATGCAGTCGGTTATGAGCCTCTGGTCTTCGGCTGCGACGGCCTGGACGGACTGGTGTCTGTTGAGAACTTTGACACCGCTCTGGCCGAGGGTGTCATGCTGATGACTCCGTTTACCGCAGCAGCTACCGATGAGATGACGACGTCTTTTGTGGCGGCGTACGAAGAGAAGTCCGGCGGCGAGACTCCGAACCAGTTTGCCGCGGATGCTTACGATGCAATCTATGCGATCGACGCTGCAATTCAGAAAGCCGGCGTGACGGCCGATATGAGCTATTCGGATATCTGCGATGCGCTGAAGACGGCGATCACCGAGATTGAACTGGACGGCCTGACCGGTAAGGGCATCACTTGGGACGCGAGCGGCGCTCCCACGAAAACGCCTGCGGTGTACATTATTGAGAATGGCGTCTATGTTGCCGCATAATTTGCAACTGCTTTGTAAATGAAAGTCAAAGAAGGCTGCCGGACTTTGTGTACGGCAGCCTTCTTTCCAATCAGGCATGGCGAAAAATGTTCATGATTTCGACACAAATGATTGTGTGAATACCCTATATATGGTATAATAAACAATATTCTGCAGCATTTCGGCATACCGTGCGGTTTTGCAGTCGGGCCTGAAGGGAATAAGATAAAAGGGGCGTATCGAATGGAGTTTTTATCGAATCTTGTCAATGGTATCAGTTTGGGCAGCGTATACGCAGTTATCGCCCTCGGCTATACCATGGTTTACGGCATCGCTCGTATGCTGAACTTTGCGCACGGCGATATCATTATGGTGGGCGGTTATATCTGCTTTATTGTGATGACTTCGCTGGGGCTGCCTTCGATCGTCGGAATCCTTGCGGCGGTCGTCGTATGTACGATTCTGGGAATTACCATCGAGCGCGTGGCCTACAAGCCGCTGCGCAGCGCACCCAGCCTGGCTGTTCTGATCACGGCTATCGGCGTCAGCTATCTGCTTCAGAATCTGGCTCTGCTGATCTGGGGCTCCGACCCGAAATCTTTCACGTCCGTTGTTTCCATGGAGCCGCTGCGTCTGTTTGACGGATCGCTCGTCATCACCGGCGAGACGATCGTGACAATCGTTGTTTCGGCAATCATCATGGCTGCGCTGACGCTGTTTGTAAACCGTACAAAAGTGGGCCACGCGATGCTGGCGGTATCTGAGGACAAGGGCGCAGCACAGCTGATGGGCATCAACGTGAATGCCACGATCAGCCTGACGTTTGCAATCGGTTCGGCCCTGGCTGCCGTGGCCGGCGTGCTGCTGTGCTCCGCGCAGCCTTCGCTGCTGCCGACGACGGGCGCCATGCCCGGTATCAAGGCGTTCGTTGCCGCGGTATTCGGCGGTATCGGTTCCATCCCCGGCGCGATGATTGGCGGTGTGCTTCTTGGTATCATTGAGATTCTGAGCAAGTATTACATTTCTTCCCAGATCTCGGACGCGATCGTGTTCGCAGTGCTGATCGTAGTGCTGCTCGTTCGTCCGGCCGGTATCCTCGGCAAGCAGATTCGTGAAAAGGTGTGAGGTGAGACGTATGAATCTGAAGAATATCAGCCGTACGACTCGGCAAAACCTTGTAACGTATGCGATCGTCATCGTCGCGTTTGCCGTCATTCAGGTGATGTCGGCTGCGGGGATGCTTTCCAACTCCCTGACCGGACAGCTGATCCCGATTTGCTCGTATATCATCATGGCGGTATCGCTGAACCTGACGGTCGGTGTGCTAGGCGAGCTGAGCCTCGGCCACGCGGGCTTTATGAGCGTAGGTGCATTCAGCAGCGCATTCTTTTCGGTTGCGGTTGGTGATGCACTTCCGACCTGGCTCACAATGATTCTTGCTCTCCTGATCGGAACGGCAGTGGCCGGCGTCTTCGGTATCCTGATCGGCATTCCGGTTCTGCGCCTGCAGGGCGACTATCTTGCGATTGTGACCCTCGCGTTCGGCGAGATCATCAAGAATCTGCTCAATGCCTTTTACATCGGCATTGACGGTTCCGGCCTTCACATTTCCATGAAGGACGCCAACGCGCTGAATATGGATGAGAGTGGGCGCGTCATCATCAAGGGCGCGCAGGGCATCACCGGCGTCAACCGCATGTCGACGTTCACCATCGGTTTTGTCCTCGTGCTGATTACGCTTGTGATCGTGCTGAACCTCATTCACTCGCGCACCGGCCGCGCGATCATGTCGATCCGTGACAATCGAATTGCGGCAGAGTCCGTGGGCATCAACGTGACCAAGTACAAAATGATCGCGTTCACGATTTCCGCAGCTCTGGCTGGTATGGCGGGCGCCCTCTACGCGCACAGCCTTGCGACGGTTGTGGCCAAAAAATTCGATTACAACACGTCGATTCTGATCCTCGTGTTTGTTGTAGTCGGCGGTATGGGCAATATCCGCGGATCTGTGATTGCAGCAGCAATCCTGACCGTGCTTCCTGAACTGCTGCGCAGCTTCAGCGATTACCGCATGCTGGTGTACGCCATTGTGCTGATTCTGATGATGCTGTTCAAACAGAGTCCGCAGATCCGGAGCTTCTGTGCTTCCGTCTGGGAGCGTCTCCGTTTCGGACGGCTTCAGGCCTTCTTCGATCGGAAGAAAGCACAAAATACGAAGAAGGGGGCTTGACGAATGGCACTGTTGGAAGTAAACCATCTTGGCATTGTGTTCGGCGGCCTTCATGCCGTCGACAAGTTTAGCCTGAAAATCGAGAAAGGCCAGCTTTACGGCCTGATTGGCCCGAACGGCGCCGGCAAGACAACGATTTTCAACATGCTGACGGGTGTTTATAAGCCCAATGAAGGCGAGATCATTCTGGACGGGATGAACATTACCGGTATGCATCCCGAGAAGATCAGCAAGGCGGGAATCGCCCGTACTTTTCAGAACATTCGCTTGTTCAACGATATGACCGTTCTTGATAACGTGAAGGTCGGTCTTCACAATCAGGTGCGTTATTCTACGCTGTCCGGAATTCTCCGCCTGCCGTCTTACCACGAAAAAGAGAACATCATGCGCGGCAAGGCGATGTCCCTGCTGAAGATTTTCGGCCTGGAGGATGAAGCCTATCAGAAGGCGTCAAACCTTCCGTACGGCAAGCAGCGCAAGCTGGAAATCGCACGCGCTCTGGCCACAAATCCGAAGCTGCTGCTGCTCGATGAGCCGGCAGCCGGTATGAACCCGAATGAGACTGCGGAGCTGGCGGAAACCATCCACTTCGTGCGCAATCAGTTCGGTGTTGCCATCCTTCTGATCGAGCATGACATGAGCTTTGTTATGGAGCTGTGCGAGAAGATCGTTGTCGTGGACTACGGCAGCATCATCGCACAGGGCGATGCGCAGACGGTGCGCAACGATCCGCGCGTGATCGCGGCATATCTGGGAGGTGAATAAGATGGGAACGATGCTTTCCGTCCGGGATCTTCACGTCAGTTACGGCGCGATCAAGGCGATCAAAGGAATTTCGTTTGATGTAAACGAAGGCGAAATCGTTACGCTCATCGGCGCCAACGGCGCAGGCAAGACAACGACGCTTCATGCGATTTCCCGTCTTCTGCACGCGGAGAGCGGCGAGATCGAGTTCTGCGGTCATTCTTTGACGCATATGGAAGCGTACAAGATCATCAAGCTGGGTCTCACGCAGGTTCCGGAAGGCCGCCGCGTGTTTGCCAATCTGACGGTTCAGCAGAATCTGGAAATGGGTGCATATACCAGAACAGACGGTCCGGATGCAATCGCCGCGGACTATGAGATGGTATTTGAACGCCTTCCTCGTCTGAAAGAGCGCCGCCGGCAGACTGCCGGAACGCTGTCCGGCGGTGAGCAGCAGATGCTGGCGATCGGACGCGCGCTGATGTGCCGCCCGAAGATGCTTCTGCTTGATGAGCCGTCGATGGGCTTGTCTCCTTTGCTTGTACAGGAGATTTTCCACATCATTCAGGACATCAACAAGGATGGAGTGACCGTGCTTCTCGTCGAGCAGAATGCGAAGAAGGCACTGGAGATTGCGAACCGCGCTTATGTGCTTGAGACAGGCACGATTGCGATGTCCGGCAATGCGCAGGAGTTGGCGAACGACCCGAAAGTCCGTGCAGCCTATCTGGGCGGTTGACCGGGAAAGAGAATATTTCGGAAAGCCGTGCAGGGGATGCCTGCGCGGCTTTTTTGAAAAAAGTCCGCGGCACAAGGCCGCGGACCCGGACAGAGGGATTTGTAACGTCAGTCTTCTGCGTCACCGCAGTCGCAGCCGCAGCCACACTCGGATGCGTCCAGGCAGCCGCACATGCTGTCCGTGATGTGCTGCAGTTTGCCTTTCAGAGCGCATTCCAGTTCACCGACTGCATTGATCAGGCCGATGATGTTGTCGTTCACGTCGAACAGGCGGGAAACACTGCCGTCGCATGCGATGCAGGCCTGCATTTCCTCGCCGGCGGCGTTCAGGATGTGGCTGAGAGCCGTTTCCTGGAGCGCAATGGATTCCAGAAGATCGGTGACGGCCTGATGCATGCTGACGGGATGGCAGGATCTGTTGATAACGGGCATTGACATGATGAATTCCTCCTTGAGTTTGGATTCGTATTATTCTATGAACGACGGATGCAAAGTGTGCCGAAGCGGACAGGCGAACATTGTTTTCTGACGAAAAATATGATCATAGCGCAATACGGCATCCGGAGGGCGAAAAATCTGTGTGAGCTGAGAGGAGCCGGGACTGTGAAAGACGTATGGTGCGTACCGTTGACGATTCTTTTGATACTGATGCTCGTTGCCTGTTCGCCGGCGGACAGTTCATCTTCAAGCGGTATCGATGAAAACGGACAGGAAGGAAACAGAAGCGCAAACAGTTTGTCCGGAAATTCCGGAACGGAAGGAAAGAAGGATGAGTCGGAAATGAGTCAGAATGTAATTTACTTATCGGCCGGAAATGAGACGTTCGCCGTTGCCCTTGAGGATAACGATGCGGCAAACGCGTTGATGAAATTGCTTCAGAATGGTTCCGTCACCATTTCCTTGAATGATTACGGCGGATTTGAGAAGGTGGGTGCTCTCGGAACAGATCTGCCCGCGGACGATGCGTATACGACGACGCAGGCGGGGGACATTGTGCTGTATCAGGGAAATCAGATCGTTATTTTCTACGGTTCAAATACCTGGAGCTACACGCGTCTGGGGAAAATCAATGAGACGGAAGATTTGCAGGCGGCTCTCGGAAAAGGAACCGTTTCCGTTACATTTTCCCTTACAGAAAAGGCCGAATGAGGTTTTGTAAAAAAAACGGACGACCCCGAAAGGCACGCGCTTATAAGGAAGTTATTTAATTGTCGCAGGACGGCATGGCTGAAAGGTCATGCCGTCCTGCCTTTTCTTTGCCGTTCCACGGTCTGATCGTCGCCCGGCAAGTTGACTTCCCCAATGAAGTTCCAGACCAGTTCAATCTTCTGCCTGCGGTGGCCGCTGGACTTATCCGGCGCATGGACGATGATCTTCTTTACAAACTCATTGACGATGGTGGGCGTCAGTTCCCGGATACCCACATACTTCCGCACAATAGCTGCAAAGCTGGCAAAATCGGCTTGATCCTGTTCAAAGATTACTACTGCTTCTCGCCATACCTTGACCTGCTCCGTTAGTTCTTTTTGTTCTGCTTCATAGTCAGCGGAGAGTTTCAAAAATCGTTCATGGCTGATTGCCCCGCTGATGTCATCCTCATAGATGCGCTTGAAAATCCGGTCAAGTTCAGCAATGCGCTTTTCCGCATGGGCGATTTCACGCCTGCGCTTCTTGGCATCTTTCTCCGCTTCTTGAAAACGCTGCTTTCTCGCGGCTTCCTCAAATGCCATGGCATCGTCAAAGAACAATGCCGTCACATCGAAAATCCGCTGCAAAACGAACAGTTTCAGCGTTTCTTCCCGGATAAAGTGCATGGTGCAATCACCCGTGTTACTCTTATACCGGGAACACCGATAACAGTCTTGTTGCGGTGTCATGTTTTTGCCAGTGGCGAAATGCAGTTTGCTTCCACAGTCGGCGCAGTATAACAGGCCTGAAAACAACCCTTGCCGTTCGGCTTGCTTGGCCGGGCGGCGCTTGTTTTCCCGCAACTCCTGCGCCCGTGCAAAAACTTGCTCGTCGATAATGGAAGGCTGGGTATTGGGAAAAATCTGCTGATTCTCTGGGGCGTTATGCAGCCGCTTTTTCAGCTTGTGGGATTTGGAATAGGTCTTGAAATTCACCGTGCTGCCGGTGTACTCTGGCCGCTCCAATATCCCCGCGACAGACTTTGGACTCCATTGGTACGGTTTCTCCGGCAGCGGCTTTCCGTCCCGTTGGGCATAGTGAGCTTTAACCGTCAGAACGTGTTGAGCGGTCAGCAGCTTGGCAATCTGCATGGGGCCTTTCCCCGCAATGCACAGGTTGAAAATCCGTTTGACGATCTCGGCGGCTTCCTCGTCCACGATCCACTTCTTTTTGTCCGCCGGGTCTTTCATGTACCCATAGGGCGGATTGGTGCAAAGATGTTCCCCGGCGTTTCCTTTGGCTCGCATAACAGCCCGGATTTTCTTGCTGGTATCGCGGGCGTAGAAGTCATTAAACAGATTACGGAAAGGGGTAAAAACGTTGTCCCCCTTGTCGCTGTCCACGCCGTCATTGATGGCGATATACCGAATATCGCGCTCGGCAAAGAAACTCTCGGTATAGTAGCCCACTTTCAGATAGTCCCGGCCCATGCGGGACATATCCTTGACAATGACGGTTCTGACCTTTCCCGCCTCGGCCAGACGGATCATATCATTCCAACCCGGACGGTCAAAGGTCACCCCGGAAACACCATCGTCGATGAAAAACGTGGGATTAGGGAAACCGTTGTCAGTCGCGTACTTTAAAAGGATTTTCTTTTGGATCTTCTTGCTGACATGAAATCCCATTCCGTGCAGGAGATGAAACCCTATTTAGAGCAATGTGGTGCAACGGAATATAGCGAGGGGCAATTTGCTGGATCGATCAATACTCTGTTAAGAAATAAAACTATTATTAAAATTGACCGAGCAATAGAATGAAACCTTACAGACAATTATGCAAACTAGCTTAAACAATGCAGCAAAAACAGAATCGGCTGAGGCAATTATGATGAAAGTATTACTTCCAGAGTTACTCCGAAACCCTGAATCTCTTAGCAATTTAATGCAGATTGCAGAAATAGCTAATAACAACAAAAAGAAATAAGCAACAAGAAGCTCACGCTCTTTAAATTGAGCGTGAGCTTCTTGTTGCTTTCCTGTTTGTCAGCCGTTAAGCTCGTATATTTTTGATACTTCTGATACTTCCTTATTGGCATTCACCAAAAGGAAGCGTCCGTTTTATAATGCGTGTGTTTTCAGAAGTAACTGACTTTTACTTGTTTGCCCATTTTTTCAAGGCAGTCTGTCAATTCGTGCACGATTTGGATTTTGATGCCGAAAGTGATGGGCAGATCCGGGTTCTGGTGAGCCGGATTGATCGCCTTGCCGACGAAGAAGTTAATGTCCGTTGCGTACTCGAACAGCATCTGGGCAATCAGCGAAGCACCGTCCGTCTGCAGGCTCCACATGTTCTGAAGGTCGCTGTTGTTCAGAAATTCCTTGGCATACTGCACAACGCGGCTCATCGTTATGACGCCTTCCGTCACGAGATCAATCCCTTTTACATGCCCGACAGGAGGAATGTCGGGGTCAGAGCCGTAATCAAGAGACGTGGTAATGGGCTCGTGGAGATAATCCGCTGCGATTTTGGACGTCGTACCGCCGCAGACGATTTTTTTGCCTTCTTTGGAGAAGAATAGCGTCATCATTTTGGTGCAGTCCTTCGGATCGGCAGGGGGGCCGAACAGAAGATTGACCGGCGCGCGTTCGCGGATGCGGACCGCCGCTACGGTCGTGTCGTCGCCCGGCTCGCCTTCATACAGCTTGTTGCACTCGTCAACGATCAGAGAGGAGATCAGCTTGGCAGAGAGCGTGTCATCGTAGACGCGTTCGGCAAATTCGATGATGTTTTCCCGCTGCCATCCGAAATTCATGCTTTTGCCGACACCGGCATAAATGGCGCCGTCGCTCATGGCGATGAAAACGTCATGAAGCTGAAGAGAAATCTTGCTCTCAAGAATCGTTTTCCCCTCGATCACACGGCTGATGATCGGATACTCCACGCTCTTTCCGCCGCGCAGGAGAATCACGTTCGGGTTGTCGAACTGAATGATCTCGGCAACCGAATTGTTGGTGATCCGGATGATTGTAAAAGTGGAATAGGCGACCTTGCGGACGCTGCAAACGGGAAGCGTCTTTACGATGGTATCCACGCATTCCTCGATCGGCATGCCGTTTGCCATCATCGTGCAGATGATTTTGCTGGTGAGCGTGGACAGGATATTGGCTTTGACGCCGCTGCCGAGGCCATCGGCCAGAACCATTGTCATGGAGTTTTCATTGTCGCCGATGATCTCGACACGGTCACCGCACAGCTGTTCTCCGACATGATTCAGACTGATGTACCCAAAATCGGTCCAGAGATTGTTCATTTCGTTTTCCTCCGGATTCTCATTGCGACAGCGTGTCTTTCAGCTGCGTCAGGGCAATCTTGGTTTCGGCGGTGGTTTCACCGAGCAGAGAAGCGATTTCCTGTACGACGCGCATTTGCTTTTCAATGACGGCGTTGGTGATCTCCACCGTCTTGGTGCAGAGTTCATTGCGCTCGGCAGCCTGCGTCTCCTGAGCGGTAATGTCACGCATGATGCTGAAAATGATGTGATATTCACGATCGTAGACGATCGTTTCCTCCACATATTTCTGATACTCGGCGATGTATTTTTTCTTGTCGCGCACAGGAATGCCTGTCGTCATAACGGTCAGATAATCCGCGGGATTGATCAGACGGACGATCGGTGAGCCCACAATGTCGGAGGGTGTTTTCAGGTTGAACAACTCACAGGCCGCGCGGTTGATCTGTTGCACACAGAGACTTTCGTCCAGCACAAAGATACCGTTCGGCGTATTGTTGATGACGAATCCGGAGAAGGTTTCCGCACGCTCTTTGAGGTAGGGAAGGCACATGGTGAGATCGGCCTTTCCCTGATACACAGCGATGGCTTTCTCACGGCAGGTGGGATAGCCGCACGAACCGCAGTTCAGCTCCATCTCCTTGCTCGTCTTGCCGATTTTGGCGAGGATCTCACGGATTGTGGCTTCGCCGGGGATCTGGTCATGCACGCCGATGTAGGGCATGTTTTTGAAGACATCCATATCCTGGGGAACATCAAAATCCTGATCTCTTCCGGCGAAACGGCGGACTTTGATCTCGCCGTTCAGAAGGGATTTGTGATGATGGCTGATCACAGGACCGTTGATGCATGCGCCTTCGCAGGCGTTCATCTCGATGAAGCATTTCTTGAGATTGCCCGCTTCGATCTCCTTGAGCGCTTCAATGCAGTTCTCCACGCCGTCGACAGCGATGTATGTAAAGCCGGTGTTCTCCGTATACATGCTCTCGATCACGCCGCCCTTGATGGGGAAGAAGCGTGCGCGCTTATGGCCGGCATCCACCGTGCTCTCACCTGCGGGCGTGATGTCCTTCTCGTCCATCCAGGCTTCCAGCTCCTCAAAGGTCAGCACGGCGTCACAGTAATCATACAGTTCGGCTTCCTCTTTTTTGGAAATGCACGGACCGATAAAGACCGTCTTTGCTTCCGGCTTCTGTTCCTTGATCAGTTTGCAATGCGCAAGCATCGGAGAGAGAACCGGGGCAAGATAGGGAAGGGCAGCCGGATGATACTTCTGGATGAGGGAATTGATGCTGTGGCAGCACGACGAAATGATAACGTCATGCTCGCCGCTGGCAATCATGCGCTCATATTCCTGCTTGACGATCGTGGCGCCGATCGCAGTTTCTTCAGCGTCGGCAAATCCGAGCTGCCGGAGCATTCCGCGCATGGACTCAAAGTCCAGAAGCGGGAATTCCGCAATGAAGGAAGGCGCAACGCTTGCAATGACCGGATGGCCGGATGCAATCAGCTCCTGAACGCGGGGAACGTCATTGCGAATCTGTTTGGCGTCCTGCGGGCAGTTGACAAAGCAGCGCCCGCACAGAATGCATTCGTCCGCAATAATGTTGGCCTGGCCATCCGAGAACTTGATGCTCTTGACCGGGCAATTCCGAATGCATTTATAACAGTTCTTGCAGTTCGACTTCTTGAGCTGAAGGACTTTGTTCATTTTGCAAGGCCTCCGAGAACCTTTTCCTCAAACACCTGATTGAAATTTTCGGGAGTTACGCCGGTGACGATCTCATCATCAATTTTGATGTTGACGCCGACGGTGGAACATTTTCCGAGGCAGAACGCCGCGCAGAGATTGACCTTATCCTCGAGCTGGTGCTCAGCAATCGCAGATTTCATCAGGGCGATGATGTTATACGAACCTTTCAGATGGCAGGAAGAGCCTACGCAGACACAAATATTCATGATACATCCTCTCGTTTCTGTGCAAATTATCCGCATTTTCAGCAAATGCTCCATTTAATATTATAATATGTAACGATATGGCGGTCAATCAGGAATTTTTTAAATTAGGGCTTGACAAGCGGGTATAAAATGGATAAAATAATAAGGCAGCCTCGACACGGAGAGTTGGCTGAGTGGTCTAAGGCGCACGACTGGAAATCGTGTGTACGTTAATAGCGTACCTAGGGTTCAAATCCCTAACTCTCCGCCACAAAACCCGCAGGACATAATGTCCTGCGGGTTTTTTATTGGCGCAAAAGAGACAATAAAGAACTAAAATGTTGACAAATCAACAAAATGATGTAAAATCAGTAACACGGGGAGGGATGAAAATTGGAACGCCAGTTTGAATCTTTTGTGTTCTCGGTGTCAATGATCTATAAAGATATTCAGAAATTGAAAAGCCGCGAAATGGCGAAACTCGGATTGAAAGGGCCGTATGCGCTGTATTTGTACCGGCTGCAGAATGCGCCCGACGGTCTTACCGCAGTTGAACTCTGCCGTCTGTGCGGCGAGGATAAGGCTGCCGTGTCAAGGGCCTTGACACAGCTGGAAGACGCGGGACTTGTGCGCTACCGGGAGGGGGAAGCGCCGCGGAGATACCGAAGCCGCGCAGTCCTGACGCCAAAGGGAAAAGAGACGGCCGACCGTATGGACGAGCGCATCACGGCTTACGTCGCTGCCGTTCAAGCGCAGATGGACGATGAGCGGCGGGCTGCCTTTTACGCGGCGCTTGATGAAATCGCCGCCAATTTGCACCGCCTGTCCAGCGCTGAAGCATCCGGGGAGAGTGAAGTATGAATCAGTTTGAAAAGGTGTTCTGCCGCACATACCAGACGGCATTTCGCGCGGCGCTTCCGGTTCTGCCGTACCGGCGGCCCAAAGCGCTGAAAAATGTCGGCGAACTTTCGGAGACGCTTCGTGCAAAGCAAATTAAAAGAGTACTGATTGTGACCGATGCGGCAATCACGAAGCTCGGATTGTATGAGCCGCTGTGCCGGCAGCTGAAATCCGACGGGATACGCTTCTATGTCTATGACCGGACGGTTGCAAACCCGACCACCGACAATGTTGAGGAGGCGCTTCAGCTGTATCATGTGTCCCGCTGTGAAGCGATCATCGGCTTCGGCGGAGGCTCCTCAATCGACTGCGCGAAAGCCGTCGGTGCGCGTGTGGCATGCCCGAACAAGCCGCTCTCCAAAATGGAGGGGCTTCTGAAAATCTGCCGCAGGCTTCCGCTGCTGATTGCCGTTCCCACAACGGCGGGGACGGGAAGTGAGACGACGCTTGCTGCGGTGATCACGGATTCCAAGACGCGGCACAAATATCCGATCAACGACTTCTCGCTGATCCCGTCCTATGCACTTCTCGATCCGGATGTGACGCTCGGCTTGCCGCCGCATCTGACGGCAACGACCGGGCTGGATGCACTGACGCATGCCGTGGAGGCATACATCGGCCGCTCCACGACGGCGGGAACACGCGAAGACGCACGTCAGGCAGTTCGCCTGATTTTCGAGAATCTTCCCGCAGCGGTGCAAAACGGCCAAAACCGGGAGGCGCGCAAGTGTATGTTGTATGCGGCGTATCTCGCCGGGAACGCTTTCACGCGTTCATATGTAGGATATGTGCACGGTATTGCGCATTCCCTCGGCGGAAAGTATAATATTCCGCATGGATACGCCAATGCGGTGCTCCTGCCTGTTGTGCTGGAACAGTACGGTGCAGCGGCGCACAGAAAGCTGACGGAACTCGCGGTCGCCGCCGGCCTTTGCGAAGAGGGAACGGTTCCGTCCGAGGGAGCAGCGGCGTTCATTGAAGCCGTCCGGGAAATGAAACGGAACTTCGGGATCGGCGATACTTTCCCGGAACTCCGGCGTGAGGACATTCCGGAACTGGCGCGTTACGCCGCACATGAGTGCAATCCGCTGTACCCGGTCCCTGTGGAGATGAACGCCGCCGAACTGGAACATTTGTACGAGCTGGTGCTTGTGAAGGAAAAGGAGGAAGTTGCATGATGTCAGAAGAGATCGGAAAAATCGTACAGGCGCAGAGAGTATATTTTTCAACCGGCGCAACACAGCCGATCGAATTCCGCATTCAGGCGATGCGCCGTCTGCACGAGGCTGTCAGCAAACAGGAAGCCCTGATCTGCGACGCGCTGAAAAAGGATCTCGGGAAGAGCCGCTTCGAATCGTACGAGTGCGAAGTGGGCATGGTTCTCAGTGAGCTGTCCTATATGATCCGGCATGTCCGTTCGTTTGCCGCTGAGAAAACGCGGCACACCCCGCTCGCGCAATTTGCCTCTCACAGCTATGTCCGGCCGGAGCCGTACGGCACGGCACTCATCATGAGCCCGTGGAACTACCCGTTCATGCTGACGCTCGACCCGCTTGCGGACGCCATTGCTGCGGGAAACACCGCGGTCGTCAAGCCCAGCGCCTACTCTCCGGAAACCAGTGCTGTGATCGCGAAGATCCTGCGAGAATGTTTTCCGCCGGAATATGTGGCGGTCGTCACCGGCGGGCGCGAAGAGAACAGTGCGCTGCTGCAGGAATCGTTCGATTGCATCTTTTTCACCGGAAGCCAGTCGGTCGGGCGCATCGTGATGCACGCTGCGGCGGAACATCTGACGCCGGTGACTCTGGAACTCGGCGGGAAAAGCCCGTGTGTGGTGGACAAGAGTGCCAACATTGCGCTGGCCGCACGCCGCATTGCGTTCGGGAAATTCCTGAACTGTGGTCAGACATGCGTGGCGCCTGACTATGTCTACTGCCACAGGGACGTGAAGGAACAGTTCATCAAAGCATTGTGCACGGAGATTCGCCGTCAGTACGGGGAGTCCCCGCTTGAAAACGGTGATTACGGCCGCATTGTGAACCGGCGCCATTTTGAACGCCTCCTCGGGTTGATTGATTCCGAAAAAATTGTCCACGGCGGCAGGTCGGACGAACAGGCGCTCCGCATCGAGCCCACAGTGCTTGACAATGTGACGTGGAACGACGCCGTGATGGGGGAGGAGATCTTCGGACCCGTCCTGCCGGTCATGACGTACGGCGACGAGAACGAAGTTGTGAAGGCGGTGGAGTCGCACGATCATCCGCTTGCCATGTATGTTTTCGGAAGCGTTCCGTTTGCAAAATCGCTGATGGCCCGCTGCCGGTTCGGCGGAGGATGCATCAATGACACCATCATTCACCTTGCCACGAGCGAAATGGGCTTCGGCGGCGTCGGTGCGAGCGGAATGGGCTCGTATCACGGCAAGGAGGGGTTCGATGCCTTCAGCCACAAAAAGAGCATTGTGGACAAAAAGACGTGGCTCGATCTGCCCGTCCGGTATCAGCCGTACACGTCCGCTGCGGAGAAGATGCTTCGCTTCTTTTTGAAGTGAGATTTTGCGCATTTTCTGCAATTTTCTGTTGCCATTCCCGGGATCTGGTGCTATAATGAGCTATACACAGTAAAAGGCTGTGACGGAGACAGTACGCTGCGCTGGAAGGCAGAGCGAGCGGGGGACGGTGCAAGCCCCGTGCGGAAGACGCGTGCGGAAAATCACTCCCGAGCCCCGGTGCTGAAAGTCTCAGTAAGTGCCGGCGGAATCCCGCCGTTATCGGGAAACGCATGTTGGTGCGCGGCAAATAGGTGGTATAACGGAAGCCAATCCGTCCTGCTTGCAGGACGGATTTTTTATTTTACCGAACCGTTTGGAGGAAGAGCAGTATGTACAAAAAAGTGCCTGCAAATCTGAATTTTGTGGAGCGCGAAAAAGACGTTGAGCGCTTCTGGCGTGAAAACAAGATCTTTGAGAAGAGCATTGACAGCCGCGCCAAGGGGCCGATGTATATGTTTTACGACGGCCCGCCCACGGCGAATGGCAAGCCCCATATCGGACACGTGGAAACGCGCGTCATCAAGGATATGATTCCCCGTTACCATGCGATGAAAGGTGCGAAAGTTCCCCGCAAGGCCGGCTGGGATACGCACGGCCTGCCCGTCGAGCTGGAAGTCGAGAAGCTCCTCGGCCTGGACGGTAAGGATCAGATCGAACAGTACGGTCTGGAGCCGTTCATCGAGAAGTGCAAGGAGAGCGTCTGGAAATACAAGAGCATGTGGGAGGATTTCTCCGCGACGGTCGGTTTCTGGGCCGACATGGACAATCCCTATGTCACGTATGAGAATGACTACATCGAGTCTGAGTGGTGGGCGCTGAAGAAAATCTGGGAGAAAGGCCTTCTCTACAAAGGATTCAAAATCGTTCCGTACTGCCCGCGCTGCGGAACGCCGCTGTCGAGCCATGAGGTTGCGCAGGGATACAAGGATGTCAAGGAGCGCTCGGCCATTGCTAAGTTCAAGGTAAAGGGCGCGGATGAGTACATCCTTGCATGGACGACGACGCCCTGGACGCTGCCTTCGAACGTTGCGCTGTGCGTCAATCCGCGTGAGACCTATGTCAAGGTCCGCATGAAGGAAGGCGGCGAGGTGTATTACCTTGCCGCGGCTCTGGCCTCGACCGTCCTCGGTGACGGCGCTTACGACGTGCTGGAGAGCTTCGTCGGCACGGATCTGGAATACAAAGAATACGAGCCGCTGTTCGACTTTGTCCATCCGACGGAAAAGTGCTGGTATGTGACGTGCGACGATTACGTCACGCTCACGGACGGCACGGGCGTCGTCCACATTGCTCCGGCATTCGGTGAGGACGACTCCAAGGTCGGCAGAAAATACAATCTTCCGTTTGTCCAGCTTGTCGACGCCAAGGGCGAGATGACGAAAGAGACAAAGTGGGCCGGCATGTTCTGCAAGGACGCCGACAAGGAAGTCCTGATCGACCTCGACAAGCGCGGCCTGCTGTTCTCCGCGCCGGTGTTTGAACACAGCTATCCGCACTGCTGGCGCTGCGATACGCCGCTGATTTACTACGCTCGCGACTCGTGGTTCATCAAAATGACGGCGGTGAAGGATGACCTGATCCGTAATAACAACACCGTCAACTGGATTCCGGAATCCATCGGCAAGGGCCGTTTCGGCGACTGGCTGGAAAACGTTCAGGACTGGGGCATCAGCCGCAACCGCTACTGGGGCACTCCGCTGAACATCTGGGAATGCGAGTGCGGACACCGTCATTCCATCGGCAGCATTGAAGAGCTCAAGAGTATGTCGGACAACTGCCCGGACAACATTGAGCTGCACCGTCCGTACATTGATGCGGTGACCATCAAGTGCCCGCACTGCGGCAAGGAGATGCACCGTGTGCCAGAGGTCATCGACTGCTGGTTCGACTCCGGCGCCATGCCCTTTGCGCAGTATCATTATCCGTTTGAGAATCACGAGCTGTTCGAGGCGCAGTTCCCGGCGGACTTCATTTCCGAAGCGGTCGACCAGACCCGAGGCTGGTTCTATTCTCTGATGGCGATCTCGACGCTTCTGTTTAACAAAGCGCCGTTCAAGAACGTCATCGTTATGGGCCATGTGCAGGATGAGAACGGCCAGAAGATGTCGAAGTCGAAAGGCAACGCCGTCGACCCGTTCGATGCGCTCGCCACATACGGCGCGGACGCGATCCGCTGGTATTTCTACACGAGCGGCGCGCCCTGGCTGCCGAAGCGGTTCTCCGGTAAGGCGGTTCAGGAGGGGCAGCGCAAGCTCCTCGGCACACTGTGGAATACGTACGCATTCTTCGTGCTGTATGCCAACATCGACAACTTCAATGCGATGGACTACAAGCTGGAGCCGGAGAAGCTGTCCGTCATGGACAAGTGGATCCTGTCCAAGATGAATTCGATGGTCAAGGCGATGGACGAGAACCTCGGCCGCTATGCAATCCCTGAGGCTGCGCGTGCGCTGCAGGAATTCGTGGACGACCTCTCCAACTGGTATGTCCGCCGCAGCCGTGAGCGCTTCTGGGCCAAGGGCATGGAGCAGGATAAGATCAACGCGTACATGACGCTGTACACGGCACTTGTCACGACCTGTAAAGCCGCCGCGCCGATGATCCCGTTCATGACGGAAAGCATCTATCAGAACCTTGTGCGCAGCATTGACGAGTCGGCTCCGGAGAGCGTGCACCTGTGCGATTATCCGGTTGTGGACGAGTCGATGATCGACACGCAGCTGGAGTACGACATGGACCTTGTCCTGAAGATCGTTGTGCTCGGCCGTGCGGCCCGCAATGGCGCGAACCGCAAGAACCGTCAGCCCCTTGCGGAGATGTTCGTCAAGGCAGACGAGGAACTGAGCGGATATTACACCGATATCATTGCGGACGAGCTCAACATCAAGAAGGTGACGTTTACGCAGGATGTTTCCGCGTTCACCTCGTATATCTTCAAGCCGCAGCTGAAGACGCTCGGACCCAAGTACGGCAAACAGCTCGGCGAGATCCGCAAGCTGCTGAGCGAGATCGACGGCAGCGCCGCCAAGAAGGAGCTGGATGCGACCGGTGTTCTGAAACTGACGCTCTCGACCGGCGAAATTGAGCTTGCGCCGGAAGACCTGCTGATCGAGATGACGCGCAGCGAGCGCTATTTCAGCGTGGAAGACGGTGGCGTGACCGTTGCTATCGACACGGAGCTGACGCCGGAACTCGTTGAAGAAGGCTTTGTGCGTGAGATCGTCAGCAAGATCCAGACGATGCGCAAGGAAGCGGACTTCAACGTGGAAGACCACATTGAAGTGTATGCGGAAGGCAACGAGAAGCTGTGCAGCCTGATGGAGCGCAACCGCGATTCGATCTGCGCTGACGTTCTGGCCGATGCACTCCATTTTGCGGCGCCGGAAGGCTATGTGAAAGAATGGGATGTCAACGGCGAAAAGGTGACGCTCGGCGTCAAACGCTGACCAACCCTGCGGGGCGGAGGATTCCTCCGCCCCGCCTCTTTTTTTCAAGAATTTACTTGCAAAAGATGCAGCGCAGTATTATAATATTGAATCAGCGGGTTTCTTTCAAAAGAAAAGCGCTTTGTGGGAAAAATAAACTTTCAACGAGAGGGAGAGAACGAGATGGCGGAATATCAGGCCATGACGCGCGAAGAGCTGGAAGAAGAGCTCAGAGTGCAGCAGGCGGCGTTTGCCGCATTTCAGAAAAAAGGGCTGAAACTTGATATGTCCCGCGGTAAGCCTTCGCCCGAGCAGCTGAATCTTTCGGACGGAATGCTGGACTGCCGTGAGTTCAAGGGTGAGAGCGGCGTTGATTCCCGTAACTACGGCAATCTGGAAGGTATGCCGGAAGCCCGTGCGTTCTTCGCAGAAATGCTCGGCTCGAAGCCCGAGGAAGTGTTTGTGGGCGGCAACTCCAGCCTGAACATGATGTATTGCATGGTCGATCTCGGCGCGCGTCTGGGTTATCCGGGCGGCAAGGGCAGCTGGCTGGCCGACAAGCCGAAATTCCTGTGTCCGGCGCCGGGCTATGACCGCCATTTCCGCGTGACGGAGTATCTCGGATTCGAGCTTATAACCGTTCCGATGCTGCCGACGGGCCCGGATATGGACATGGTGGAAGAACTTGTTCAGGATGAGCGCGTGAAGGGAATCTGGTGCGTTCCTCTGTACTCGAACCCTGACGGCTATTCTTACAGCGACGAAACGGTGCGTCGTCTTGCGAAGATGAAGACCGCTTCGCCCGATTTCCGCATTTTCTGGGACAACGCGTATTGCGTGCATCATGTGCGTGAGAAGCACGATGCTGTGCTGAACATTCTGGATGAGTGCCGCGCGGCCGGCTGTGAGAACCGCCCGCTGATGTTCTGCTCTTTGAGCAAGGTGACGTATCCCGGTGCAAGCGTTGCGGCGATGGCTGCAAGCAAAGAGAACATCGACTTCATTCTGAAGAATACGTTCCCGATGCTGATCAGCTTTGACAAGATGAATCAGATGCGCCATGTCTGGTTCCTGAAAGACATGAAGGGCGTCGAGGCGCACATGGAAAAACACCGCGCCATCATCGAGCCTAAATTCGATGCGGTTCTGGAAGCGCTGGAGAATGATCTGAAGCCTGCGGGAATCGCGCGCTGGACCAATCCGAACGGCGGCTACTTCCTGAGCCTGTACACGATGAACGGCTGTGCCAAGCGCACGGTGGAACTGTGCAAGCAGGCGGGCGCGGTCCTGACGGGAGCGGGTGCTTCGTATCCGTACGGGGTCGATCCGGATGACAGCAACATCCGAATCGCGCCGACGTATCCGAGCCTTGACGAGATCCGGCAGGCGTCTGAGCTGCTCTGCATCTGCGTGAAAATTGCTTCGCTGGAAAAACTTCTGCAGAAAGTATAAAAAATACGGCTGTACTCTCGGGTACAGCCGTATTTTGTTTGCAAAATGAAAGCAAATATGCAATAATATAGGTCGAAAGAGAGGCGGGTGTCAAGATGCGCTGCGGAGTGTCCACGGCATGTTTATTCCCCTGTGAAACGTCGCAGTCACTGGAACAGCTGGTTGCATGCGGCATTCCCGCAGTGGAGATTTTTTTCAACACGTTCGGCGAGATGCAGCCGGAGTATATTGAAAAGCTGCGGGCGATTCTTGAAGACCGCACGCAGGTTCTGGCGCTTCATCCCTGCACGTCGTTCATGGAGACATTCTTTTTTGCATCGGACTATCCCGCGCGCCGGGAGGAGGGAATGCGGCTGTACCGCCGCTGGTTCGAAATTTGTAGCGAGCTCTCCATTCCGCGCATCGTATTTCACGGAGACCACAAGGCAACTCCGTATCCGTTTGAGGATTACTGCAGAAATTATGGTGAACTGCGCCGCATGGCGAAGGAATACGGCGTTGATTTTTGTCAGGAAAACGTCGTTCGCTGCAAATGCGGCTTCCCGGAATACATTCGCCGGATGCGGGAAGTGCTGGACGACGACGTCAGTTTTGTGCTGGACGTCAAGCAGATGCGCCGCGCACAGGTGCCGGCGGATGAAATGATCAGCGCTATGAAGGGCCGTATTTCGTATCTTCATCTGAGCGACTGGACGGATGACTGTGACTGTACGCCTCCGGGAACGGGCCGTTTTGATTTTGACACGCTGTTTGCGGAGCTTCAGCGCGGCGGATTTGACGGCGACATGGTTGTGGAATTGTACAGGAACGGTTTTGAAACCGTGGATCAGCTGGAAACTTCCAGACAGTGGATCGAACGGCGCTTTTTGAATGAGCGCCGCGGAGAATAAAAAAGGAGCGAACGCCATGAAATGCCCCTATTGCGGAGAACCCGACACGAAGGTAATTGATTCCCGCCCGGCGGACGACGGAGAGCGCATCCGGCGCCGCCGGCTGTGCACCGTCTGCAACAAACGTTTTACCACGTATGAGGTGCTGGAGACAGTTCCCCTGATCGTGATCAAAAAGGATAAGTCCCGGGAAGCATTTGATCGTCAGAAATTGCTGAACGGCCTTGTCCGCGCCTGCGAAAAACGCCCGGTCTCGCTTCAGACGCTCGAAAACGTTGTGGACAACATCGAGCAGTCGCTGCTCAGTGCCTATGAGCGCGAGGTGACAAGCATCCGGATCGGTGAACTTGCGATGGATCAGCTCAAGAAGATCGACGAGGTCGCCTATGTCCGTTTTGCTTCGGTGTACCGTCAGTTCAGCGATATCGACACGTTCATGAATGAACTTCGGGAACTCCTGGCGCGCCGGGATCTGGAAAATGAAGATTCCGACAAGTCAAAGAATTGAATCGTACATGTGTTCCATCATGCGCACCTGCTGTACAGCCTTATCAATTTCGCTGTACAGATCGGGTGCGCTTTCTTTGTACGCGTATGCGTGAAGTCCCGCGAGACTGATGCGGATGTTGGATACATACTCCCGTTTGAGAAAGAGTTCCAGGATGTGCCCGCCGCGCCCGAACTGTTCTTCGGCACGGCGCAGTTCTTCCTGCGCGGCGTTGAAGTCTCCGCTTTGTGCCAGAGTTTTGGCGGTTTCCAGTGATGCCGCGGCATCGTTTACGACGGTGTGTACGCAGGAATGTCCGGCAAACGAGAGCGCGGCCATGAATGCCAGAATCAAAAGAGCGGCCCAGATCCGTTTCATCGGCGTCCTCCTTTCGGCTGATTCCATTGCTTGTCACGGACGACGACCTGAAGCATTCCGGACGCGTCGCGTGTGATCAGAAGTGCTTCTTTGGGAGTGATGCCGTTCTTTTGGCATGCGGCGTCCAGTGCTTTTTCCGTTACACCGGCTTCCCGCATGGCCTGTTGGTCGATGCATCCGTCTACGAGAAGCGGCAATGGAGCAGGAGTTCCTTTGGAATCACTCTTGTACACGCTGACGGTGCCGTTGGTTTCAACGATCGCAAGTGCCACTTCATCGAGTGCAAAGACCTCTTTGGCGCGAAGCGCCTCAAGAAGATCATTTACCGTGAACCGGAGTTCGTACAGTGTAGGCTGGTCGATCACGCCGTCGCGGATGATGACGCGCGGGCTTCCTGCGACCAGCTTGGCTGCCGACTGACTTTTGACGCACAGAGCGGATACGAGAATCTCCATCACAACGATCAGAAAAACCGGTACGATGCTTCCCGTCAACGGCAGCTCGGGTGATTCGATCGAGATGGACGCGAGATTGGAAATCAGAATGGTGGAAACGAGCTCGGAGGGCTGAAGCTCTCCGAGCTGTTTTTTTCCCATCAGCCGCATGGCAAGAATGATGAGCGCATAGATCAATGCGGTGCGGAACAACAGGATCAGCACAACGGTTCCTCCTTCGAGCGATATAGCTTATTTTGTCCGGACGGACTAAAATGCATACGCTGCGGCCATACTGCACACGAGTGGAGGGAAGAGAAATGTCAGAACGTCTTTCGGCGAGTATGCTTGAAAACAAGATCCGGATCAAGGAATTGTTCGGAGACTCAGCTGATTTTTACACAAAAGATGTGACGATCTGCGGCTGCCGCTGCTGCATCTGCATGTTCGAAGGTCTGTCGAGCATCGAACGCCTGTGGATTATGATGCTCGATATCCTCAGCCAGCCCGGGACACAGACCCGTGAACCCGCCGAGCTGTTCGACTATCTCATGCGCCGCACGGCGATCCCGCTCGAGAGCCGGAGCTGCTTGTGTCTGGATGACGTGAGGGCTCAGCTCACCGCCGGCACGAGTGTGATCCTGATCGACGGAGTGGATCAGGCGGTTGTCCTTTCCACCCAGAGCATGCAGTTCCGCTCCGTATCGGAACCGAGCGGAGAGGGGAATGTGCGCGGTTCACGCGAAGGCTTTACCGACCTTCTGCGCATCAACCTCAGCCTTGTCCGGAGACTGGTTCGCACCGGCGAGCTGGTGACGGAGATCATGACGGTGGGCGGGCGGACAAAAACGGAACTTGCGATGCTGTATCACAGATCGCTCGTGCCGCGCGAGCTTGCGGATTCCATCCGGAAAAAACTGCGCACGGCGAAACTGCCGTTTGTCTTTGATACGGGATATCTCGCGCCGTTTTTGCAATCCAACCGGTTTTCGTTTTTTCAGTCGGTCGGATACACGGAGCGCTCCGATACGGCGGCGGCAAAGATCTGCGAGGGGAAAATCGTCATTCTCGTCAACGGCAGCCCGTTTGCAATGATCGTTCCGTACTTCTTCACTGAGAATTTCGCCAGCATGGACGACTATTCCGAAAAGGCGTATTTTGCTTCTCTGGTGCGGCTGATAAAATATGCGGCGTTTTTTCTCGCGGTGCTGCTGCAGGGCGTTTTTGTCAGCATTGCGACCTTCACCCCGGAGTTGCTGCCGGAGGAGATGCTGTACAAAGTGGCGGCGGGCGAACAGGCGACGCCTTTGCCGTTGTTTATGGAGGCGCTGCTGGTGACATTTCTGCTTGAAATCGTGAGGGAAGCCGGCCTTCGCCTGCCGCGGCCGATCGGCCATTCCGTCAGTCTTGTGGCGGCGCTGATCGTGGGAGATGCGGCAGTCAACGCCGGACTTCTGAGTACGCCTGTGGTGATCGCCGCGGCGCTTTCCGCAATCTGTACGTTTGTCGTACCGTCCCTGTATGAGCCGATCACGGTGCTTCGCTCGCTGTTCGTGCTCGCGGGGGGAATCTTTGGCCCCATCGGGATTGCAGCGCTGCTTTTTGTCATGGTGGTCAACCTGTGCGGAATGGACTCATTCGGCGTTCCGTACCTTTCGCCCATCGAGCCGCCGGACCGGATGATGTGGGATGACGGCATCCTCCGCGCAAACTGGAGAAAACTTGCGAAAGAAGATTTTGCCGTTTCGGATCTTCCCTGTGAAACGTGGGGGGACGACTGATGAAATATAAGAATCTGCCGTCGGCCCGGTTGTTTCCGCTTTTGTTTGTTTGCCTGTCGGCGGAGGCGGTCGTGAAGCCTTTCACTCTGCCCGACCGCGCGCCGGCACAGGCTGCAGTCTGGTCGGAACTTCTGTGTGCAGCGGCGGTTTGCACAGCGCTGATTTTCTTCTTTCACCGCGTTTCCGACAGCTCTCTCCGCCTGCTGCGCACAGGCAGACTGAAACAGGCGAAAGCAGTTTTAGCCTGGATCGCAGTGTCCGCCTCTTTTGCAGGAGGCGCTTGTCTTGTCACGGCGGAGCGCTTTTACCGCTATGTGAGCGATGAGCCGACGCTCAGCCTGATTACCGCTGCGCTGATCCTCCTCGCGGCAACATATGCAGTCAGCAGAGGAGTACTGACAATGACGCGCGCGGCGGGAGCTGTGTGCGTTCTCTTCCTGATGGGCGCTGTATTGCTCGCAGCGTCGTCTCTCAGTTCGGCCCGGCTGGAAAATCTGATGTTTTCCGATGACATTCTCCGCAAGACGCTTCGCCGCACAGCGTTCGGCAACTGGCTGCCTGCAGAACTCCTGTGCTTTATTTTGATCAAAATTCCGCTGAAACAGGGCGGCTCGAAGTGCGCATGCCGTGCAGTGGCGGCTTCGGCGGCTTTTTTTGCTGTGTCGGCCGTTCTGGCGGAACTTGTTCTGGGCGAACAGGCGGGCGCTTTGATGCAGCCGATGCACACGCTGGCCAGACTGGGCGGTCTGTCCGTCTTCAAACGCTTTGACGCTCTGCACGTCGGTATCTGGCTGCTTGTTTTGCTGCTTCGTCAGGCGTTTCTCCTCTACGGCACACGAACTGCCGTTCGCGGGCTTTTGCCGGACCGATGGGCGTCCTTCTGTATCCCTGGCGCGATTGCGCTGACATTAGCCGGAGCATTCGCCTGCTCGGCGCTTCCGCAAGGGTCTGCGGGGGTTCTGTCGTCCTTTGCGACACTCTCTGCTTTTGGCGCAGTGCTGTTGTTTTCATCCTGCACGGAGGTGGGGTCATGAAGATCTTTGCGATGTTACTTTTGGCAACTCTGTTCCTGACTGGATGCTCCGCGACGAGCCTCGGCGACCGCGCGGTCGTGAAGGCAGTCTATCTGGATCATACGGAGGAGGGTTATGCAGCGTCGATCGTGGTGTACGGATGCGAGCCGACCACCGATGCTGCGAGTGCAGAAGGAAAGGCAGCCATCTATTCCGGGGTGGGCGACGATGTGCCGCAGGCTCTTGCACAGGCGGAACAGCAGCAGACCAAAGAACCGTTTTATGCACAGAACGGCCTTCTTTTGCTGGGGCGCGGCTGTCGGGAAAAAGACCCTGCGCCGATTCTCTCCTATTTCGGGGAAGAGGATGCGTCGAGAAAGGATCTCGCCGTCTATCTGACAGAGCTGAGCCCGGAGGAATTTCAGCAATGTGAGAAGGGAATTTCGGATGTGATCCGCGAGGCGGAACGCCTTGCCGCTTCATCGGGTGGCCGGGGAGCGTTCGGCATTCATGAGGCGAAGTGTGAAGACGGTTTCTCGGGGCTTCTTCCGGTGCTCCGCTTTTCTGAAGAGAGCAGCTCTGCGACAGTGCGAAGCGCGGTCCTGTTTGAACGAGGGGTGCCCTGTGCGTCGGTGGAAGGGGCTGCTTTGCAGCTCGCGTCGCTGCTGCTCGGAAAGACATCGGAGCTGACCATGGAAATCACGCAGGGAGAAGAGCGTCTGGAGGTCGCCGTAAAAGGCGCAACGGTCCGGAAAAATATGTCGGGGAGTCCTGCTGAAGGAGTGCTTGAACTGGAACTGTCCGGGACGATTGTGTCTCTTACGTGGGGAGGAAAAGCCGTGTATGCGCGGGAGTCAAAGCAGGCGTCGGAAGAGGTCAACCGCTTTGTGGAAAAATTGTTTTACGAACTTGTGCAGATAACATTTGAGCGAAAGAACGATATTTTTGGGCTTTCTTGGTGGATGAAAGAGCAAAGCAGCACACAAACGGCACAGCTGGAACGATCCGGTGAACTTTATGATCCGGGGCGTCTGTCTTTCAGCTGCCATTTGAGGTATGAATGATTGAAAGCGGACAGCCGGAAAAGCTGTCCGCTTTCGCTTCTGCCGTGCAAATTGTAAGCATAAAATCACAAAAACAAGATTTGCACTATACGCTGCGATATATTATAATAAAAGCAAGAATGCCGGGGCGTCCGGCATAATCTCAATCAGAAAAGGCTAGGTGGTCTTATGCCGCAGTTCAGCGTTCCGCTTTCCAAAGTAATCGAAAAGATGAAGCTGGAGGTTGTGTATGCTCCGCGCGATGTCAAGGACATCCCCATTATCTCTGCGGAGGTCAACCGTCCCGGGCTGCTGCTGACCGGTTATGATGAATATTTTGACCCGCGCCGGATTCAGATCCTCGGTATGGCGGAGGTCGGTTATCTTCAGACACTTTCCGAAAATGAGCGCCGCTCGCATGTGCACACGCTACTTGCTGCGCATCCGTCCGCGATCATTGTGACCCGGAATCTTGAGATTTTCCCGGAAATCATCGAATTTGCCACAAAATATGAGGTCCCCATTCTGCACAGCTCCGAGAGCACGTCCAGCATGATGAGTACCCTGATTTCGCATCTGAGCGTGGATCTGGCGCCCCGCATCACGCGCCATGGCGTCATGGTGGAGGTGTACGGCGAGGGCATCCTGATCCTTGGCGAAAGCGGCGTCGGCAAGAGTGAGACGGCGGTCGAGCTCGTCAAGCGCGGACACCGTCTGATCGCGGACGACGCGGTGGAGCTCCGCCGCGTCTCCGACCGCACGATCCTCGGCACGTCGCCCGAAAACATCCGTCATTTCATCGAGCTGCGCGGCGTCGGCATCATCAATGTGGCGCGCGTATTCGGTTCCGGTGCCGTCAAGCTCAGCGAAAAGGTCGACCTTGTGGTGGAACTGGAGCCGTGGGATAAGACCAAGAACTACAGCCGCACCGGGCTGGAAGCCAACACAATCGACATCCTCGGCATCGCGCTGCCCTGCACGGTGATCCCGGTCATGCCGGGCAGAAACCTCGCGGTTGTGCTGGAAGCCGCGTCGATCAACAACCGTCAGAAGAAGATGGGCTATAACGCAGCGAAAGAGCTTCTGGCGAATCTCGGCCTGCAGGATGATGAAGAGGCATGACGGCAGACACTGAATTCATGTGGGCTGCCGACCTGCACACGCATACGCTCGTTTCCGATCATGCCTTCAACACCATCACGGAGATGGCGCGCGCCGCTTCGGAGAAAGGCTTCTGGGCAATGGCTGTGACGGATCACGGTCCGGCGATGCCGGATTCTCCGCACCGCTGGTATTTCTATAATCTGAAGACGCTGCCGGACCGGATGGAGAACGTCTGGGTACTGAAAGGCGTCGAAGCCAATGTGATTGACGCTGAAGGTACGCTTGATTTTTCGGAAAGGGACATCCGCCTTTTTTCGTTTGACTGGATGATCGCCTCCCTGCATTCCGACATTGTGAAACCCGGGATGACGGAAGATGAATGCACGCAGCTCTGGCTGAATGTCGCGGCTAACCCGGCTGTGGATATGATCGGCCACAGTGAGACGCCGGCATTCCGCTACGATTACGACGCGGTGGTGCAGGAATTTGCGCGGCACGGAAAAGTGGTCGAATGGAACGCGAATTCGGCGGTCGTGCGTCCGGGAGGGGAAAAGAACCTCTGGGAACTTGCGAGAGCATGCAAGAAGGCAAATGCCCGCATTGCCGTCAGCTCGGACGCTCATTCCATTTACCATCTCGGTGTGTTTGACACAGTCCTTCCCATTCTCCGGAAACTGGACTATCCGGAGGAACTGATCGTGAACTTGAGCCGGGAAAATCTTGTGCAAGAATTGAAACGGCATGGCAAAGCCATTGCCGAAAAAATGGAGGAGACATTATGAAACATTATACGATCGGTGTTGACCTCGGCGGCACGAATATTGCGGCCGGTCTTGTGGATGAGAACAATCACGTTGTCGCGTCGGTTTCGTGCAGAACCAATCTGCCCCGCCCGCAGCAGGAGATCGAGGCTGCAATCGCCGGTCTCTGCCGTGATCTCTGCAAGCAGAATGACATCGATCTGAACAGCCAGATCGACTGGGTCGGCATCGGTACGCCGGGCAGCGTGGACCCTGAGAGCGGCATTGTGGAATTCAATGCGAACTTCGGGTATCACAACTGGCCGCTCCGCATGCGGATCGAGGAACTGCTCGGCTGCAAAGTATATATCGAAAATGACGCCAACGCTGCAGCGTACGGCGAATACATTGCGGGCGGAGCACGCGGAGCGAAGCACGCGGTCGTGATCACTCTGGGAACGGGCATCGGCAGCGGCATCATCATCAACGGCAAGATTTTTGCGGGCTACAATTCGGCCGGCGCAGAGCTGGGCCACATGGTCATTGTGAAAGACGGACGTCCGTGCATGTGCGGACGCCACGGCTGCTGGGAGAAGTATGCCTCGTCCCGTGCCCTGACCGAAGATACCTGTGCGGCGATGCGGGAGCATCCGGACAACATGATGTGGAAACTGGTCGACGGCGACATCAGCAAGGTCAACGCCCGGACGGCCTACGACGCCATGCGCGCCGGAGACGAGCTCGCCACGGAAATCGTAAACCGTTTTGTCAGCTACATCGGCTGCGGAATCGCGAACGTCATCAATATTTTCCAGCCGGAAATTCTCTGCATCGGCGGCGGTATCTCCCGCGAGGGCGAGACGCTTCTGGCTCCTGTCCGCGCGTACGTCGACCGTGAGGAATATGCGCGTGACAATGCGCGCCGCACGAAGATCGTCGCGGCTCAGCTGTTCAACGACGCGGGTATCGTCGGCGCCGCATGCCTGGGTAAGCAGAACGCATGACGGGCGCGTTGGATTTTACGCGGCGGCTTGAAAATGCGGGAATTGCTTTCCTGCAGCATGAGCCGCTCGCGTCTCACACGACGTTTAAGATTGGTGGGCCGGCACGCTGGTTCTGCGAACCGGACAGTGAAGTAAAACTTCGCGAGGTGTTGCAGATCTGCCGTGAAAACAACATCCGGTTTTATCTTCTGGGAAAAGGTTCCAATATTCTGTTTTCGGATGAGGGATTCGACGGGGCTGTCATTCACATCGGTGCGGCCATGGCTGATATCCGCGTCGAAGGAAACCGAATCTGTGCGCAGGCAGGTGCAAAACTGGCGGACGTGTGCCGCGCGGCGGCTGACGCAGGGCTCTCAGGCCTGGAATTCGCATACGGGATTCCCGGGAGCATCGGCGGGGCCGTCTATATGAACGCCGGTGCCTACGGCGGCGAAATGCGCGATGTGCTGGAGAGCGCTTCGTTTATCGCTGCGGACGGCTGTGTCGGCCTTGTCCCTGCGGAGGAGATGGAGCTCGGATACCGGAGTTCCGTCTTTTCCCGTCGCAGCGGATGCATCGTCAGTGCAGTTTTACATCTTCAGAAAGGAACGCCTGAGGATATCCGCGCACAGATGGCAGAGTTTTCCCGCCGCCGTGCGGAAAAGCAGCCGCTCAATTTTCCCAGTGCAGGGAGTACGTTCAAACGCCCGGAAGGTGCGTTTGCGGGTGCGCTCATTGAACAGTGCGGCCTGCGCGGCTATTCGGTAGGCGGTGCAGCCGTCAGCGAAAAGCATTGTGGGTTTGTGATCAACAAAGGCGGCGCGACCTGCCGGGACGTACTGGAACTGACGGACCGCATTGCGGAAATCGTCAAAGAAAAGACGGGATTTACCCTCGAAAAGGAGATCCGCGTCGTTCGATAAAACAAAACAGGATTGAAAGAAATTTATGAAGTTTCTCATTGTGACGGGAATGTCCGGGGCCGGAAAGACACTGGCAACAAACGCGCTGGAGGACATCGGCTTTTTCTGCATCGACAACATTCCCGCGGGGCTTTTGTCCAAGCTGGTGGAGTTCTCCCAGCAGAGCGAAAACCCGTTTCAGAAAATTGCGATCGTTCTGGATGCGCGCGGCGGCCGCTCTGCGGATGAAATCATGCTTGCGCTTGCGAACCTGCGGGAGCGCGGGGTGGACTACCGCGTTCTGTTCCTGGACGCGCGCGACGACGTCCTGACGCGCCGCTACCAGGAGACGCGCAGACGTCATCCGCTGAGCGAACCCGCGCAGTCCATTGAACAGGCTGTCCGGAGAGAGCGTGCGATTCTCCAGCCGCTGTATGCAGCGGCCGACTACAAAATCGACACTTCCCTGACGAGTACGGCTCAGCTGAAAGACCGTGTGACGTCGCTGTTCACGGAGAGCGGGGCGGATGCAATGCGCCTGACGGTGCTGTCATTCGGTTTCAAATACGGCATTCCGCAGGAAGCGGATGTCGTATTTGACGTGCGCTGTCTCCCGAACCCGTTTTATGTCCCGGATCTGAAGGAAAAAACGGGGATGGACAGCGAAGTCTACGACTATGTCATGCAGTTTCAGGAGAGCCGCGAATTGCTCCGGAGAATGGAAAACCTTCTGGAATATGCGCTTCCGCTCTATGCACGGGAGGGAAAGAGTCAGCTGACGCTGGCAATCGGCTGCACGGGCGGCAAGCACCGTTCGGTCACGTTCGCGCGCGCGATCGCCGAATATGCACGCAGGATCGGCTATCATCCGATCGAGCAGCACCGGGACGCGAGACGCGGCTATTCATCATAAACGGAAAGGAAACGGTCCGGTGAGTTTTTCACAGCAAGTCAAGCGCGAGATCATGTCGCGCGAACTTCCGCGCGGATGCTGTGCGGTGGCCGCAGCCTACGCGGTGGCGTGTTTTGGCCGTTATTTTGATACAAAAGGTCTTGTTTTGCACACGGAGCTTCCGGCTGTCGCGCAGTATTGCCGCAAAGTTCTCGGACGCGCGGGCATTGAAGCGCAGATCACCGAGAAGGGCAGGGAGGGGACGGTCCTCTATGAGCTTTCCGTCAAGGAAGAGTCTCAGGTGCGCCGTATGCTTGAGCTGTTCGGACACACGGGCGAGGAGCCCTCTCTGCGTATCAATGGGCAGAATTTCAAGTGCGACCGCTGCGTCGCGTCTTTTGCGGCGACGGCATATCTCTGCTGCGGGACAATGACCAATCCCGAGCGCGAATACAATCTGGAATTCTTGTCGAACCGGTACCATCTTCTGAAAGATTTCGGCGCGTTGCTGTGTGCGCATGGTTTTTCTCCGAAGCAGACGCAGCGCAAGGGGACGAATGTTCTCTACTTCAAGGCAAGCGGACAGATCGAGGATATTCTGACGTTCATGGGTGCGTCCAACGCAACGCTGGAACTGATCAATCTGAAAGTCTACAAAGACTTCCGAAACAAGGCGAACCGCATCACGAACTGTGAGACGGCGAACATTGAAAAAACCGTAAATGCCAATCAGAATACGCTCCGGGCGATCGCATTCCTGGAGGCGGAGCAGGCGCTGGAAACTCTGCCGGAGTCCCTTGCCGTCGCGGCCAGACTGCGGCAGCAGTACCCTGATCTCTCCCTCAAGGAACTCTCGGAAAAGTTTGATCCGCCTCTGAGCAAATCGGGTCTTTCACATCGTATGAAAAAGCTGGAGCAGATGGCCCAGCGGCTTCGGGAAAGGAAAGAAAATGCCTGAGACGTCACGACAGTTTACCCATCTTCACGTCCATACCGAATACAGCCTTCTCGACGGGGCATGCAGAATCGACCGTTTGATGGAGCGCGTCAAAGCGCTCGGTCAAACGGCGATTGCCATTACAGACCATGGTGCGATGTACGGCTGTGTCGATTTTTACAAAGCCGCCAAAAAAGCGGGTGTCAAACCGATCATCGGCTGCGAAGTGTATGTGGCGACCCGGACGCGTTTTGACAAGGTCAACCGCATCGACGGCTCCAACCACCTTGTGCTTCTCTGCAAGAATGAGACGGGATACAAGAACCTGATCAAAATGGTCTCTGCGGGATATGTAGACGGGTTCTACAACAAGCCGCGAATTGATCGAGATCTTTTGGAACAGCACCACGAAGGGCTCATCTGTCTGTCGGCGTGTCTGGCGGGCGAGATCCCGCAGGCGCTTCTGGCGGGCGATTTTGAAAAAGCCAAGAACATCGCCCGCTATTACTCCGGCCTGTTCGGCGAGGGCAATTTCTATATTGAGATTCAGGATCACGGTCTGGAGGAACAGCAGCGGATTCTGCCGCTGCTTGTCCGTCTTGCCCGGGAAACCAATCTGCCGCTCGTTGCGACCAACGACGCGCATTATCTGGAAAAAGATGATTCGCGCGTTCAGCGGGTGCTGATCTGCATCCAGACCAATAAAACGATTAACGACGATGATGTGCTGGAGTTCGGTACAAACGAGTTCTATATCAAAAGCGCGGACGAAATGTATGAGCTGTTTTCCGCATGGCCGGATGCCTGTGAAAACACGAATCGTATCGCCGAGCAGTGCAATTTCGACTTTGAATTCGGAGTGACCAAGCTGCCGTATTTCGAAGCGCCGGACGGACGCGACAACAAGGAGTATTTTGTATCCCTGTGCGAGGAAGGGCTTCAAAAGCATTACGGCGGCCGCATCACGAAAGAGTTGCGTGAACGCCTCGAGTATGAGATCTCGGTCATTGACCGGATGGGATACATCAACTATTATCTCATCGTGTATGATTTCATCCGCTACGCCAAAAGCGTGGGAATTCCGGTCGGCCCCGGCCGCGGTTCGGGCGCAGGCAGCCTTGCCGCATACTGCATCGGCATCACCAACATCGACCCGATCCGGTACAATCTTCTGTTCGAACGATTCCTGAACCCGGAGCGAGTGTCCATGCCGGACTTTGACGTCGACTTCTGCTACGAGCGCCGTCAGGAAGTGATTGATTATGTGATCCGGAAATACGGCGCGGATCATGTGGCGCAGATCGTCACGTTCGGTACGATGGCGGCACGGCTTGCCATCCGTGACGTCGGCCGCGTGCTGGATATTCCGTATCAGACTGTGGATACCATTGCGAAGCTCGTTCCGATGGAGCCGAAGATGACGCTGACAAAAGCGCTGAAGCTCTCCAGGGAACTGCGCACGCAGGCGGAGACAAATCCCCAGACAAAAGAGCTTATTGAAATGGCTCTGAAAATCGAGGGAATGCCGCGCCATGCGTCCACGCACGCAGCGGGCGTTGTGATCACGCGCGAAGCTGCGAACGAGTATGTGCCGCTTGCGACGAATGACGGCAACATCGTCACGCAGTTTACGATGACGACCATCGAAGAGCTGGGCCTTCTGAAGATGGACGTGCGACTTGTTCGCTGCTAAAAAACTCCGGAAACGGAAACAAGGTAGCGGTACGGAAACGTATAACTACTGATTCTATTAGGACGGTGAAATCCCGTCTGTTGGTCAAATGTCGATGACCAAACCCCTGAGACTCCGACGTGCGTCAAACACTTAAAGGTTTGAGGTTCGAAGCTCGGTAAAGTCGGCCGAAACGCAACCTAAATCAAGAAAGAACATGAAGTAAGATTGGTTCAAAAGAGGCCAGAGCCCGCCCGTCTGAAAAATGTAGCGAGTAATGACAAGGTTCAAGTAGGCCGGGGGGCCTGTTAAAAGTGACATGCCTACTCACCAGGAACTACCGTATGTAAGACTCGAAATTTCTGAGACCTCCCGAAAGGGTAGGGGCCTCCAAAGAGGGACCAGTCGTAGTAGCAGTATTGTCCATTGCGGCTACTATTTATATCGCGAAGACGATATGAGCCTTCAATCCATTCGACAGCGGGTTAAAAGGCGGCTGGCGGGCCAAAGGTAGAGGCTAAATCACTATAATTAAAGGCTAAGAATCAGTGGAACAAGTGAAACCCGGAAGAATATGTTAAGGCGTTTAAGAGCCGATGATTCTAATAGGCAGGAAATGGCCTATGAATCCGGGTGGCAGCAGCCCGTAGTAGCGATGAAACGGTGCAATGACCGCGGAGCGAAGGGGCATAGTCAATAGTTAGAATAATGTGAGAACCTGATGTTAAGGTAGCCGTGGAGCAAAACGAACTAACCTGACACATGACACACCGAAAGGAGCGTGATGTGCGATGGGGACAAAACTTAACAGAGTTCCGAAGACAGAATCGGAATTAAAGGGTATCTTACAAAGCCTATATGAAATATCCAAGCAGAACTACGAGAATGACAAAGAAAACAATTTCACCGGTATTCTTGAAGTTATAACCTCCGAACCCAACATTCTATCTGCAATACACAAAATAAAGGGTAACAGGGGGCGGAATACTCCGGGGATGGACGGAAAGACCATCTCGGAATATCTAAGCAAAAGCTATGACGAGGTCATAGCCGAAGTAAGAGCAGCCATAAAGGAATATAAGCCAGAAAAAGTCAAAAGAGTATGGATTCCAAAACCTGGCAAGTCCACTATGAGACCGCTCGGAATACCGACCATCATCGACCGCATAATACAAGAATGTGTTAGAAACGTAATTGAGCCCATTGCCGAAGCGCAGTTCTTCGAGCACTCATATGGTTTTCGACCGATGAGGTCCGCCGACATGGCCATAACTCGTATCAGAAAAATCAACTTTATCGCAAAATGCCATTGGGTGGTAGAAGGAGATATTCATGGATTCTTCGATAATATCAACCATGGCGTAATGATACGAAGTTTATGGAACCTCGGAATTAGGGACAAACGTGTCCTCAGCATAATAAGGGCTATGCTAAAAGCAGGGGTCATGGGCGAAACAGAGGTCAGTGAAATAGGAACCCCGCAAGGAGGAATTATTTCGCCGTTACTGGCAAATATCTATCTAAATCGGTTTGACCAATATATCGCCAATGGCTTCGAACACAAGAAGTTACGAAAATCCAACAAACGGCACGATGTTGACATTGCAAAACTCAGAAATCACAGTAATATCAAAACTGCCTACTTTGTCCGATATGCAGATGACTGGGTAATACTCACAGACTCTAAAGAAGCGGCTGAAAAACTCAAATTCAAAGCACAAAAGTACCTCAAAGACACTCTCAAGTTGGAACTCTCCGTTGAAAAGACCCTTATCACTAATGTGAGAACGAAGCCCGTTAAATTTCTGGGCTTTGAGATTGCAATGCGTAAACAGAATGGGATATGGGTCAACAAGGTGAGGCCTGACAGAAAGCGGCTGGAAGCAAAGCTCGACAATCTCAAAAGAGAGATATTCCTGCTACGGAAAACATCTTCTGCTGATACTAACCGTATTGTTGAAGGAATTAACAGGATAAACTCAAAAATAGTTGGGCTTGTTAATTACTACAATACAGCCGACCAGATAAGTGTGGATTTGCGGCGTCCGGCATGGACACTCAAGTACACCGCATACAAATCCTTAAAGAAGTTTGGTGGTAAGTGGGTCAGGGCCAGTCAAGTAGCCAACCAGATTGGTTACAACAGTGGCCACAAAGCTCACATACCCGCTATCCGGTACAAGGATATGTGGATAGGAATAACCGACCTGAACTTTGCTAAATGGGTAGCCAAGTCCCCTAAAAACCAGCTCGAGACCCCTTTCACAGATGCTGGCAGGGAGCTTTACTATAAACGTATGCGAAAAAGAGGTCTAAGAACAAGGACTGATGAAGTAAATTCAACCGCACATGCCCACTTTCTACGGATGAGCAAACACCCACTTTACGATTTTGAGTATTTCATGAACAGGCCGTACTGCTACAATCGCGATAAAGGCAAATGCAAAATATGTGGTGGCTACGTCGAGCCGGGTGAGGTCAGAATACATCACGTCAGCCCTGACCTACCAAAAGAAGTTGTAAACAAGACTAATAATCTAATCACTGCGCACGGGTACTGTCATTCGCTCGTGCACAATGAGCAAGCGGATATTTCTGGGCTGTCAGTACAGACCCAAAAGAAAGTTATTAAGTATCGCAAGAAACTAAAAAACTGACATTATTCGAAAGTAGTTCACCGAAGACTACTAACTATTGATGGAACGCCGTATGCGTTGAAAGGCGCACGTACGGTGTGAAGGAGGGGAAAAGAGCACCAAACAGGTTACGCTGTGGTTGTCTCTTACCTATTCCTATTTTCTGGGCCTTCGCACGCTTACCGTCATCAGCGACGCGGAGAAAATGATCCGGAAAGTTACACCGGAGTTTTCGATCGAAACGATCTCCTACGACGACCCGGCCGTGTTCCAGATGCTCAACGCCGGCGAGACGGAAGGCGTGTTCCAGATGGAATCTTCCGGGATGACGCAGGCAATCGTGGGCTTGAAAGCGAAGAGCATTGAGGACATCATCGCCATCATTTCGCTGTACCGCCCGGGTCCGATGGAATCCATCCCGACGTATATCGCAAACCGCCACGATCCGTCCAACATCCGCTATAAGACGCCGCAGCTGGCGCATATTCTTGACGTGACGAACGGCTGTATCGTCTATCAGGAACAGGTCATGCAGATCTGCCGCGAACTGGCCGGCTTTTCATACGGGCAGGCGGACCTCGTGCGCCGCGCCATGGCGAAGAAAAAGCATGACGTCATGGAAAAAGAACGGCAGCACTTCGTTTACGGCAACGATACTCCGGGGCAGGAATGCAAGGGCTGCGTTGCAAATGGGATTTCGGAGCAGGTGGCCAACGAGATCTTCGACGAAATGTCCAGTTTCGCTTCGTACGCGTTCAACAAATCCCACGCCGCGGCATACGCCGTTGTTGCGTATCAGACGGCTTTTTTGAAATGCCATTACCCGCGGGAATTTATGGCTGCGCTTTTGACCAGCGTGCTCGACAACACCGACAAGGTGATCGAGTATACCACGGAGTGCCAGCGTATGAACCTGCGCGTGCTTCAGCCGGACGTCAATGCGAGCGACATCGGATTTACGGTCGTCGACGGAGACATCCGCTTCGGACTGCTGGCGCTCAAGAACGTCGGCAGAAATCTCATTGCATCGGTTGTCCGGGAGCGCGAGGAACATCCGTACCGCAGCCTGTATGACTTCTGCAAGCGGATGCACGGAACGGAATTGAACCGCCGTGCGGTCGAGAGTATGATCAAGGCGGGCGCGTTTGACAGCATTGAGCCGAACCGCCATATGCTCGTCAACAATCTCGAGGGCATCCTCAAAAGCATTGAGACGGTCTCGCGAAAAAATCTGGAGGGGCAGCTCGATCTCTTCTCCGGTTTTTCCGCAGAAGAGGCAGCGGCGGCCGATGACTACCGGATGCAGCCGTGCGAGGAATATTCGCCCGATATCCGTCTGCAATACGAAAAAGAAGTGAGCGGTTTGTATCTGTCCGGCCATCCTCTCGACAAATACGAAGAGGAGATCCGGCGGCTCTCCGAATGCAGGATCTCCGATCTGACGGGTGAGAACGGACGCGATTATGACAATCGGATGCTCCGGCTCGTGTGCACGGTCGTCAGAGCTAAAACCATCACCACAAAGTCCGGAGGACTGATGGCGTTCGTAACGATCGAGGACCGCAGCGGCACCATGGAGCTTCTCGTGTTCCCCAAGACACTGACAGACTGCGCGGAGGCGATCCGCGATAACGAAGTGGTTGTTGTCACGGGGCGCGCATCCTGCAAGGAGGACGAGCAGACGAAACTGATCGCGGAGACGGTCACGCCGATTGCGCTGTATTCGCCGGAGCGTGCAGGCCGCCCGAAACCTGCCGCGTCCAGAAATGCCGGTCTCTGGCTCCGTATGGATTCGCCGGACGGAGAGGCGTATGCTGAGGTGAAGAATCTCCTCTCGATTTTCGAGGGCGAGATGCCGGTTTATATCAAGTTCGAGAGTACCGGTCAGCGTGTTCGCGCGCCGCGGAATCTGTGGTGCATCCCGAATGAATTGCTCCTTCGGGAACTGGAGCGCATTTTGGGAAAAGGAAATGTAGTTTTGAAGCAATGATATGATAAATTTATATCAAAGTTGGTTCTTCGGTTGAATTTCTGCCGCTGAAACAGTATAATCAGTACAAGCGGCAATTTCTTTATGAGAAATTAGGGAGGCATTGCAATGTCGAAAGAAGTTAAGACGATTGGCGTACTCACAAGCGGCGGCGACGCGCCCGGTATGAACGCGGCGATTCGTGCGGTCGTCCGTACGGCTATCTCGAGAGGATACAACGTCAAGGGTGTTCATCACGGATACAACGGTCTTTTGACGGGAGAGATCGTCGACATGAACCTCCGCAGTGTTTCTGAAATTATCCATCGCGGCGGTACCTGTCTGTACACGGCGCGCTGCCTGGAGTTTAAAACGCTGGAAGGTCAGCAGAAGGCGGCTCAGGCATGCCGTGACCACGGCATCGACGCTCTGGTCGTCATTGGCGGCGACGGTTCGTTCCGCGGCTGCCGCGATCTTGCCAAACTGGGCATTCCGTGCATCGGCATCCCCGGCACGATTGACAACGACATCGCCTGCAGCGACTACACCATCGGTTATGACACGGCCATGAACACTGCGGTGGAAATGATCGATAAACTGCGTGATACGACGCAGAGCCACGACCGTTGCAGCGTCGTTGAGGTTATGGGACGCAACGCAGGTTACATTGCGCTGAATACCGGTATTGCTGTGGGTGCGCTTGTCACGCTGATCCCCGAGGTCCCGTATGATCTGGACCGCGACGTCATCAGCAAGATGAAGAAGACCCAGAAAACCGGCAAGCAGCACTTTATCATTATCATCGCCGAGGGCGTCGGCCATGCGCAGGATCTTGCGAATGAGATTCAGTCGCGCACCGGCATTGATTCCCGCGCTACGGTGCTCGGTCACGTGCAGCGCGGCGGCAGCCCGTCCCTGCGTGACCGCGTCACGGCCAGCCGCATGGGGTATCACGCTGTCGAGCTGATCAATAAGGGCATCTTCAACCGCGTTGTTGCGTCCAAGGCGGAAGCGATCGTCGACTATGATATCGACGTGGCGCTTTCGATGTACAAGACCATCGACACTTCGTTCCTGGATATCGCAAACGCGATCTCCATCTGAGAAGAGCAGAACCTGTTTCAAAAGCGGCATGGCTTCGGCCATGCCGCTTTTTTGCCGGCGGAAATCCGGCATGCTGAGATGAACATTTCCCGTGCATTCCGAATATAGTGAAGAGATGAAACGGGAAGTGGGGGCGTGCGTATGGTACGGGTCCGGAGAAGGCAGCGAGCCCGGCGTGCAATGCGCCGGTTTCAGGCCGCGGTTCTATGCCTGACCGTTGTTCTGCTCTTTTTCTGGTTTGATCAGCGCGTTGGTGCCGCGGCGCAAGACACGGCGGAATATCAGTGCCAGATGCTCTGCACGGAAGCCATCAACGATGCGGCGGAGCAGGTGCTGCGTGAGGAGTCCGGGCTTGTCTCGTCCCTGACAGAGGTGCAGTATTCTGCGGACGGTGAGGTTCAGCACGTGGAGATGCAAACGGAGAACGTCAATCTTCTCCGGCTGCGTCTGACAGATACCATTATGGAGTCTCTGACCTCACTGCAAAATCAGGAAGTTTCGCTGCGCCTCGGTTCCCTGACGGGAGTGGCGCTCTTGTTCGGACGCGGGCCGGGAATCCCCATGCGCGTGATACCGCTGACGTCCGTGACAAGCGAGGTGCGGGAGTCCTTTGAGGGGGCTGGCGTGAATCAGACGCTGCACACGGTCTCGATCGTTGTCGGTGTGGATATGCGCGTGTTGTATGGCGTGCGGTACGGAGACGTTCACGTGGAAACGGAGATTCTGATTTCCCAGTCGGTGATAGCGGGTTCTGTGCCCGGGTGGTACTCTTCAAAATAATCTGTTCAAATACGCGCAGTTGTGGTATACTGTTATAGATATTGCAGCCGGCACAGGCCGGAGAGAAAGAGGCGATTTCTTGGAATTTGAAACCGCGCGCAAAGAGTGGGCTGCGCTTCGGGATAAAATTGAGTATCACAACCATCTGTACTATGATTTGGATTCGCCGGAACTGGATGACTTTGAATATGACGCACTGACAAGACGCATCCGTGAACTGGAAGCGGAATTCCCTCAGCTGGCGGACAACTCTCCGACGCAGCACGTCGGAGGAACTGCGTCCTCCAAGTTCGACAAGGTGCAGCACGCCGTCAAAATGGAGAGCCTGCAGGATGTTTTCTCGCTTGAAGAGGTGCGCGATTTTGACAGGCGCATCCGGGAAGCCGGGTTGCAGCCGCAGTATGTGACAGAGGCGAAGATTGACGGGCTTTCGGTCAGTCTCGAGTACGAGAACGGCGTTCTTGTCCGCGGTTCGACACGCGGAGACGGCGTGGTCGGAGAAGATGTGACGGAGAATCTCGCCGTCATCCGGGATATCCCCAAAAAGCTGAAGAATGCACCGGAGTTTCTGGAAGTGCGCGGCGAGGTTTACATGCCGAAAGCGGCATTTGCCGCGCTCTGTGCCCAGCAGGAACTCGAGGAGAAAAAGACGTTCAAGAACCCGCGCAATGCGGCCGCCGGTTCCCTCCGGCAGAAAGACAGTTCCGTCACGGCGTCCCGCGGACTTTCGATTTTTGTGTTCAATCTTCAGCAGGTGCGCGGTAAAGAGCTGCATTCGCACCGGGAGAGTCTTGACTATCTCGCATCACTCGGATTCCCCGTATCGCCGCGCCGTTCGAGATTTGACAATATCGAGGATGTGATCCGTGAGATCGGTGAGATCGGAGCGCTGCGCGGAACGCTGGAATACGACATCGACGGCGCCGTTGTCAAGGTGGACGATTTTGCACAGAGAGACGTTCTCGGCAGCACCAACAAGTTCCCGCGGTGGGCGGTTGCGTTCAAGTATCCGCCCGAGGAGAAGGAGACAAAGCTGCTCGATATCGAGGTCTCAGTCGGGCGCACGGGCGTTCTGACGCCGACGGCCGTGTTCGAGCCAATTTTACTCGCGGGCACGACTGTTTCAAGGGCGACGCTGCACAACGAGGCGATCATCCGCCAGCTCGGCGTCGGAATCGGCGATACGATCCGCGTTCGCAAGGCGGGCGACATTATTCCGGAGGTCGTCGCGGTGACGCAGAGCTGCGGGGGCGGCGTGTTCGAAATGCCCCAGGTCTGTCCGAGCTGCGGTGAACCCGTATCCCGGGAAGAGGATGAAGCGGCGCTTCGCTGCACGAACCCAGAATGCCCGGCGCAGGCGCTGCGGAATGTCATCCATTTTGCGAGCCGCGCTGCGATGGATATTGACGGGCTGGGAACGGCCGTCGCGCAGCAGCTTGTCTCCGAAAAAGGATATGTGCGAAGTGCGGCAGATATCTACACCCTGACACGCGAGCAGCTCCTGACGCTGGACAAGTTCAAGGAGAAGTCGGCGGACAATCTTCTGGCTGCCATTGAAGCGTCCAAGGAGCGCGGACTGGAAAAGCTGATTTTCGGGCTCGGCATCCGCAACATCGGTGCGAAAGCTGCGGCGCTTTTGTCGGAGCATTTCGGTTCGATGGAGGCGCTGTGCAAAGCATCGGCCGATGAGATCAATACCATTGACGGTTTCGGCGGGATCATGACGGAGAGCGTTCTGGATTTTCTGTCGAAAGAGGGAACAAAGGACCTTTTGCAGCGGCTGCGGGATGCAGGCGTTGTGATGACCCACACGGGACCTGTGAAAAAAAGTACGCTGGCCGGACTGACGTTTGTCGTTACGGGGACGCTGCCGACGCTGTCGCGCGTGCAGGCGGAGAGCCTGATCACGGACAACGGCGGAAAGGCTGCGTCCAGCGTTTCGAAAAAGACAAGCTATGTTCTTGCGGGTGAAGCGGCAGGATCAAAGCTGACGAAAGCTCAGAGTCTGGGAATTCCCGTGATCGACGAAGCGGAATTCCTTGCAATGATTCAACAACAAGAGAGGGATGACTCAGATGAAATTTGACGTGCAGCACATTGCGAAGCTTGCAATGCTGAAATTTACGGATGAGGAAGCAGCGGAATTTGAAAAGGAATTCGAGTCGATCGTCGGAATGGTGGAGAATCTGCCGGAGATCGATTCCAAGGGCGCGCTGCTCGACCCGTCCAATCAGATGGAACTGCGTGAAGATGTTGTTGTGCCGTCGATGCCGCGCAACGAACTGCTCAGCAACGTGCCGCATCTCGTGGCCGGCTGCGTGGTCGTGCCCAAAACCGTAGAATGAGGAGAAGGCGAACATGGAACTGTATCGGAAATCGGCGTCGGAACTCTCCGCGCTGCTGAACAAAAAGGAAATTTCCGCTCTGGAACTCGCGGATGCGACGCTGGCGCGGATCGAGGCCGTAGAGCCTGCTGTGGACGCATTCCTCAGTGTAAATGCGGATGCCATGCGTGAAAAGGCGCGTGCAGTGGATGAAAAGCGTGCCAGGGGCGAGGCGCTCGGCGCGCTGGCTGGCATCCCCGTTGCGGTCAAGGACAATATCTGCACGAGGGGCGTTGCCACGACGTGCGCTTCGAAAATGCTCGAGAACTTTGTTCCGCCGTACAACGCTACGGTTGTGGACAAGCTCGAAGCTGCCGATGCGCTGATCGCCGGCAAGGTCAATATGGACGAATTTGCCATGGGCGGTTCGTGCGAAAATTCGGCGTTCAAAGCGACCAAGAATCCGTGGGATACCTCCCGCGTGCCGGGCGGTTCGTCCGGCGGCAGCGCTGCGGCGGTGGCCGCCTGCGAAGTCCCGCTCTCGCTCGGTTCCGACACCGGCGGTTCCATCCGCTGCCCGGCGGGCCTTTGCGGCATTGTCGGCTTGAAGCCGACGTACGGTTCCGTATCCCGTTTCGGCCTTGTCGCGTTTGCGTCATCGCTCGACCAGATCGGTCCTTTCGGCCGCACGGTCGATGATACAGCGCTGCTGTTCGACGTCATCCGCGGTAAGGATTCCGCGCATGACGCAACGAGCAAGGATTGCCCGTTTACGATGCCGGGAAGCGACGTGCGCGGAATGCGCATCGGCGTGGCCAAAGAATACTTCGGCGAGGGCGTGAGCGAAGAGATCAAAACGGCCGTCCTCCGTGCCGTTGATGAGTTCAAGGCCATGGGCGCCGAAGTCGTCGAAGTCTCTCTGCCGTCCACGGGCTATGCGCTCAGCGCCTATTACATCATCTCTTCCGCTGAGGCGTCCTCGAACCTCGCGCGCTACGACGGCGTGAAATACGGTTATTCCGGCCGCCGCGACGGCTCGCTGACGGATCTCTATCTCTCCACGCGCAGCGAGGGATTCGGGCGTGAGGTCAAGCGCCGCATCATGCTGGGAACATACGTGCTGTCGAGCGGTTACTATGACGCGTATTACAAGCGCGCCAAGATGCTCCAGAAGCAGATCGCGGCGGAATTTGCGGCGGCGTTCGAGCATTGCGACCTGATCGCCACACCTACGACGCCGACAACGGCGTTCCGTCTCGGCGAGAAACTCAGCGATCCTCTGGCGATGTATGCATCCGATATCTGCACGGTCACGGCCAACATTGCGGGTCTGCCCGGCGTCAGCGTGCCGTGCGGCGTGGACAGCGAAGGCCTGCCGATCGGCTTGCAGCTTTTGGGGCCGCATTTCTCCGAATCAAAACTTCTCACTGCTGCCAAGTGCTTCGAAACGGCAAAGGGCGGCTTTGCGGTAAAGGAGCTGTAAACAATGGGTATGAACGATTACGAGGTCATCGTCGGCCTTGAGGTGCACGCAGAGCTGTGCACGGAAACAAAGATTTTCTGCGGCTGCAAAAATGCGTTCGGCGCGGAAGTGAACACGCTGTGCTGCCCGGTGTGCATGGGCATGCCCGGCACGCTTCCGGTCCTCAACAAGCAGGTCGTGGACTACGCCATCAAAATGGGCCACGCGCTGAATTGCCGCATCAACCGCGTCTCCAAGAACGACCGCAAAAACTATTTCTATCCGGATCTTCCGAAGGCGTATCAGATCAGCCAGTTCGACATTCCTCTGTGCGAAGACGGCTACATTGACATCCTTGTCAACGGACAGAAAAAGCGCGTTGGCATCACCCGTATTCACATTGAGGAGGATGCGGGCAAACTGATCCACGACGATTCCTTTGACGGTTCGCTTGTCGACTTCAACCGCTGCGGCGTGCCTCTGATCGAGATGGTTTCCGAGCCGGATCTGCGCAGTGCGGAAGAGGCGAAAGCGTATCTGGAGGCCATCACGTCGATCCTGCTGTATCTGGGCATTTCCGACGCCAAGATGCAGGAGGGCAGCGTGCGCGCCGACGTGAACGTTTCTGTGCGCAAAAAGGGTTCGACGGAATTCGGCACGCGCACGGAGATGAAAAACGTGAACAGCTTTGGTGCGGTATACCGCGCCATTCAGTATGAGGCGGCCCGTCAGGTTGAAGTTCTTGAAAACGGCGGTGTGATCGAACAGGAGACCCGCCGCTGGGACGACGCCAAGGGCTGCAACTTCCTGCTCCGCTCCAAGGAGGATGCGCAGGACTACCGCTATTTCCCCGAGCCTGACCTGCTGACGTTCGAAGTCAGCGAGGCACATGTGCAGGAACTGAAGGATTCCATTCCTGAGCTCCCCGTGGCAAAGACGATCCGCTACATGCAGGACTTCGGCCTGAATCAGGACGATGCTTCGCTTCTCGCCTCCAATAAGGCGCGCAGCGAGTTCTTTGATTCCTGTGTGGCCATGCATAAGTGCGATGCCAAGCTCGTTTCGAACTGGGTGATCGGCGATATTGCCCGCATCCTGAACGAGCGCCGCATTGAGATCGGCGACACGGCCCTGACCAAGGAAAACCTCACGGACATGATCTGCCTGATCGAGAAGGGCACGATCTCCAACACGGCGGCCAAAACGGTTCTGGAGACGATCATCGAAGAAGATGTTTCTCCGGCCAAGGTCGTTGAGGAAAAAGGCCTTGCACAGGTGAACGACGCCGACGCGCTGCAGAAGATCGTCAATGATGTTCTGGCGGCGAATCAGAAAGCGGTTGCCGACTACAAGGGAGGCAAGACCAACGTTGCCGGATTCCTTGTCGGACAGTGCATGAAAGCGACAAAGGGCAAGGGAAATCCTGCGACGCTCCGCGAAATGGTCGTCGCTGCGATCGAAGCCCTGTAACAACTGAATCAAACCATGCTGACCCGGCCGGACAATTTGTCCAGCCGGGTTTTGTTCTATCCGGCGGTCGGCACACATAGAATGGGACAAACAGGAGGGATGGAAATGTCCACAGGTGCGCAGAGCTTTTACGAGGCGGCGGGGCAGCTCCCTCCGGACGTTGCACAGCCGCTTCTGCGCGTCCCTCGCGATGCAGCGCGCCTTGTGACGGAGATCCGCCTGCGTTCGCAGCGGCCGGTCACGCTCACGATCAGTTCGCGGTCGTACTTTCTGAGATTCGACGGAATCCCGATCCAGTCGCACACCAATGCGGTGGTCACTTTAACACATGAACAGCTTACGGCCTGCTTTCACGCGGTTTGTTCCTATTCCGTACACACGTTTGAGGAATGCATTTCTCAGGGGTTTGTGCCCATGGCGGGAGGACATCGCGTCGGAATCAGCGGCACTGCGCTGTACGGTGAAAATGTGTTCACTGTCCGCAACATCACATCTCTGAATATCCGAATTGCACGGACGCAGATCCTCAGGTGCAGCGAAGCAGTCAGGCAGCTGCTGAATGATCCGCTTCGCGGCATTCTCATTCTGGGAGCCCCCGGGACGGGCAAGACAACGCTCCTCCGGGCATGTCTGAAAGTGTTGTCCGATTCCGGGATCAGGACAGCTGTGGTGGACGAGCGCTTTGAGCTGGCGCCTGTGAGCGATACCGGGTTCATCGAGACGCCTCCCGACCTGTGCGACTATTTTTCGGGGTATCCGAAGCACATCGGAATGCTGCAGGCGGTGCGTTCCATGAGTCCGCAGACGCTTGTGTGCGATGAGATCGGCGGAGACGAGGATGTTGCCGCGGTGCAGAAGGCATCGCACGCAGGCGTGCGGATGATCGCGACAGCACACGCGGCAGACGAAACGGTGCTCCGGACACGGCCGCCGCTGCGCCGCCTGTGCGCGACGGGAGCATTCCAGAGCGCGATTGTTCTGGCGGAAGGAAAAACAGGAAGGACGGAGAAGATTGTCGATCTGGATCACGCTTAAATGCCTTGGCTGCATTCTTGTGTTTACAGTATGCACGATGGCCGGAGTGAACAGGGGGAGCAAGTTGTCCCGCAGAACGGTTCTTCTCAGAGAAATGAGCCGCTTTCTTGCGGCGGTACGGGCGGAACTGACATACCGGAAAGCGCGTTCCCGGATCGTTCTGCAGAACGCCGAAAAATCAGAGGAACACAGGCTGCTGAAACTGGATTTTTCAGGAACGGAGACACCGCCTGAACTTGTCAGAAGGGAGGAGACCCGCGCAAAGATTGAGTGGGCGGCCCTGACAACGTCCGAGGAACGGAGAATCTTTTTTGATGCGCTCCGATGTGTCGGGACGCAGGATTCCGCGGAGCAATGCGAGCAGCTGAAGGGGGCGCAATGCCTTTTGGAACAGGCGGAAAAACAGGCGGGAGAAAAAGCGGCAGAAGAGATGCGGATATTCCGGACACTTGGTGTGTGCGCCGGATGCGCGGCTGTTCTGTTTCTTCTGTAAAGGACGGGAAGAAAAATGGATATTGATTTTGTTTTCAAAATTGCAGCGATCGGCATTATTGTTGCAGTGCTGAATCAGCTCCTTGTTCGTTCCGGACGGGAAGATCAGGCGATGATGACGACGCTGGCCGGGCTGATTGTCGTGCTGATGATGATCGTAAATCAGATCAGCGTATTGTTTGAAACGATCAAGGATGTGTTCGGACTGTGACGGGGGATATTGTGCGTGCGTTCGGGATTGCTGCCGCCGCAATCGTATTTGCATCGCTGCTGAAACAATACAGCCCGCCGCTGTCGGTCGCCGTTTCATTTGCGGCCGGGATCGCGGTATTCTTTTTCGCGCTGCGCGCAGGCGCCTCCGTGTTCGTTTTTTTGAATGAACTGGCGGAACACACGCACGCGCAGGGATTTGCCTGCCTGATGAAAGCGGCGGCAATCGCGCTGATTTCTCAGTTTGCACAGGACACATGCCGTGAATCCGGACAGGCTGCGCTGGCGGGACAGATTGAATTTGCAGGGAAAATCGGTGTGCTCGCGGCTGCTGCGCCTATGTTTTCGGAACTGGCACAAATCCTCTTGAGGTATCTGCAATGAAACGGATCATCCTGACTTTTCTCTTGCTGCTGCTGTTCGCGGTTCCTGTTTGTGCACAGGAGGAAATGCCGGAGGAATGGACGCAGGTTGTTGATGAGGCGCCGATGACTGCGGAAGAATTTCGTGAGACAGATATTTCGGATTGGCTCTTCCAGGCGGCGGACACGCTGAAAGAAGCTGTGCACGCACCGCTCCGTGTCTTTGCCGCGGCAACGGTTGCGCTTGTTCTGGCCGCACTCATCGAAAGTATGACTCCGTCCGGAGCAGCGGAAGGAATATCCGCTGCGATGGATGCAGCCGCGGCGGTTCTCCTTTTCGTGCTGTGCATACCGGCACTGACAGGAGTTACCGAGTATGCACAACAGGCTTTTGCGGATTCAGCACAATATCTGACGGGACTTGTCCCCGTGTTTGCGGGAGTGATTGCAGCGTGCGGGCAGACGGGTACGGCCGCCGTGTACGGCGGACTGTTCTTTACACTGGCAATGGCAATCGCAAATTTCTTTTCCGGTGCGGGAATCCCGTTTCTCCGGATGATTCTGAGCCTCTGCGCCGTATCGTGCGTGGACAGCGGGCTGGATACGGACGCGCTTGCAAAACAAATGTCCAAGTGGATGAAATGGGCGCTCGCCGCAGCTGCAGCGGTGTTTACGGCACTCCTCGGAATGCAGGGGATCCTTGCCCAGAGTGCGGACAACTTTGCGCTGAAGACGGGAAAATTCGTTGTGAGCAGCGGAATTCCGGTCGTGGGCAAGGCGATATCGGACGCGCTGGGGACGGTGCTTGCCGGTCTGCATCTTATGAAAGCGACAGTGGGATTTGCAGTCATTGCAGTTACGGCAGCGCAGTTCGTACCGGTTCTGATGCAGTGTGCAATTTATCAGGCGGTATTTACGGCGGCCCACGCCGTCGCCGCGGCGCTCGGCGTAAAGCGCGCCGCGCGTCTGCTGGACGGTTTCTCACAGTGCATGGGACTGTGTATGGCAATGTGCGGTCTGTTCGGTTTCATTGTTCTGACGGCGACGATTATGATGGTAATACTGGGAAGTGGTTGAATGGGTACACTCAGAGAATGGATGGTCTCCCTGTCGGCTGCATGCATTGCGGCAGGCATCATTCGGCTGGCGGCAGGCGGAAAATCAAAAACAGCGGTCATAAATCTGGTCTCTGTACTGTATATTTTATTGAGCGTATTTCGCTCCGGCGTATCGGTTCCGACGTTTTCGGACAATTGGGCGGAGGCCTTTTCTGAAACATCCGGCGCACCGGCTGCGGTCGATGCCGGTGAGCTGGCGCTGAGACAGGCGGAGGAGACTCTGGAGGCGCAATTTGCAGAGGAATGCGCGCGCAGAGGATTCGAAGCCCGGCTGACGCTGGAACTCACAGAAGAAAACGGAGAGTGCCGGTTGAATTCAGCCAGCGTAACCGCAGACAGTGAACATGTTACGGCCGCTCGGCAGCTCGCGGAGGAATGGTTCGGAGAAGCCGTCGGGCTCGGGAAGGGGGAAGAAGAATGAACGAGAAGCTGAAAAAGGTAACTGATTTTTTTCAGAAAAAGAATATTCTGTTTTTGGCGGGTATCTGCGGGATTCTGCTCATCTTTCTTTCGGACACGCTGTTTGCGACGCAAAAGAAACCGTCCGCCGAAACATCCGGCGGCACGGAACAATACCTCGCGTACCTTCGTCAGGAACTCGAGGATTCGATTTCCAGGATCGACGGGGCGGGAGCAGTAAAGGTGTTTCTGACCCTGGAAGACGGAGGAACGAGCATTTATGCGCAGGATGAGAAAAGCAGCACGGAAACGCAGACAGACGGCGGTATCATGACGGACCGCTCGTCGTCACGGGAATCGGAATATGTGCTGTCGGACGGTGTACCGGTTCTGGAAAGCAGCATCGAACCGTCTGTCAAAGGGGTTTCCGTTATTTGCGAAGGCGGAGACGATATTAAGGTGATCGCACGCATTACAGAGTTTGTTTCTGTGGGTCTCGGTATCCCGACGAACCGTATTTGCGTGACGAAAATGAATTAAACGGGGGTTGCCTTCTATGAAAAGTGCAAAAAGCAAACGCCAGCTCACCTTGCTCACGCTGGTCGTGGCGCTGGGCGTCGCGGTCTATCTGAACTGGGAGTATTCACGCAACGAAAACGGATTTCTGACCGCGCAAGATCCGGACACACTGGCCGTGGCGGCACAGGCGTCGGAAGAGCAGGAAACAACAGAACCTCTGGATCTGCAGGTGTCCGCCGGGGCGAGCGCGGAGTCCGGCGTGACGGAGCCGCTCCCCAATAAGAACTATGGTGAGGCTCAGCTCGTCAGCACGGATGCGGACAGCGGCGAGGATTATTTCGAACAGGCCCGTCTCACAAGGTCAAAAACGCGGGACGAAGCGCTCGACAAAATTCAGACCATTCTGAAAGACGCCCAGCTTACCGATGAAGAAAAGGAAGAAGTGACGAAGAGCCTTTCTCAGCAGCTGGAGAACATTACACTGGAAGGGGAGATCGAAAGCCTCATCAAGGCGAAAGGTTTCTCGGACTGCATTGTTTTTCTCGACGGGGAAATGGTCAGCGCGGCTGTCAAAACAGGAGGCGAAGCACTCAACAAAACGTCCGTTGCGCAGATCCGTGATGTCATTTTATCTAAATTTGACACGAAAGCGAGCAATATTACCATCGTGGAAGTAAAATAAATGTTGTCTCCCGCGCAAAAAAATGGTATAATAATCACAAATCTTGGATTGCTGCGTGCAGCAACAGGGAGGAGCAGCCGCATGGATGTTTCAAATTCCAAAGCATTGGGCGGAAGTTTGCAGATTTCCACAGATGTGATCGCGAAAATCGCGCGCCTTGCCACACTGGAAATTGAAGGTGTGAAGCGCGTGGCGGAGCCGGAATCCGGCGTTCAGGGATTCTTTAAAAGGATGGCAGCACAGAAGCCGATCCTTGTTGAGCTGTCGGAAGACATCGCGGAGATTACGGTCAACATTGTGGTCGAGTACGGATGTAAAATCCCGCCTTTGTGCGAGAAGGTTCAGGAAAATGTCAAGACCTCCGTGCAGAATATGACTTCGATCACGGTGTCGAAAGTGAATGTCATTGTGGCTGCGGTGGCAGAAGATCAGCCGCTGCCGGAACCCGGGGAAGAGCCGGAGCCGACAGACGAATAAATCCATAACCCTCCCGCCGATGCAGGGGGGTTCATTGTTGTGAGGGTATATGAAACGTAGAACTGCACGAGAAAATGCTGTTTTGGCGCTGTTTGAATATTCATTCGGTGCGAACAGCATGGAAGAGATCATCGCCGCATCCCGCGAGGCGGAAGAATACGCCGTGGATGCGTACGGAGAATCGCTTTTGATCAATTTCTGTGCACATCAGCCGGAAGTGGACGAAAAGATCGCGCAGAACCTGAAGCGCGGTTGGACGTTGGCGCGCATCCCGCGCGTCAATACTGCAATCCTGCGCCTGGCAGTGACGGAAATGATGTTCAGCGGAAATTCCGATATGGACAGCATCGTCGCCAACGAGGCGGTCGAGCTGGCTAAAAAGTATGCCGGTGACGATGATTATCAGTTTATCAACGGCATTCTGGGCGCCCTTTCCCGCTCGAAAGAGCAGGCGTGAGAGATGCTGACGCTCGGAATTGACACAAGCAATTATGCAACCTCTTTGGCAGTGTTTGATACGCAGGCTCAAGAGGTTGTTTGCGCTGTCAAGAGATTTCTTCCGGTCAAGCCGGGCGAGCGGGGCCTGCGTCAGAGTGACGCGGTATTCCACCACACAGCGGCGTTGCCGGAGATGTTGAATGAAGTAGCCGGGCAGGCTGATTTCTCCCGCATCGGAGCAGTCGGCGTGTCGGAGCGCCCGCGCCCGGTCGAGGGTTCATACATGCCGTGTTTTCTGACGGGGCTCAGTGCGGCGACAGCATTCGCGTATGGGGCGGGCATTCCACTCGTGCGCACGACGCATCAGCAGGGGCACGTCACCGCAGCCGTGTTTGCGGCGGGCGGCGCGGAACTGTTCCGGCGCAGGACACTTGTTTTTCACATCTCCGGAGGTACAACGGATCTTCTGCTTTGCGAAAACGGCCGTGTCCTCGCGCAGCTCGGGACAAGCACTGACTTGTACGCCGGCCAGGCCGTTGATCGCATCGGCGTGCGTATGGGATTTGCATTCCCGGCCGGGGAAGAGGTATCGCGTCTTGCGGCCGAGTGTGATGTTGTGATTCGCCCCAAGGTTTCCGTACATGGGATGAATTGCAGTTTGTCCGGTCTGGAAAACCAGTGCGATGCACTTTTGAAGTCCGGAAAACCGCGTTCCTATGTCGCAAAGTATTGCCTGTGTGCGATCGGCAATGTAATGCTGAAAATGATCGAAGCGGCCCGTGCGGAGTATCCGGGACTGCCGGTCGTCGCGGCCGGCGGTGTGATGTCGAGTGATGTCATCCGCCGGGAAGTTATGAAGAAATGCCGTGACATCTATTTTGTCCCCGGCAAATTTGCCAGCGACAATGCGATCGGCACGGCGATTCTTGCGGCGAATGAGGTGGGTGCATGGCCGATGTGATCGGGATTACCGCGCTGAACCGCTATGTCAAAACGCTATTGGAGAGCGACGCGGTGTTGACGGATATCGCGCTGCGCGGCGAGATATCCAATTTTAAAAATCACTTCCGGACGGGACACCTGTACTTTTCCCTGAAAGATTCTCAGAGCAGCGTGAAAGCGGTCATGTTTCGCGGAAATGCGCAGCGACTTCGCTTTGAACCGCAGGACGGCATGCTTGTGATTGTGCGAGGCCGCATTTCCCTGTATGAGCGGGACGGCGCATTTCAGGTCTATGTGGAAGATATGTTCCCGGACGGAGTCGGCGCGCTGCAGATGGCATTCGAACAGCTGAAGGCGAGGCTCGCTGCGGAGGGGCTTTTTGCTCCGGAGCACAAGCGTCCGCTTCCGCAGGTTCCGCGCTGTGTTGGGCTTGTTACATCCAAGACGGGTGCGGCAATTCAGGATATTTTCAACGTGACAAAGCGCCGGTATCCGGCTGCCCATTTTCTGCTTGCACCGGTCAATGTGCAGGGGCAGGAAGCGGCGCGGGAGATTGCACGTGCGATCCGTCGGCTCGGAAACAGCGGCAAGACAGATGTTATCATTGTAGCACGCGGAGGCGGTTCCCGAGAGGATCTCTGGGTCTTCAATGATGAAGAAATTGCGCGGGCAGCGTACGATTCACCCGTGCCTGTGGTATCTGCCATCGGTCATGAGATCGATTTCTGCATTCTGGATTTTGTGAGTGATGTCCGCGCACCAACCCCCAGCGCCGCCGCGGAACTGGTAATGCCGGATTTGCCGGCCGCTGTGGGACAGGCTGAGGCGACTTTTGGTGCAATCGCACGCACGATGCAAAAGAAACTGGATCTGTGCAAAAATCAGATTGATTCGGCGTGCAGATCTCCGCAGATGGAGTCGGTCCGGCGCCGTCCGTTGAAAGCGCGCACCGAGCTCGGGGCCCGGGCGGCACTCAGCGCGCGTGAAATGCGGCGCCGTCTGAACAGGCTCGGCGACCATATGGCGGCGCAGGCAGCACTCAGCGAATCACTGAGCCCTTTGAAAGTTCTGGCCCGCGGCTATGCGGTGGCTGAGAAAGAGAACAGAATCTTGAAGTGTGCATCAGACGCCGTTCCCGGCGATCGGATTCGCGTGACGCTGCACCGCGGTGCGCTTTTATGCGAGGTAAACAGCGTAGAAAAAGGAGAGACCGCAGATGAAAAAGAATCTGACGTTTGAGAACGCGTCCAAACGGCTTGACGAGATCCTGCAGCAGCTGTCTGATGAGGAAACTCCGCTTGAAACATCATTGAAGCTCTACGCAGAGGCGGCAGAGATGATCTCATATTGCAGCGGTATTTTGAAAAATGCTCAAATGAAAGTTGACGAGATCGATGCGTCCTTGTCCGGCGCATTGGGAGGTGACGAAAATGACGTATGAAGAGCGTTATGATTCGTATCGTAAACAGGCGCAGCATGCGCTGGAACGCACTGCGTTTGAAGTGTTCCACAAGGACAGGGATTCCCGTGTGGCTCAGGCGGCCAGATACAGTCTCCTCGACGGAGGAAAGCGCGTTCGCGCCGTCCTGTGTCTCGCAGTCTGTGAAATGCTGTGCGGTGATATGGAGCTTGCCGCGCGGTATGCCGCGGCCGTTGAGATGCTGCATTGTTATTCGCTGATCCATGACGATCTGCCCTGTATGGACAACGACGATTTCCGACGGGGCAAGCCGTCCTGCCACAAGGCTTACGGCGAAGCGACGGCACTGCTGGCCGGAGATGCTCTGCTGACGGCGGCTTTTGAAGTCCTTTCCACGGGAAACGGAGCGCACGCCAACCAGAACGCGCTCGCGTGCTCGGTTCTGGCGCGTGCCGCAGGCGCGCGCGGAATGATCTACGGGCAGGAACTCGATTTGCACTACGAGACGGCTGCGGCGACGGAAAAACAGCTCCGTGAAGTGCATCGGAACAAGACGGGGATGCTGATCGCGGCTGCCGCCCAGCTCGGCGCAGTGGCCGCCAATGCATTTGACAGTGACCGTCAGAGCGTAGAGAAGTTTGCGTTTGATATCGGTCTTGTGTTCCAGATGGTGGATGACGTGCTTGACGTCAGCGCCACGACGCAGGAGCTCGGAAAGCCGGCGCACAGCGATGAGGAGAGCGGCAAGACGACGTTTGTCACCCTGTTCGGCGTCGATGAGACAATGAGAATGGCCGATGAACTGACCATGCAGGCTGTTCGGCAGATTTCTGAAAAATTTGGCGAAAAATCAGATTTCCTGCAGGCATTTGCCCGTTCTTTGGTTCGCCGCGGGAATTGATTTCCGGGAAAGGAGAATGAAACACCGTGCATTTTTTTCAAACTTTCTGTTTCAATAACTACATCTTGTCTGTGGCGGTCCTGTCCTGGTTTGCAGCACAGGTGAGCAAGACGATCATCAATTATCTGCTGAGCGGAAAGATGGAATTGGAACGCATGTACGGTGCGGGCGGTATGCCGAGTGCGCATTCGGCACTGGTATGTTCCATGACGATGGCGGCTTCCCGGAGCGAGGGGCTTTCATCCCCGCTGTTTGCACTTTCTTTTATCTTTGCAGCCATCGTAATGTACGATGCCATGGGTGTCCGACATGAGACGGGCGAGCAGGCAAAAGTGCTCAACAAGCTGATTGACGACTGGCTCAAGGACGAACCCGAGATGTTTCACGAACAGCGGAAAAAACTCAAGGAAAAAGTGGGGCACACGCCGTTTGAGGTGTTGTCCGGCGCGCTGTTGGGCATATTGATTGCAGTGATCATCCCGCCGGTCTGAGTGCGCAAAAAGGAAAATCCATTTCACAGGAAAGGAGATGCGGTTCTTGAGGGAAACGGCATATTTGGACAAAGTTCATTCGCCGAAAGACATCAAGAAAATGAACATCGTGCAGCTAAATGCGCTGTGCGAGGAAATCCGGGCCTTTCTGATCGAGGAAGTATCCAAAACGGGCGGTCATCTTTCTTCCAATCTGGGAACGATCGAATTGACGGTTGCCCTCCACAAGGTGTTTACGACACCGAAAGATGCACTTGTGTTCGACGTCGGACACCAGTGTTATACACATAAAATCATTACGGGCCGCAAGAACGGTTTTGAACATCTCAGAATGAAGGACGGACTGTCCGGATTTCCGTCTCCGCGCGAGAGCAGCCACGACGCTTTTGTCGCGGGTCACGGAAATACGGCGCTTTCCGTGGCGATCGGTCTTGCCACGGCCAAAAAGCTGAAGCGGGAACCGGGCAAGGTAATTGCGATCATCGGAGATGGTGCGTTTACCGGCGGAATGGTGTATGAGGGCATGAACAATATCCGGGCGCTGGATAATCTGATCGTGATCCTCAATGACAATAAAATGTCGATCTCCAAAAACGTGGGCGCAGTCGCGGAATATCTGACAAAACTCCGGACGAGCCCGCGCTATTTCAAGGCCAAACGGGACGTCCAGTCTGCGCTGGATTCCGTTCCTCTGATCGGTGTGCCCATCCGGGAGGGTCTTCAGACGGCGAAAAGTGCACTCCGCCGTCTCGTCTATAACTCCACGATGTTTGAAGAGATGGGCTTCCAGTATGTCGGCGTCATTGACGGGCACAATCTCGCCAAGCTCTGCACCGTATTTTCCGCTTACCGCAATGAGCAGAGTGCGCCGCTGTTTGTCCACATTGCGACCGTGAAGGGAAAAGGCTTTGAACCGGCGGAACAGAATCCCGGCGAGTTCCACGGCGTGTCCGCATTCGATGTGAATCATATCACGGACCCCGATGTTGCGCCGGACAGCTCGTTCTCGACGGTCTTCGGTACGGAGCTCGAGCGGCTGGGGGCGGAAGATCCGAAGCTGTGTGCCATCACGGCCGCTATGAAATACGGAACCGGCCTGCAGTATTTTTATCGCAGTTATAAAGATCGTTTCTTTGACGTCGGCATGGCAGAACAGCATGCGGTGACGTTTGCCGCGGGACTTGCCAAAGCCGGAATGCACCCCGTCGTAAGTATTTACTCGACGTTTTTGCAGCGCTCTTACGATCAGCTGATTCATGACGTATCTCTTCTTCAGCTGAATGTGCTGGTCGCAGTGGACCGGGCGGGCTTTGTCCCCGGAGACGGGGAGACGCATCAGGGAATTTATGATGCGGCCTATTTGAGCCAGATCGCGGGAATGCGGGTGGTCTCGCCCTGCAATTATGAGGAGCTGACCCACTGGCTCAGGGTTCTTGTGCGGCAGGACGGCCCGCGCGCGCTGCGGTATCCGCGCGGTGCGGAGTGTGCTGACTTGTCTGCCGTTCCGTGCACAGGCAAAGAATATGATGTGTATCCGGATCAAAACGGCTCTGATGCCGCAATCGTGACATACGGGGCAATGGTTCAGGAGGCGTTCGGCGCACAGAAAAAAATGCCGGCTGACGTGTACAAGCTGTGCGTCATTCATCCGCTGCCCGACGGACTTTTGGAAAGTCTGCTCCGGTATCCGAAAATCGTTTTTGTGGAAGACGGAATCCGCACAGGCGGAATCGGGGAACAGGTTGCGGCAGGGCTGTGTGAATGCGGCTATACCGGGAAATTCCGGCATTTGGCGGTGGACCCGGCCCGCGTGACGCACGCAAGCGTGGCGCAGCTTCGCAAACTGTGCGGAGTCGATGGAGATTCGATTGTAAAAGCGCTGAAAGAGGTTTGATTTTGAAGATTCGTTTGGATCAGTATTTGTGTCAGAACGGCTTGGTTCAGAGCCGGGAACGCGCGAAAGCGCTGATTATGGCCGGTATCGTCTTTGTGGACGAACAGAAGGTGGACAAGCCCGGAACCATGATCGCCGATACGGCGAAGGTGGAAGTCCGCGGGCATGATCTTAAATATGTCAGCCGCGGCGGGCTCAAACTGGAAAAGGCCATGGAAGTGTTTCCGTTGACTCCGCGGGGCAAGGTGTGCATGGACATCGGTGCGTCTACGGGCGGGTTTACGGACTGCATGCTCCAGAACGGAGCGGTCAAGGTATATGCTGTCGACGTGGGATACGGCCAGCTTGCGTGGCAGCTGCGCTGCGACGAACGGGTCGTCAACATGGAACGCACGAACATCCGTCATGTGACGCGCGATGACCTTGCGGACGACATCGGATTTTTCAGCGTGGATGTATCTTTCATTTCGCTCAAACACATCTTTCCGGTGGCTGCGGCCGTATCGACTCCGGATGTCGAAGGAGTCTGTCTTGTTAAGCCTCAGTTTGAAGCGGGCCGCGAAAAGGTGGGAAAGAAAGGCGTTGTGCGGGAAGCGGAAACACACCGTGAGGTGTTGCAGAATGCTTCTGAATTCGCGAGATGCAGCGGTTTTTCCTCCGAGGACGTGGATTTCTCGCCCATCAAAGGGCCGGAGGGCAACATTGAGTTCCTGCTGTATGTGAAGAAGTCGGACGAGCCCAAAACGCTGTCTCATCAGCAGATCGAAGAAGTCGTGGACCGGGCCCATGCCGCTCTGGAAAGGTGAGAGGTATGACCGTTTATCTGATTGCAAATCCGAAAAAGCCGCAGTCGCACGCAGTCGCGGCAAGGGCGGCTCAGATTCTTTCACAGAGCGGAGCGGACGTTGTATGCTGTTCTGAAGAAGTGTGTGAAGAGAGCGACGGCACCGCCGAACTTGTGACGGAAAAAACAGCGCTGGACCGGAGCGACATCATTGTGACGGTCGGCGGCGACGGAACGATTCTCCATGCGGCCCGGAGAAGTCTGGGAAGGGGAATCCCGCTCGTCGGCGTGAATCTGGGGCGTATGGGATTTCTGGCGACGGTGGAATCCTACGAGCTGGATAAGCTGCGGCGGCTTCCGGCTGGTGATTATACGCTCGACCGCCGCAACATGCTCCGGGCGGAGCTTCACGGAAAAAATGCCCGCTGTCATACGGCGCTGAATGATCTGGTCATTGCAAAGCGTGCGGTATCCCAGACCATCGAAATCAGCGTTTATTGCGACGGCATCCCTGTCAACCGATATCAGGGGGACGGTGTGATTCTGGCGACGCCTACCGGCTCGACGGCTTATTCGCTGTCGGCGGGAGGGCCGATTCTGGATGCCCGAATTGCAGGCATCGTCATGACTCCCATTTGCGCACACAGTATGCGGAGTCCTGCCATGGTTTTTTCCGCCGGAAGAAAGCTCCGCGTCCAGATCCATGCGCCCGAACAGGAGGCGGCGGTTATGAGCTGCGACGGGTGCAGTGAAGAGAATCTGTTTACCGGCGATGTGATCGATGTTGCACTGTCGGATCAGACAATAGAACTTGTATGTTTCAATGAAGCAGATCAATTTGAAGCAATCGATAAAAAACTGAAAGGAAGGTGAGCGGCTTTGAAAAATGCGCGCCATGCCAAAATACTGGAATTGATCGAAAGTAAATCAATCGACCGTCAGGAGGAACTGCTCCAGCAACTGAAGGAGTGTGGATTTGCCGTCACACAGGCGACGGTTTCGCGGGACATTCGTGAGTTGGGGTTGATCAAAGCTGCAACGGGTGACGGAAGATACCGTTATGTCGCCGCTGCCAATGCAACCAAGACTGCACATACCCCCGGACGGTTTCAGACGATTTTCCGCGAGTCTGTGATCCGCGCGGACAGTGCGGGGCATCTGGTGCTCGTGAAATGCTATACCGGCATGGCGAATGCAGCGTGTGAAGTGTTTGACGCGATGGTGTGGAACGACGTGGTCGGAACTCTTTCCGGCGATGACACGTTTATGATTCTGATGCGTTCGGAAGAAGCGGCCAAAGCAATCACAAAGGAAATCAGCAAATACGCCGCGAACTGAGCAAAGGAGAGAAGCCTCGTGCTGTGTGAGCTCCAAATTGAAAATGTGGCTGTGATCGAAAAAGCCTCCGTCCATTTCAGGCGGGGGCTGAATGTGCTGACGGGCGAAACCGGTGCGGGCAAATCCATCCTGATCGATTCAATCATGGCGATCCTCGGAAGCCGCACTTCCCGGGAACTTGTCCGGACAGGTGCACAGAAAGCTGTGATCCGTGCGATTTTTCGGGAACTTCCTGCGTCAGCGGCAAAGCAGGCAGCCGACGCGGGATATGGCGATTCGGATGAACTGATGCTCTACCGCGAAATCTCCGCCGAGGGAAAAAGTGTGTTCCGCATCAACGGATTGCCGGCGACCGGAACGGCGGTGCGCGAACTGTGCAGCGGGCTGATTGCAATTCACGGGCAAAACGACAGCCACGACCTCGTGAACCCGGCGCGGCATCTGGCGCTTTTGGATCTCTTTGCGGAAAATCAGGATCTGCACGGTGAGTATTACCGCGTATACCGCGAGCTCTGCGGTGTAAAGAAAGAAATCGACAGGCTGAATGTCGATGAGGAACAGAAAGAGAAGCGTGCGGAGCTTTTGCGCTATCAGATTCAGGAAATTGAGGACGCGCACCTTTCTTCGGGCGAAGAAGAGACGCTGCTCGAGAGACGAACAAGAATCCGCCACGCGCAGAGCATTGCACAGCAGCTCGGAACGGCATACGAAGCGATGAACGGCGGCGACGATGCGGAAGGTGCGGCGGGACTCCTCGGCGCGGCATCGGCGGCGCTGGAACAGATCCGAAACCTTTCTGTCGAGTTCGGAGCACTTTGCGACCGCGTCAATGAGCTCTACTACACCGCCCGAGACGCGGCGTCCGAAATCGCGTCTCAGATGGAAGCAGGCGACTTTGATCCGGGTGAGCTCGACCAGATCGAAGAGAGGCTGGATTTGCTCTATCGCCTCAAGCAGAAATACGGCGAGGATGAGACCGAAATTCTGACATACGCGGAGCAGGCACGCCGCGAACTCGACGGGATCGAGTCCAGCGAAGAGAGGCTGGAAGTTCTGTACGAACAGCAGACGGCTCTGTACGAACAGGCCAGGGCTTTGGCGGATCGTCTGACACAGACTCGTCTGGATGCATTTGAATCCATGAATGCCGAGGTTACACAGGCTCTCGCGTTTTTGAACATGCCGAATGTCCGGTTTGTTCTGTCGCACAAAAAGGGACCTTTGGCCGGCGCCGGTCAGGACAGTGTGGAGTTCCTGGTTTCCGCCAATGCGGGCGAGGAACCGCGTCCGCTCGGAAAAGTGGCTTCCGGCGGTGAATTGTCCCGCATCATGCTCGCGCTGAAGAGTGCGATGGCTGACAAAGACGAGATCGGAACGGTCATTTACGACGAAATCGACACCGGCGTGTCCGGCCTTGCCGCAGCGCGCATCGGAGAGAAGCTCCATCAGACTTCCAAGGGGCGGCAGGTGATCTGTATCACGCATACGGCGCAGATTGCGGCGCTTGCCGACACGCATCTCCTGATTGAAAAGCAGGTTCGCGACGGACGCACCTTTACTCAAATCACTGAACTGGACAATGACGCGCGGGCCTCTGTCCTCGCGGCAATGATTTCCGGCGACAAAGTGACGGAGCTGTCACTCGCGAATGCGCGGGAAATGCTGCGTGCGGCGCATGCTTGACAAAGCGATGGGGATTTGCTATAGTAAGCAAAGTTAAATGCGTTGATGAGAACCAGTAATCCTGTATCCGGCGGCACAGAGAGACCCTGTTTGCTGCAAAGGGGAGCGCAAGGGCGGGACGAATACATCTCGGAGCGGCACGCTGAACGAATTTGTTTCAAGTAGGACGTGACGGGTGCGCCCGTTAAAGCGCAATGTGTTGACAGACACAGTGAGGCCGTCAGCCGTGAGGCGGCGGCGAACAGAGGTGGTACCGCGGATTTTCGCCCTCTGCCAAATTTTCATTTGGCAGAGGGCTTTTTGTATGCCTCTTTGCCGTACAAACGAAAGGGGAACTGGTAAATGGAAAACGTATTTGATCTGTTCAAAGAGCGCGGTCTGATCGCTCAGGTAACAGACGAGGAAAAGGTGCGCTCGATTCTCGGCAGCGAAAAGGTGACATTCTACACGGGATTCGATCCTACGGCGGACAGCCTGCACGTCGGTCACTTCATGCAGCTCATCATTATGCGCCACATGCAGCGTGCGGGGCACCGCCCGATCGTTCTGCTGGGCGGCGGCACGACGATGGTTGGTGATCCGACCGGAAAGACCGATATGCGCAAAATGCTGTCGAAGGAGCAGATTGCGGCAAACGCCGAGCGCTTCAAAAAGCAGATGAGCAAGTTTATTGACGTGTCGGACGGCAAAGCCATCTTTTTGAACAATGCTGACTGGCTTTTGAATCTGAATTACATTGACTTTCTCCGCGAGATCGGTGTGCATTTCTCCGTCAATAAAATGCTGACGGCTGAGTGCTTCAAAACGCGTCTGGAGCGCGGACTGTCGTTCATCGAGTTCAATTACATGCTGATGCAGAGCTATGACTTTTTAAAGCTGGCGCGCGATTACAACTGCCGCATGGAGTTCGGCGGCAACGACCAGTGGTCGAACATCATCGGCGGCGTTGAGCTGAACCGCCGCTGCGATCAGCGCGAAGTGTACGGTATGACGTTTACGCTGCTCACCACCCGTGAGGGCAAGAAGATGGGCAAGACGGAAAAGGGCGCCGTGTGGCTTGATCCCGAAAAGACGACTCCGTACGAGTTCTTCCAGTACTGGCGCAATATCGACGATGCGGAAGTTCAGAATTGCCTGAAACTTCTGACGGATGTCCCCGTGAAGGACATTGAGGCCATTGATATGACCAATGGCCGCGACATCAACCGTGCGAAGGAACTTCTTGCATACGAGCTGACACGTCTGGTTCACTCCAAAGAGGATGCCGATAAGGCACTCTCCACGGCGCAGAGCCTCTTCGGCGGACAGGCAGATGCCGAGCATATGCCTACGACGGTGCTTGATTCCGCTGCGCTCTCGGAAAACGGCATCGGAATTCTGGATGCGCTTGTCGCAGCCGGTCTTGCGCCGAGCAAGGGCGAAGCGCGCCGTCTTGTCCAGCAGGGAGGTATTTCCGTTGACGGAGAAAAAGTTTCCGATCCCACGGCGATGATTCCGATGGATGCACTCCGCGCGGGAGTCGTTGTCAAGAAGGGAAAGAAAGTGTATCACAAGATTTCTCTTTAATCTGTAATAAAAAAGATCCGCGGTGAAACTGCGGATCTTTTTTTGAAAATCTATTGACAAACGCGTATATACTGTGTATATATAATATATACAGTATATACGCGTTATCTGTAATGGGGGACCCTATGAATATTATTATCAGCAACACCGGCGAAAAGCCGATCTACGATCAGATCAAGGAGCAAATCAAAAATGCAGTGCTTGCGGGAGAACTTCGGTCAGGGGACGCCCTGCCGAGCATCCGTATGCTGGCAAAGGAACTGCGGATCAGTGTGATCACGACAAAACGCGCCTTTGAAGAGCTGGAACGGGAAGGGTTTATCGAGACCGTTCCGGGCAAGGGAAGTTTTGTGGCGCAGCGCAATTCGGAATTGCTGCGCGAAGAAGCGCTTCGCCGGATGGAGGAAGCACTGGAGAGCGCGGTGCAGATTGCCAGACGAAGCGGGATTGCTTCACAGGATGTGCGTTCTGCATTGGAAATGCTCTTGGAAGGAGACTGAGCTTATGGAAAACGCGATCGAAATTCGCGGTCTGAACAAACAGTACAAAGACTTTGCATTGAAAGACGTCACGTTCAACGTTCCGGAGGGTGCTATTGTCGGCTTCATCGGCGAGAACGGAGCGGGCAAGACGACCACGATCAAATCCATATTGGGAATCGCACACGCGGACGGCGGGGAAGTGAGCATTCTGGGCAGTACACCCGAGCAGCAGAGGCGAAACGCAAGCGAGGACGTGGGAGTTGTGATGGATACCGGCTTTTTCTTTGAGATGCTTCGACCGGCCGATATCAGCAACGTGTGCGCACGGATGTATCACAACTGGGACCGGGGGCTGTTTCAGGAATACTGCCGCCGGTTCGATATCCCGATGAAGAAACCGTACAAGGATTTTTCCAAGGGAATGCGTGTGAAGCTTCGCATTATCACAGCGCTTTCGCATCACCCGAAGCTTTTGATCCTGGATGAACCGACAAGCGGTCTGGACCCGGTAGTACGGAGCGATATGCTGGACTTGTTTCTGGACTTTATTCAGGACGAACGGCACAGCATCCTGCTCTCCAGTCATATCACAAGTGATCTGGAGAAAATCGCAGATTATATCGTGTTCATTCATGAAGGCAGGATCGTGTTTTCCATGTCCAAAGACGATATGCTCCAGCAGTTTGCCGTGCTTAAGTGCAGCAAGGAGCAGTTGCCGGAAATCATGGAAGTTGCCGGAGCCGTCGGACGCAGAGATACGAAATTTGACGTCGAGATTCTGGTGGACAATGCGACGGAAGTGCGCGCCGCATTTCCGTCGGTGTTGTGCGAAAGTGCAAGTATTGACGATATTATGACATTTTTTGCAAAGGGGGAGCAGTGAAATGCTTGGCATGCTGTTAAAGGATTACTATTCACTGCGTTCGTATTTCAAAAAGCAGATTTTCCTGATGATTGTTTTGTACCTGATCCTCGCGCTCGCTTTGCAAAATATGAGTTTTTTCTCAACCATGATGATGATGTACGCCATGATGATATACATGAGTGCATTTTCGGTCGATGCGTCTTCATGCTGGGACGCGTATGCCTGCACGACACCAGTGAAGCCGGTCAGCGTTGTGGGGGCCCGCGGACTTTTGCTTCTGATCGGAATATGGGGACTGGGTTCTGTGACAGCTCTGATCTCAATGTGCGGAGATGTTTTGCTGTTTGGAAATCCGGCCACTGAAACACTGGGCGTCTTTCTTGCCGTTGCGGTGGTCTATACGTTCGTCGGGATCATCAGCCTTCCGATTTTCTACAAGATCGGAGCGGAGCGCGGCAGGATGGCCATGACGATTCTCTTCATTGTTCCCTTTGTTGCCGTGATTTGGGTAGGAAGCATGTGGGACACGCTGTTTGGGGGAATTTCGTGGGAAAGCCTTAACTGGCCGTTAATTGTTTTGATTACCTTACTGGTCATGGTCGTGCTGTGCGTGGTGTCGTTTCTGTTGGCTGTCAGAATCTATCGCACCAAAGAGTATTGATCGAGCACACGAAAAAGAAAATGCTCTGCGATTCGAAATCGCAGAGCATTTTTTTATGCGTTCTGAGAACGGCGCATGAGAAAGGAGAAAACCAACATGATGCCGATGGCTGCAAACGAGCACATCATTCCTCCGTGAATGCCGACTTCCTGCGCGACGGCACCCGTGATGTAAGGCATGACAATCGCCCCGATGCCGGCGACCGGAAGAAGCACGCCGACGGAGGCATTGCTGAGTGTTTTGTTTGCTGTGGCGATCGCAATGGGGTAGCAACCGGAGATGGACAGCCCGAACAGGAACAGACTGACGAGCGCGGCAATACCGGAAGACGAAAAGAGGAGCATGGAATAGGTGACGATGCAAGCGCAACTGATCAGGAAAAGCGAACGCAGACGGCTGGAGGAGGGAAGGACAAAGGCGTACAGCAACCGTCCGATGAGCATGGCGCCCCAGATTACGGTGACGGTCCACTCGCTGAGTCCGGCGCTCAGAATTCCCTGATCTTTAAAATAGGTCACGAGCCATCCCGTGACGCTGATTTCAACGCACTGAGCCCCGAACAGAAACGCCGTGGTAAACCAGAAGTGACGGTCTTTCAGAAAGCTCAGATCATCTTTCTGCGCTCCTGCCCGGCGGGACTTATCAATTCCCATCGTGCAGAACATGAACCAGACAATGGCCCCGGAGATCGTCAGGGCAATGACCGGGGCATTCCATACCGGGATACGCCCGGAAACAAGATAAACAAGCGGAGCCAGCAGACTGCCGACTGCAAACAGGGCGTTGATCAGATTAACGCTTTTGGTTTTATCTTCTACCTCGGCTCCGGTAATGACCGTTGCATGATTCATGCTGCTGCCCTTGCCGAGCCCGATCAAGAGAAATCCGAGAAGCAGGAATACCGGGAGCCCGGAGATGCTGAGCAGAAGATATCCGAGAAACATTCCGGAGGTAAAGACCAGAGCTGTTTTTCGTACGCCCCACCAGCGGGGAAGAAAGCCGCAAAGCAATGCAGAAGCCAGATTGCCGATGCTCAGAAAAGCCAGAAGCAGTCCCGCAATCTGATATGGAATATCGTAATTCTCCCGCAAAAGCGGAAGGATCACACTGGCGCTGGAAGCGCACAGGCCGTCAAAAATCATCACAAGATATGCACGGCGAGATTGTGCCGATTGAAACATAATACCGCAGTCCTCCCGGTCGTTTTATTCCGCATGCGCGGATGCAATCACATCAAAAAACGGATAGATGCCCGCATCCGGTTCGGTTGTAAAGAAATGTAGCTGATAAACATAGGAATCATCATACGAGAATGTGAAAAAAGTATACCACGTGAAGTCGGCTCCGTCCGGTGTACTGGATGTCCGGTAGTATTCCATCGGACGTCCGTTGGCACTGGAGACGCCGTGAATCATATCACTGAAGCCCTCCATGCCCTCGTAACCGGATTGGAACGGTGCGACCATGTCAGAGGTGATTGGATTTGCGGAGTCGGTAATTTCATATACAGCGGCAACTTCCATGCATTTGATCCCCGATGCGGAGTCCGTAAAAACTGTGGAGCCGTCGTTCTGCCAGGATGAAGGCACGTTTAGCGTAAGTGTCACGGGATTTCCGCCCGAAGTGGTCACTGAGAGCTGATATTCCGTCTCCGATTCTACCGGTACGGATTCGGAAGAGGAAACGGCAGATTGGGATGACACTGCCGAGGAGGACGAGGCCGGAAGACTTGAGGACGATACATCGGAAGAGACGGAGCCGGGGGCCGAGGATTCCACGGAGGAAGAACCGGGAGAAGACATGCGGCAGGATGAGAGCAGAATCAGCGCACTGAGAGAAAGAATCAGGCAAAGACGCTTCAATCGGAACTGCCCCCTTTCGAGAAATAGATTGTCTGCGAAGGAAACGCAAGGTTGACGTGGTGCTTGGAGAGAATCGCCGTGATCTTCAAATTGACATCTTCCAGAATCAGACGGTGTTTCACGATATCGGCGGTGCGCGTGTTGAACTGTACGTAAATGCTGATTGAACTTGCTGCAAATTCAGAGAGCTGGACCTGAACCGTTTCCGGATAAATATCCGGATGAGAGGAGAGCATTTCACGCAGGTCTGCGATGACATCCTTGATGGCATCGACAGGAGTGGAATACTCGATGCCGAGCGTGAAGCGGCCGAGACGGCGGTTGATACGGGCGGAATTCGTAATCGTTCCGGAGACGAGTTTTGAATTCGGAACCACCATCAGAGCTCCTTCGATTGTCCGTATTTTTGTGGCGCGGAGAGCGATATCCTCTACGGTGCCTTCCGTATCGGGAGTTGTGATCCAGTCTCCGATCTCGAACGGCTTCTCCATGACAAGCACAAACCCGCCGAAGATATTCGTCAGAAGTTCCTGTGCGGCCAGGGCAAACGACAGACCGCCGAGTCCGAGACCTGTCAGCACACCGTTGATATTGTATCCGAGGGCGTCAAAAATAATGGAAATCGAAATCAGAATGACAACGACCCGGCACAAATAAGTCAGAAAACGGATAAATGCTTTTCCCGTTCCGAGTTCAAAGCGGTCGCTGAAACGCCGGATGATTGCCGGGATGACCTGACAGACGCCGAGAGCGCCCCACGTGAGCAGAACAATGATGCCGATGGCAAGGCATTTCTGGCGGAGCGTAAGCCAGGGCGCGCTGCGAAGAAAATCCAGCTCCGGGAGAGTCAGCGCAATGGAGAGAGAAATCAGAAGAATGCTGTAGAAAAACGGTTTGAGAAACGCCCGTTCGATCTCAGCCAGAACGTCCTGATGCAGTTTTTCCGCCGCTTTGATCAGTGCCGGTCCGATCCATTTTCTCCAGATGAAGGCCAAAAGTGCACCGACGGCAAAAACGAGCAAGCCGAGCCCGCAGGAGATCAGCAGCTCGATCCAAGTTTCACTTAATTGCATTGTGATTCACATCCTTACGCAATTTATGGTTTCAGTATATCATAAAAACAAGATGCAGGCTATTGACATTTTGTGAAACAGGCATATAATATAGACAAATTCAGTCTGTTTCGGGGCGGGGTGTAATTCCCCACCGGCGGTATAGCCCGCGAACACGTTTTCAGCGTGCCGATCCGGTGTAATTCCGGAGCCGACGGTTAAAGTCCGGATGAAAGAAACAACAGAGCTTTTTGCGATGCTTTGCGTCCCTTTGCATGATTGCAAGGGGACGTTTTGTTTTTCCGAAAGCAGACGGAAAATCAAAGGAGGCATTTTGCATGCAACAGAACACAGCAGGGCGTGCACGCACGCTCAAAGTCACAACCCTCGGGATGCTTGCGGCGGTAGCCATTGTACTTGTCGCCGTCATCCATCTTCCCATTCTTCCGGCGGCGCCGTTTCTGGAGTACGATCCGGCCGACATTCCCATTCTGATCGGCACATTCCTGTACGGCCCGTGGACAGGCCTTGCGCTGACCGTTGTAGTCAGCCTGCTGCAGGGTATTACGGTCAGCGCGGCAAGCGGTTGGATCGGAATCGTGATGCACATTCTTGCAACGGGTGCATTTGCGCTGATTGCAGGCAGCATCTATCGGGTGCGCCACACCCGTGGCGGCGCGGCTCTGGCTCTTGTGGCAGGCAGCATTGCCATGACGATCATCATGGTCGGCTGCAACCTTGTCTTTACGCCGATTTTTATGGGAACCGGCATCAAAGAAGTGATTGCGCTCCTCGTTCCCGCCATCATTCCGTTCAACCTGCTGAAGGCCGGAATCAACAGTGTCGCGACGTTTATTGTGTACAAACCCCTCAGCAAATTCCTGAAAAGGGATTGACTTTTTTTCGGAACGTGGTAAAGTAATAGAAAACATAATATCGTCTTATCAAGAGTGACAGAGGGAACAGGCCCAATGAAGTCCGACAACCTGCCGAAAGCGGTAAGGTGCCAAATCCTGCGGTGCAAGCCGAAAGATAAGCTGTTTCAGCCCGGCTGTGCGTTTGCGCGGCCGGGTTTTTGATTTCTCGTGCTAAGACGATGGAAAGGAACAACAATGGCAAGAAAACTTTTTACATCCGAATCCGTTACGGAGGGACATCCCGACAAAATCTGCGATCAGATTTCCGATGCGATCCTCGACGCGATTCTCGAGCAGGATGAAAACAGCCGCGTCGCTTGTGAAGTGGCGGCATCGACCGGCCTCGTTCACATCATGGGCGAGATCACGACGACCGGCTATGTTGATTTCCAGAAAATCGTGCGCGATGTGGTGCGTGACATCGGATATACGCGTGCGAAATTCGGATTCGATGCGGATACCTGCGCGGTGATTTCGAACATTGATGAGCAGAGTCCCGACATTGCAATGGGAGTCAATCCGGGCGGAGCCGGCGATCAGGGAATGATGTTCGGATATGCCTGTACGGAAACGCCGGAGCTCATGCCGCTGCCCATTTCGCTCGCGCACCGTCTGGCCCGCCGTCTGACACAGGTTCGCAAAGACGGGACATTGGAGTATCTGCGTCCCGACGGAAAGAGCCAGGTGACCGTAGAATATGAGGGTGATACGCCTGTGCGCATTGAGGCGGTCGTCATTTCTTCGCAGCACGCCGCGGATGTCGACATGGAAACGCTCCGAAAAGACATTATGCGCGAAGTAATCCTCCCGGTTCTGCCTGCGGATCTGGTCGATGAAAATACGAAGTATTATGTCAATCCGACGGGACGCTTTGTCATCGGCGGTCCGAACGGCGATACAGGTCTGACCGGACGCAAGATCATTGTTGACACATACGGCGGCATGGGCCGTCACGGCGGCGGCGCATTTTCGGGAAAAGACCCGACGAAAGTGGACCGTTCCGCCGCATACGCCGCGCGCTGGGTCGCCAAGAACATTGTTGCAGCAGGTCTTGCTGCGCGCTGTGAGGTGCAGCTCGCTTATGCGATCGGCGTGGCGCAGCCCGTCAGCATCCGTGTGGATACGTTCGGCACGGGAACGGTTCCGGAGGAGAAGATCGAAACGGCGGTCGAGTCTGTTTTTGATCTGCGCCCCGCTGCCATCATCGAAACGCTCGGACTTCGCAAGCCGATTTACCGGAAGCTGGCGGCTTACGGTCATATGGGCCGTGAAGATCTCGGCGTTCTGTGGGAGAAGACGGATCGGGTCGATGCACTGAAACTCGCATTGGCTGAATAAGAAGTAAACGCAGCGCGGAATTGAAACCGCGCTGCGTTTTCGTTATAATAACAAAAGATGTACAGAAACTGAAAATCAGACATCGAACGCAATCGCAGAGCGCTGCGGCACACCATTTGCCCGTTTTTCTCATAAAATGTGGCAAAGGGAGGGATGAGTATGCTGAGCGGCGTTGCTCTTATTATTGTGATGATGTTTGCGGTACTGGGCGTATATTTCCTGTCGGAAGTTCTGACGGGACTGTGGTGCCGGGAGAAGCCGGAAAATACCGTAGTTCTTCTGGCGGCGGATACCCCGGAAGAAATGTGGGACGGTGTTTTGAATGTGCGGTGCAGGTTTCCGTCGAGCGAAATCATTGTTCTGCGCAGCCGCAGCGGGGCGGGACAGCAGCGATTGGAAGCGTCCATGAAAGGCGTATGCTTTGCAACGCCCGAGAATGTCGGCGATGTTGTGCGCCGGTGTCTCGGTGCGTAAAAGAAAGAGAGGATTTTCAAGTTGCAGGAACTCGAACGCATTGAGGGCACTGTAGAAAATGTGATTTTCCGCAATAAGGAAACGGGGTATGCGGTTCTTGAAATTGAGTCGGACGGGGAATTGATCACTGCCGTCGGGGAGCTGAGCGGCCTGTACGAAGGGGAACACGTGACGCTGCACGGCTATTTCCGGGAGCACAGCAGTTTCGGAATGCAGTTTCGCACAGAGGCATACGAATCGGACCTGCCGGAGACGGTCGGTGCGGTGCGCCGTTATCTTGCCAGCGGTGCGCTGCCCCACATCGGTCCTGCCATGGCCCAGAAAATTGTCGACGCATTCGGAGCCGACACGCTTGAAGTGCTTGCAACGGACCCGGAACGTCTGGGAAAACTCAAAGGGTTTTCTCTGCGCAAGGCAAAAGAGGTACAGGCGGAATTCCAGAATATTTTCGGCGTGAAAGAGGCAATTGCCTATCTGAACAGTCTCGGATTAAGTGCGGCTGCCGCCGTTGCGCTGTATCGGCATTACGGGCCGGATACCGTATCCATGATTTCGGAAAATCCTTATCTGCTATGCGGATATCCGGCGCAGCTGCCGTTTGAACAGGTCGATCGGATCGCAGGCGAGCGCTGTATGGAATATGATTCCGATGAGCGCGTCGAAGCGGGAATCCTTCATATTCTGCGGCACAATCTTCAAAACGGCCACTCGTGTCTTCCGCGGGCAAAACTGATCCCGACGGCAGCCGGATTCCTGCGCCTGGAGCCTGACCGCGTCGAGGAACGTCTTTCTAACCTTGTGGAACAGGAAACTCTTGCGTTTGATGAAGAAACCGACATGATCTTTTTGCCCGATCTCTACCGTGCAGAGCGCGACATTGCGTTTGAACTGCGAAGCCGGGCGACAGCTCCCGTGGCGGAGGACTCCGCGGCAGATCACTGTATCGACAGAATTGAAATATCAAACGGGATCACCTATGCTCCGCTTCAGCGCGACGCGATCCGCGCGGCACTGAAATACCGCGTCCTCGTTCTGACCGGCGGGCCGGGAACCGGAAAGACGACGGCCGTCAACGGCATGATCGAAGCGTTTGAACAGCAGGGCGACCGTGTCGCGCTGACGGCGCCGACAGGCCGTGCCGCCAAACGTCTCGCCGAGCTGACCGGCCGGAAAGCTTCTACGATTCACCGTCTGCTGGAAGTGGATTATAACGATTCCGGCCTTGTCCGCTTTCTTCACAACGAAAAGAACAAGCTTCGCTGTGATGCGGTGATCATCGACGAGATGAGCATGGTCGATTCCGTACTTTTTGAAAGCCTGCTGCGTGCGCTGCGGCCTTCGTGCCGGATCATCATGGTCGGGGACGAAGATCAGCTTCCCAGTGTCGGTGCGGGCAATGTTCTGGGAAGCATCATCAGCTCCGGAGTTGTGCCGTGCGTCCGACTGAAAGAGATTTTCCGTCAGGCTGCGGAGAGTTCCATCGTCTCCAATGCGCACCGGCTCGTCTCGGGGCAGGATATTATCCCCGGCGGGTTCGAGGATGATTTCTTCTTTTTGGAAGAGCATGACAGCGATGCGTGCGTCCGTCTGATCTGCGATCTTGTGGCGAGAAGGCTGCCCGCCGCATACGGATATGACCCGGCGGAAGATATTCAGGTGCTGTGCCCGAGCCGGATCGGACCGCTCGGTACACAGGCCCTGAATGCCGCTTTGCAGCAGCGTGTGAATCCTCCTGCGGAAGGAAAGCCCCAGATGGAACTCCGAGAGCGTGTGTTCCGCACCGGAGACAAAGTGATGCAGGTGCGGAACAACTATGATATCCCGTATGCGGGCGCGGACGGAAAAGAAGACGGGGCGGGGGCGTTCAACGGCGATATGGGCATTGTGGAGCTTGTCAACCCGAGGGACGGAACCATCTGCGTCCGAAGTGAGGACCGCTATTTCGTTTATCCTCGGGAGCATCTCCGCGAGTTGGAAACGGCGTATGCCGTAAGTATCCACAAGGCGCAGGGCAGTGAGTTCCCGGCAGTTATCATTCCGCTTCTGGACGTTCCTCCGAAACTGTGCTACCGGAATTTGCTGTATACAGGAGTGACGCGAGCCCGCAATCTGTGCATTCTGGTCGGTTCGCGGGCGCAGGCAGCGGCGATGATCGCCAATGCCAAACGCAACCTCCGATTCTGCGGTCTGGCTGATTTTCTGAGGAGGAAAGATCTGTGAAGCGGCGTCTTCTGGAAACGGCGGCAGATCTTATCTTTCCCCGGCGCTGTCCCTTTTGCCGGGAGGTGACGGGCGGCGGGATCTGTGACGAATGTGCCGTCTGGGCAGAAAAGATCCGCCGCGCGGATCCGGCGGTGTCGCTTTCCGCAGAGCATGATGCGATTGATTTCGCGGCGGCGGTTTATTGGTATGACGAGCCCGTCCGGAGTGCGATTCTGCGGATGAAAGACGCAGAAGACCGTCAGACGGCGCGGACGCTTTCGGATTGTCTGAGGAAGGTCTTGCTGACCCGATCGGAATTCCGGTGCGCGGAAGCCGTTGTCCCGGTCCCGGCCTCTGCACAGGAATTCAAGAGCAGGGGCTACACCGTTCCGATGTGGCTTTCTGAATTCACGGTGCGGGATACCGGCATCCCGGTTTGTTCGGACACCCTTTTGAAGGTGCGTGAGACAAAAAGACAGGCTTCGCTGTCCGGACAGGAGCGTAGGAAGAATCTGCGAAAGGCATTTTCTGTTCCGGAATCCCGAAGGGAGAATCTTCCGAATGCAGTAGTTCTGATTGACGATGTATTCACCACAGGTTCGACGCTGAACGAATGTGCACGTGCTCTGAAATGCGCCGGAGTGGAGTATTGCTGTGCTTTGACACTGGCGGTCACAAAATAACAAAAGCTCCGCAGACAAGCGTCTGCGGAGCTTTTGTTTATTTGTTTAGCTGTTTTATTTTCTGAACAGTTTGATGTCACCGCTCCGGTCGAGCTGAACCAATACGGTGGCGATGATGGGCAGTCCGAACAGGCCGAGGACGCCGAACAGGTACGTGCCGACAAACATGCAGGCAAGCGTCACAAGCGGGTACAGACCGATCTGACTGCCGACGACGCGGGGCTCAAGCGTCTGGCGGACAACGGTGATGATCGCATACAGGATCAGCAGACCGATGCCGAGCGGATATTTGCCGAGCAGAAGCATGGCAATTCCCCAGGGAATCAGGATGGTTCCGGTTCCGAGAATCGGCAGGATGTCGACAATCGCGGTGACAAATGCGATCAGGAGTGCGTTGTCAACCTGAAGAAGCAGGAGACCGACAAATACTTCGCAGAACGTCAGGCTCATCAGAATTGCGTATGCACGTCCGAATTTGAAAAGAACGTCGATTCCCTTGGTCTTGACCTTCAGCAGAAGCTCGCGTTTTTCTTCCGAGAGCTGACGGACCAGAAAACGGGCGATCATATCATAATCCGCCATGAAGAAGAACGACGAAATAATCGTCATAAGCACTTTTACAACGGCAGAGGGCAGGGCAGAGGCAAAGGACGTTGCATGCCCGAGCGCCCACCCGGACAAGGTGGTGATTCCCTCTGAAAGCGCGCTCAGAAGGCTGTCGCCCACTGTTTCCACGCTCTGGCCGAACGTTGGGTTGATGCCCTGCAGAAGGTTTTCCAGCAGATCCTGCAGAGTTGCGATAGCCGGCTGGAATACGTCGTTGTAAACGTCCGGGATAGCCAGGACGAGAGTGCGAATCAATATGGCCAGCCTCGAGCTGAGAATCATTGTAATTGCGGTGAGAACAATATAGAATACAATGAGGATCAGGATTGAAGCGGCTTTGCGGTTGATACTGTTGTTCCGTGTTGTCCTGTTGACAAGAGGACGGAGTATGAACGCAAAGAAGAAGCCGATGAGAAACGGCATCAGGAGGGGCAGGATGTATTTGAGCCCTGCATAACCCAGTCCCAGTATAATACAATAAAACAAGAATTTTATAATGAATGCTCGCATTTTTTCAACAGACATGTCGCGATAACCTCCGTTGGAAATCAGTATAATACATTCTGAGCAAAAAAAACAGAGGCAAACGGTTAAAAATGCGTCGGAACGGTATCAATTTTCTGAAAACAGTGATAAAATAAATCGGGAGGTGTGCGCGGTGAATACGATCGTTGAACTGTATGACAAAGAACCGCTCGAAAACGTGCTTTCCGCCTGCATCTTTCAGCCGGAAATGGTCGTTTATGTTTGTGATGTCAAGGATAATACACTCCGCAAGGAACGTGCGGTCTATCGCTTTTTTCGCTCCCGGGGCATCCGCGCGAAGGCCAGATTCTATTACATTGACACAACGGATCTCGGATTGATCCTGAAACTTCTGCACGCCATCCGGAAGGATTACCCGGACTGTGTGTTCGACTGTACGGGCGGAAAGGATCTTGTTCTCCTTGCGGCAGGAATCTTCTGTATGGAAAATCGTGTTCCGGCCTATTATATGGATATTGCATCGAGACGGTTCATCAATCTGTTTGGGTGCGAATCCATGCAAAAGCAGTTTTCGGTTCCGGATCTCAGCGCAGAAAATATCTTTGCTCTCACGGGTGCAAAGCTCGTCGGCAGCGGCCATTTTAAGGGCGAAACGCTTGACAGCGAATTTGAAGACGATGTTCTTGCGGTCTGGAACGAGATCCTGCGCGATCAGAACGGCTGGCACAGGACCGCTGGTTTCCTTCAGGCGGCCGGTGCTCGTCATCCGGAACAGGAACTCGGCATCCATGCAAAAACGGAGATCCGTGTCAACACGCAGCTGACGGCGTCAGCGGATGAAAACTTCCTACGCCGTTTGGAACATATCGGTGTGATCCGGGATCTGCGGTTCGACGGACAGCGCGTGGAGTTTTTCCACAAAAGCACCCTGATGCGGCGCTGCCTTCAGAACCACGGCATCTGGCTGGAGCTGTTTGCCTATGTGTCCGCCAAACGCAGCGGGCTGTTCAGCGATGTGCGCACCAGCGTCCTGGTGGACTGGGACGGTTCCGAATACAACAACAAGGGTACGCGAAACGAAGTGGACGTCCTTGCGGTTCACAATGTGACGCCGGTTTTTATTTCCTGTAAGATGGGCGTTCCGACGCCGCTTGCCTTGTCGGAAATCAAGATGCTCAGCGACAAATTCGGAGGCGAGCGGACTCAAACAGTCCTTCTGACGGCGGCTGATGTGGAAAAGAAAAATCCGGCTGTGGCCCAGCGCGCCCGGGACCTCGGAATTTACCTGCTTGACGCCAGAAAAATGGATTCCGGTGCTCTGGCAAAGCGTCTGCGGATCATCGCGGAAAAATAAAAACCCCGGCATTTCTGTGCCGGGGATGACAGAATCTTTATGATTCGCTCAGGTTCTGAAACAGGCTCTTTCCCGCAACAGAGATCGCCGCAAGCCTGGCGGGGGAGCAGTGAGCCCGGGACAGTTCCTGAAATGCATGTTCCTGCATGCAGCACCATTCGTCGTAGGCCTCGGGAAAATCGACGCCGGTGAACATGACGGCCATCAGGTGTGAGATTTCCGGAATGCTCAGCACTTGCTTGAGCACGCAGATCACAAGCAGTCTGGCGACATGTTCGCGGCTGTACCGCTTTTTGCAAGGCGGTGCAAGCAGTTTCTGCTTTACATAATTGTTGACCATGCTGGCAGTCAGGACGGGTTCGCCGCCGAAGATCGGAGTCAGGAAACGGTCGGCTAAAACGATCACCTGATCCATATACAATCCGATATCCGGAAGCTCATTATAGCGGGGCAGGGTATAGGAAACCGCTGCGGATTTGGCCGAATCATCCATGGAAAACACCTCTTGTTTTCAGTATATCACACGCGCAGACTGAAAGGCAATCGGATATCGGCTGCGCAAATGCGTAAAAAGGAGAGAAACAGTCATAATGCTTCAAGCAGTTCAGCCTTTAAAAAGCGGAGATACCGTTGCCATCGTTGCTCCGTGCGGATTAAACGAATCCGCACAGGCGGAGGTGGCTGCGAGAACCGCAAGTGAAATGCATCTGGTTCCCGTTGTCTTTCCCTCGTGCCGGAAGCGACCCATTCAGGCGACCTTTGAAGACACCGCGCGGGCGGACGATTTGAACCATGCTTTTTTTGACGCCGGGATTCGTGCGATCTGGGCGATCGGATGCAATGAGAGTGCATTCCGCCTGATGCAGAAACTCCGGTTCCGCACGGCGGCAATGCATCCGAAACTTTTCTGCGGTCCGATTTCAGCGTCACCTCTGCACATGGCGTACAACAGCCTGTCCGGGCTGACAACGATTCAAACGCCGGATCTCGGGAAAATTGCATGGAGTGAGATGGAACTCCACACCAAAACGCTTCTGAGCGATATGCTGTTCGGGACCGAATGGCCGGACCCGCTGTGTTCGCAGGAACAGGCCATGACGACGCTTGCAAAGGGCGTGTGTGAAGGCGAGCTGATCGGAGGAACGCTGGAATCCGTGTGCGCAACACTCGGTACGCCGTACGAGATCAAAGCCAAAGATTGCATTCTGATGCTGGATTCTCTGGAAGACTCTCCCGAGAGAGTGAACCGAATGCTCGTTCAGCTCAAACACGCCGGAAAATTTGAGGACTGTTCCGGTGTGCTTCTGGGTAAGTTTGCACGTTGTTCTTCTGCAGCTGTTTCGTTTGCGCAGGATCTGATTCTGGACGAGGGAAAGCCGGTCCTGTTCGGCGCGTCGCTCGGGCCGGATGCCCCGTGCCTGTCCGTTCCGCTTGGAAAGGCTGTTCACATGGATGCGTCTTCGCGTGTTCTGAAAATTCTTTCTTCGCGTGTGTCAAACTGAGCAATCCGCATAATAATTGTATAAAAATACAAAAACGCAGCGGTGTTGCAACTTCTTTTTGGTTACAATTCCGCTGTCTTTTTTTGAAAGGATGTGATATGCTTTAATGCAATAAAGGAACGGCGCGGTTGGAGGGATGGCCGGCACGTTCCGCGAGGGGGTTTGTTTATTATGAAAAAGTCCGTTTCCGTCATTCTGGCGGCAGCACTGGCGCTTGGGCTTGCGGCCTGTGGTGGGACGACGCCGTCTTCTGCTGTGGCATCGTCCGGGGCGGCCGAGTCGGTGAGTGCTTCGGCTGCGGCAGCAGGGAAGGATCCTGCGGAATGCCGCATCGGCATCATGCAGCTCAGTGAGCATGAGGCGCTTGATTCTGCCCGCGAAGGTTTCATTGACGCGCTGGTTGAAGCCGGTTTCAGCGAGGACAATATTGAGGTGCAGAATGCTCAGGGAGAGATCCCGAATTGCGCGACGATCGCCACGAAATTCGTCAATGACGATGTGGATCTGATCCTTGCGATTGCAACTCCGGCTGCACAGGCTGCCGCGCAGGCAACGACGGAAATTCCCATTCTTGCCACTGCGGTTACGGATTTTGTCAGCGCAGGCCTTGTGGAAAGCGATGAAGTCCCGGGCGGGAACGTGTCCGGTACGTCTGATATGAATCCGATCGATGAGCAGGCGGATCTGCTCGTGAAACTTGTTCCGGACGCACAGACGGTCGGCATCCTGTATTGCTCCGCTGAGGACAACTCGACACTTCAGGCAGAGCTCGCACGTGCTGCATTTGAAGAGCGCGGCCTGACCGTGAACGAGTATACGGTTGCGGACGTCAACGAGATTCAGCCGGTCACGACGAAAGCGGTCGGCGAGGTCGATGCGATCTATGTCCCCACCGACAATCTGTTCGCTGAGAATATGCCGACTGCGGCGCTTGTCACCGAGGGTGCGGGAATTCCCGTGATTTGCGGTGAGAGCGGTATGGTGGAATCCGGCGGTACGGCAACATACGGCATCAACTATTACAACCTCGGCAAACTTGCCGCGGAGCAGGCGATTGAGATCCTTGTGAACGGAGCGGATATCTCGACGATGCCGGTCCAGTTTGCCGCAGCAGAGGATCTGGAATTTGCAGTCAACGAAGAGAACTGTGCTGCGATCGGTCTGGAGATCCCGGAAGATCTGCTGGGTTGATGTTTCCGGTACTGTGAATGTGTGAAAAGCGGCGTCGGGTCTTTGCCTGACGCCGCTTTTGTGATATACTATATCTATCTGCGTACATAAAATGCGCAAACCAAACAAAAAGGACGGGGTAATTATGGGAGGTATTCTGGCGTCGATCCCGGGTGCAACTGCCCAGGGGTTGATCTGGGGTGTTATGGCACTCGGCGTGTATGTGACCTATAAGCTTCTTGATATCGCAGACCTTACTGTGGACAGCAGCCTGTGTACCGGCGGTGCGACAAGCGCCATGCTGATCCTGGCCGGATTCCATCCGATCGTTTCGCTTCTTTTTGCGGCGCTGGCCGGTATGGCAGCAGGCTTGGTGACAGGTTTTCTGCATACCCGCCTCAGAATTCCGGCCATTCTTGCCGGTATCCTCACACAGCTCGGATTGTATTCCATCAACCTCCGGATCATGGGAAAATCCAGCGTTGCGCTTCTGCGTCAGCCTGTTGTGATCAGTCTCGGTAATATCCCCATGGCCCTGGCCATCGGATTCCTCGTAATTGTTGCAGTCATTGCCGTTCTTTATTGGTTTTTTGGCACAGAGCTCGGCTGTGCCATCCGTGCTACGGGCAATAACCGCAAAATGGTGCGCGCTCAGGGTGTGAACACCGATTCCATGAAGATCATCGGCCTGGTCCTTTCCAACGGTCTGGTCGGTTTTGCGGGCGGCTTCCTTGCTCAGTATCAGGGCAGTGCAAACGTCAATATGGGGCGCGGCGCGATCGTGATCGGCCTTGCCAGTGTGATTATCGGTGAAGTCGTGTTCGGAGCACGGTTCAATTTTGCCTATCAGCTGAGCTCTATCGTTGCGGGCTCTGTGATTTATCAGATCGTCATTGCCTTCGTGCTTCAGCTTGGCCTGTCCACGGAAGACATGAAGCTCTTCAGTGCTGTGACGGTGGCTCTTGCGCTCAGCATTCCGACGCTGCAAAAGAAATTCACAAAGACAAAGATCGCACCTGTGGCGGCAGGAAAGGAGTGAGTCGCATGCTGGAACTGAAAAATATCTATAAAGTGTTTAATCCCGGCACCATCAATGAGAAGAAGGCGATTCAGAATCTGAACTTTACGCTGAACGACGGCGATTTTGTTACGGTGATCGGCGGCAACGGTGCGGGCAAATCCACGATGCTGAACCTGATTGCAGGCGTTTATTCGGTCGATCAGGGGTCCATTCTGATCGACGGGGAGAATGTCACCAAAAAGCCTGAGTACAAACGCGCCGCGTATCTGGGACGCGTGTTTCAGGATCCCATGATGGGAACCGCAGGCAACATGGGAATTGAAGAGAACCTGGCAATGGCATATCGCCGCGGCAAATCACGCGGTTTGCGGTGGGGGATTTCCAACGCGGAGCGCGCGCTGTACCGTGAAAAGCTGAAGATGCTGGATCTCGGCCTGGAAAATCGCATGACCAACAAAGTGCGGCTTCTTTCCGGAGGTCAGCGCCAGGCGCTGACGCTTCTGATGGCGACTCTGCAGCAGCCGAAGTTGCTGCTTTTGGATGAGCACACGGCGGCGCTCGATCCGAAGACCGCGCAGAAAGTGCTGGACATTACGGATCGGATCGTTTCGGAAAACCATCTTTCCACGCTGATGGTGACGCATAATATGAAAGACGCCATCCGCTACGGAAACCGTTTGATCATGATGAATGAAGGAAATATTATTTTTGATGTTTCCGGAGAGGAAAAGAAAAATCTTCACGTCAGCGATCTGCTCAAGCGATTCGAAGATATCAGCAGCGACAGAATGCTTCTCGCATGATGTCGCTGCAAAAGGGAGAAGTGAATTTGACACAGTTGAATGCAGCGCTGTTCGACCTTGACGGCACAATTATTGATTCCGAGCCCGGTATTACCGCAACGTTCGATTATACGTTGTCGCAGTTCGGTATTTCCTATCCGCGCGAACAGATGCGGGCGTTTCTCGGGCCGCCGCTGAGTGAAAGTTTTGCCCGTCTGGTCCGCCCTGAGGAGGTGGATCGTTGCGTGGAGATTTACCGCCGGCGGTATGCTGAAGACGGAATCTACCGCTGCGCGGTGTATCCGGGAATTCCGGACGTGTTCCGTCAGTTGAAAGAGCAGGGCTGGACGGTATGTCTCGCCACCTCCAAACTGCGCGAAGCGGCGGTGACGATCTTGGACCGGTTTGAACTGACGCCGTTTTTTGATCTGATCGGAGGTTCTTCGGCGGACGGATCGATCGAGACAAAAGAAGAAGTCCTGAGATCGATTTTGCCTGCCCTTGAAGCACAGGGAAGGCACGGCGTAATGATCGGAGATCGCTTCCATGATATGGAGGGGGCTGCCCGGTGTGGTTTGCCCGCTGTAGGCGTTTTGTACGGATACGGTGATGAGGCGGAGCTTTCCGCGTATCAGCCCTTAGCGCTCTGCAAATCTCCGAAAGAACTCGGAGACTTTTTGTCTTTACATTTCAATCAGTAAGGTGACAAGCATTGAGAGACTCAAAGGAATCAAAGACATCTTTTTCGATCCGGGATTTCAGCCGGCTGCCTGACAAGCAGAAAAAAGCCGTGTACATGCTGGGGGCATGCGGGCTCGTTTTTTTGCTCGTCGTCATCATTTCCAGCCTGCTGATTTTCAGCACGGCGAAAAATGAAACAGACGCTTCTTCCAGTGACAGTTACGATAAAGATGCTCAGAGCATTGACGTTGAAGAGTACGCACAGACGATCCTTGCCGAGACGGATGATGCCGGGCAGAACTATCTGGATGATACGCTGTTCATCGGGGATTCCAATACAGTCCGTCTGTATATGTATGAATTGATTGATCTGGAAAACTATATGGGCAAGGAAGGTATGGGAATCGAGGGCGTTCCCGCCTCCAAAGTGGTGTATTTTAAAGACAGCGCAGCTGCCTACACGATCCCGGATGCCATTGAACGCGTCCAGCCACGCCGCGTCGTGATGATGTTCGGTACAAACAATGCCGACGGTACTTCCTCGGTGGATTCGTTTATCTCGACGTATCGCAAGAGCATTGAAGCCATTCAGGACGCATATCCGTATTGCGATATCATCATTGCGGCGATTCCCCCGCGCGCCAGAGTTACTGAATATCAGGATGTTTCGATGGAGATCATCGATGAATTCAACAAGGCGCTGGTCGACTTGGCGGAAGAAATGGGCTTGAAATTCCTGAATACGAGCGAATTGCTCAAGGATGACAGCGGATATGCCGTGAGCAATTACTTTGACTCGGACGGCCTGCATTTCAGCCAGAAGGGCGCCGAAGTGCTTCTGGAATATGTGCGCACACATGCCTATGAGACCGAGGATCGGCGCCCCACGGTGACAAACGTACCTGAACGCGCCGAGCCGCCTGCATCTGAGGTTGCGTCTTCGAGTTCGTCTTCCGCGAGTTCGTCAAGTTCCTCCTCTTCGTCGAGCTCGTCAAGCTCCTCCAGCAGTTTGAGTTCTTCTTCGTCGTCTGCGCCGGTTTCGTCCAGTTCTTCTGCGGCTCCTGCGAGCAGCTCCAGTGCGGTGACTTCATCCTCCTCGGCGCCTGTTGTTTCGTCATCCTCGTCAATTCCGCCCGCGCCTTCGAGCTCCAGTGAGATTCCGGCGAGTTCTTTTACAGAACCGACCGTTCCTTCCGAGTCGGTGCCTGAAGTCGTTGATCCGGGAAACGGCCAGGAAAATGAAACAGTGCCGACGGAATAACCGTGGCAAAGAGGGAGTTTGAAGATTATGAAGATTTCTGTACTCGGCTGCGGACGATGGGGCTCTTTTCTCGCATGGTATCACGGCAGAAACAATGAGGTTCTGCTGTGGGGGAGAGAAGGCTCCCGCAGCCTTCGTGCACTGAAAGAGAATCGTGCGAATGAATATCTCGCGCTGCCGGATTCCGTTCGTCTGACAAGCGATTTACAGGAAGCCTTGGAGTACGCGGATACGGTTGTTATTTCCATCAGCGCACAGGAACTGCGTTCGCTGTGCTGCCGGATCAATCATTTCCCGGTGGAGGGAAAGCGCTTTATCCTTTGTATGAAAGGACTGGAGATTGAAACGGGCAAACGGTTGACAGAAGTTGTCCGCGAGTGCATTCAGCAGCCGGTCGGGGTTGCCGTTTGGGTCGGCCCCGGGCATGTTCAGGACTTTACTGCCGGTATCCCCAACTGCATGGTAGTTGATTCCGCCGATCCTACGCTGACGGAATACATTGTCAATACGTTCAGCTCGGAACTGATCCGCCTTTACAAAGGACACGATCTCGCAGGGACGGAAGTGGGCGCCGCGGCCAAGAACGTGATCGGGATTGCCGCGGGTATGCTGGACGGCCTGAATCTGTCCAGTCTGAAAGGCGCTTTGATGGCTCGCGGTGCGCGTGAGATCTCGCGTCTGATGAAGGCAATGGGGGCAAGTGAACTGTCTGCATACGGACTGTGTCATCTCGGCGATTACGAAGCGACACTGTTTTCTGCGCACAGTCATAACAGAAAGTTCGGAGAATGTTATATCCGAGGCGAGAAGTTTGAAAGCCTTGCAGAGGGTGTTCCGACAGTAAAAGCCCTGGTAGCATTGGGTAAAAAATACGATGTCGACCTTCCGATCTGCCGGACAGTTTACGCTGTTCTCTATGATGCAGCGCCGCCCAAACAGGCGCTGCAGGACTTGTTCGCTCGCAGTGTAAAGGGCGAATTCGATGCATGACAAGCCTTCGTTTGAACGATGATGTCACCTTTCGGTCTGCAGATTCATATTATGGGGCAGGAAGGGGGCGATCGCTCATGCAGGAGAAAAACCGGTTTACCGAGAGCAGTCCGGTCGACGACAAGACGTTCCGCTTGGACGACGGTGACTGGGAGGACTGGGGAGTGCGGATTTCCGCGCAGAATGAAGCTGAATCCGAGCCTGCCGGTACCGCCGGATATGAACAGGAGATCGTTGATATCTGACAGGGAAAGGTCCGCTGATGACAGCGGGCCTTTTTACGTGAGAATATACTTGACGAAGAGCAGAAAATAAAGGATAATAAAATATGATTTAACGGTTGATTCTTCAACCGTGAAGGAGTGTTCAAATTGGCATTTTATCATTGCCTTCTTTTTGATGTGGACGGAACGCTTCTGGATTTTCATGCGTCTGAGGATGCGGCAATCCGGGAAACGCTTGCATATTTTTCTCTGCCCAATGATGAGACGGCGATTGAAAAATATCGCACGATCAACGATTCACTCTGGGCCGCATTGGAGCGCGGCGAGATCCGTCAGGAAAAGCTGGTTGTACAGCGCTTTGCATCTTTTTTGCAGGAGTACGGCGCGGACGGCGATCCTGTGAAGATCAACGATCACTATCTCACAACGCTGTCGGAGCACGCGGAGACGTTCCCGGGAGCGGCAGACGCCCTGAAAGAACTTGCGGAAGTGGCAACGATCGCGGTGGTGTCCAACGGAGTGGAGCGCGTTCAGTCCGGCCGGCTGGAACGTTCCGGGCTCGGGGATATGTTTGACGGAATCTTTATTTCCGGCCGTGTGGGAGCCTCCAAGCCGTCCAGACGTATTTTCGATTACGCCCTCGACAAGCTCGGAGTGGACAATCGTGCGAAAGTCCTCGTCATCGGGGATTCTCTGAAAGCGGACATTGCCGGCGGCAACAATGCGGGTCTCGCGACCTGTTGGTGCAATTTTACAAATGCAGAACTGCCTGAAAAAGGCGTAAAACCGACGTATACCATTCAGAATTACGACGAACTTCTTCATATCGTGATGGAAGAGGAGGAGCTTCTCAATGTCGGAAATCCGGAAAAGCGTCATCAATTTCCCATCGTCCAATGATACGGATACCGTAGCAGGTTATTTCTATGTCAGCACGGAGGAAAAGCCCAAGGCAATCCTTCAGATCTCCCATGGAATGTGTGAGTACATCGAGCGCTATGAGGATTTTGCTGAGTTCATGGCACGCAACGGATATGTTGTATGCGGGAATGACCATTTGGGCCACGGGGCCACAAGCGGCAGCGGCATAGACGGATACTTCGGTGAGAAGGATGGCCGTAAATACGTCCTGCGTGATCTTCACCGGATGAACAGCCTTGCCTGCAAGGAATATCCGGGGCTTCCGGTCGTTCTTCTCGGCCATAGTATGGGCAGCTTCTTTGCGCGGATGTATGCTGTGACATATCCGGAGACATTGGATGCTTTGGCAATCGTCGGAACAGGGGGGCCGATGGCGGCTGCCGGTTTCGGAATCTTTTTAACGGAAATCCTCACAAAAGTGCGCGGTGCTAAATTCCGCTCACAGCTAATCAACAATCTTGCTTTCGGGCAATATCTGAAAAAAATCGAATCTCCGGCAACTCCGTATGACTGGATCACGCGCGACACGGAAATCGTGAAAAAATATGCGGATGACCCTAAGTGTACATTTATTTTTACGGTCAGTGCATTTCACGAACTGATGTGCATGACGCGGGATGTCAACCGGAAGCAATGGGCTCAGAAGATCGATCCAAAACTTCCGGTCGCGCTGTTCTCCGGGGACATGGACCCGGTCGGTGATTACGGTTCCGGAGTCCGCAAAGTGTACCAAATGCTGAAACAGGCCGGTGTGCAGGACGTGGAACTTCATCTGTATCCGGAGGCCCGGCACGAAGTCCTGAACGAGACGAACCGGGACGAAGTTTACCAGGAAATCCTGAACTGGTGTGATGCGAAGTTATCGGATCGCACCGTTCGGTGAAATATTGAGGAGGTTTTTCTTTCTATGGACGTAATATTCACATTTATCAATGCGATGTTCGGCGACTTGATCAACATGGCTGCCAACGATCCGCTTTCGATCGTTAAAATGGTGGCGATGTGGGCCATTGGCGGAATCCTGATCTATCTTGCAATCAAGAAAGATATGGAGCCGAGCCTTCTTCTTCCGATGGGCTTTGGCGCGATTCTCGTAAACCTGCCGATGTCCGGTGCCGTCGATCAGATCCGCGCCGGTGTGGAAGAAGTCGGACCGATCGACGAGTTGTTCCGCGCGGGCATTGCCAACGAGCTCTTCCCGCTGTTGCTGTTCATCGGCATTGGTGCAATGATTGATTTCGGGCCGCTGCTTTCCAATCCGAAGCTGCTTTTGTTCGGTGCTGCGGCGCAGTTCGGTATTTTCTTCACGCTTACGCTTGCCTGCGGAGTGAACGCGCTTTTGCCCGGAACATTTTCGATCCAGGATGCCGCCTGCGTCGGCATCATCGGTGCTGCTGACGGCCCGACCGCGATTTTCCTCGCGAACTACTATGACACGCAGTATCTGGGTGCCATTATCGTGGCGGCGTACAGCTATATGGCGCTCGTTCCCATCATTCAGCCTCCTGTCATCCGCGCGATCACGACGAAGAAAGAGCGCATGATCCGCATGCCGTATGAGGCGAAAGAAATCAGCAAGACCGTCCGCATCCTGTTCCCGATCGTGGTTACGATCATTGCGGGCCTGATTGCCCCCCGCAGTGTGGCGCTGGTCGGATTCCTGATGTTCGGTAACCTCCTGCGTGAATGCGGTGTTCTGAACAGCCTTTCCGAGACGGCTCAGAATGTCCTTGCCAATCTGATTACGATTTTCCTCGGCATCACGATCGCGACGAAAATGCAGGCGGACCAGTTCCTGTCTGTCGGTACGCTTATGATCATGTGCCTCGGACTGTTTGCTTTCGTGTTTGATACTGTCGGCGGCGTGCTGTTCGCCAAGCTGATCAATGTGTTCAGCAAGACGAAAATCAACCCGATGATCGGTGCGTGCGGCATTTCGGCATTCCCGATGTCCAGCCGCGTCATTCACAAGATGGGCCTGAAAGAAGATCCGCAGAACTTCCTGCTGATGCACGCCGCAGGTGTAAACGTCGGCGGTCAGATCGCCAGCGTGATTGCGGGCGGCCTTCTGCTGAACCTGATTGCCAAATAAAGAAAGGGAGAAAAATATGGATCAGATCATTCAGTCCCTCGGCGTGATGCTGATGGGAATGTGCGGCATTTTCATCGTAATGGGTTTGATCAGCGGATGCATTACGCTGCTCAACAAAGCGTTTAAGAAATAAAACCGCTCCGCCGCCGGTCGGTACGATCCGGCGGCGGAGTTTTCCTGTGTGGACCAAGGAGGGAAGAGAAGTGGCAGCACTGTTTGACCGGATGACGGACGGGTTTGCAAAACTGAAGTGGGTTGCGGCAGGAGCGGGTGTTCTGTTCTGGCTCTTTGTCTGCAAGCTCTGCGGTGCATCACTGGTGGATTTGCTGCGCTTTTCTCTGTCAGTCCTTTTCTATCTGCTTTTTCCGGGTCTGTTCTTTGTGCGCCTTTCCGGGCTTGAAGAACGTCTCCCTTTTTTCCGGATTCCTCTCGGGATTTTGTACGGGACAGGCTTTCTCGCGGTTCTGTACTGCTTTTGTATGCGTCTCGGTCTTCTTCCCGTATGGTACGCCGTTCCGCCGGTTCTGGGGATATTGTATCTGTGGAAGCAGAAGCTCTCTCGGGAGCGAATCCGTGCCGCACTGTGCACTGGCTCTTTCCGGACGCTGCTTTTGGTATGGGCGGTTTGTCTTGTGCTCTGCACGTGCGCGCTTTGTGCCAGAAATCCGCATCCGATGGCTGCGGGAACGGCCACTCTCAATGAAGATATGCTCTGGAATATCGGCAATGCCAACGCATTCCAGCTGCAGTTTCCTCCGGAAGATATCCGTTTCAGTGAGGTTCGCTTTGCTTACCATTATCTCACTGAGATGATCTGGGGCATTCTGTCGCTGGTGAGCGGCGTCAAAGCGTTCGACGTTTTCTTCTATTTTGCGCCGCCTTTTTTTCTGGCTGCGCTTCTTGCGTGTCTGTACGGGCTGGGTCTCGCTTTTTTCCGCGGAGGGAAGCGCCGCGCGCTGGCATTTCCCGTTGTGCTGCTCTGCTTCGGATGCCTGTCTCTGTGGAAGGTATACGGGATCGGGAGCAGCATATTCTCCAATCGTCTGCTTGAGCATATGCTGACCAATATCAACGCACAATCGACGGGATTTATTTTCCTCTCGATCAGCTTTGTTCTGTTCCGCGAGATTGCTGCGCAATCCTTCCGGGTGAACTGGCGCAGCATTTTCAGCTTCTGGGGCGCATTTATTCTGACATGTTTTGCGAAAGGGCCACAGGCGGCGATTTTTGCATGTGCGCTCGGAATCGTATTCCTGTTTACACTGTTCCGACGTCCGAACTACGGAAAGGCGATACTCACGTACGGGGGCAGCATTGCATCTTTTGCGGTGGTTTATCTCTTTGTTTTTTCGTCCGGTGCGAATACCAGCATGCAGTTCGACCTGCTTGCGGCAACCAAATCCGCTTCTTCGGAGTTTTTGATCCCGTGGATGGATCGGATTCACCTGACCGGATATTTTGCGGTTTTTCTTTTGGCGCTTGTCAATATTTTCTGCATGGTTCCGTTTCAGACGGTGTTGTTTTTGCCGGGCCTCGTACATGATTTGCGGCGGTTGTTTCAGCTGCCGGAGGACAGGTTGCTTGCGTACGGAACGTGTGCGGGCGGATTTCTGGCCTACTATTTATTTGTCCATCCCAATTCCAGCCAGGTCTATTTTGCGTACATCGGGATTTTCTTCCTGACGCTTCTTGCAGTGGACGGGCTGGGAAGACTCAAAAAGAGCTTCTTTTCGGGAATCATAGTTGTCTGTGCTGTCCTCGCACTTCTCACAACAGTGATGCAGTGCTCGGTTTTTGCCGGGAGCGGCCTGCGGAATATCCTTTACAACACACAGCTTGCACAGAGGCCCGAGGCGGCCAGTTATGCAACAGCGGGCGATGAGGAGGCCATGCTCTGGCTCAGGGAGAATTCCGATCCCGATGATATTTTTGTCACCAATCGCATTGATACACAGCCCGGAAGCGGCAACGGAATCTCCAATCTGTACTCCGCGCTGAGTTCGCGTCAGGCATTCATGGAAGGATATGCCTATGCGGTTTCCAATATGGGCGTTTCCGCAGAATTGCTCGAAGAGAAACAGACGGTGAACGCTGCATTTTTCGATGCCGGAACATCGGACGAAACACTGAGAGAGTATGCGGAGACGTATGATATCAGCTGGATTGTTTTCTCAAAACAGTTCCCCGGAGAGATCTGTGAATCGGATGAGTTCGCGGCTGTGTATGAAAACGACCGCGTTATGATTCTGAAACGGAAGTAAGGAGAGTAGAAAAATGCTTCTGACCATACAGCATGTAAGCAAAAGTTTCGGCGCAGAGGTCGTGCTGGAAGATATTTGCGCTGTTGTGGATAAAAACGACCGCGTAGGCATTGTCGGTGAGAACGGAGCGGGGAAGACGACCCTGATCAAACTGATCACAGGCGAGTACGATGCGGATTCCGGAGAGATCGTGTTCTCGCGCGGTGTGCGTCTCGGTTATCTGGCGCAGAACAGCGTATTGGACCCGTTGCAAACAGTTTACGGCGAGATGGAGCTTGCATTCCGGCCTGTGCTGGAAGCTCTTCATCGAATGAAAGAGATCGAGCGCGAGCTGGAAAGCGATCCGGAGCAGCCGGAACTGCTTTCGCTGCACGCGGAGCTGTCGGCTGTTGTGGATGCGGCCGACGGATATAACATGGACGTTCAGATCAAAAAAGTTTTGAGCGGTATGTCGTTTCCGCCTGAGAGCTATCAGAAAAGCGTGAGCGTTCTGTCCGGCGGTGAGCATACACGTCTTTGCCTTGCGAAACTTCTGCTGTCTCATCCGGATGTCCTGATTCTCGACGAGCCGACAAACCACCTTGATTTCGAGACGATGGAGTGGCTGGAGCAATATCTTCAGAGCTATTCCGGAGCCGTCCTTGTTGTCAGCCATGACCGATATTTTCTGGATGCCGTGTGCAACCGCATCTTCGAAGTGCAGGGGCACGGCCTGACGGCATACAAGGGAAACTATTCGGCCTTTATCCCGCAGAAGGAAGCGGCAGATGCGTTGCGCCAGAAACAGCATGACGCAGACGTGGCCAAAGCTGCCAAGCTGGAAGATTACATCGCACGGAACATCGTGCGTGCATCCACGACAAAAATGGCGCAGAGCCGCCGCAAACAGCTTGAAAAAATGGAAATCACCGAGGCTCCGGCTTCGCAGCACACAACGGTCAAACTGCATTTTTCGTTTGACGTCACACCGTATCTGGAACTCCTGACCGCGAAGAACATTTCCGTAACACTGGGCGGCAAACAGCTGATCAGAGGGCTTGATTTGCAAGTGCGCCGAGGCGAACGCCTGGTGATTGCAGGGCCGAACGGAGCGGGAAAGTCGACGCTTCTCCGCGTGCTGGACGGAAAACTTCGTCCGAACACCGGAAGCGTCCGGCTGGGAATGGGTGCAAAGGTTTCCATCTTCGAACAGCAGCAGCTGCGCCGCGGGGGCACTGTCATCAGCGCGATCTGGGATAAATACCCGAAATTCACGGAACTGGAAGTCCGAAGCCATCTGGCGCTGCTTGGGTTCCGCGGAGAAGATGTTTTCAAACCCTGCACGGCGCTGTCCGGCGGTGAGCTCGCCCGTCTGCGCTTTGCGGAGATTCTTTTGGAAAAGCCCAATCTGATGTTCCTGGACGAGCCCACGAACCATCTTGACATCTATACGCGGGAACTCCTGACTCAGGCGCTGAAAGAATATGAGGGAACGATCGTTCTGGTAACACACGACCGCTATCTGATGAATCAGCTGGCATGTCCGGTGCTCTATCTGGAGGACGGTAACGCTGTTCAATACAGCGGATATGAAGCGCTGATGCACCGCGGAGAGGCCGCGCCGGAACCGCAGACGGCGCAGGAGCAGCCTGCCGCCGTGCAACCCAAACAGGCGTACGGCAAAGAACAGCGCCGGCTGCGCGCACAGCTTCGCGCGGAGATCAAATCAGCTGAGGATGAACTGGAATCGCTCGCGCTGAAAATCATGGATCTTGAAAATATGCTGAACGATCCGGAAGTCGTGCGTGATCATAAGCGCCTGCAGGAAGTCTGCGACGAACTCGAGGACACCAAATTTCATCAGGATGAGGTTCTGGAACGCTGGGAAGAGCTTGCACAGCGTCAGGAAGACATGGAAGCGGAAGAGCAGGCGTAAAATTGGCTTTGACTTTCTCTCTGCGGTGTGATACACTATATGCATGTTCAAAAGCAATGAAGGGAACCAGTAGGCAAAAAGACCTTTCAGAGACAGGATGGCTGGTGAGAATCCTGAGGCTGCGATTTGCTGAACCCATCCCGGAGCTTCGCTGCAAACAGCGACGGGGTTCTCCCGTTACAGAGAGCTGGAGTGCGGATTGTATCCGAACTTAGGTGGTACCACGGATCTGACAGGATTCGCCCTAAGCCGGCATGTGCCGGTTTAGGGCTTTTTTATTATTTCTTTCGGGAGGATTATCATGAAACTTGACAAACTGGTCGGAGACCGCTTCAAAGAAAAACCGGCGGACTGCGTCATCGACAGCCACGCGCTTATGCTGCGCGGCGGCTACATGAAGAGCGTGGCGAACGGCATTTATTCTTCGTATCTGCCGCTGCGCCGGATCACTCACAAAATTGAGGAAATCATTCGCGAGGAAATGGATGCGATCGACGGTCAGGAAGTACAGTTTCCCGTCGTGATGCCCGCATCTCTCTGGCAGGAATCCGGCCGCTATGAGAGCGTCGGCAGCGAGCTGCTCCGCTTTACGGACCGCAACGGCGGCGCGTATGTGCTCGGTATGACGCACGAGGAAGCGGCTGTTCATCTTGTGCGCGAATACGGCCAGACGTATCAGAAATATCCGTTCATGATCTACCAGATTCAGACGAAGTTCCGCGACGAAGGCCGTCCCCGCGCCGGACTGATCCGCGTCCGTGAGTTCACGATGAAAGACGCGTACTCGTTCCACACGTCGCAGGCCGACCTGGAGCAGTATTACGACCGCTGCCACAAGGCTTATGAGCGTATCTTTGCGCGCGCCGGTATCCCGGAGGTCATCTCTGTTGCGTCCGACTCCGGTATGATGGGCGGAAGCATCTCGCACGAGTTTATGCTTCTCACTCCCGTCGGCGAGGACTCCATTGTGATCTGCAACGAATGCGATTACAGAGCCAATATGGAGGCTGCTGAGTGCATCGTGCACAATGACCGCGACGAGGTTTCCGAAGAGCTTGGGCTAGTACATACGCCTGATATTCACACGATCGAAGATGTCTGCAACTTCCTGCATTCGCCGAAGGAGAAATCCTGCAAGGCAGTTGTGTATCAGAAAAAAGCGGATGACTCCTTTGTTGTCCTGTTCATCCGCGGCGACCTCGATGTGAACGAGACGAAGCTGACCAATTATCTCGGCGCCGAAGTTTATCCGGCGGTCATTACGGAGGAGTGCGGTCTGCACGCGGGATATACCGGTCCGGTCAACCTGAAAGTCAACGCTCCGTATGTTGTTCTGTACGACCGCTCTCTGCAGGGCGCGAACAATCTCTCCTGCGGCGGAAATCAGGAAGAGTACCATTATGTCGGTCTCGACATGACGCGCGATCTGCCTAATGCAGAGTATCACGATTTTGCCAAAGTTGTCGAGGGCGGCGTCTGCCCGCATTGCGGAAAGCATTCCGTGACGATCTCCCGCGGCATCGAGGTGGGTAACATCTTCCAGCTCGGCACCAAGTACACGAAGGCCATGAATATGACCTATCTGGACAGCGAAGGCAAGACGCAGAATCCGATTATGGGGTGCTACGGCATCGGCGTCGGCCGTCTGGCTGCGTCGGTGTGCGAAGCGCACCACGACGCATACGGTCCCATCTGGCCGATGTCGATCGCGCCGTGGCAGGTGCATATCTGCGCGATGCGTGCCGATAATGCTGAAGTGCGTGCGTTCGCGGATAGTCTCTACGACACGCTGCAGAAAGCCGGTGTCGAAGTGATGTACGACGACCGCTCCGTCAGTGCCGGTGTTATGTTCTCGGATGCGGATCTCCTTGGTGTGCCGGTTCGCGTCATCGCCAGCCCCCGCAACTTGAAGGACGGCTGCTGCGAGATCGTAACGCGCGACAAGAGCATTTCGATGAAAGTTCCGTGCGAAGAAGCGGCGGAAAAAGTTCGCGAACTTGTTGCCGAACTGCTCGCTAAAAACAATGCGGACTAACACTCAGAATCATAACCCCACGTTGAACGTGGGGTTTGCAAAACGGCCCCATAGGGGCCACAATACCAGCGGCGCCTAAAGGCG
>CALXBO010000075.1 GCA_944386565.1 uncultured Ruthenibacterium sp. | reverse complement strand
AATCTGACGGGCGGTAATCCTCCCGTCAGACCGTTACCCTGTGTAGTCCCTTGTAAACTGTACTTTCGTATGTGATAAACTGTTGATGTCATTCAAGCCCATTTTGAATGTCCTCCCTTTGCTTCTTTTGTGCAGTTGGCAGACCGCACGTTTATTATAGCAAAGGGAGTTTTTCTTTCTTTCTCATCGCCTTAGGCTTTTCTGAACCACTGGCCTAGCCAGTGGTTTTGCTATACAAAAAGGCGCGTCCTTTCGGACGCGCCCCGGTCTGTATGGTTTTTCTGAAAGAACGCAGAAAACAGCCGAAATGTCAGGGGGCAAAATAATTTGTCAATCGAGCAAAAATAACTTGTCAATGGAATCTGAGAACAGGACTAGAGAAATTACTTGGGGTACCCGGCCGCTTTTTCGCGTTTTGCAGTTGTAATAGGATGAAGGAAAGATATTAGAAGAGGTACCCGGCAATCATTTACGCGCAAAATATTTTGCGATAATTCGCAGAAAATTACCTGCATTTCTGATAATTTCCCTCATCCCTGCCCCTTCCGGAGGGGTTATGAGAGGAATCATCAGGAGAGCACTTGGAGGTCATCCGCTGCAAAAAGGGTAAAAAAATAACGGAGTAATGAGAGTGAAAACTCCACATTACTCCGTATATTTTTCAGTTCATTGACAAATTAAATTGCCTTTTTGGACAAGATAAATTGCCCCAAAACACGAAAGATTATTTCACCATCTTGGCGATTTCTTCCGCAAAGTTCTCTTCGCGCTTCTCCAGACCCTCGCCCTTCTCAAAGCGGACGAACTTCACGACTTCGATATCGCCGCCCAGCTCTTTCGCCGTGTTCGCGACATACTTCGAAATCGTCAGGTCGGGATCCTTAACAAACTGCTGATCCAGCAGGCAGTTCTCTTTGTAATACTTGCCGATGCGGCCCTCGACCATCTTCACCTTGACCTGCTCGGGCTTGCTGGCCGTCTTCGGGTCATTGGCGATCTGAGCAAGCAGAATCTCCTTCTCCTTGTCGATGACAGAAGCCGGAACGGAAGCCTCGTTCAGATAGGTGGGGTTGGCTGCAGCGATCTGCATGGCGATATCCTTGCCGAACGCCTCAAAAGCAGGATTGGAAGCAACTGCGTCGCTGGTGTTGAAGTTCACCAGAACGCCGTGCGTGCCACCACCGTGCACATACGCGGCGCAAATGCCCTCATAGCGCTCGAAGCGGCGGATCTTGATGTTCTCGCCGATGACGAGGATCTTGTCCTGCAGAGCCGCCTCGACCGTGCCGTCGCCCATTTTGCAGGCGAGCAGAGCCGTGACATCGGCCGGATTCTCGTTCACGATCACGTTGGCGACGTCCTTCACGAACGTACGGAACAGCTCGTTTTTCGCAACGAAGTCGGTCTCAGCATTGACTTCCAGCACAACGCCGATTTTCTTCTCGTTGTCCGCGATCGCATAGACCATGCCCTCTGCAGCAATGCGGCCGGACTTTTTCTGAGCGGCCGAAAGGCCTTTCTCGCGCAGCCACTCGACGGCCTTTTCGAAGTCGCCGTTGGCCTCGGTCAGAGCCTTTTTGCAGTCCATCATGCCGCAGCCGGTCTGCTCACGGAGATTCTTAACGTCCAATGCAGTAAATGCCATGGTTGATTACTCCTTTACTCTTTCTCTTCCTGACGATTATTCAGCAGCAGACTCAGCGGCAGCCTCGGCCTCTGCGTTCTGCTCGCCCTGACGGCCCTCGAGAACCGCATCAGCCATCGCGCCGGCGATCAGCTTGACAGCGCGGATCGCGTCGTCGTTGCCGGGGATGACATAGTCGATCTCGTCCGGATCGCAGTTCGTGTCAACAATAGCAACAATGGGGATGTTCAGCTTTCTGGCCTCAGCCACGGCGATGCGCTCCTTGCGCGGATCGACGATGAACATAGCCTTGGGCAGAGTGTTCATGGTCTTCACGCCGCCGAGGAACTTCTCGAGTTTCTCCATCTCGAGTTCCAGCTTGGCAACTTCCTTCTTGGGCAGCATGTCAAACGTGCCGTCCTCTTTCATCTTGTTCAGCTGCTCCATGCGGTCGATGCGGCGACGGATGGTGCGGAAGTTGGTGAGCATACCGCCCAGCCAACGGGCATTGACATAGTGCATGCCGCAGCGCAGAGCCTCTTCACGGATAGATTCCTGAGCCTGCTTCTTCGTGCCGACGAACAGGATCGAACCGCCCGCAGTGGCCGTCTCACGGACAAAGTTATACGCCTCATCCAGCTTTTTGACCGTCTTCTGCAGGTCAATGATATAGATGCTGTTGCGCTCGGTGAAGATATACTTCGCCATCTTGGGGTTCCAGCGGCGGGTCTGATGACCGAAATGCACACCGGCTTCGAGAAGCTGTTTCATAGATACGACTGCCATAATTTTTCCTCCAAATATTGTTTTTTCCTCCGCATTACATGCATGAGCGCCGACCCTTGCGGGCACAGGCGTCCAAAGCAATGCGTGCGTATTGCCGTACAAGTATAGCACAGTCCAAAATAAAATGCAACTGGTTTTTCCGGGAAATTAGCTTTCTTCCTGCACGTAATCTTCGAGGTACGGTTCGCCGAACATCAGATCGTATTGCAGAATCCAGCGCTCATCAAAGGACTCCTGCTGCTCCTGCGTCAGCGTCTCGGAGAACGAGCCGTCCGGATTGACCGCAATGCCGTGCGTCAGGCCGCGCAGGACATCCATCTGCTGGAGCAGATATTCGAACCAGAGCGGTTTTTCAAGGCCGTACAGTTCCATCATCACCGGAGAAATGTTGTACGAACTGATGGTACCGAGATCGATCTCCGTATCATCGTAGTTGCTCCAGATCAGAAGATCCGTCTGGCGGAGTTTGGGGCTTGTAGTGTCCCCTTCTTCAATGTAGCCGGTCTTTTCATACAGCTCATACCCTTTGCCGACCGGATTGAAGTGGTCGCCCCAGAACACGATGATCGTGGGCTCGTCCACCTCGGAGAAGTAATCGACCAGTTCCCCGAGCGCGGCATCGGCTTCATGCACGCCGGTTGCAAAATCGCGCAGCTGCGAGATCGTGGTATCGCTCAAGCCTTCCGGATACGAAACGATATCTACCAGCTCATCTTCCGGATAACGGCTCTCGTCGTATGTCGTATGGTTCTGCATCGTCACGGCGTGAATGAACACCGGTCCGTCGTCCGAGCGGGACTCGTATTCTTCAATGATTCGGGAAGTCATTTCCGCATCGGAGATAAAACCGCGTTTCTTCTCGGGGTTCACAAAATCTTCGGCGGCGATAAACGTATCGATGCCGAGATTGGGATACGCCGTGTCGCGGCTCCAGAACTTGCGGTAATATCCGTGAATCGCGAGCGTCTCATATCCCTCGCTTTTCAGGAACTGAGCGATTGAGAACATCGGATGCGTCACATGCTGCTGGTACGGCTTGCACCCAGACGGGAGGTATTCGATGGAATATCCCGTCAGCGCCTCGAATTCCACATCGCAGGTACCGCCGCCGAACGACGGCGAGAAGATGTATCCGTGCGCAGCCTCCTGCTGCAGTCTGTGCAGATTCGGCGTAAGGTCGACGTCATACTCGATTCCTTCCAGGCGCGTCACATCATAGAACGACTCGTTCATGACGAAAATGATGTTCGGCTGCTGCTCGGGAGCTTCCGCAGTTGCTCCGTAAGAATCCGGATACATGGATTCCCGTCCGGCTGCTGCCGCTTCCGTTTCCTTTTCAATCGCGCGGACGCTCTCTTCGCTGTAATCGTCCGGTGCGCTGATGTTCAGAACTTCAAGATTCGAAAGAAATCCCAAAATCACGCCGTGGTTGCGGTAATAGCGGTCCTGCATCCACATATCCTGCTGAACACCGAACTTTTTCAGAACACTGGAATTCATAAACACGCCGAACAGCATTCCGAGGAAAGCCGCCAACGTAATCACTGCTGCCGCCAACCTGACCCGGAGCCCTGCAGCCGGCATGCGAACTAAAAAACTGAGCACGAAAAGAATCAGAAAGATTCCCGCAATGAACCACAACGAAGCCGGTATCTGAAGTGTGATCTTCGAAGCTACGCCGGCAAGGTCCCCCACCTGAGAAATGTCCCACGGCAGGAACGGCTCTCCGCGCATCTCCAGTTTATACCATGTGATCACTCCGGGGATGACGGTAAGAATGCCGGTGATGAGCACCGCCGGCCAGTGACGCCGCGTGAGAATACACAGAAACGCGTAGAGCAGTGCTACCAACACCCATGTAAGCAGATAGGACGGCAGGTGCGGGAGGAGGTTGTCCGTAAAAAACGACTCAGAAAAACCGCCCCGGTGTGCCCATTCCGTCAATACAATCAGAAGCAACGGTACGAAAACCAGCATCAGCGCGTTAATGATGCCGTTTTGTGTGGCACGGGGCAGTTTATCGCGGATTTTTTTTGCCATATCAGTTCCTTTTCCTTAGTACTTTAACTTTTCGCATCCGCAGATGCGAGGATTTACAATGCGTGCATGTTCCTTATCTTAGCGTTTTCGCAAATTTTGTCAAGCGCTGCCGAATTTCCAGAATGAAGGCTTCACCGTCTCCGGCTTTTCCGGCTCTCCGTTCTCAATCAGGACAACATCGCTCCCGATTGTTCGGATGCAGCCCCATTCGATCCGGCAGTCCTCCCCTCTTCCGAGCAGGCCGAACAACCTCGGCTTTCCGTAGATCACGAGATGTGTCACGGACGCGTTTTCCGGGGAGAACTCCAGATCGTCCACACGTCCGAGGTCTCCTCCCGTCGACATGTTAACGACATGTTTTTCGCACAACTCATACAGCGTCAACGCATCACCCCCGTTTCATGTATATTCTACGAACGAGTCTTTCTATTCCCTTCAAAATAGTGTATAATAAAATGTAAGTTTGAAGAATTGCAGGTGATCCTTCTTGATCCGTAATATAATTTTTGATCTGGGCGGCGTCGTTGTGGAGTATTCTCCCCGTGAATTTCTCGTCGACCACTTTTTGAATGAGCGTCTGGAAAACATCCTCTATGATATTACGTTCGGCTCCGAAGAGTGGCTTCGTCTGGACGCCGGAGAACTGACGCGTGATGAAGCAAATGAAATCATCCGTCAGAAAGGTGCCGAGATCGGGCGCAAATACGAAGTGGACGTCATTCTCAACGACTGGTACGATATGCTCCGCACCAAAGAGGATACCGTTCAGCTGATGAAGCGGTTGAAAGCGAACGGGTATTCGCTTTATTATTTGTCCAATATTTCCTCGGACGTCCTGGAGCTTCTCTCCGCCCGCAAGTTCTGGAAGCTGTTTGACGGCGGCGTGGCTTCCTGCGAGGCCGGAATCACCAAACCTGACCGCCGCATCTACCGCAAGCTGCTGGACGATTATCACCTCAAGCCGAGCGAATGTGTCTTTACGGACGATGTCAAAATCAATGCCGCTGCCGCCTCGGACGTCGGCGTTCTCGGAGTGCATTTCCGGAATGCACGCGTGTTTGCCCGTTCTCTCGCGGCGCACGGCGTCACACTGAACCGGAAACATCCCGGGAAAAAGCCGCCGGAAGCTCCGGGGCCGGAATCCGCACCGAGCGCAGAAAAACAGGAATAACAGAATAATCATCCACCGGCGTAGCCGGTGGTTTTTCATTTGCGGGCATAGCCCTCTGTTCTTCGCACGCGCGTTAACGC
>CALXBO010000074.1 GCA_944386565.1 uncultured Ruthenibacterium sp. | reverse complement strand
CGGGATGATTATCTCACTGCAGAGAGCAGCGTGATTTTGGATTCACTGTACCGCGGGAGCGCGAAAAATTTCATTGCCGCGCTGCATCAGGGCGGTTCGCTCACATCGGATGATATTCGGGAATTGGAGGATTATCTCGAACAGCTCAAACGGGAGGGATAAACCATGCTGGAAAATTTGATGTTCCGCTTTGCACAGACAGGCGCGTGGAGCTTGCTCGCCGCGCTTGCCCTGCTGGTGTTGACTCCGTTTTTTCTGCGGCGTTACCGCGCATCTGCACTGCGCTGGATGTGGATCATACTTGCAGTCCGGATGCTGATTCCCGCCATTGTGCCGGAGCGGGCTCCGCTGCTTCTTCCCGTTCCGGTTCAGGTTACACAGGCAGTAAAGGATACGCAGACGCTTCCGGAGGAAGATTCTGACACATCCGGGCTTCTGCCTGATGAGCCTTCGCCTGCACAGAATGAAGAGACCGGAAGAGCGCCCGCGGGATTTATACAAAAGCCTGTAAAGATCGCCGCAGTCATCTGGATGTCGGCGGCATGCCTGATGTTCCTGACGGAAACGTGCCGCTACTTCGTCTGGAGACGGCGTGTAATGCGCTGGAACCGGATGCCGTCCGCACGTCTGTGCACGGAAACTGAATCCGCGGCGGCCGGTCTGGGCATCCGGAAGATTCCGGACGTCCGTGCGAATGAAGTCGTCCGGACGCCGATGACGATCGGGTGGCTGCGGCCGGTGCTGCTGATCCCTGCATCTTTTGCGGATGAAGAGAAACGCGCTTTCCTTCGGCCGGTAATTCTGCATGAGCTGACACATTACCGCCGCAGAGATACGCTGCTCCGATTTGTCATGCTGGTTGTTCGGTGTATCCATTGGTACAATCCGGCTGCGTGGATTCTGGAACGGCAGTTTGAGCGCTCGGCCGAGCTTGCGTGTGACGAAACGGTGCTTGCGCTTGACGTCTCCAGACGGGCCTATGCGGATGCGCTGATGAGCGTTGTCCGTTCGGCGGAAGGCCGGTGCGTAATTCCGACGACATGTTTTGCGTCGGAAAAGCGATTTGTCCGGCAGCGCTTTTCATCGCTGTTTTCCGCCGCACCGAAACAAAAGGGCCGGGCGGCGGTGCTGCTGCTGTGCTTTGCTCTCCTCGGAACCGTTTTGGTGGCATGCGTACCGACCGGTTCCGCTGCATCGGAATCTTCAGCGCTTGCGGCGGAGGAAGCCGGACCGGTTCGGCCGGAAAAAGGTCCCGAACCGGCTGCCGGGCTTTCGGAAGAAACAATGTCTTTGGATGGCGTGTATACGACACAGAAAATCTATCCGTATATGGGCGCGAGCCTGACGGGGAATGCCGCGGATGCCGTCGGAGGAATTTATGACAGCGATACCGGTACATATCAGGCAGTTGCCATGCCGGAAACGGACGGAATTGTTGATGTGCCGATGTTGGGCGGCGCGTGGAAGGGAACGGAGCGCGTGATGCTTTGTGTTCCGCAGAAAGATTCCTCCTTTAATGCGGAATTCTTTGCGTCGAGCGACGGAGGAGCAACTTATATTGCAGAGCAACTCACATTTTACAGCCCGGACGGTGAAGAGCTTTCCGTCATCGGAATGCAGAATGTGAGTGAGAAATTATGCCTGCTGCTGGCCACGGACTCAGAAAATCGTTTCTGGCTGCTTCGCTGCGAAACGGACGAATCCGGGCTGCCGGTCTCCGAGACTTCGCAGGCGCTGCCCGTGCCGTTGAAAAAGGAAGAGGGCAGGGTGCGGATGTCGTTTGTCAATGAGCAGGTCGGATTTATCATTGACAAATACCGTGACGACGAAGCGGCGCTTCCGCTGGTCCTCTGGACCACGGACGGCGGACAGACTTGGTCTCAGATGGACTTTGCGGACGTTCTGGCCGATTGTCCCTTTGAACGATTTTATCCGTGCTGCATTTTCACGGTCGGAAGCCGTACGGAAATCCGATGCTTTACGTCGCCGGGCATCACTTCGTTTGAGTGGATCGCATTGGTGTCGGATGATTTCGGACAGACGTGGGACTGGTATCCGCGCGTGCCGGACGGGGAAAACGGCTTCCTCCGGATGGAACAAGACAAAGCAGCAGGGCTTGATAAAATTCGTTCGATGATTTATCCTGATTCTGTCAGTGATGAGTGGTTTGCGGAAAACGGTGCTTCGAGGGAAGAGTACGAGCGCATCGTCGAATTCATTGAAACAGACGGGCAGCCTGCAACCCTGTATTTCCGCTTTTGAACAGGAGAAGATATGCAAATTACAATCCGGGATTGTGATCTCGACCAAATCTATGCTTCGGGCCAGTGTTTCCGCTGGCAGCCAATGGGCGGAGGGTGCTACGGCATCCCCGCCTTTGGGCGTTATGTCACCGTTTCTCAGAACGGTGATCGGTTCGAGTTTTCGTGCAGCGAAGACGAATTTCACGACGTGTGGTACAAGTACTTTGATCTCGGCACGGACTACGGGAAAATCAAAGCCCGTGCCGCGAAGCGCGATAAATATCTGCAGGCGGCAATTGCTCATGGTTCGGGGCTGCGCATCCTGAGACAGGACGTCTGGGAGACGATCGTTACATTCATCCTTTCGCAGAACAGCAACATTCCGCGCATCCGGAAGAACATTGCCGATCTGTGTGCTCTGTTTGACGGTGCGTTCCCCACGCAGGAGCAGTTGAAAACGCTCGATGAAAGTGTTCTGAGACGGCTCGGAGTCGGCTACCGCGCGCCGTATCTGACAGCTGCAGCGGAGTATTTTACTACTGAGACGTGCAGTTCTCTGGAGAAGGCTTCTTATGCGCGTGCTCATTCGATTTTATGCGGATGCAAGGGAGTGGGCGTCAAAGTGGCGGACTGTGTGTGTCTCTTTGCGCTCCACCACACGGGCGCTTTCCCGATTGACACACATGTGAAGAGCATTCTGGAAAAACATTACCCGGACGGTTTTCCGCTGTATAAATACAGAACCTGTGCGGGGATTTTACAGCAATACATGTTTTTTTATGATATAATGAAGACAACTCCATGAATCGACAAAAACGAACTTCCAGAAAATGTAAAATGATGGAAAAGGTAAAAATTTCCATATTCTGGAGGGGTCAACATGGAACAGAATCGCTATACAGTTGTGGAACATCTCGGAGGAACGGTGTTCGGCATTGCGTCGCCGGCGGGAGACATTGCCCGCGGCATTTTTTCCACACGGGAGCAGGCGCAGCGGTTTGCGGATAAACTGAATGAAATGGCGCTTGCTCCGGTCCACTTTATGGACGTTGTGGAAGATTATCTGTATGAGTGTTTTTACAATGCGCGCGGTGCGGCGTGCGCGGATGCACGGAAGGAAAACAGAAAATATGGGTATGATTTTTTATAACGGGCGCATTCTGACGCTTGCGGCGCCGTTTTATGCACAGGCAGTTCTGGTAGAAGACGGCCGGATCGTCTCGGTCGGGTCCGAAGCGCAGATTCGGGCGCTGGCCAAGCCGGCTGATGAATGGTATGACCTGAACGGCAAAACCCTTGCGCCGGCGTTTCTGGACGCGCACAGCCATTTTTCCGGGTATGCCAATTCACTGATGCAGATCCCTCTCGAACGTGCGGAATCGTTCGAAGACATCTGCGCTGCAATTCAGGATTTTGTGAGCACGCAGGCGCCCGGAGAGGGTGCATGGATCGTTGCAAAAGGGTACGATCACAACCGCCTCCGGGAACACCGTCACCCGTCGCTGGAATTGCTGGACAAAGCGTGCCCTGATCATCCGCTCGTGGTACAGCACCAGTCGGGTCATATGGGATGCGTGAATTCGCGTGCACTGGAGCTGCTGGGAATCCGGCCGGATACGCCCGCTCCGGAGGGTGGTGTGATCGGCCTTGAAGGCGGTAAGCTGACAGGCTACATGGAGGAGAACGCATTCATTCAGGCGCTGATGAAAGTGCCGGCTCCTACGGCGCAGGATTTTCTGAATGCCGTACAGCGTGCGCAGGAACGCTATGCCTCTTACGGTATCACCACAGTTCAGGAGGGGATGCTCCCGTCGAGCGCTCTCCCGTATTACGACCTGATCCTGTCCCGCGAAGCGCTGTGGCTGGACGTTGTCGGATATGCGGACGTGCGGGAACGGGAACAGGTATATGCGCATTTCAAGCAGCAAGACGGAGCCTATCACGGTCATTTTCGGCTCGGCGGGTGCAAAATGTTCCTGGACGGTTCGCCGCAGGGAAAAACGGCGTGGCTGCGCACTCCGTATGTCGGAGGTGGGTGCGGATATCCCGTTCTCACGGACGAGCAGGTCTACGGGTTTGTCAAGGATGCGGTCGAACACAGGTGTCAGCTTCTGACTCACTGCAACGGCGACGCCGCCGCGGCACAGCTTTTGCGCGCATACAGCCTTGTTTGTGCGGAACATCCGTTTGCGCGGGATCTGCGCCCGGTTATGATCCATGCGCAGCTCGTGGGGCTGGATCAGCTTCCGCTTCTGCGCGAGTGCGGCATGATGCCGAGTTTCTTTGTGGCGCACGTGTATCACTGGGGAGACACACATCTGAAAAACCTTGGCCCGGAGCGCGCGGCAAAAATCAGCCCGGCTCGCAGCGCGTTGCAGGAGGGGCTTCCCGTCACGTTCCATCAGGATTCTCCGGTGATTGAACCGGACATGCTGGAGACTGTCTGGTGTGCTGCCGTCCGCCGTACGCGGGAAGGCGTTTTTCTTGGCAAAGAGGAACGGATCACGGTGGAAGAAGCTCTGCGCGCTGTGACAGCCGAAGCGGCTTATCAGTACGGTGAAGAGCATCTGAAAGGTACGATCGAAGCGGGGAAGGTTGCCGATCTGATCGTTCTTGATAAAGATCCGCTGGCCATGGAGCCGGATGAAGTGAGAAACATCCATGTGTGCGCGACGTTCAAAGACGGCCGGGTCGTGTTTGAAGCTGAATAAACAAAAAGCCGCTGAAGCGGAAGTGCTTCAGCGGCTTTTTATGGGTGTTATCAGAGCTTGGAATATCCGAAGCTGTTGACGAGAGCGTCAATCTTCTGGCCGGCACGGCACAGAGGGCACTGCATCGGCGCACAGGAGTGATAGTCGGGAAGGACATTGCGGGTAAATACAGAGTGAATGGGATATCCTTCAACATCGTCGACGGCGCTGAAAATCGCTGCGACGCCCGCAACCTTTCCGCCGTAATACGAAACGCACTCGGCGCTGCGGCGGATCGTGATGCCGGTCGTTACGCTGGCCATCAGGATGAGAACATGCTTGCCGTCGATCATCGGCTGGATGTTGTCCCGGAAAATGAGCTGACTGTTGGAATTAAACTCCGGCGTCACAACATAAATTGTGTTGTGAGAATTCATGGAGTGGGAACCGCTCATCGTAAGATCTTCCGCAAGAAGCGTTCCGACGACCTGCATGCCGTCAAGACACACAATCGTGTCGACCACGGTGTTCATGACATATTTCCCGGCCAGCAGTTTGGCGACTTCCGACGCTTCGGAAACGCGGGACTTCAACGTGGTCATATCAATGTAATAATTGACGTGCGAATGGTTTGTGGCAAAGTGTCCGGCGACGACTTTCAGCGGTACGGACATTCCCCGCTCATACAGTTTGACGGTACGTTGTTCCATTACACAGCCCTCCTTGCGGAATGACCGGACGGCATCCCGGTGCGGATGCGCCCGGTGATTTAAGAAAATGATACCATAACAGGGTCTCGAAATCAAGCGAAACGGAAGGTTTCGACAGAAAGCAGGCAACGGTGACGAAAAAGCTCTGAGAAAAAAGAAATTTGATGTATTTAACAAATCATTCACGAAATTCAATCCAAAAATGTGCTATTATAATAACAGGAAGTGCGCGTTGCTGCGTTGCGTGCTTCGTTTATTATTCTGAAAAAGGATGAGTCAACGCATGAATCTGCTGTACTTTTTAACGCCGAAGGTGGACGTAGCATACTTGGAAGATGATTTTACGCTTCGTCAGGCGCTTGAAAAAATGGAATATCACCGCTATTCCTCAATTCCTATTCTGAATCAGGCGGGGGAATATGTCGGTACGATCACAGAGGGCGATTTGCTCTGGGCTATCAAGAGAGATCATAACCTGAATCTTCTCCGGGCGGAGAGCGTTCCGCTGATGAGCATTCCGCGCAAGAGGGATTACAAATGCGTTCAGGTTGAAACCAGTATGGATGATCTTGTCGGTGCTGCAATGACGCAGAACTTTGTGCCGGTGATTGACAGCAAAAACAGTTTTATCGGAATCGTAAAACGAAACAGCATCATCCGCTATTGTTATGAAAAGGCGCAGGCACTGGAGAAAGCGGCGGGAAAATGTCCGTCGGAGACAGTGAATTACCACCCCAAAAAGCCGGTTCGTGCGAACGAAAGATCCTGATTAAAAAATCCGTCAAAATTTTTTATTTTGACGGATTTTTTTGCTTGACATTTACGTAGGAATGTTGTAATATAATTGAGCGATGCCCGTGAGGCTCTGATATGCGCCCATAGCTCAGCTGGATAGAGCAACTGCCTTCTAAGCAGTGGGCCGGGGGTTCGAGTCCCTTTGGGCGCGCCAATATGGTGGGTGTAGTTCAGTCGGTAGAGCACCAGATTGTGGATCTGGGTGTCGTGGGTTCGAGTCCCATCTCCCACCCCATAGGAACAGAACGGCAAATTCAGCAATGAATTTGCCGTTCTTAGTAATGGGCTGTCGCCAAGGGGTAAGGCAACGGACTTTGACTCCGTCATTCCGCTGGTTCGAATCCAGCCAGCCCAACCAAAAAGACCGGTTCGTCCTTGACCGGTCTTTTTGTTATGGAAAACCGCCCGCGTCCGGAGATG
>CALXBO010000073.1 GCA_944386565.1 uncultured Ruthenibacterium sp. | reverse complement strand
GCCGGTTTCATCGGCTCGAACTTCGTCTATTACATGCTGAAGAAGTACGACGATATCCTGCTCGTCAATCTGGACAAGCTGACGTACGCGGGCAATCTCGAGAACCTGAAAGGCGTTGAGGGCGACAAGCGTCACATCTTTGTGCAGGGCGACATCTGCGACCGTGAACTCGTGACGAAACTGTTTGAACAGTACGACTTCGACTACGTCATCAACTTTGCGGCCGAGAGCCACGTCGACCGCTCCATCACCAATCCCGAGATCTTCGTGGAGACGAACGTGCTGGGCACGGTCAACCTGCTGCAGTGCGCCAGGAACGCCTGGTTCAAGGACGGCAAGTGGGCCGCGGGCAAGAAGTACCTGCAGGTTTCCACCGACGAAGTGTACGGCAGCCTCGGCGAGGACGGCTACTTCATGGAGACGACGCCGCTGTGCCCGCACAGCCCGTATTCCTCCTCGAAGGCCAGCGCCGACATGTTCGTCATGGCGTTCCACGACACGTACGGCATGCCGGTGAACATCACCCGCTGCTCGAACAACTACGGCCCGTACCAGTTCCCCGAGAAGCTGATCCCGCTGATGATCAACAACGTCAAGAACCACAGGCAGCTGCCGGTGTACGGTGACGGCATGAACGTGCGCGACTGGCTGTACGTGGAGGATCACTGCAAGGCCATCGACATGGTGGCCGAGGGCGGCCGCGACGGTGAAGTGTACAACGTGGGCGGCCACAACGAGCGCCCGAACATCTTCATCGTCAAGACGATCATCGCCCAGCTGCACGACCGTCTGAACGACGCGGAGATCGGCGAGAACCTCATCAAATACGTGGCCGACCGTCTCGGCCATGACCGCCGCTACGGCATTGACCCGACGAAGATCAAAAACGAACTGGGCTGGTATCCCGAGACCCCGTTCGAGGAAGGCATCGTCAAGACCATCGACTGGTATCTCGCCAACGAGGAGTGGATGGCGAGCGTCACCAGCGGCAACTATCAGAAATACTATGAGGAAATGTACAAGAACAAATAACCTCGGCGTTGAAAAAGGCCTTGTGCTGTGAAAACAGCACAAGGCCTTTTGTCTTGCGGGCCGCAGCCCGTCTTCTATTCCTCCGTTCCGATCCGCGCGCGGATGTAGCCCGGAACATCGCCGGGTTCGATTCCCAGTGCGAACGCCAGCTCGTCTTCGATGAGACGCTCTGCAGCTTTCATCGTGCGCTCGTCACCGGATGAAAGTCTGCGGCGGCGCGCAGCCAGCTCACGCTTTTTCAGGTACAGAGAGCAGACAATGCGCACCAGTTCACCGCTCACGCCGTCTGCAAGTGTCTTTCGGAAATGCTCTTCCCGCGCGTGCTTGTCATCGATCCATTCCGGTTTCTCAGCGGCCACACGGTCCAGCAGCGCATCCACTTCGTCCTTGGTCATCACGCGGCGGATCTTTGCACACAGGCGCTCGCAATCCGCCGGGACAAACACCGCCTGCCCTGCTTCCCGCGCCGGATGAAGCTCATAATACAGCTTCTCCGGAAGCGACTCGCTCAGACGCATGCGCCGCATCCCCCCCACGCGGCACACGCCGCTCGACCCGTAAGAAACAAACGCTCCTTCCTGAATGTGTGAACCGTTCACCTTGCACCTTTTCCTTTCCGGAAAACTTCGCTGCGGGCGAGTCCCGTATGATAAAATTTTCCATATTTATTATACCAGAAAACGTTCTCCGGCCGCAAAGGCGCATTTCTACAAACCTCTTTGCACCGCCGCCGGACGGCATGCGCAAATCGTACGAAATTGCAGCATTACAAACCGCCCATCCGGAAAGCCGTCAACGAAATATCGCTGCTCAGAATCGTATCCCCCTCACTGATCACCGTGAGCACAGCCGGTACAGACGTCACTTTGACCGTCTTCAAAAACGCGACGTTTTCAGCCTCGGCCGCAGTCAACAGGTTCTGACGCGCACCGGAACCCGTCACGGGAGTCCCGTTCATCTGAAGATACACTACCGCCGACACCGGAAACTCCGCGCCGCTGATCGGAGAGACCGTAGCGTGAAATGCAACCGCGTAATATCCCGATTTCTGAATCACGATGTCCGCCGAATTCTTTGTATGTGTGACAGCTGTACCGTTTGAGAGCGCCGTGCGGTCAAACACCATCAGGCTTCCCGATATATTGGGCTGCGGAGCAATCGAGTACGCCGTCAGGAACTCCGGCGGACATGCACCTCCTGCCGGGCCCGGTTCACCCTGCGGGCCCGTCGGCCCCGGCTCGCCCTGCGGGCCCATCGGGCCCGGTTCGCCCTGCGGGCCCGTCGGCCCCGGCTCGCCCTGCGGGCCCGTCGGCCCCGGCTCGCCCTGCGGCCCCATCGGCCCCGGTTCACCCTGCGGGCCCATCGGCCCCGGCTCGCCCTGCGGGCCCGTCGGCCCCGGCTCGCCCTGCGGCCCCATCGGCCCCGGTTCACCCTGCGGGCCCATCGGCCCCGGCTCGCCCTGCGGGCCCGTCGGCCCCGGTTCACCCTGCGGCCCCATCGGCCCCGGCTCGCCCTGCGGGCCCGTCGGCCCCGGTTCACCCTGCGGGCCCATCGGGCCCGGTTCGCCCTGCGGGCCCGTCGGCCCCGGCTCGCCCTGCGGGCCCATCGGGCCCGG
>CALXBO010000072.1 GCA_944386565.1 uncultured Ruthenibacterium sp. | reverse complement strand
CGGGTATAGCCCTCCAGCCGTCGGGCCAACTGGCTGAAAAAGGTAATGTGATAGTCCATCGTGTACCGGTCGGTGAACAAAATGGGGTCATACCGCCAGATCACCCGTTCGGGGCCGATTTTGCGGGAAAGCTCCTGAAAGGCAGGCAGGATCACATCATTTTTGCTAGGCACACCCGGTTCCACGTCTTTCCCATAGGGGGTCAGGGTAAACTGAAAATAGAACGGGTACGCCCGCAGTTCCTCCAACCGAGACATCAGCGGCAGCGGATTCTTGGTCCAGAATACGATGCTATCCACCACGTCCGGCGACAAGGAAATGCGGCTCACCTGATGGAAGTTCATGGGGTTGCGGACGCAGACATAGCCCTCCCGGATACGGTTGTAAAACCAATCTGGGTAATAGGCGGGAATATCGGTTCGCCTGCTGGCACTGATGATCAAAAGGTTCACCTCCGGGTTGCATTGGATTGATTACGGCGCAGCATTTTCAGCCGTGGTGCGATTCACTTCCCGCAGCAGATCATCCATATACAGTTTTTGCTGTCGTTTCAGATAGACAGGGACAAAGGGGCGCATCCACCAGCGCTTGCCGTTGACAGTTTCCACGCAGGTCAACCGGGAGCCACCTTCCGTTGCCTCGAACCGTCCCTCCCAGGAGCCGGACATGTTCCCGTTTTCCATCGTGAAGGCCCAAAACTGTTTTGGTTCACAGGACGTAACCGCAAAATGGGTGGCATAGCCGCTCTTGGTATGCTCCACAAAGTGGGCTTCGTTCAGAACTTCCACCCGCGCCAGATCACTGCGCCAGTCGGTGTGCGACAGGTCGGTCACAATTTGCCACAGATGTTCTACAGTACAGGGAAACGAGCGTGTTACTTTAGAAATCGCCACACAATCACCCCTTCTTCTTTTCTAGCTTCAGACAGACACCGTGATCATCGGCAGTCTCTTGCAGCATCTTCACGGCAACCGCAGCCCGCTCTTTGATGGAACATTCCGGCTGGCCTTCCAGCTTGACCACAACATTTTGCAGATCTTCCAACGGCAGCAGGTACACCGCCGCACAGTAGAAGGTTTTGCGGCGGCCATCATTATAGTTGGTGAGCAGCTTATCCAGAATGGCCCGCTTGGCCCGCAGTTCGTCTATGTAGGCATCCAGCCCCAATTCCCGGGCGCGGTCCAGATCGGCGGCACGGCGGCTGTGAGGCACAAAAGAATCTGCTGCATCAAACTCGTCATACCGGGCGCAGGGGTAAGAGGAGCAATCACTGCAAAAGGCATACCCGCCTTTGTCCAGTGAACACCGGGCGATGGCACAACTCTGATTCCCCGGTCCGCCGCCGCAGCCGGGGCAGTAACCGCCTACCTGCATGGGGCAGAGCAGGCAGTTCAGCCCGCACAGGCTGAACTCGGTATGTTCCCACGTGAAGTCTTTCATATCTGATCCGCCTTCCGTACCGGATGGCGCACCACGGTTTTCAGGCTTTCCGGTTTACAGCGGCGCACATCGCTCAGGTAGATCTCGTGGTGGAATCGGTTCTCGCCAAAGTCCGCCGCGTATCCGTGCGCTTTGGCGTATTCCGCCATAGCGGCGACCGTGGCGGGCTCGTCATCGTAGGGGCCGATGTGCATGCACTGGACGCACAGACCTTCCTCCCAGGGGAAGAACTCTACCGGGGAACAGTCCAGTTTCTTTTTGCGGGAGGCTTCCTGCACGGCCCAGTCAAACTCCGCCCTGGTGACAAAGTCCGGCAGACGGATCAGAGAGATCCAGCAAAAGTCCTCCTTGCGGGTGTAGTCCACGCCCTGTACGCCTTCCTGCCACCACAGGCCCTCCAGCGGCGGCACCACATAGTCGAAGTAACCGTCCATCTTGTGGCTGCCCATCTTACTCATTTTGATGGTGTAGGCCACCGCATACAAAAGGCCGATAGCCTGTTTGTAGGCACCGTTTTCCTCGTTGGGATCTCCGTGCCCGCGCACCGCCAAAAAGTTCATGGCAGGTACCGTAACGATACCCGGCATTTTGGGCGGCAGATAGAATTCCTTGTATTCTTTCTTGTAGTCGAATGCCATACTCATTTCCTCCGCTTTTGGGATGCTGCTTTGCGCAGCGCTTCACAGGTGATGCGGGTCAATTCCACCGCCATAGTTGGGTCGTCCACGTCCTCTATCACAAAGGAATCGCTTACTCCTTTATGGGACGGGGCTTTTGGCAGGTCGGGAAAGGCTGCTTCTCCTTGTAGAGTGATTTTGATAAACAACTGGTCGTCGCAGATGACACCAAAGAAGGTGCCATCGCAGAACAGGCCGTATTCCCCGAACATTTTGCGGGCGCGGACGCTTCCGGCGTCGCGCAGCTGTTCCACTACATACGCCACATAATCAGGATGGGATGCCATAACTACCTCCGTTTCTTATAGCGGTGTGCCAGCCGTTGGGCAAGCGCGCCTAACTTTTCCCGCAACTCGGCAGGCTCCAGCAGTTCGGCGCCGTCCCCAAAGGTAAGAATCCAGCTGGTCACACTGTCTGCGTCCGGGAACCCACGACGGAAAAGCAGGGAGCCGTCCGGCTGTACGGTAAAGCTGTCGGCGCCGTATTCTTCCACCAGCCGCCAACGGCAGGCCGGGGCAAAACGA
>CALXBO010000071.1 GCA_944386565.1 uncultured Ruthenibacterium sp. | reverse complement strand
CAGGGGAGGTGGGTGAGCGTCAGCGAACCCGGAGGGGTGAACCGTGCGCTGACTTTCACCCCCGTGCATCCACCCCTCCGCCCCTTCGGGGCACCTCCCCTTGTAGGGGAGGCAACGGGGAGAGTGATAAAGGGCACCTCCCCTCACAGGGGAGGCAATGCTGTCCCCGCACGCAGGGGACGGTTGCAAAGGGCAACACGCGCCTGCTAAACCCTCGCTGTAAGGGGACGTACTTCTCCCACCGCACGCAGGGGACGCTGCCAAAGGGCAGCGAGCGCCTGTTTACTCTTCGAGGTGGGCGGCGAAGAAGGCGGCGGCGGTCTGGATGAGGGCGAGAGCGGTCTCGTCCGGCTCGCCCGCGAGGGCAACGCAGCCGATGAGGTCGCCGTGGCACAGGATGGGCACGGCGGCGCGGCACACGTCCGGGCCGTCCGCGCACAGAGAAAGGCCCGCCTCGCCGGGCTTTGCCGTGAACGCGCGGCGCGAGTCCATCACGTGCGCCAGACCCTCAGACACACCGCGCCCCTCGGCCTGCTTCGCGCTGCCGGACGCCGCGAGCACGCGGTCGCGGTCCGACACGGCGGCACTGAGCCCCGCGGAGCGCGCGAGCGCCGTGACGTAGCGCTGTGCCAGCGGGCCGAGTTCGCCCAGCGGGCTGTATTTCCGGAACACCACGTCGCCCCCGTCCGTCACGAAGATCTCGAGCGGGTCGCCCACGCGGATCATCTGCGTGCGGCGGATCTCCTTGGGAATGACGACGCGCCCCAGATCGTCGATGCGGCGCACGATGCCCGTTGCTTTCATACTTGCTTTCTCCCTTTCCCGCGCGGCTCGCGCGCTTTGGATTCCATCTGCCATTAGTATTCTCCGCGCGGCGAAAAGTATGCGCGCGGCCCCGAACCCGCCCGCGCGCCCGAAAAAAAGCGGTTCTTCCCGCAAAATTTGTAAAGATTCTTGCCGCTTTGTGTCAGGGAATGGTATAATAACAGATAAGAGCGGCCAAGCCGGGCCGCTTTTTTTTACGCCGGGCCGTCCGGGCGCGGCAATGCAAGGTCCTATGAGGAGGAACCTACATGAGCATATTCAACGTCATCGGCCTTGCGGGAGGCATCGCTCTGTTCCTGTACGGCATGAGCATCATGGGCTCGGGTCTTGAGAAGATCGCGGGCGGAAAGATGGAGGGCATTCTGCGCCGTCTCACGTCGTCCACCGTCAGCGCGGTGGCGCTGGGCGCGGTCATCACGGGCATCATCCAGTCGTCCGCGGGCACGACGGTCATCGTCATCGGCCTCGTGAACTCGGGCATCATGCAGCTGTCGCAGGCCATCGGCGTCATCATGGGCGCAAACATCGGCACGACCGTCACGGGCCAGCTGATCCGCTTGTCGGACATCTCCGGCGGCAGCCTGCTGCTCGAGCTGTGCAAGCCCAACAGCTTCGCGCCGATCGTGGCGTTCATCGGCGCGATTTTGTACGTGTTTCTGAAAGCGCCGAAAAAGCGCAACATCGGCCAGATCATGATCGGCTTCGGCCTGCTGTTCACGGGCATGGACACGATGACCTCGTCCGTGGAACCGCTGCGCGACTCGCCGCTGTTCATCCAGCTGTTCACCTCGCTGCAGAACCCGCTGCTCGGCGTTCTGGCGGGCATCCTCGTCACGGTGGCCATCCAGTCGTCGTCGGCGTCCGTGGGCATTCTGCAGGCGCTGTCCGCGACGGGCCTCGTCACGTGGGGAAGCGCCGTGCCCATCATCCTCGGGCAGAACATCGGCACGTGCTCCACGCCGCTCATCGCGTCCATCGGCGCGTCGAAGGCGGCCAAGCGCAGCGCCGTGGTGCATCTGTATTTCAACGTCATCGGCTCGCTCGTGTTCATGGCCGTGATCTACGGCCTGCGCGCCGTGATCGGGTTCTCGTGGTGGAACGAGACGATGAACATGGGCGACATCGCGAATTTCCACACGCTGTTCAACGTTGTGGTGACGCTCCTCTTCATGCCGTTCACGAAAGTTCTCGCGCGGCTGGCCGAGTGGACCATCCCCGACCGCGAGGACGAACAGGCGGTGTCCGACGTTCCGGTGCTGGACGAGCGCCTGTTCAACTCCCCCGCCGTCGCCATCCAGCAGGCCAAGAGCGCCGTGGAGACGATGGCGCGCAACGCGGGCGACAACTACGCCGCGTCCATCCCGCTGCTGTTCCGGTATGACGCCGAGACCGTCGTGACCGTGAACCACCGCGAGGAGATCGTGGACACGCTGGAGGCCACCATCTCCCAGTATCTCATCAAGCTGACGGACAAGGAGCTCTCGGAGAACGAGAGCCAGACGATCAACGAGCTCATCAACTTCGTTGTGGACTTCGAGCGCGTGGGCGATTACGCCATCAACATCGTGGAGCGCGCGGGTGAGATGCACGACAAGGAGCTCGAATTCACCGACACCGCCCGCGCCGAGCTGGAAATTCTCGACGGTGCGGTGCGCGAGATCATCAGTCTTTCGGTGCGCGCGTTCGCGGACAGCGACCTGAACGTCGCCGAGCGCGTCGAGCCGCTGGAAGAGACGATCGACGAGCTGGTGGAGACCCTGCGCGACCATCACATCCGCCGCCTGAAAGACGGCCAGTGCTCTCTTGACACCGGCATCATCTTCCTCGAGCTTCTCACCCACATCGAGCGCATCTCCGACCACTGCTCCAACGTCGCGGCCCGCATCATCAGCCGCGAGACGGACGGCGCGCGCGTGGATACCCACGAATTCCGCCGCCGCGCCCACGGCGGCGACGTGCCCCGCTTCAACACCCTCGCGGCCAATTACCGCGAACAGTACCTCGGCGCGATCGAAC
>CALXBO010000070.1 GCA_944386565.1 uncultured Ruthenibacterium sp. | reverse complement strand
TCTAAAAAAGGCGGGGGCATTGCGGGGGCGGGCGCGGCGTGATAGAATAATCGAAAACGCAGTCAAACGCGGGGCCGGGCGGCGAAGCCACGGCCGGAAAGGAGGACGGCGCATGGAAGTGATGACACTGCGCGCAACGCGGCGCGGCGCGGCCATCGTGGGATTGTGGTCGCTGGCCGTGTCGCTCGCGGCGGCGTATCTGCTGCGCGGGCTGGTGTACCTCCCGCTGCTGGCGTGGCTGGCGGCGGCGCTGTCGGTGACGGCCGTGCCGGAATACTTCTCCTCGGCGCACGTGCGCGTGGGGGCGCACCACCTGACGATGCGGCGAGGCCGCGTGCTGACGACGGTGCGCCGCGTCCCGCTGCGGTTCGTGGCGGGATGCAGCATCTGGGCGTCGCCGCTGCAGCGCATGACGGGCACGTGCATCCTGCTCATCCACACCAGCGGCTCCACGACGTTCCTGCCCGGCATCCGCCGCTCGGACGCCGAACAGCTGGCCGCGTACCTCGCGCAGGGAGGTGTGCCGCGATGAAGCCGCAGCGCTTCCACTTTCTGTTCGCGATGCACTATCTGCGGTACGGCTTTCTTCTGTGCCTTGTGCCGATGGTGCAGGCGCTCATCCAGTTCGACCTGCCCGCGCTGTTCGCGGCGCTGTGGCAGGACGCGTTCATCCTCGCGGCGTGCTTTGCGGCCGCGGCCGTCGTGTGGTGGTTCACGCGGTTCACCGTGGAAGAGCACGACGTGTGCACGCGTCAGGGCGTTCTGGTGCGCTCGCACCACCGGTATTCCGCCAAAAGCATCTCCGTGGTGGAGATCCGCCGCCCGCTGCACTGCCGTCTGCTCGGCGCGTCGTACCTGACATTCTACTTCAAGACGCGCGGCACGCGGCGCAAGGTGAAGCTGTGCCTGCCCCGGCGCGCCGCCGAAGCCGCCGCCGACGCTCTTTTGCCCGTGGAGAACGACGTGCGCGTGTTCGCGCCCGCGGGCTTTGAAAAACTGGCGTTCGTGATGCTCTCGGCCAACGTGCTGACGAGCTGCCTGTTTCTGTGGCTCGGCGCCCAGCGCCTGACGGAATGGCTCGGCAGCGACGTGCGCGACAAGGCGTTTGAGAACTTCACAAAACTGGAATCCCTGTTCGAGACGGTGCTGCCCGCGGGCCTTGCCCTCGCCACGGCGGCGCTGTTCGTGATCGTGAGCGCGGCGTTCGCCGTCTCGCTGCTGCACACCACCGGATTCCGCGTGTGCCGCACGGGCGGCGTCATCCTGAGCCGCGGCGGGCTCCTGACGAAGACCGAGCGGCGCATCCTCGTGTCGGCCGTCACGAGCGCGGACGTGCGCGTCACGCCCGTGGCGCGGCTGCTGCGGCGGCGCCCGGTGTACGTCACCGCAGGCAGTTTCCGCGGCGGCGACATGCCGATGATGGTGTACCGCGCGGGCGCCGACCGCGCACCGCAGGCGCTCGTTCCCCGCTACGAACCCGCCGAGGGCCCGATGTGCCGCTGCGCGCGGCGCAGTCTGCCGCAGTTTCTGTGGAAACCCGGCACGGCGCTGGCCGTGAGCCTCGCGCTGTGCGGCGTGGCGCTGTGGGCGCTGCCCGGCATCCTGCCGGTGCTGTACGTGCCCGTGCTCGCGTCGGCCGGATGCCTCGCGCAGTCGGCCGAGGGATATTTTGTCGAGGGCATGGCGCGCCAGAAGGGCGGCGCACTGTGCGTGACCTACACGCGCTTTTTCACCCGGCACGAGGTGTGCGTGATGACGCCCGACGTGACGTACGAGACGTTCCGCCACCCGGTTTCCGTGCGCGAGGGCCGCAGCGACTTCACCGTGCGCCTGCCGTGCGGCATCAAGTGCCGCGCGCGCGGCGTGATGCACGCCGCGGCCGACCGCATGCCCCTGCCCGGCTGAACATTTTTCATAAGGAAGGCGATCCTGTTTTGTATCAGGCTGTGATTTTCGATCTCGACGGCACGCTGCTGGACACCATCGGCGACCTCGCGTCCGCGGGCAACCACGCGCTGCGCGCGATGGGGCTCGCGGAGCACTCCGTCGAGGAATATAAAAAGATGGTGGGCAACGGCATCCCGAAGCTCATCGAGCGCATGCTGCCCGAGGGATTGCGCGGACAGGCCGTGCGCGCGGTGGCGATGTCGCTGTTTCTGAAGCGGTACGGCGAGCACAAGTTCGACACGACCGCCCCGTACCCCGGCATCCCGGAGGTGCTGGCGCGGCTGGAGCGTCTGGGCGTGGCCACGGCCATTGTCTCGAACAAGGACGACGCGCTCGTGAAGAGCATCGCGCAGCGCTATTTCCCCGATCACACGTTCACGGCCGTCATCGGACGGCGCGACGGCGTGCCCGCAAAGCCCGATCCCGCGTCCGTGGACGAGGCGATGCGCGCGATCGGCGTGCCGCGCGCGGCCGCGCTGTACGTGGGCGACAGCGACGTGGACGTGCAGACCGCCCACAACGCGCACCTCGCGTGCTGCGGCGCGGTGTGGGGCTTCCGCGGGGAAGAGGAACTGCGCCGCGCGGGCGCGGACTTCCTCGCCGCCGACGCCGCCGCCCTGCTGCGCGCCGTATTGCAGATGCCGTGACAGGTGCTATGATAGCTGCAAATAAAAGTGAGATGTAACTTATGCTGAACAACCAGGAGTTTGATCTATGGGCCGACGGCTACGACAAAAGCGTGGCGTTGGCCGAAGAGAACGATGAATACCCCTTCGCGGGCTATAAAAAGATTTTAAATATCATCTATAATCATGTGTTGGCTCAAGCCGGAAACTGTGTACTGGATATCGGGTTTGGGACAGCGACCCTGACCACCAGGCTCTACCGGCAGGGATGCACCGTCTATGGACAGGATTTTTCCCATCGAATGATTGAACTGGCGCAGAAGAAAATGCCAAAGGCACACTTGTATCAGGGAGACTTTTCCTTTGGCTTGGCCAGGGAATTGACGGAACATCAATACGATTCCATCATTGCCACCTATTCCCTGCATCATCTGTCCGATCCGCAAAAGGTCGGATTTCTGAGTAATTTATTGGAATTGCTTAAGCCAAACGGATGCATCTATATTGGAGATGTCGCTTTTCACACCCGGGATGAATTGGAGACGTGTCGCCGCCGGATGGCAGAGATGTGGGACGAAGATGAAATATACTTCGTCTTTGATGAATTGAAAGACGCATTCCCTCAGATGGAATTTGAACCGATTTCCTACTGCTCCGGCATCCTGTATTTGAAACGATAACGTACGCGGAGCGGCCCG
>CALXBO010000069.1 GCA_944386565.1 uncultured Ruthenibacterium sp. | reverse complement strand
CGAGGTGTAGCGCAGTTGGTAGCGCGCCTGGTTTGGGACCAGGATGCCGCAGGTTCGAATCCTGTCACCTCGACCATAGAAAAAGCACGGCATCGGAAACGTTTCTTCCGATGCCGTGCTTTTATTTTGCAGCCCGGGCTACTGCCCCGGATACGGCGCGCTCACGTCCGTGCGCCCGAGAATGTAATCCGTGGACACAGAATAAAAGTCTGCCAGTTTCAGCAGATGAACCACCGGGATCGTCTGGAACCCGCGCTCGTAGCGCGAATACACCGTCTGGCTGATCCCCAGAACTTCCGCCACATCTTCCTGCCGAAAATCGTGATCTTCACGCAAATCCCTCAGCCTTCGGAAAAACACACCGCGCACCGCCTTAGTACTTTTTAATACTATTGACGATAAAGCATCTTTCGATCAGAATGCTGATTGTAGAACTTATAAGTACTAAGGGGTGCTCTCATGGAACTGTTTCAGGAAATTCTTTGTCACGTGCTTGCAAACGGGAACGTCCATGTATCATTTTCCCGCCTGACCCATGATGACATTGCGGAAATTGTCACATCGGAATGCTATCAGGCATTGCGCAAAATTAAAGCGGTTCCGGACGATGACTCTCTGGACGATAGCGAATGTTTTCAGCGGATCGAAGAGATCGTATGCGCATTTGAATCTCTCGGTTCCGCAAGCAGCCGGCACGATTTCGGCTGAACGGCTTGCCCGGACAACGTTTCATTTTTGCGAAAGAATCTGGTATACTGGAAGAAATCCCGCAAAAAAGGAGACGACCCGCATTGACAGACGCGGACATCATGCGCATCCTGACTTCGCCGGAGGGGTACAGCGGGCAGAACCTCAACCTGCCGCCCCGGCTGAAAGCGAATGCGCAGAAACTGTGCTTTGCATACAACGCCACCGGCCCGGACGAGGGCGCGCGGCGCGCGGAACTTCTGGGGAGCCTGCTCGGCACCTGCCACCCGCTGACGTTCATCGAACCGGCGTTCCGATGCGACTACGGATTCAATATCCACACGCACGGACTGGCCGTCATCAATTACAACTGCGTCATTCTGGACACCTCGCCCGTGCACATCGGCGCGAACGCGTTTCTCGCGCCGGGCGTGTGCCTCGCGTGCGCGGGGCGCTCGGTGGACGCGGCGCAGCGCGCGCAGGGCGTGAGCACGTCGAAGCCCATCACGCTGGAGGACGACGTGTGGATCGGCGCGAACGCGGTGGTGTGCGGCGGCGTGACGATCGGCAAGGGGTCGGTCATCGGCGCGGGCAGCGTCGTGACGCGCGACATCCCCGCGGGCGTTGTGGCGGCGGGCGTGCCGTGCCGCGTGCTGCGCCCCGTCGGGCCCGAGGACGTCATCGCGCCGGACACATTCGCATTCTGAAAGGAGATACCGGTATGATCGTATATTTCACCGGAACGGGCAACAGCCGCTGGTGCGCGCAGCGCATCGCGGAGAAGCTGGACGACGCGTGCACGGACGCTTTTCCTTATCTGCGAGAAAACCTCGGGGCGGAGCTTTTCTCGGAGCGGCCGTGGGTGTTCGTCGCGCCCACGTACGCGTGGCAGGCGCCGCGCATCTTTGCGGACTTTCTGCGCGCGTCGCACCTGTCCGGCAGCCGGGACGCGTATTTCGTGCTGACGTGCGGCGGTGAGACGGGCGACGCCGAAACGCATCTGGCCGCGCTGTGCCGCGAGACGGGGCTGAACTTCCGCGGCCTTGCGCCCGTGGTGATGCCGGACAACTACCTCGTGCTGTTCCGCACGCCGCAGCCCGACGAGGCGCGCGCGATGGTGGAGGCCGCGCGCCCGAAGGTGGACGCGGCGGCACAGCGCATCCTCGCGGGCGAGGACTTCCCCACCCTGCGCCCGACCGCCGCCGACCGCCTGAAATCCGGCCCGGTGAACGAGGGCATGTACCGCTTTTTCATCAAGACGAAGCCGTTTACCGTGTCGGACGCGTGCGTCTCGTGCGGCAAGTGCGCCGCCGGATGCCCGATGAACGGCATCGGCATGAAGGACGGCCGCCCCGTGTGGAACGGCCGCTGCACGCACTGCATGGCGTGCATCTGCGGATGCCCGGTGTCGGCCATCGAGTACGGCCGCGCCAGCCGCGGCAAAGCGCGCTATCAGTGCCCGGACGTGTGAGGGCTTTTGGCCGAAAAAACGGCCGCCCGGACGGGCGGCCGCGGCCGTTCACGCAAGCCCCGTTTTCCACAGGGGGATGACGTTGATGACGGGTTCTTCGTAGGGGTGCGCGCGGCGCACGGCGGCGAGCACGCGTTCGGCATCGGCGGCGCGGCAGACGGCTTCGACGCGCAGCTCGGGCGCGGTGCACACCTCGCCGACGCTGCCGAGGTAGGGATTCGTCCCCTCGAGCGGCCGCCAGCAGCTCGTGACCGGGCTGTACGACAGGCACGAATCATACTTGCCGATGTGTCCGGCGTCCGTCTCGCGCAGCGCTTTGCGCACGGCTTCGAGGTGCGATTCCGGCACGAAGATCTCCAGTTTGCAGTATTCGAATTCCATGCGCGTGCCCTCAGACGCCGTCGAGCTCGTCGAGGATCTCGTCCTCGAGGTCTTCGAGCTCCTCGTGGCGGTCTCCCCATTCCTCGTAGGCCTCGCTCGCCATGTTCTTCGGCTCGCGCTCGTCGAGCTGCGCGATCTCGGCGCGCACCCACGCGAGATAGGCGCGCAGGGTGGCCTCGTCCATGCCCCTCGGGTCGGGCTCGTGTTCAAAATTTCCGAAGGAAATCAGCTGCGCCATGCGGCGTCTCCCCTTTCCTGATGTTTTTTTCATCGTATCACAAACGCGGGCGCTTGCCAACGGGCGCGCGGCTGCTTTATACTGAAAAAAACGCCTTCGGGCGAAAAAAAGGGGAATGGATATGATCATCACCACCACTCCGTCCGTCGAGGGGCGCACCGTGTATGAGTACAAGGGCATCGTGTTCGGCGAGGTCGTCTCCGGCGTGGACTTCGTGCGCGACATCGGCGCGGGCCTGCGCAACTTCTTCGGCGGGCGCAGCGCCGGGTACGAGGAGGAGCTGCAGAACGCGCGGCAGGAGGCGCTCGCGGAGATGAGCCGCCGCGCCGAGGCGCTGGGCGCGGACGCCGTGATCGGCGTGGACGTCGACTACGAGGTGCTCGGCTCCGACAACGGCATGCTGATGGTGAGCGTGTCCGGCACCGCCGTGACGCTCCGCTGACGAAAAACCTCCCGTCCGGATCTTCCGGCGGGAGGTTTTCCACATTTTATAAAAAGCGGTGGAAAACCACCGCGTTTTTTCTGTGGCGGGCAGACGAGGGCGACAGAGAGCATTTTCGCCTCCCTTTTCAGGGGAGGTGGGTGAGCGTCAGCGAACCCGGAGGGGTGAACCG
>CALXBO010000068.1 GCA_944386565.1 uncultured Ruthenibacterium sp. | reverse complement strand
TCCCCCGCACATCGCGGGTGTAAAACAGGCGTGGGTAGTTCTTTGTGGCCGTCCCCTGCGTTCGGCTATAGAGGTGCGTCCCCTGAAATTGCGGGTATAAGACAGGCCGTTGCGGGTCTTTATATCCGTCCCCTGCGTCAGGGGACAAAGTTCGTTCCTACAAAAAATCCCGGCAGAACTTCTGCCGGGATCTTCTTTTGTTTTACATTCAATTAAACGTCTGCCGCGCGTCTTCGGCTCCCCTCTCGTAGGGCAGGCGCACCGGCTCCCCTTTCAGGGGAGCTGTCCCCGCATGGGGACTGAGGGGTGAACCGCACAGCGGAAAGGCTCGCGTACTCCACCCCTCCGGGTTCGCTGCGCTCACCCACCTCCCCTCATAGGGGAGGCAGACCGGGGACGCACCTCTCTCACCGCCCGCAGGAGACGGTGACAAAGACCCGCAACGGCATGGCTTACATTCTCAATTTCCGGGGACACACCTTTGTCACCGAACGCAGGGGACGGATACAAAGGCCCGCAACGGCATGATAAAAATCAACGGATTTCGGTTTTGCCGCCCATGTAGGGACGCAGGGCTTCGGGGATGCGGACGCTGCCGTCGGCCTGCAGGTTGTTCTCGAGCAGGGCGATGAGCATGCGGGGCGGCGCCACGACCGTGTTGTTCAGCGTGTGGGCAAGGTACTTCTTGCCGTCCGCGCCGTTCACACGGATGCGCAGGCGGCGGGCCTGCGCGTCGCCGAGGTTCGAGCAGCTGCACACCTCGAAATACTTCTTCTGACGCGGGCTCCACGCCTCGATGTCGCAGCTCTTGACCTTCAGATCGGCCAGGTCGCCCGAGCAGCACTCCAGCTGACGCACGGGGATGTCGAGCGAGCGGAACAGCTCGACGCTGTAACGCCACATTTTCTCATACCACTCCATGCTCTCCTCGGGACGGCAGACGACGATCATCTCCTGCTTCTCGAACTGATGGATGCGGTACACGCCGCGCTCCTCGATGCCGTGCGCGCCTTTTTCCTTGCGGAAGCAGGGCGAATAGCTCGTCAGCGTGACGGGCAGCTGCTCCTCGGGGATGGTCTGGTCGACAAAACGGCCGATCATCGTGTGCTCGCTCGTTCCGATGAGGTACAGATCCTCGCCCTCAATTTTGTACATCATGGCGTCCATCTCCGGGAAGCTCATGACGCCCTGCACCACCGCACCGTGCATCATGAACGGCGGAATGACGTAGGTGAAGCCCTTGTTGATCATGAAATCGCGCGCATAAGCCAGCACCGCGGAGTGCAGACGCGCGATGTCGCCCATCAGATAATAGAATCCGTTGCCCGCGACGCGGCGCGCGGAGTCGAGGTCGATGCCCGAGAAGCGCTCCATGATCTCGGTGTGGTACGGGATTTCAAAATCGGGCACGACCGGCTCGCCGAAGCGCTCGCGCTCGACGTTCTCGGAATCGTCCTTGCCGATGGGCACGCTCGGGTCGATCATGTTCGGGATGGTCAGCATCACTTCGCGCAGCTCGGCTTCGAGCTCGCCCTCGAGCTTCTCCAGCTCCGCGAGGCGCTCGGCCTGCGCCTTGACCTGCGCCTTGACCTCTTCGGCCTCATCCTTCTTGCCCTGCGCCATCAGCGCGCCGATGCTCTTCGAGAGCTTGTTGCGGTTGGCGCGCAGTTCGCTCGCCTCCGTGATGGCCGCGCGGCTGCGCGCGTCGAGGTCAATGGCCTTGTCGACGAGGGGCAGCTTCGCGTCCTGGAATTTCTTTTTGATGTTCTCCTTGACGGCTTCGGGGTTTTCCCGCACAAATTTGATGTCCAGCATCGTTCAGATTCCTTCCTTTTTGTAATTTCCCAACAGATTGGCAAACGCCCGCAGCTGATCGTCCGAGTAAAAATGGACGTGCAGAACGCCTTTTCCTTCTTTGTACTGCACGCGCACCTCGTTGCCGGTGGCTTCGCGCAGCGACAGCTCCACCTCCGCGGGCAGCGCGGGCGGCAGAACTTCTTTCTTTTTCCGCGGCCCTTTCGCAAGGCGGCGGCACAGCGCCTCCGCGTCGCGGACGCTCATGCCCGTCCGGGCGATGCGCGTCGCGGCCTCGAGCTGCAGCGCCGGGTCCTCGATGGAGAGGATGGCCTTTGCGTGGCCGGCCGTGAGCATGCCTTTGCGCAGGAATTCCAGCGCTTCGGGCGGCAGTTTCAGCAGGCGCAGACTGTTCGCGACGGCGCTGCGGCTCTTGCCGATGGTCTTCGCGGCCGTCTCCTGCGTGTAATTGCACTTTTCCATCAGCTGACGGTATCCCAGCGCCTCCTCGACGGGGTCGAGGTCTTCGCGCTGGAGGTTTTCGATGAGCGCCAGCTCCATGGCTTCGTTGTCGGAGATCTCGCGCACGACGGCGGGGATCTCTTTCAGCCCCGCGAGACGCGCGGCGCGCCAGCGGCGCTCTCCCGCGACGATCTTGTACCCGCCCACGGGGACGGGACGCACGACGATGGGCTGCAAGACGCCGTGTTTTTCAATGCTCGCCGCCAGTTCCGACAGCGCTTCGTCGTCAAACGACTTGCGCGGCTGTTCGCGGTCGGGCGAGATGTCCGCGATGCGCAGCGTTGCGGTGCTCTCGCCGCCGCTTGCCGTCGTCTCTTCAAACAGCGAACTCAAGCCGCGGCCGAGTCCGCCCTTTTTTGCCGCCATCAGACCCCTCCTCTGTTCTTCTTGATGACTTCGGCCGCGAGGAACGCGTATGCCTCCGCGCCCTTGGAGCCTCCGTCGTAGTAATTCACCGGCATCCCGTAGCTCGGCGCTTCGGAAAGACGAACGTTGCGCGGGATGGTCGTTTTATACACCTTATCGCCGAAGTACTTCTTCACTTCCTGCACGACCTGCAACGTCAGGTTCAGCCGCCCGTCGTACATCGTGAGCAGCACGCCCTCGATCTCAATGTAGCGGTTGTACATCTTTTTGACGGTGCGGATGGTGGACATCAGCTCGGAAAGGCCCTCGAGCGCGAAGAACTCGCACTGGATGGGCACGAGCACGCTGTCGCACGCGCACAGGCCGTTCAGCGTCAGGAGCGTCAGCGAGGGCGGGCAGTCGATGAACACGAAGTCGTAATTGCCGACGACGGACGCGAGCGCGTCCCGAAGTCGGAACTCGCGGCGGTCGAGCGCGACGAGTTCGATCTCCGCGCCCGTCAGCTGGATGTTCGACGGGATGACGTCGACGCGGTACTCCGTGTGCACGATGGCGTCGCGCGCTTCGGCCGCACCGATGAGAAGTTCATACGTGCTGACCTTCGCGCCGCGCTTCGGCATTCCGTAGCCGCTGGTGCTGTTGCCCTGCGGGTCGAGGTCGATGAGCAGCACGCGCTTTCCCTGCGCGGCGATGCCGGATGCCAGATTGATGGCCGTCGTTGTCTTGCCGACGCCGCCTTTCTGGTTTGCGATTGCAATGATTTTTGCCAAAATGACCCTCCCCCGCCCTCCGGGGCGCGTTTTTCGTGTGATTTTCGTCTACGTGATACAGTATAGCACACTCATTTGCATTTTGAAAGAGAAAATCCCCGGAATGTTCCACGTGGAACACTCCGGGGAGCTATCCATGTCAATGTTCCACGTGGAACATTTTTGTATGGCGTGGG
>CALXBO010000067.1 GCA_944386565.1 uncultured Ruthenibacterium sp. | reverse complement strand
GCAGGGGACGGCGATAAAGGGCAGCAAACGCCTGTTTAAACGCCCGTTTACTTTTCCTCGATGGTGTACGTGAACTCGTACTCGGCCTGGAGCGCCTTGACTTTCTCCTCGTTGTCCTCGATGAACGACGGGGTGTAGACGCTCTTGCCTTCCTTCTTGTACGCGTCCATGATCTCCATGAGCTTGGCCCAGCACTCGTCCTGCTTGTCGTAGCCCTCGGCGAACTGGATGATGAACTCGCGGTGTTTGGGGATTCTTGCTTTCATGGAAAAAACTCCTTTTCGGTTGCACGGTCAGCCGAGCTCGGCGCGCGCGGCGGCGAGCGCTTCGGCGACGACGTTGTGCATGTCGTAATACTTGTACTGGCCGAGACGGCCGCCGAAGATGACGTTCGGCTGCGCGTCGGTGAGCTCCTTGTAGCGGGCGTAGAGCGCGTTGTTCTTCTCGTCGTTCATGGGGTAATAGGGCTCGTCGCTCTCCCCTTTCGCGGCGGGATACTCGCGCGTGATGACGGTCTTCGGCACCGTGCCCGCCTTTGCGCCCTGGCACAGCAGCTCGAAGTGCTTGTGCTCGATGATGCGCGTGTAGGGCACTTCGGCCTCCGTGTAGTTCACGACGGCGTTGCCCTGATAGTTCTCCTCGTCGAGCACTTCCGTCTCGAAGCGCAGGCTGCGGTATTCGAGCCGCCCGAACCGGCAGCCGAAGAACTCGTCGATCATGCCGGTGAAGACGATCTTGTCCGCGCACACCTCCCACTCGGCGCGCTTGGCAAAGAAGTCCTCATTGAGACGCACCTCGACGCCCTCGAGCATGTTCTCCACCATCTTCGTGTAGCCGCCGATGGGGATGCCCTGATAGTCGTCGTTGAAGTAGTTGTTGTCGTACACGAAGCGCACGGGCAGGCGGCGGATGATGAACGCCGGGAGCTCGGTGCACGGGCGGCCCCACTGCTTCGCGGTGTATCCCTTGACGAGACGCTCGTAGATGTCGGTGCCCACAAGGCGGATGGCCTGCTCCTCGAGGTTTTTCGGCTCGGTGATGCCGGCCTCGGCCACCTGTTTGTCGATCATGGCCTTTGCCTCGGCGGGCGTCTTGACACCCCACATCCGGGCGAAGGTGTTCATGTTGAACGGCAGGTTGTAGACTTCGTCGCGCCAGCGCGCCACGGGCGAGTTGGTGTAGCGGTTGAAGTCCGCGAACTGCTGGACGTAGTCCCAGACCTCGCGGTTCGAGGTGTGGAAGATGTGCGCGCCGTAGCGGTGCACCTCGATGCCCTCGACCGTCTCGGTGTAGATGTTTCCGGCGATGTGGGGGCGCTTGTCGATGACGAGCACGCGCTTGCCCTTCTGACGGGCTTCGTGCGCGAACACCGCGCCGAAGAGCCCCGCGCCGACGACGAGATAATCGTATTTCATAACGGACTCTCCCATATTGGAAGGTCCGCCCGGCTGCATGAGCGGGCGGACTTCCGGAAATTACAGCGTGATCTTGCCGTACAGCGGCAGGTCGACGCCGTCATTGATGGTCTCGGTGCGCTTTGCGGCCGTGGGCGCGGCGGAGGGGTCGCGCGGGCGGTCGGCGAATTCGCGGCCGGGCACGGAAGATTTCTCACGGCGCTCGCCGCGGTCTCCCCCGCGTCCGCGTCCGCCGCGGCCGCCCTGCTTGCCGCCGCGGGACTTGCCGCCGCGGCCTGCCTGACGGAACGGACGGGCGTTCTCGCCCGTGGACGAGACGACGACGCGGCGGTTCGCGCCCTCGCCCGTGGATTCGCTGGTGACGCCTTCCATCGCGCCGATGGCGGAGTGGATGATGCGGCGCTCGTACGGGTTCATCGGCTCGAACGCGTGGCTGCGTCCGGTGCGCGCGACCTTCGCGCCGATGCGGCGCGCGAGCGCGGTGAGGTTCTCCTCACGCTTGGAGCGGTAGTGGTTGACGTCGACGCCGAGCTTGAGGTAATCGCCCTCGGTGCGGTTGGCCGCGAGGCTGGCGAGGTAGCTCAGGGACTCCATCACTTCGCCGCGGTGGCCGATGAGCGCGCCGGCGCCCTCGCCGTCGATGCGCACGATGTACGTCTCGCCGGTCTTGATGCAGTCGAACGTGAGTTCGCCGTCGGCCATGCGGCCGCAGATGTCGCGCAGATACTCGACGGCCACGGCGAGCTTGGGAACGCTCTCGATGGCGACGGGGATCTCCTCGGGCTCGGCGGCTTTCGGCTCGGCGGGCGCTTCCTCGGGTTTCACCTCGGGGGCTTTCGTCTCTTTCGGAGCCTTGGGGGCCTCGGCTTTCGGCGCTTTCGGGGCGGGCTTGTCCGCCCTGGGCGCGGGTTTCTCCGCTTTCGGAGCGGGCGCGGGCTTCGGAGCTTCGGGGGCTTTGGGGGCCTCCTCCGGCTCCTCGACGCTCGCGCGCACCTTCGCGGGGATGGTTTTGAACAGGCGGCGCTGGGGAAGTTCCAGCACCTCCACGAGGGCGTCCTCCTCATTGACGCCCAGTTCGGCAATGGCGAGGGCTTTTGCCTCCTCGACGGTCTTCGCCGTTTTGATGACTTCACGCATGGTGGATACCTCCTTGCACGGCCGGATGCACCGGGCCGGGATTATTCATCGTATTTGGCCGCTTCCAGCTGTCTGGCGCGTTCCAGACGGATGCGGGCGAGCTCGGCGTCGTTGACGTCCTTCGTCACTTCGGTGCCGTCCTCGTTCTTGATGGTGACCTGCTTTTTCTTCTTTTTCTCGGCGCGCTTGGCGGCGATCTCCTCCTCGACCTGCTTTTTCAGCTCTTCGGGGTCGTAGACTTTGCGCAGGACGAGCGTCTGCACGAGGCTGAGCACGTTCGACACGGCATAGTACAGAGAGAAGCCGAACGGAACGGTGAACGTGAACCACGCGAACATCAGGTTCATGACCCACATCATCGCGTTCATGCTGCCGCCCATCTGCTGGCTGCCGGCGCTCTTCATCATGAGGACCTGCGAGACGATCATCGTGACGCACGCGATGATGGGCAGGATGAGGGCCACGTCAAACGCGAGCTGCGGGACCTGCGACAGGTCGATGCCGAAGAAGTTGAAGTTGAAGTCCACGATGGACTGCGTGGCGTCGCCGAAGAACTGGCGGTATGTCTCGGGGTCGGCCTTGACGATGTTGATGAGGTTCGACTGCGCGGCGATGTTGTTTGCCTGCAGGCCCGCGAATTCCATCGCGGACTTGATGGCGTCCGCCGGGACGCGCAGGATGAACTGGATGGGATAGTACACGACGCGGATGAGGCCGAACAGCACGAGCATATTCAGAAGCATCGGCAGGCAGCCGGCCGTCATGGAGATGCCGGCCTCTTCCTGGAACTTCATCAGCTCTTCGTTCTGGCGCTGCTTGTCCTTCGCCCATTTCTCACGGATCTCGTTCATCATGGGCTGGTACACAGCCATGCGGGCGCTGCTCTTCTGCTGCTTCATCATCAGAGGGAACAGAAGCACCTTGATGATGAGCGTGAACAGAACGATGGTCACGCCGTAGTTCTGCGTGAAGTGGTAGATCCACTCCATCAGGATGCCCAGCAAGGGCGCGAGGAAACCGAATAAGTCTAACATAACACGTTCCTTGTCTGCCGTGCGCGCGGCGGTTTTTTATAAAGAGGGACGCGCGTGCGCATGCGCGCGTATTTCGTGGACTTTTAACATGCGTGGGTGGGCCTTTGATGCCGTCCCCTGCTTCAGAGAACAAAGGTAAGTCCCCTGCCCTTT
>CALXBO010000066.1 GCA_944386565.1 uncultured Ruthenibacterium sp. | reverse complement strand
GAATTCCGGCATCCGCCCTGCCGAAACGCTGCGCACCCTCACCCGATTTCAAAAGGAAGACACGGTTCCGGCCGCGTCTTCCTTTTTTGCGTGCAGGGCGCGGAACGGTGCTTTTCCGCCGCCGGGAGCGCATTCCGATTGACAACGCTCCACCGGAAGTGATACGCTTGAATCATCGAAACAACGCCGCTTGCGGAAGGAGCTGTTCGAATGAAGACCATTTCACGCGCGGAAAAGCTGACGTACACCGGCAGTTTGCTCGGGCAGAACATGATCTACAGCTTTGTGACGATGTACGTGATGTTTTTCTTCACCGATCTGCTGCGCATCCCGTCGCAGAGCGTGACCATCATCATGGTGACCGCCAGCCTTTGGGACGCAATCAATGACATTCTGATGGGAATGATCGCCGACCGCACCAAGACGCGCTGGGGCAAATTCCGCCCGTATCTGCTGGCAGGGCCGTTTGTCATCGCCGTGACCACCGTGCTGTGCTTCTGGAATTTCGGCGGCTCTGCCGCGGGCACGGTCGCCGTGGCGGCGGTGTGTTATGTGCTGTGGGGTATGTCCTACACCGTCTACGACATTCCCATCTGGGCGATCTCCTCCGTCTCCTCGCATGACGCGGATGAGAAGAACGGCATGGTAACGCTGGGCAAGATCGGCGGCACGCTCGGCACGGTGATCGTCTCCGTGGGCAGCGTGGCGCTTCTGAACGCGTTCGGCGGCGAGCGCAGCGCACCGGCCTATGCGGCGGCGGCCGCAACGATCGCAGGCGTGGGCGCGCTCCTGATGCTCCTGAGCGGGCTTGTGCTGCGCGAGCGCATCGCACCGCCCGCCAAGGGCGTCCCCTTCCGCCGCAACATCCACACGATCCTCGACAACACGCCGCTCAAGGCTCTGATGGTCTCCCTGCTCATCGTAAACATGGTGAACAACGTGCGCCAGGTCGCGCAGATGTACTTCGCCGTATATGTGTGGGGCGATTCCTCCTACGTCACGTACATCGGTCTCAGCCTTGTCGTCGGCATGATCTTCGGCATGGCAGTCTCCCCCGCCCTGATTCGCCGGTTTGACAAGAAGTACATCTTCATCACGGCGTGCGCCGCGGGCGCGGTGTCGAGCATTCTGCCGTTCGCCGTGGGCGGCGGCCCCGTGCCGGGGCTCATCCTGCTCGGCGTCAGCTTCGCATTTACCGGCGTGACGACGATCAGCAGCACATCGATGCTGATGGACGCCATCGACTACGCCGAGCACAAACTCGGATTCCGCGGCGAGGGCGTTGTGTTCTCGATGAACACCTTTCTGAACAAACTCAGCTCCACAATCTCAAAAGGCCTTCTGGGCGTTTCTCTCACCGCCATGCACTACGTGGACAACATGGCGCCGAACGAGACGGTGCAGACGGGATTCAGCGCCATTGTCTACGTCGTCCCGGCCATGTGTTTCCTGCTCGCGATCGTGCCGCTCGCCTTCTACCGTCTGAAGCCCGCGCAGATCGAAACGATCCGCACGGAACTGGAAAACCGCCGCACTGCGGAGAAATGAGGGTATTGTATGGATGTTTCTGCTTTTTTCGCGCCTCCTGAAATCCTCGGCGCCAAGCGCGCCCTGTGCATCCAGCCCCACGCCGACGACAACGAGATCGGCATGGGCGGGACGATTGCCGCGCTGGCCGCGCGCGGATGTGAAATTCATTATCTGACCGTCACGAACGGCGACCTCGGCGCACAGGCCGGGCCGTATGACCCGGAACAGCTGGCGGACACGCGCCGCGCGGAGGCCGAAGCTGCAGGACGCGCACTGGGCGCATCCGTATTTCACTGGTTCGACGAACCGGACGGCTCGCTGGAGCACATTCCCGCGCTGGCCGGAAGGATCGCCGAGCTGATCCGCACCGTGCAGCCCGACGTAGTCTTCTGCCCCGACCCCTGGGCGATGTACGAAGCGCATCAGGATCATGTCGTCACCGGAAAGGCCGCAGCACAGGCATTCCTGTCCGCATCGCTCGCGCAGTATCCGCGCGGGACGGCGACCGCGCCGTGGCAGCCCGGCGCCATCGGCTTCTATTTCACGCAGAACCCGAACACCGTCGTGGATGTGACGGACACGTTCGAGACAAAATTTGCCGCGATGGCACTGCACCGCTCACAGCTCAACGAACAGCTCCTGGGTCTGTACCGCATCTATTTCACGATGCGGGGCCAAAAACTCGCCGAGGGGCGCGGCTTTGCGCTCGGCGAAGGGCTGAAAGTGCTCAGCCCGCTCCACGTCCACTGCTTTGCGGAAGCGCCCGGCATCTGACCGCATTCCAATAAAAAAGCGCATTGACCTTCCCGGTCAATGCGCTTTTCTGTTTTCCTGTACATCCGCTCACTGCGTCCTGTCTCCAGAATCGCAACGGCGCCGATGATACAGGCAACACCCGCCAATTTTTCCGCAGTCAGGGGCTCACGGAACACCAGTACGCCCGCCGCCGCGCGCGTCCGGACTCCGGAGCCGGAGCCTTTCATAAAACCATCTCTCTTTTCCGATTACGCCTTGTAGCCGCGCTCTTCGATCACGCGCACCACACTGTCCACATACTGCTCGCAGACGGCCTTGTCGGTCGCCTCGACCATAACGCGCACGACCGGCTCCGTGCCGCTCTCACGCACCAGGATGCGGCCGTCGTCTCCGAGTGCCTCGGCCGCCGCTTTGACCGCCGCCTGGACCGCCTCATCGTCCTGTGCCGCTCTTTTGTCCGTGACGCGCACATTTTTCAGCACCTGCGGGTACATCTTCATCGGAGCCGCCAGTTCGCTCAGCGGCATTTTCTTCTCCAGAATGACCTCCATCATTTTGATGGCCGTGAGGATACCGTCACCCGTCGTCGCGTATTTGCGGAAGATGATGTGGCCGGACTGCTCGCCGCCCAGACGGTATCCGTTGGCCGACATATTCTCGTAGACGTACTTGTCGCCGACCTTCGTCTTCTCATACTCGACGCCGATTTCGTCCAGCGCCTTGTACAGGCCGAAGTTCGACATCACGGTCGTCACGACCTTGTTGCCCACGAGCTTGCCGCGCTCTTTCAGGTAGCGGCCGTAGATGTAGATGATGTGATCGCCGTTGACCTCTTCGCCGTTCTCGTCGACGCACAGGCAGCGGTCAGCGTCGCCGTCGAACGCAAAGCCGACGTCCAGCTTCTCCTCGCGCACCAGCTTCTGCAGGTTTTCGATGTGCGTCGAGCCGCACTCACGGTTGATATTCAGGCCGTCCGGATCGTTTCCGACGACGTACGTCTTTGCGCCCAGCGCGTCGAACACGCTCTTGGCAATCATCCACGAACTGCCGTTTGCACAGTCGAGCCCGACGCGCACACCCTTGTACGAGCGCGTCGCCAGAGAAATGAGGTAGCCGATATAGCGGTTGCGCCCCGCGGCGTAGTCGATGGTCTTGCCGAGCTCTTCACGCACAGCGAGGGGAACTTCGCCCTCGTTGCCGTCAAGATACGACTCGACCTTCTCGATGGTCTCCTCGTCCATCTTCTCGCCCGCGGCGTTGATGAGCTTGATGCCGTTGTCGTAATACGGGTTGTGGCTGGCCGAGATCATGATGCCGCAGTCGAAGTCCTCCGTGCGCGCCACATAGGAGACGCTCGGCGTCGTCGTGACGTGCAGCAGGTAGGCGTCCGCGCCCGAAGCCGTGAGACCTGCCGCAAGCGCATATTCGAACATATACGAAGAACGGCGTGTATCCTTGCCGATCACGATGCGGGCTTTCTTGCCGTTTTTCTTTCCGTAATACCATCCGAGGTAACGTCCGATGCGGAACGCGTGGTCCACTGTCAGTCCGACATTCGCCTCACCGCGAAATCCGTCCGTGCCAAAATATTTGCCCATAGGTATATTTCCTCCCTGTCAATCTGCCGGGTGCTTTTCTCTGTATCGTATTCCGCACAGC
>CALXBO010000065.1 GCA_944386565.1 uncultured Ruthenibacterium sp. | reverse complement strand
AAAAAAGCAAAGAAAGTTTGCGTGACAGGAGGGGAGGGCGGATGGTATGCTGAGGGCGAGGTGAGAGCGATGAGAGGAACGGAAAAGAACATCGGGAAGAACATCCGCGCGCTGCGCGAGGAGAAAGGTCTCACACAGGATGATCTGACCGCGCGGCTGTTCGTGACGCGTCAGACCGTCTCGAACTACGAGACCGGCCGCTCGCGCCCCGACGTGGAGATGCTGGTACATCTTTCCTCCGTGCTCGGCGCAGACGTCAACGACCTCCTCTACGGCCCGCCCGCCGCAGAGAAAACGCGCGCGCGCTGCGCGCGCCTGTGGACCGCGTGCGCTCTTTGCGCTGTACTGGCCGCCGTCTATGCCGCCGCCCTCGGCGCTGCCGAATCCTGCGCGCAGCACACGTACCTCGCCGTGCTGCCCGCAAGCGTGCGCATCGTGCCGGGCGCCGCCGTCTGGGCGCTCGCGAGCTGGTGTGCCGTGCAGGCGTGCGCCGTCTTCGGCCTTGCAAAACTGCCCGCAAAGCGGCGTGCGCTGCGCCGCGCGCACACAGCGCTGTTGGCGCTGCTCGCGGCCGAAGCGCTGGTCGCCCTGCCGTGGCTCGCACTGTCGCTGTACAGCCTCGCCGCCGGAGCGGCGCTGCCGCAAACTGTTCCGCTCTACGGAACGATCTCCGGTGCAGTGTTCCTCGCCGGACAGAGGGCAAACGCCGTGCACGCTCTGGCGGGTGCGGCGCTGCGGATACTGGAGGGCAGGGAGGATACGGGGAATGCGTGACGCGCAAAACGCGCTTTTTCGCGCCCCGAAGCCGCCCGGCAGCGCACCGTGAAGCGCGCCGGAGGGGATTTTTCGTTCCGCATTGCGGAAAGTCAATTAAAAATCACGCAATTTACAAAAAACGGCGAGAAAAACACATGCCGTCTTGTTTACTTTCGCGGAATTCTTTGTTAAAATAGGGGTGAGCGTAATGCAGAGACGCGGCAATGTCGTCGCCAACGCCTGTTTCTGCTCACAAAACAAAGTATCGGAGGAAGAAAAATGCCAAGATTGAAAAAATCTATGGACGGCAACACCGCTGCTGCGCATGTAGCTTATGCGTTCACCGAAGTTGCCGGAATCTACCCCATCACTCCGTCGAGCCCGATGGCGGATACCGTCGACCAGTGGAGTGCTGCTCACCAGAAGAACATTTTCGGCACCGAAGTGAAAGTCATGGAGATGCAGTCTGAGGCGGGCGCCGCCGGCACTGTGCACGGCTCTCTGGCCGCAGGCGCGCTGACCACCACGTTCACCGCGTCCCAGGGCCTGCTGCTCATGATCCCGAACATGTACAAGATCGCGGGCGAGCTGCTGCCCTGCGTCTTCCACGTTTCCGCCCGTACCGTTGCGAGCCACGCGCTGAACATCTTCGGCGACCACTCCGACGTGTATGCCTGCCGTCAGACCGGCTTTGCCATGCTGGCCGAGTCGAACCCGCAGGAAGTTATGGACCTGTCCGCCGTGGCGCACCTCGCCGCCATCGAGGGCCGCGTTCCGTTCGTGAACTTCTTCGACGGCTTCCGCACCTCTCACGAGATCCAGAAGATCGAAGTGTGGGATTATGCCGACCTGAAGGAAATGACGAACATGGACGCCGTCAAGGCGTTCCGCGACCATGCGCTGAACCCCGAGCATCCGACGATGCGCGGCAGCCATGAGAACGGCGACATCTTCTTCCAGCACCGTGAGGCCTGCAACAAGTACTACGACGCCGTGCCCGGCATCGTTGAGAAGTACATGGACAAGGTCAACGCCAAGCTCGGCACGAACTACAAACTGTTCGAGTACTACGGCGCCGAGGACGCCGACCGCGTCATCATCGCGATGGGCTCCATCTGCGACGTCGCCGAGGAAGTCATCGACTACCTGACCGCCAAGGGCGAGAAGGTCGGCCTTGTGAAAGTCCGCCTGTACCGTCCGTTCGCCGCTGCGAAGCTGCTCGAGGCCGTTCCCGCCACCGCGAAGAAGATCGCCGTGCTGGACCGCACCAAGGAGCCGGGCGCCTATGCGGAGCCCCTGCACCTCGACGTCATGAGCGCCTTTGCCGAGGCCGGCCGCGAGGCCACCATCATCGGCGGCCGCTATGGTCTGGGTTCCAAGGACACCCCGCCCTCCAGCGTGTTTGCTGTCTATGAGGAGCTGACGAAGGATTCTCCGAAGCCCCGCTTCACGCTCGGCATCAACGACGACGTGACCTACCTCTCCCTCGAGGAGAAGCCCGCGCCCAACACCGCCGCGGAAGGCACCAAGGAGTGCAAGTTCTGGGGTCTGGGCGGCGACGGCACCGTCGGCGCGAACAAGAACTCCACGAAGATCATCGGCGACCACACCGACAAATACATCCAGGCCTACTTCCAGTACGACTCCAAGAAGACGGGCGGCGTCACGATCAGCCACCTGCGCTTCGGCGACAAGCCCATCCGCGCTCCGTACTACATCAACAAGGCCGACTTTGTCGCTTGCCACAACCCGTCTTATGTCATCAAGGGCTATAAGATGGTCAACGACGTCAAGCCCGGCGGCGTGTTCATGATCAACTGCCAGTGGTCTGACGAGGAACTCGACAAGCACATGCCTGCCGAGGCCAAGCGCTACATCGCCAACAACAACATCCAGCTGTACACGATCAACGCCATCGACAAGGCCATCGAGATCGGCCTTGGCAAGCGCACCAACACGATCCTGCAGTCTGCGTTCTTCGCGCTCGCCGGCGTGCTGCCGCGTGAGGACGCCATCAAGTACATGAAGGAAGCGGCCGAGAAGAGCTTCGCCAAGAAGGGCGAGGCCGTCGTCAAGATGAACTGGGCTGCCATCGACGCGGGCTTCGACGCCTATCACAAGGTCGAAGTGCCCGAGTCCTGGAAGAACGCCGAGGACGCTGCCGACGACGCGGCTCTGTCCGGCAATGCCGCCACGGTCGACATGGTCAAGAACGTCATGTTCCCGGTCGGCAAGATGGACGGCGACAGCCTGCCTGTTTCCGCTTTCGAGAAGTATGTTGACGGCCAGTTCGAGCAGGGCGCTTCCGCCTACGAGAAGCGCGGCGTCGCCGTGATGGTCCCTGTCTGGGATCCGTCTACCTGCATCCAGTGCAACCAGTGCGCCTATGTCTGCCCGCACGCAACGCTGCGTCCGTTCGCTCTGACGGCCGACGAGGTCGCCAAGGCCCCGGCCGCTCTGAAGAGCGCGCAGATGAAGGGCAAGGGCTGCGAGGACTATGTCTTTGCCATGACCGTTTCTCCGCTGGACTGCATGGGCTGCGGCGTGTGCGTCAGCGTCTGCCCGATGAAGGGCAAGGGCGATCCCATCAAGATGGTCGCTCAGGAGAGCCAGCTGGATCAGCAGCCGGTGTTCGACTTCTGCGTCGCCAACGTCGACAAGAAGCCCGGCATGCCTGCCGAGAACACCGTCAAGGGTTCTCAGTTCATCCAGCCGCTGCTTGAGTTCTCCGGCTCGTGCGCAGGCTGCGCCGAGACCAGCTATGCCCGCCTGATCACCCAGATGTTCGGCGAGCGCATGTTCATCTCCAACGCCACCGGTTGCTCCTCCATCTGGGGCGGCCCGGCTGCCACGTCTCCGTACACCCGCAACCGCATCAGCGGCAAGGGCCCGGCGTGGGCGAACAGCCTGTTCGAGGACAACGCCGAGCACGGCTTCGGCATGTATCTCGGCCAGAAGACCATCCGCGACAACCTGAAGGCGAAAGCCGAGGCTCTCATCGCGGTTGCGTATGCCGACGCTTCCCTGAAGGAAGCTGCTCAGGCTTGGCTCGACACGGCTGAGGACGGCAAGGCCAACGGCGCTGCGACCGACAAGTTCGTTGCGGCTCTGGAAGCCTGCATCGTCGAGGGCTGCGGCTGCGAGGCCTGCACGCTCGGACGTGAGATCCTCGAGAAGAAGCAGTACCTGTCCAAGAAGTCCGTCTGGATCTTCGGCGGCGACGGCTGGGCGTATGACATCGGCTTCGGCGGCCTCGACCACGTGCTCGCTTCCGGCGAAGACGTGAACGTCATGGTCTTCGACACCGAGGTGTACTCCAACACCGGCGGCCAGGCTTCCAAGGCCAGCCAGATCGGCCAGGT
>CALXBO010000064.1 GCA_944386565.1 uncultured Ruthenibacterium sp. | reverse complement strand
TCGCCGCAGAGCTTTGCGATGACCTGGTCGATGACCTCGGGGTTGTCCTGATAGCAGTTGATATACGTGCGGCTCATCGTCAGATCGATGAGGTAGTTCGGCAGGTAGAGGCTGATGAACGCCGTCGGGATCTGGCGCACATACCACGGCTGCTGAATAGGCATCGTCCACTTCACGCGCATCGTGTTGTACTGCGCAAATCCCACCTGATCGATGAACACGAGGATGGCGTCCGTCGTCGCCTCGAGATCCGCCATTTTTCCCTTGACGGATGCCGCGTCGCCGTCGGTGACTTCGAAGCCCTTCGCGGTCAGCTTGTCGATGATGAGCTGCTTCGTGCGCGCGCCGCTGTCGTCCTTGATGAGCTTGCCCGCGACGACCTTTCCGTCGCCGTCGAGGAAGTGAATGCGGATGCGCTTGGTCTTGGCCGGATCGAGCGGCAGCATCTTCTGCGTGTCCTTGACGAGCGTGATAAACTCGTCCGCACAGGCGGAGGCGATGGCCTTGTGATCGTCGCAGCCGACGACCGAGATATTCTCCTTCGGCGGCATCAGCGTGCCCGCGGCGGCCTTTTTGTGCAGGCCGATGCTGGCTTTCACGCCGAGGATGCGGCGCAGCGCGTCGGTCATACGCTCTTCGGTGATGACGCCGTTCTTGTAGCCGTCCATCATGTAGCCGAAGTCTTCCTCCATGTCGTTGAAGAACAAGTACATGTCACAGCCGGCGGCAATGGCGGCGGGAACCTGTTCGCGGCGCGGCATGGCGCCGAACATGCCGATCATGTGGCTCGCGTCCGTCACGACAAGACCGTTGAATCCGAGCTTTTCTTTCAGAAGACCGGTGATGAGTTCCGGGCACAGCGTAGCAGGCAGGATCTCGTGGTCGTCGAGATCGCGTCCGGCGAGACGGCGCTGCCATGCGGGTTGCGCGATGTGGCCCGCCATGATCGTCTTGACGCCTGCGTCGATCAGTTCCTTGTACACCTTGCCGAACGAGTCCATCCACTCCTCGCAGCCGAGGTCGTTGATGCCCATCATCAGGTGCTGGTCGTTCTCTTCCGTGCCGTCGCCCGGGAAGTGCTTGATGGTGGTGGCCATGCCGCACTCCTCCGTGCCCTTGATGAACGCTTTCGCCAGTTCAACCGTACGGTCGGGGTCGGCGCAGAACGAGCGGGTCTGCACGATCGTGTTGCGCCAGTTCTGCAGCAGGTCGACAATGGGAGCGAAGTTCCAGTTGGAGCCGATGGCCATGGCTTCTGTGCCGCCGACCTTGGCCGCGCGGTAGGCGACGCTCGGATCGCGGGAAGCCGCCGAAGCGGCGCCGCACGCAACGCCCGTGCCGCCGCCGACGCCGCCGTTGCCGCCCGCTTCACAGTTGCTGGCTACGAGCAGGGGAATGCGGCTGCACTTCTGGAACGTGTCCACCATGTCCCACAGCTCGGCCGCGGGCTTGTTGTGATAGCGCAGCGCGCCGGGATGATAGGTGTCAGCTACTTTCCTGATGCCCTCGGGCGTGAAGTCCGTCACCATGTTTACGAAGAGCTGGCCCACTTTTTCCTCGTCCGTCATCGACGCGATGGTGTCTTCCACCCACTGAATGTCTTCGTCGGAGAGATAATACGGTTTTGCTTTCAGATCAACCATGTCAGATTCCTTCTTTCTGTTCAAAATGTAAGGCCAAAGCCGTACCGGTACTCGTTGCCGAGCGCGTCGCGGTAGGCGTAAGTCAGGCCGTTTTTCATGTATTTGTGCTTGTCGTAACCGGGCACATCGTTGGGGCTGGCACAGATGCCGTTTTCATCCACGGCAATGGCGGCGTCGCTGCCCGGAAGCGTGATGGGCAGCCGCCCCTGCGCGGGCGCGGCACCTGAGATCACATCGAGCGCGGCTTTCGTGAATGTGTCGAACCCGACCGTAAGCGCGTCAGCCATCGGCTCGACGTTTGTCAGCAGGTACGGCAGATTCAGATTGACGTGCATCACCACATGCGGCACAGCCTCCCGCACGGCGCGGATGTGATCGACGTCGATCCCGGTCTCGCGGCAGACATTCAGTTCCAGATAACTTTTGGTCGCTTCAAAGTAGCTGCCGCTGGTCGGCTTCAGCAGCAGAATGGCCACGTCGGCATCGCGGTAATCGTCTGTGAACGTCCAGTCGGGATGATCCTTGCGCACGGCTCCGGCGAACGCGGCAATCGTCTCCTTCGGGTCAGCTCCCGAACCGGACAGCGCCATCGCCTGAAGTTCTTCTTCCGTGTAGTCGGTGCGCATCATCATCTCGACGTACACTTTTTTGCCGGCCAGCTTTTCAGAAGTCAGAGGCAGCAGCGCGCCTTTGTTTTTCAGAGCCACAACGCTCTTCTGATGTGCGCGGTATGCGGCGGCGCGGCTCTCTTCCGTGTTGACGAGCGCGTCAGCGGCCGTTTCGTCTGTGTAAGGATCTTCAAACAGTCCCAGACGGAACAATTCCGTCAGAAGACGGCACACGGCGCGGTCGACGGTCTCGCGGTCGACAAAGCCCTTCCGGATCGCCTCGAGAAACGGAGCAGGATCGTCCTCGCCGGACACGAGATCCGTGCCCGCGCGCAGCACGCGCGCGGCGCGCCCCGCCTTGGAAAATTCTTCTGCGCCCCACGCCATTGCGGAGAGAACGCCGGTGTCGGAGTTGACGACACCGTCAAAGCCCAGCTCGCCGCGCAGCATACCGTTGATGAACTGGCGGTTGTAGGCGAATGCGATTTCCTCGTCGAACTTGTCCGCGCCGTTCTGCGGGAAGGCAGACTTGGCGTTCGACGGGATGGCGTAATACGGCATGACCGCCGACGTGCCCGCCGCGACGGCGGCCCGGAACGCGGGCAGATGATAGGTTTCCATGCTGTGCGGTGTGGCATAGCAGTTGTACTTTCCCTCAGCATAGTGCGGATCAAATCCGTTTTCGCGCGCGCCGCCGCCGGGAAAATGCTTGGTCGTCAGCGCTACGTTGCGGGCGTTCAGCGCCTCTCCCTGAATGCCGCGGATGATATGTGTGATGATCTCACTGATTTGTTGCGGATCTTCACCGAAGGTGCCGAACGTGCGGAACCATCGCGGGTCGGTGGCGCAGTCCGCCATGTACATATATCCTTTGCGGAGATTTGCCGCCATGAATTCCCTGCGCACAACGGAGGCGAATTCGTCGATGAGCGCCATGTCGTTCGCCGCCGCGAGCCCCAGAGTACCGGGGAACGTTGTGAAGCGGTTCGACTCTTCTTCGGCGCTGCACCGGATATCAGCGCTCTCGTTCTTCGAGTTGGAGGCCACGATGCACGGGATGCCGAGCCGCGTGCCCTCGCATACTTCCTGCATTGCGTTGACCCATGCGGCCAGCTCGCTTGCTTTGGCATTTTCGCGCACGATAAAGTGCCGGACGTGCCATGTCGCAAGTTTATACGTGGTCGGATACTGCATTGTCGGCCGGCCCCGCATGGGAATTTCCTCATGGATCTCCGACAGAAGCCCGCCGTGGCTCGTCGCCTTTCCGGGTTTCACGGAGATACCCATCATCTGGGAATTGATGACAAACATACCGGCTTTTTCCTCATCCGTCATGCGCTCCACGAGGTCGCGGGCACGCTCTTCCGGAGACAGGCGCCAGTCCTCATACGGTTTCAGCACTCCCGTTCCGTCAAGATCCTTGAACCGGAGCCCGTCCGCCTCAATCGTACCCTTGACGCGGGCAGAAATTCTGACCTGCTCCATCGCAACATCTCCCTTCCTTACAGGCAGCTGCGGGATAGGTCCCGCCCGCCGCACTTTTGTCCATGAAATAAGTATAACATGATTGCCTTTGGATTGTGACCATGAAATTTTTTGTCTTTTTTGGATAATTATGCGAAGACGACGGGAAGCAGAAGGAGGATTCGGGAACGATTTTTGCCGGGATTCATATAATGAAAAAGAATATATTTTCAGGCGAAGTACAGGAGGGAACGAGATGAGCTTACATTTGAATTGGGGAAAAGACGGAAAACCATGCTGCAGATGTTGCTGCCGGTGCTGTTGCTCGGAGTGTGCGTCCGGCGAACCGGGCCCGATGGGCCCGCAGGGCGAGCCGGGGCCGACGGGCCCGCAGGGCGAACCGGGCCCGATGGGCCCGCAGGG
>CALXBO010000063.1 GCA_944386565.1 uncultured Ruthenibacterium sp. | reverse complement strand
AGCGCGTTCTGCCGGGGAGCACTTTTCGCCTCCCCTTCCGGGGGAGGTGCCCCGCAAGGGGCGGTGGGGTGACTGCCACGCGCGGCGAATTCCTCCCCTCCGGGTTCGCTGCGCTCACCCATCTCCCCTCTCGAGGGGAGGCGATGCTGCCCTTTAGCGCGTTCTGCCGGGGAGCACTTTTCGCCTCCCCTTCCGGGGGAGGTGCCCCGCAAGGGGCGGTGGGGTGACTGCCACGCGCGGCGAATTCCTCCCCTCCGGGTTCGCTGCGCTCACCCATCTCCCCTCTCGAGGGGAGGCGATGCTGCCCTTTAGCGCGTTCTGCCGGGGAGCACTTTTCGCCTCCCCTTTCAGGGGAGGTGCCCCGCAAGGGGCGGTGGGGTGGCTGCTCCGCCGCACTCCTCCCCTCCGGGTTCGCTGCGCTCACCCATCTCCCCTCTCGAGGGGAGGCGATGCTGCCCTTTAGCGCGTTCTGCCGGGGAGCACTTTTCGCCTCCCCTTTCAGGGGAGGTGCCCCGCAAGGGGCGGTGGGGTGGCTGCCCCGCCGCGCTCCCCCCTCCGGGTTCGCCGCGCTCACCCACCTCCCCTCGCAAGGGGAGGCAGAACTGTCTCACTCAAACTGCGCGGCGTAGAGCGCGTAGTACGCGCCGCGCTTTTGCATGAGCTCGTCGTGCGTGCCCTGCTCGACGACGTCGCCGTGGTCCATCACGAGGATGCGGTCGGCGTTCTGGATGGTCGAGAGGCGGTGCGCGATGACGAACGAGGTCTTGCCGCGCATGAGCTCGCGCATGGCCGTCTGCACCTTCTGCTCGGTCTCGGTGTCGACGTTGCTCGTCGCTTCATCGAGAATGAGCATCGGCGCGTCGCACAGCATCGCGCGCGCGATGGTGAGAAGCTGTTTCTGCCCCTTGCTGATGTTCGTGCCGTCCTCGTTGATGACGGTGTCGTACCCTTTGGGCAGGCGCAGGATCGCGTCGTGGATGCGCGCGGCCTTCGCGGCGCGCACGACGTCGTCCATCGTCGCCCCCTCGCGGCCGTAGGCGATGTTCGCGAACACCGTGCCCTCGAACACCCACGTGTCCTGCAGCACCATCGCGTAGCAGCGGCGCAGCGAGTCGCGCGTGACGGCACGCACTTCGTGGCCGTCCACATAAATCTCGCCGGAGTCCACATCATAGAAGCGCATCAGCAGGTTGATGAGCGTCGTCTTGCCCGCGCCGGTGTGGCCGACGACCGCGATGGTCCGGCCGGGCTCGGCGGTGAGGTTCATATCGTGCAGGATGGTCTTGCCCGGCACGTAGCCGAAGCTGACGTGCCGCGCCTCGACGCTGCCCTGCACATCACGGAGCTCGATGGCATCCGGCGCGTCGGCGGGTTCCTCCGCTTCGTCGAGCAATGCGAACACGCGCTCGGCGGCGGAGAGGGCGGAATAGATCTCGTTGAGGATGTTCGCCACCTCATTGATGGGGCTTGAGAACTTGCGGGAGTAGAGCACGAACGACGAGATCTGCTCCATGCCTGCCGCGCCTGCCATGTACAGCGCCGCGCCCGCGATGCCGACGATGGACAGGCCGAGGTTGTTGAAGAGGTTGACCGTGGGGCCCGTCCTCATGCCGAGCGTGTCGGCGGCGCAGTACGCGTCGGCCGCGGCCTGATTGATGGCGCTGAACTCGCGGCACACGCCGTCCTCATAGGCGTAGGCGAGGATGGTCTTCTGGCCGGAGAACATCTCCTCGACGTAGCCGTTCATCGTGCCGTAGGCGGCGCTGCGCTTCGAGTACAGCGGGCGCGTGCGGCGGCTCATCGAGCGCGTGAAGAGGATGGACGCGGGCACGGTGACGGCGATGCACGCGACGAGCGGCGGCGAGATGACGAGCATCATCGCGAGCGAGCCCGCCACCGTGACAAGGCCGGTGAGGATCTGCACGAGGTCGGCGGAGATGCACGTGGTGACGACGTCGATGTCGTACGACACGCGGCTGATGATGTCGCCCGCCTGATTGCGGTCAAAATAGCTGACGGGCAGGGCCATGAGCTTGTCGAACACGTCGCGACGCATGCGGTTCGCCACGCGGCGGCCGAGACGCATCATGCCCTGATTGACGAGGAACGAGAGAAGGTTGCTGAAGAGGTACGCCGCCAGCATGCACTTGGCGTAATAGGCCACGACGGGGAAATCGACGTTTCCCTCGCCGACGGCCGCGCCGATGGCCTTGCCCGCGAACGCGGGGCCCAGCAGGTTGCCCGCGTTGCTGGCGAGCGTGCACACGAGCAGCACGGCGAACGCCGCGCGGTAGCGCATCGTGTACGCGGCGATGCGCCGCAGCGTGCGCTTGGCGTCCTTCGGTTTTTCGATTTTTCCGGTCCGGTTTCTTCCTGCCATTGCGCGTGCCCCCTCTCAGTCCAGCGCGCCCATCTGGGCGCGGTACGTCTCGCGGTATGCGGGACACGTCTTTAGCAGTTCGGCGTGCGTGCCGTAGCCGATGCATCGGCCGTTGTCGAGCACGAGGATGTGCGTCATGTTCTGCACGGAGCTGACGCGCTGCGCGATGAGGATGGTGGTGGAGTGCGCGTGATGCTCGAAGATGGCGCGGCGCAGCGCCGCGTCGGTCTTGTAGTCGAGCGCGGAGGACGAGTCGTCGAGAATGAGGATCTCGGGGTCGCCCGCGAGGGCGCGGGAGATGAGAAGCCGCTGCTTCTGGCCGCCGGAGAGGTTCGCGCCCTTGATGTCGGCGCGGTAGTCGAGCCCGCCCTCGAGCGAGCCGATGTACTCGGACGCGGCGGCGTCCTCCACGGCGCGCATGAGCTCGCGGTCGTCGAGCTCGCGGCCGAAGCGGATGTTCTCGCGCAGCGTGTTGAAAAACACCATGTCGTTCTGGAACACGACGCCGAATTTGCGCCGCAGTTCGTCCTTTTCATAGCTGCGCACGTCGCGCCCGTCCACGAACACGCCGCCGGACTGCGCGTCGTAAAAGCGCATGAGCAGATTGACGATGGTCGTCTTGCCGCAGCCGGTGGGGCCGATGATGCCGAGGCTCTCGCCGCGTTTGAGCGCGAAGCTGATATCGCTCAGGCACTTGCCGCGCTCCGCGCCCGCGAACGAGCCGTTCTCGCTGCCCTCGCCGTAGCGGAAATCGACGTGCTCGAAGCGGATGAACTCATCGCCCGCGGGCTCTTTGCACGCGGACGCGGGCAGCACCTTCTGGTCGTCCCCGGCGGCGAGCACGCCCGCGATGCGGTTGGCCGACGCGGTGGCCTTGCTGAGCATCATGAAGATGCGGTTCACGCCCATCGCGCCCTGCATGATCATGTTGAAATACGTGAGGAACGCGAGGATGACGCCCGGCTTGATGGCGCCGCTGTACACGCGCTGCGCGCCGAACCACACGACGATGGTGAGCCCGGTGTTCAGGCACATCTGCATGAACGGGCCGGGCACGGCCATGACGGTGCTGGCGAGCACGTCGGCGCGCGTCATCGCGTCGTTCACGCCCGCAAAGCGCCGCTTTTCGTATTCGGTTTTCGACAGCGCCTTCACGACGCGGATGCCGGTGATGTCCTCGCGCATCGTGCGCACCACGTCGTCGAGACGGTCCTGCACGCGGTGGTACAAGGGGATGCCGTAGCGCGACACCGTGAGGATGACGACGAGCAGCACCGGCACGATGACGCACAGGATGGACGCGAGCACGGGGTCCATCAGCATGGTGGCGGCGATGCCGCCGAACAACAGGATGGGGATGCGCGTGCACATCGTCTGCAGCGCCTGCACGCACGTCTGCACGTTGTAGCTGTCGCTCGTCATGCGGCTGATAAGGCTGGGCAGGCCGAACGCGTCGAACTGCGTGCCGGAGAGGTTCGCCGTCTTTGTGAACAGCGCCTGACGCACGTCGTACGACACGCGGTGCGCGTTGTCGACGGCGATGCGGTTCGCGCACACGTTGAACTGGCGCGTGGCCACGGCCGTGAGGATCATCAGCGCGCCCCACAGCGCGACCAGCGCGCCGCTGCGCAGCGGCACGACCTCGTCGATGAGGTGCGCGAGGATGTAGGGGATGGCGAGCTCCGTCACCGAGCCGAGGAACTTGATGAAGATCGAGAGGGCGATGCGCCCCGAATACGCCCCCATGTAGTGCGTGATGAGCTTCAACGCC
>CALXBO010000062.1 GCA_944386565.1 uncultured Ruthenibacterium sp. | reverse complement strand
AAAGGAGGTTCTTTTTTTCCGTATCAACGCTCGTGCTATATTCGCCCACAAGCATAGCTTGTGGTTCTTATATGAATCAAAAGGCCGCTGCCGGAATACCGGCAGCGGCCTTTTCATGAATACGACAGGAGTGGAATGCACTTGCCGGTCGATCTTCACCTTCACACAAGCTGTTCGGACGGCACGATGACCCCGGAACAGCTCGTCGCGCACGCATGCGCACGCGGACTTGTCCAGATCGCCGTCACGGATCACGACACCACCGCCGGCATCGCGGCAGCCCGCCGCGCCGCCGCAGGGCACATCGCATTCGTGCCGGGCGTCGAGATCACAACCTGTGAGGAACTCTTTCTTCCGAACGAAGCCCCGTTCTCCGTCCATATTCTCGGGTACGGCATCCGGGAGGATGCGCCCGGGCTGAACCGTCCGTTGGAGCGCCGCGCCGTCCGTATGCGCGCGCTGTTCGAGTCCCTGTGCGCCGACCTGCGCGGCGCGGGTCTTCCGGTGCGCATCGAAGACGTTCCCATCCGCTGCAACCGGCTGATGCAGCTCTCCGATGTGCAGCAGTACGCGGAAACGCTCTGCCGCTCCGCGCAGGAGCGCTGCACTGTGTCGGATCTGTCAGCGCGCTATTCAGCACGGCTCTCGGCCGCAAATCTGACGAGCGCCGAAGCCGTTGAAGCCATCCGCAGCGCGGGCGGGCAAGCAGTCTGGGCGCACCCTTTCACATCTACCGGAGCTTTCAGAAGCGGATTCTGTCAGAGGCTTCCGTCGCCGGCGCGGTCCCGGTTCTGAAAGAGCGCGGCGCGGAGGGGCTCGAGGCCGATTACCTTTCGTTCTCCCTCGCGCAGCGGGAGTTTCTGCACGGCATCGCCGCGCGCTCCGCCCTGTTCACCACCGCCGGCGCCGACTTCCACGGCTTCGCCGGGCGGGACGGCATGGGCGTCGAAGTCCCGGCGCTTTTTTCGTTCGGCACCGCCGAACCTGCGCATCACACCGCATGCGGCGTATGACAGACACAGCCAGTAGATCGAAAAGCGCGGACAGATCTGACCCCAGAGATTGAGCGGCTGCGCGGAATAATCCCAGACGCCCCAGCCGAGAATCCGGTTGACGAGCAGCCCCGCGGCCAACTCCGCGAGGGTGACGGCCGCAGCCCCCGCCGCGCTGAGTTTCCACAGCGGCCAGTGCGGCCTGCGGCGGACGATGGATGCCAGCAGCATCAGGCAAAGCCCGCCGAGCACCGCCATCGTCCAGTGTGTCCTGCCGCGGTACAGGATTTCCAGCATGCTGTAACCCGTGCCGCCCACCGCGAACAAAACCATCTTTCTGCGCATCCGGCTCCCTCCCCGCCCTTATAGGGTGTCCAGCATCGGACGCTGTATGCGCGGAAATGCCCGCTGTGTTTGTTCATGGACAAAACGGATCATATGGGATATAATATATAGGAAAGCAGATTTTCAAGGAGGAGACGCATGGAGAACCCCCGTGCAAGCGCCTGTATCGTCGTTTACAAAGGCGCTGATGAAGCTGCGCGGGCAGCCCGTTCGCTGCTTGAACACACGCAGTATCCCCTGGAGATATATCTGGTGGACAACAATTCGCCGGACGGAGCCGGACAGGCTCTGGAGAAAATGCCGTTTCCTGACAATGTGCATGTCGTTCGCCTTGCGGAAAACGTGGGATTCGGGAAAGGCCACAACGCCGTGATCCCGATGCTCACGTCCTGTTATCATTTTGTCGTGAACCCCGACATCACGCTGGAGGAGGACAGCATCTCCGCCCTGTGCAGTTGGATGGACGACCATCCCGACGTCGTCATGGCGACGCCCCGGTTGAAATATCCCTCGGGGGAAGAGCAGTACACCGCAAAACGCCGCCCTACATTCGCGGCTTTACTGGCGCGCCAGCTCCCCCTCCCCTTTCTCAAAGGCGTGGAACGGCATTATCTGATGCTCGACGAAGATCTGAGCATCCCGCGTGAGATCGACTTCTGCACCGGATGTTTCTTTGTGATCCGGACGGATGTATTCCGCCGTATGGGCGGATTTGATGAAAGCTATTTCATGTACGTGGAAGACGCCGACATCACGCGTGAGGCACAGAAATACGGCAAGGTATTCTATGTTCCCGTTACGTATGTGCATCACGCATGGCACCGAGACCCCAACAAAAAGCTGAGCAGCTTCACCATGCAGATCCGCTCGATGCTGCACTACTGGCACAAGTGGGGGTTCCGGCTTTTCTGATTTGTAAGTGTGTGGGCGGTACTTAGCCCGTTTGAATCCATAAAAAAGGAGAACGAGCAAATTGAAAGGTATCATTCTGGCCGGCGGCGCCGGCACGCGGCTCTATCCGCTGACAATGGTAACATCCAAGCAGCTCCTGCCCGTGTATGACAAACCGATGATCTATTACCCGCTGTCTACACTGATGCTCGCGGGCATCCAGGACATTCTCATCATCTCCACCCCCGAGGACACGCCCCGCTTCGAGCATCTTCTCGGCGACGGCAGCCAGTACGGCGTGCGCTTTTCGTACAAGGTGCAGCCCTCTCCGGACGGCCTTGCGCAGGCGTTCCTGCTCGGCGAAGAGTTCATCGGCGACGACGCGTGCGCGATGGTGCTCGGCGACAACATCTTCTACGGCAACGGATTCTCCCGCATTCTGAAAAGCGCGGTGAAGAACGCCGAGGAGAACGGCCGCGCTACCGTGTTCGGCTACTATGTCAACGACCCGGAGCGCTTCGGCATCGTGGAATTCGACGAGGACGGCCATGTCATCAGCGTGGAGGAAAAGCCCGAGCACCCGAAGTCCAACTACGCCATCACGGGCCTGTATTTCTACGACAACCGCGTGGTGGAAAAAGCGAAGAAGGTAAAGCCCTCCGCGCGCGGTGAGCTGGAGATCACGACACTGAACGACATGTATCTGCAGGACAAGGATCTCGACGTGCAGCTGCTCGGCCGCGGATTTGCGTGGCTCGACACCGGCACGATGGACAGCCTCGTGGACGCCGCCGACTTTGTGCGCATGGTGGAAAAGCGCCAGGGCATCAAGATCTCCGCGCCGGAAGAAATTGCGTATAAGAACGGCTGGATCAGCAAGGAGAAACTGCTGGAGAGCGCCGATCGCTACGGCAAGAGCCCGTACGGGCAGCACCTGCGCTCCGTGGCCGACAACAGGATCCGCTATTGAGCATTGAAAAGCGAGGAACAACGCATGAAAATACTGATTACAGGTGCAAACGGTCAGCTCGGCACAGAACTGTGCCGCTGTCTGACCCGCGGTGAAACAGAACTCGGCCCTCTGCCGAAGAAACTGCTTCACGCTACGGTCATCGCAACAGACGTCGACACGCTCGACATCACCAATCTGTCGGCGGTGTCCTCTTTTGTGCGCCATCACGCGCCGGATGTTATCATCTCGTGCGCTGCGTACACCAATGTGGACGGCTGTGAAAGCCATCCGGATGACGCCTTTAAGGTTAACGCGCTGGGCGCGCGCAATCTTGCCATCGCCGCCGAGGAGGCCGGTGCGAAGCTGATCCACGTCTCGACGGACTACGTGTTCCGAGGCGAGGGCGACGCGCCCCTGAGTGAGTGCGAACTCCCCTGTCCGAAGTCCATGTACGGCAAGACGAAGCTGCTTGGCGAGGAATATGTTCAGAAATTCTGCTCGCGCTGGTTCATCGTGCGCACCGCGTGGCTGTATGGCTATGTGGGCAAGAACTTCGTCAAGACGATGGTCAACGCCGGAAAGAAGTTCGGCGCGCTGACGGTCGTGAACGACCAGCTGGGCAACCCGACGAACGCCGCCGACCTTGCGCACCATCTGCTGAAACTCGCCGTGACGGAAGAGTTCGGCGTGTACCACTGCACCGGCGAGGGCGTGTGCTCGTGGTACGACTTTGCCAGCGAGATCATCCGTCTCGCGGGAGTGGACGCGACGGTCGCGCCCTGCACGAGCGCCGAGTACAAGGCGAAAAATCCCGCGTCGGCCGACCGCCCCGCGTGGAGCGCACTGGACAACCGCATGCTGCGCTGCACCGTGGGCGACGAGATGCGCCCCTGGCGCGACGCGCTTGCCTGTTATTTTGAACATTGGGACGGAAACTAACCCAGACAGGAGAATAACTCTATGAAAAAATATCTGATCACCGGCTGCGCCGGTTTCATCGGCTCGAACTTCGTCTATTACATGCTGAAGAAGTACGACGATATCCTGCTCGTCAATCTGGACAA
>CALXBO010000061.1 GCA_944386565.1 uncultured Ruthenibacterium sp. | reverse complement strand
TCGTCCATGTCCGGCTCGTACGTCACGTCGCACTTCCACAGGCGGCGGATGTCGTCTTTCGTCTGCCACACGCCCGTCGCAAGGCCGGCCAGATACGCTACGCCCAGCGCCGTCGTCTCGCGGATCATCGGGCGGCGCACCGACTTGCCGAGGATGTCCGCCTGGAACTGCATCAGGAAGCTGTCGCGGCTCGCGCCGCCGTCCACCTTCAGCTCGGGGATGCAAAGGCCCGTATCCTTTTCCATCGCGGCCACGAGGTCAGCCGACTGGTACGCGATGCTCTCCTGCGCCGCGCGAATGATGTGGTCGCGGCTCGTGCCGCGCGTCAGCCCGAACAGCGCGCCGCGCGCGTACATGTCCCAGTACGGCGCGCCCAGCCCCGTGAACGCGGGCACGAGGTACACGCCGCCGGTGTCGGGCACTTTCTTGGCGTAGTACTCCGCGTCGCGGCTCTCGGTGAAGAAACGCATCTCGTCGCGCAGCCACTGGATGACCGCGCCGCCCACGAACACGCTGCCCTCGAGCGCATACTGCACGGGCTCGTGTTCGAGCGTCGCCGCGATGGTCGTCAGCAGCTGGTTCTCGCTCACGCACGCCTCCGTGCCGGTGTTCATCAACAGGAAGCAGCCCGTGCCGTACGTGTTCTTCGCCTGCCCGCGGTCAAAGCAGCCCTGGCCGAACAGCGCGGCCTGCTGATCGCCCGCGATGCCCGCGATGGGCACGTTCTCGCCGCCGAGGTCGGCCGTGCCGTAGATGCGCGACGACGGGCACACCTCGGGCAGCATACACCGGGGGATGCCGAACAGCGCCAGCAGCTCGTCGTCCCAGTCCAGCGTGTGGATGTTGTACAGCATGGTGCGCGAGGCGTTCGTGCGGTCGGTGGCGTGCACCTTGCCGCCCGTCAGCTTCCACAAAAGCCACGAGTCCACCGTGCCGAAGAGAAGCTCGCCGCGCTGTGCGCGCTCGCGCGCGCCCTCCACGTGGTCGAGGATCCACTGCACCTTCGTCGCCGAAAAGTATGCGTCCGGAATGAGCCCCGTCTTTTCACGGATCATGTCGGACAGGCCGTCCGCGATGAGTTTGTCGACGGCGGGCGCGGTGCGGCGGCACTGCCACACCAGAGCGTTGTGGATGGGCCGGCCGGACTCCTTGTCCCAGACGACGGCCGTCTCACGCTGGTTCGTGATGCCGATGGCGGCGATGTCGTGCGCGTCCACGCCGCTCTTCGCGAGCACTTCCATCATCACGGAATACTGCGTGGACCAGATCTCCATCGCGTCGTGTTCCACCCATCCCTCGCGCGGGTAGATCTGGCTGATCTCGCGCTGTGCCAGCTCGACGATGTTCTGGCTGTCGTCGAACAGGATGGCGCGGGACGACGTCGTGCCCTGATCGAGCGCCATAATGTACTTCGGCATATGAAATCACTCCCTGATTTTTTTCACTGCGTTGAAAAAAGAGCACAGGAAAGCAGGCCTCTGCTTTCCTGCGCTCTCTCGTCTCTCGGCAGGCAACTGAATGCGGTATTGCTACAAATACAAGTATACCGGGTTTGCGCAAACCGCACAACGGCAAACTTCCACAAGATTCCGCCCGCTTTTTTGACGGGACGCCGCCTCGCTTGCGAAGCGGGCCGGAGTATAGTATAATAAAACGGACCGCAGAGAGCTGCGGTCCGTTTGGGATTGGGAAAGTAAAAGCGAGGGGGACTTTGTATGCCGACCGTCATTCCGAAGGGGTATTCCACGCCGCTGGGGCTGTATGAGACGCAGCGCGCCATCGGCGTCATCAAGCAGAACTTCTTCACCAAACTGTGCAGCGCGCTGCGCCTCAAGCGCGTCACCGCGCCGCTGTTCGTCGATCCGGCCACCGGCCTCAACGACAACCTCAACGGCGTCGAGCGCCCCGTCGCGTTCGACATCCCCGCTGCGGGCATCAACGCCGAAGTGGTGCACTCGCTGGCGAAGTGGAAGCGCCTTGCGCTGCACGAGTACAATTTCTACCCCGGAAAAGGCCTCGTGGCCGATATGAACGCCATCCGCCGCGACGAGGAGCTCGACAACCTGCACTCCGTCTACGTCGACCAGTGGGACTGGGAGAAGGTCATCACGCGTGAAGACCGCACCGAAGCGTATCTGCGCGCCACCGTGCGCGCCATCGTGCACGCTGTGTGCGGCACGCTCGACGAGCTGCGCTGGCAGTTCCCGGAACTTGAGACGGAACTGGTGCGCGAGCCGGTGTTCTTCACCTCGCAGGAGCTTGAGGACATGTATCCGGACCTCACGCCCAAGGAGCGCGAGAACACCGTGTGCCGCGAGCACAAGACGGTGTTCATCCAGCAGATCGGCGGCAAACTCCGCAGCGGGCAGCGCCACGACGGCCGCGCGCCCGACTACGACGACTGGGCGCTCAACGGCGACCTGCTGTTCTGGCACGAGCCGCTGCAGTGCGCGCTGGAGCTGTCGAGCATGGGCATCCGCGTCGACGAGAAGAGCCTCGCCGCGCAGCTGAAAGAGGCTGGGTGTGAGGAGCGCGCCGAACTGCCGTTCCACAAAATGCTGCTCGCGGGCGAACTGCCGCTCACGATCGGCGGCGGCATCGGGCAGAGCCGCCTGTGCATGCTGCTGCTGGGCAAGGCGCACGTCGGCGAGGTGCAGGCATCCATCTGGGACAAGGCCACGCGCGAGGCCTGCCGTGAGGCGGGCGTCACGCTGCTTTGATATTGGAAAGGAAGCGGAGATTCAAATGAGGATCGCAGTCACATACGAAAACGGGAATGTGTTCGGCCACTTCGGCCACACCGAGACGTTCGCGGTGTACGACGTCGAGAACGGCAAGGTCGTCTCGCGCACGCTCGCGCCCACGAACGGCAGCGGCCACGGCGCGCTGGCGGGCTTTCTGAAAGCGCTGGGCGTCGATACGCTCATCTGCGGCGGCATCGGCGGCGGCGCGCGCACGGCTCTGGCCGAAGCGGGCATCCGGCTTTATCCGGGCGTCACGGGCAGCGCGGACGACGCGGTGAACGCCCTTGTCGCGGGTTCGCTCGTCTATGACCCCGACACCATGTGCACCCATCACGGCGCGGAGCACACCTGCCACGGCGGTGACCACACCTGCGGCAGCCACACGTGCCACGAATAAGCAAACAGACGGACGCGCGGGCCGCGGCTTTGTGCCGCGGCCCGCGCTGCTTTCAGGGAGGAAACTGTCATGCCGGCAAACATTCTGCTCACATACAATCCGGATTCGGGCAAGCGGCGCGCGGCCCAGATGCTTGAGCCCATCGTGACGGGTCTGTCGCGCGCGGGTGCGCTCGTCACGGCCGTGCCGGTGGGCGCGGCGCCCACGCGGGAACTGCTGGACACCGGGCGCTACGACGCGCTCGTGTGCTGCGGCGGCGACGGCACGCTGCACTACGCCGTCAACGACGCGCTGCTGTGCGCAAAGCGCGTGCCGGTGGGGTATTTTCCGTCCGGTTCAACGAACGACTTCGCCGCCACAATGGGCCTGACGGGCCGAAGCACGGACGAGGCGTGTGCCGCCATCGCGGCGCTGCGCACGCGAACGCTCGACGTCGGCCTCGCCTGCGGCCGCGCGTTCTGCTACATCGCGGCGTTCGGCATGTTCACGGAGGTGTCATACCAGACCCCGCAGGAGGCAAAGAACGCGCTGGGGCACTTCGCGTACATCGCGGAGGGGGCGCGGCGGCTCAACCTCGCACAGGGCTGGCGCGTGCGCGTCAAAGCGGACGGGGAGGAGTTTGAGGAGGAATTCTGGTACGGCAGCGTGACGAACACCACCCACATCGGCGGCATGGCGCTGCCCGACGCGATGAACGTCGAACTCGACGACGGTATGTTCGAGATGGTGCTCATCCGCCGTCCGCAGAATGTGTTGGAACTGCAGCGTCTCGTGACGTGCCTGATGACGCAGAAGCCGGACGGCGATCTGCTGCGCGTGTCGCGCGTGCAAAACGCGGAGTTCTGCTTCGAGGACGACACTCCCTGGACGCTCGACGGCGAAGAAGGACCCGCCCAGCGCAGCGTGCGCATCGAGGTGCTCCACCGCGGGCTCGAACTGCTGATGTGAGCGGCGCTTTGCCGGAAAATAAAACCGAAAAAACCCCGGCCGGATGTCCGATCCGGCCGGGGCGTTTTTTTCAGCGGTTCTTGTACATTTCCTCGTAGTATTTCTGATAGTTGCCGCTGGTGACGCTCGCCATCCACTCCTCGTTGGCGAGATACCAGTCGATGGTCTTGAC
>CALXBO010000060.1 GCA_944386565.1 uncultured Ruthenibacterium sp. | reverse complement strand
GCATTTACCCGGAGGGTTTCGTTTGATATAATAAATCATAAGTAAACACGGAGGTGGATGTATCATGTCCGCAACAAAAGATCTGATTCGTGAAATCCAGAGCGGTGCTTACGATACCGCGATTCGCAATTTGTATGCCGACAACGACGCAACGGTTTCCGCGCAGCGGGAGCGCTACGTGAATGCCGTGAAGGAGTTCGAGGCGCTGTTCGGAGAGGGACGCGATGTCGTTCTCTATTCCGCGCCGGGCCGCACGGAGATCGGCGGAAACCACACCGACCACAACAACGGCGTTGTCATGGCGGCGGCCGTCAATCTGGACGTGATCGCCGTTGTGTCCAGAAACGACGAGAACATCGCCCGCGTGAAGTCGGCCGGATTCGACAACATGGACGTTGTCAATGTCACGGAACTTGCTCCGCGCGACAGCGAGAAGGGGCGTTCTGCGGCGCTGGTGCGCGGCGTGGCGGCGGCAATCGTCCGCGAGGGAGGCGCCGTCGGCGGCTTCGACGCGTTTACCACGTCGAACGTGCTCCGCGGCTCCGGCCTCTCCAGCTCGGCTGCGTTCGAAGTGATCATCGGCGCGATTTTCAACGGCGAATACAACGAGGGACGTTTTTCTGCGGTCGACATCGCCAAGATGAGCCAGTATGCTGAAAACGTGTTCTTCGACAAGCCCTGCGGCCTGATGGACCAGACGGCGTGCTCCGTGGGCAGTGCGATCACCATCGACTTCAAGGACCCGTCGAACCCCGTTGTGAACAAGGTCGGTTTTGATCTCGCCAAACACGGGTTCGCTCTCTGCATTACGGATACGAAGGGAAGCCATGCCGATCTGACGGATGACTACGCTTCGATCCGCAGCGAGATGGAAGGCGTCGCCGCTTATTTCGGGAAGAAAGTGCTCCGCGAAGTCGATGAGGCGGAACTGTTTGCCAACATCGCGGACGTCCGTGAAAAGCTCGGCGACCGCGCCGTGCTCCGCGCGATCCATTTCTTCGCCGAGTGCCGCCGCGCACAGGAGATTTACCGCGCGATTTCCGAAGACCGCTTTGAGGATTTCCTCAAGCACATCATCAACGGCGGCCACTCCTCGTTCGAGTACAATCAGAACGCGTACAGCATCAAGAAACCGAGAGAGCAGGGAGTTGCCCTCGGCGTGGCGCTGTCGCAGCACGTTCTGGAAGGCCGCGGTGCGTGGCGTCTGCAGGGCGGCGGATTCGCCGGTACGATCCAGGCATTCGTGCCCTATGATCTTCTCGATACTTACCGCAATACGATGGATACGGTGTTCGGAGCGGGCTCCTGCTATGTGCTGAGCGTCCGCAACTACGGAGCCATTCCCGTCGCGGCGGCCAACAAATAATAGAAAGAAGGCAAACCTTTATGAAAGATCCCAACTGCGGTTACTGCATGCGCGGGGAGCTTCTGGAACAGTTCGGTATTTACATCTGCGACCTCAGTGTCAGCTCGCTGATCCTGTTCAAGGAGCAGAGCCACCCCGGCCGCTGCATTGTGGCTTACAAGGATCACGTCAGCGAGATCGTAAATATCTCCGACGAAGAGCGCAACGCCTTTTTCGACGACGTGGCCCGCGCGGCTCGCGCCATCCACAAGGCGTTCTCTCCCGACAAGGTGAATTACGGCGCTTACGGCGACACCGGATGTCACCTTCACATGCATCTTGTGCCCAAGTACAAAGACGGCTTCGAATGGGGCGGCGTGTTTGAGATGAATCCGGGCAAGACCCTTCTGACGGATGAGCAGTATGCAGATATGATCGCGAAGATCAAAGCTGCTCTGGACTGAATCACTGTTTGGCAGGATTTCACTTAAAATTGTCCTGATTATTTCCGATTTGAAAAATAATCTCGTACAATTTGTGAACATCAGCTATACTATTTTAGTCCTGTCCATCAAAAACAAAAAGAAGGAAGAGAAGCAATGAACGAAAACAAAGAGTTCAAGCCGTATATTCCGGCAGACAAAGTCACGCCGGAACTCACGGCAGTGTCAGTGATCATCGGTGTGCTCCTGGCAGTTGTTTTCGGTGCGGCAAACGCGTATTTGGGCTTGCGCGTCGGCCTCACCGTGTCGGCCTCCATTCCTGCGGCGGTTATCTCCATGGGCGTTATCCGCGTCCTGATGCGCCGCAACTCCATTCTGGAGAGCAACATCGTCCAAACGATCGGTTCCGCAGGCTAATCTCTGGCTGCGGGCGCAATCTTCACCCTTCCCGCGCTGTTCCTGTGGGCGGCTGAGGGCCAGGGCGAGAAGCCGGGCCTTCTGGAGATCTCGGTCATCGCCCTGTGCGGCGGCGTCCTGGGTGTTCTGTTCATGGTCCCGCTGCGCAATGCGCTCATCGTGCGCGAACATGCCACGCTGCCGTATCCGGAAGGAACGGCCTGCGCTGACGTTCTGCTCGCCGGTGAAGAGGGCGGAGCGCAGGCCGCGACCGTGTTCTCCGGCCTCGGAATTTCCGCGGTTGTGAAGTTCATCGTCGACGGCCTCGCCGTTGTTCCGAGCGAGATCAACCTGACGCTGAAGAGTTTCGGCGCTCAGATCGGCACGCAGATCTATCCGGCGCTCGTGGGCGTCGGCTACATTATCGGACCGCGCATTTCCTCGTACATGTTCGTCGGCGGCGTCATCGGCTGGTGCGTCCTGATTCCGTTGATTTTCCTGTTCGGTGCGGATGCCGTCATCTATCCGGGTACGGATACGATCGCGAACATTTTTGCGGTGGATGGCCCGAGCGGCATCTGGAGCAACTATGTCAAGTACATCGGCGCCGGCGCCATTGCGACGGGCGGCTTTATCAGCCTGATCAAGTCGCTGCCGCTGATCGTCCGCACGTTTTCGGATTCGATGCGCAGCCTGAAGGGCGGCGCTTCCGCCGGTACCGCGCGCACGGAACGTGACCTGCCCATGAACCTCATTCTCATCGGCATTCTGGTCACGACGCTGGTGATCTGGCTGTTCCCGGCCATCCCTGTCAACATTGTCGGCGCTGTCATCATCGTGGTGTTCGGCTTCTTCTTTGCGACGGTTTCGTCCCGTATGGTCGGCCTCGTCGGCAGCACGAACAACCCTGTTTCGGGCATGGCAATCGCCACGCTCCTGATCTCCACGCTGATCCTGAAATCCACGGGTATGACCGGTATTGCCGGTATGACGGGCGCGATCGCGATCGGTTCCGTCATCTGCGTCATCGCCGCGATCGCAGGCGATACGTCTCAGGACCTGAAGACCGGCTATCTGCTCGGCGCTACGCCGATGAAACAGCAGATCGGCGAACTGATCGACGTTGTGTTCTCGGCTCTCACGATCGGCGGCGTGCTGTATCTGCTGGATACGGCCTGGGGCTTCGATTCACCGCAGATCTCCGCGCCGCAGGCACACCTGATGAAGATGCTTGTCGAGGGCATCATGGGCGGCGATCTGCCCTGGGGCCTGATCTTCGTCGGCGTCTGCATTGCGCTCTGCCTTGAGATCCTGCGCCTGCCTGTCATGCCGATCGCCATCGGTCTGTATCTGCCCGTCCAGCTCAACGCATGCATCATGATCGGCGGTCTGATCGCGCTGTTCATGGATCACCGCAAGAAGGTGGACGAGAAGACGAAGGCCGCTCAGAACAACGACGGTACGCTGTACTGCGCCGGTATGATCGCCGGTGAAGGCCTTGTCGGCATCGCTCTGGCGATTCTGGCAGTCTTTGAGATCGACCCGACCACGTGGCTCGGCGGCTTCAGCTTCGGCGCGGCCGGCAGCATCGTGGTCCTGGCGCTGGTGATTCTGTCGCTGCTCAAGTTCTCCCTGTGGGGCAAGAACCGCGTGCGCAAGTAATCAACTATGAGACGACGCAATCAAAAAAAGGAACACGGTCGAGAATTTTCTCGACCGTGTTCCCGTCCGTGCGGATGTGGAGTGGAACTGCGACGAAAAAGGGGATCGTGACGCTTTCGATCCACAACAAAGGTGTGTTCAACACCATCGCGCAGAAGCTGTTTCGAAAACCGAAAATCAGCTATATCCACCTTGATGAGACAGGCAGCTTTATCTGGCCTCTGATTGACGGCGAGAAAAGCATATACGATATCGCGCAGCTTGTAAAGGAACAGTTCGGGGAGAAAGCAGATCCGCTGTATCCCCGCTTTGTGAAGTATTTTCAGATCCTTGAGAGCTACGGTTTCGTAAAAACCGCTCCGGTGAAAAGCGCGGAGAAATAAAACAGAAAAGGCGGAGAAACAAAAGTTTCTCCGCCTTTTTGTATT
>CALXBO010000059.1 GCA_944386565.1 uncultured Ruthenibacterium sp. | reverse complement strand
CATGCTAAAAAGACATGGTTTGTCACTGTCTATTTATGGTTATAATTATACTATACATTATATATTTAAGCATTGAACAAACCTTCGGAATGTGATATACTACGAATGTATGTTTTGAAGGAGTTGTTGTGCACGTTATGAATTCGTTTGAAGAGATTTTGGCGGCCGTAAAGGAATACTGCAGGCAGAAGATTGAACTGGAAGCGGCATACAATGCATTTATCGACCGCATCGAGCCGGTTTCCTTTGACGGCGTGACCGCACTCCTGGCCACAACGTCGGAGTTTCTGGTGGGCATCATCGAGAAGCGGTACCTCGGCATTCTGGAAGAGGCGTTCCGCGAGATCATGGGCTTTAAGGTGACGGTGGTGATCACCGTGCCGGAAAAGAAGGAAGAGCCGGCGGAGACGCCCCCGCCCGTGACGGAGACAACGCGCGCGGAACCCGTGCTGAACAGCCGGGTGGGCAATTACTCGCTGACGTTCGACAACTTCATCGTGGGCTCCACGAACAAGTTCGCGCACGCGGCGGCGCTGGCCGTTGCCACGAACCCGGCGGACACGTACAACCCGCTGTTCATCTGGGGCGACTCCGGCCTCGGCAAGACGCATCTTCTGCACGCCATCCGCACGGAGATCCTGCACAACCATCCCGACTACGACATCCTCCTTGTGGACGGCGAGACGTTCACGAACGAGATCATCACCGCCATCCAGAACGGCACGACGGCGCAGCTGCACGACAAATACCGTGCGGCGGACGTTCTGCTCGTGGACGATATCCAGTTCATCGCGGGCAAGGTCTCGACGCAGGAGGAGTTCTTCCATACGTTCAACGCGCTGTACAACGCGGGCAAGCAGATCGTGCTGGTCAGCGACCGCACGCCGAAGGAGATCAAGAGCCTGGACGACCGTCTGCGCTCCCGCTTCGTGATGGGCCTCATCGCGGACATTCAGCCGCCCGATTTTGAGATGCGCGTGGCCATCGTGCGCCGCAAGGCCGACCTGCTGGGTCTCGACCTGTCGGACGACGTGGCGGAGTACATCGCGAACCGGCTCAAGACGAACATCCGTCAGCTCGAGGGCGCGGTGAAGAAGCTGAACGCCTACCGCCTTTTGGAGAACATCCGGCCGACGATCGGCGCGGCGCAGAACGCCATCAAGGACATTCTGAACGAGCTGCAGCCCGTGCCGGTGACGGTCGACAAGATCATCTCCGAGGTGGCGCGCACGTACAACACGACGCCCGACATGATCCGCGGCACGTCCCGCGTGGCCAACGTCGCGGCGGCGCGCAACGTGAGCATGTATATCATCCGCGAGATCACGGGCATGAGCCTGAAGGACATCGGCAGCGAGTTCTCCGGGCGCGACCACTCCACCGTGAGCTACGCCATCCGCACCATCGTCGAGCGCATGGAAGAGGATATGCACCTCGAGGAGACCGTCGAGGACATCATCAAGAACGTCCGGACATAAAACTGGCCGGGGTGGGCCTTTGTTGCCGTCCCCTGCTTTCGGGGACAAAGGTGCGTCCGCGGGCTGCGCGGGTGTAAGCAGGCCGGGGTGGGCCTTTGTGGCCGTCCCCTGTATATGCCTCCCCTCACAGGGGAGGTGGCCCGAAGGGCCGGAGGGGTCTCGGCGCATACAATCCACCCCTCAGTCCCCTGCGGGGACAGCTCCCCTTGAGAGGGGAGCCTGTCCTTTTCTTTGGAAAAGGCGCTCTGTTTTTTGACAAAAACCCCGCCGGAAAAGTTCTCAAAACCGCCGTCCGAAACGGTGGAAAACCTTCCGGCAAAATCAAAAAGTTTTCAACTTTTCCAGTTGAATTCACACACAGCTTTCCACAGCTTTCAAACCGGGCAAAAAGGGCTGTGTGGAATCCACAAATTTTCCACGCGTTTTCAAAGCGGCGTGACATGTTGAAAACATCGGCGCAATCAGCGTTCGTGAGAGTTTTCAACTTTTCCGCCGCCCCTACTGCTACTACGATGTTAATATCTCTTGTAACGTGCATTTTTTGAAAAAAAGGGAGAAACGATATGAAAATCATCTGTGACCGTTCCAGCCTGTCCCAGGCTGTGGCGGGCGTGTCGAAGGCGGTGACCAACCGCTCCTCGATCCCCGTCCTGGAAGGCATCCATATGAAAGCCGACGGCTTCGCGCTGACGCTGACGGGCTACGACCTCGAAATGGGCATCACGACGACCATCGAGGCCAACGTTCTGTCGCCGGGCGAGATCGTTCTGCCGGCAAAACTGTTCGGCGACATGGTGCGCCGGTTGAATTCCGACGAGATCGAGATCACGGTGTCCGAAACCAACGCCACCACGATCAAAGGCGGCATCACGGAATACGACGTCATGGGCATGAACCCGGGCGACTACCCCTCGATGCCGTCGACGGGCGCGGAAAAAACCTTCGACCTCGAGCCGGCCGAAGTGCGCCGCATCATCGACACGACGCTGTTCGCCGTCGCGCAGGACGACAAGCGCCCGGCGCACACGGGCGAGCTGTTCTGCATCACGCCCGACAAGCTGACGGTCGTGGCGCTGGACGGGTTCCGCCTTGCGATTGTTGAAAAGAAGATCGAGGCGACAAAAGATATCAACATCATCATCCCGCAGAAGACGCTCGCGGAGGTGACGCGCCTGATGGGCGAGGAGGAGCAGGAGGGCGACATGGTGCACATCGCCGCGAACCGCCGTTTCGTGGTGTTCTCCTCGCGCCGGTACACGATCACGAGCCGCCTGATCGAGGGCGATTTCCTCGACTACGAGCGCGTGATCCCGGAGGGATACAAGACGCGCGTGACGGTGGACGTGCGCGATTTCGCAAACTCGATCGAGCGCGCGAGCCTGATCATCACCGAGCGGCTCAAAAACCCGCTGCGCGTGCGCTTCAAGGACGACCTCGTGACGGTGCGCTGCCAGACGACGCTTGGAAAAGTTGTGGACGAACTGCCCGCGAAGGTGGAGGGGCCGGAGATCGAGATCGGTTTCAACAACCGCTATCTGCTGGACGCGCTGCGCTATTCCGGCTGCGACAAAGTGGTACTGGAGATGACCGGGCCGCTGTCGCCGGTGAAGGTGCTGCCGCCGGACGGCGACGACTTCCTGTTCCTGGTGCTGCCGGTGCGGTTCAAGAACGAGTGAGGTGCGCGGCATGACGGTTGAAATTCACACCGAATTTATCAAGCTGGAGGCGCTGCTCAAACTTTCGGGCCTGTGCGAGACGGGCGGGGAAGCGAAGAACGTCATCCAGGCGGGGCTTGTCAAAGTGGACGGCGAAGTGTGCACGCAGCGCGGACGGAAAATGCGCCCGGGCATGACCGCCGAGTTTGACGGCAATACTCTTGAGGTCACGTCGTGCGGCTGAATGCGCTGGAACTGACCGATTACCGGAACATCCGGACGGCATATTTTGAACCGGGGCGCGAGCTGACGGTCGTGTGCGGCGAGAACGGGCAGGGGAAGACGAACCTGCTGGAAGCCGTGTGGATGCTGACGGGCTCGAAGAGTTTCCGCGGCGCGAAGGACGCGGAGCTCGTGCGCGAGGGCGCGCAGTTCGCCGTCGTGGAGGGCGACGTGGAGGCGGCGGACGGCGAGAGCCGCATCCGCGTGGCCATCGCGTCGGCCGACAGCGGCAAGCGCGGGCGCACGGGAAAGAAGAACGGCGTGGACTACGGGCGCGCGACGAACCTTGCGGGAGCGTTCACGGCCGTGGTGTTCGAGCCGGGGCATCTGAGCCTTGTGAAGGGCAGCCCCGAGGGGCGGCGCAAGTTCATCGACGCGGCGCTGTGCCAGCTGTATCCGGGGTATCTGAACGTGCTGCGGCGGTATCAGCGGGCGATGACGCAGAAGAACGCGCTGCTCAAACAGTTCGAGCGCACGCCGGACGCGCGGGCGCTGCTGGACGTGTTCGACGCGTCGATGGCCGAGGCGGGCGAGGAGATGATGCGGCGTCGCGCCGCGTATCTCGCGCAGCTCGCGCCGAAGGCCGAGACGATGTACGACGAAATTTCCAGCGGGCGCGAGACGCTGCACATCACGTATGAGGCGACGTGCGAAGCCGGGAAACTGCTGGACGCGCTGCACGAAGCGCGCCGGCGCGACATTGCGGCGGGGTTCTGCACGGCGGGGCCGCACCGCGAAGACATGGGAATGACGATCGACGGCCGCGACGCAAAGAGTTTTGCGAGCCAGGGGCAGAAGCGCTCGACGGTGCTGAGCCTGAAACTGGCGGAGGCGGCCGTCGCGTGCGATGTATTGGGCGAGCATCCGGTGATGCTTCTGGACGACGTGCTCTCGGAGCTCGACGAGCACCGGCAGGATTATCTGCTCTCGCGCATCGCGGGGCGGCAGACCATCGTGACCGCCTGCGATCCCGGTCTTTTCGAGCGCACCACCGGCCGCGTCTACCGCATGTCCTCCGGTTTTTTGACAGGCGTTTAGGGGACTTTGTTGCCGTCCCCAGCGGGCGGGAACGAAAGTGCGTCCCCGTATAGTTAGGCTCCCCTTTCAGGGGAGCTGTCCCCGCAGGGGACTGAGGGGTGATACCTCCGCACGAAGGTCAGTCCATTGCCGACCACCCCTCCGGCCCTTCGGGCCACCTCCCCTCATAGGGGAGGCAAAAACTCCCCT
>CALXBO010000058.1 GCA_944386565.1 uncultured Ruthenibacterium sp. | reverse complement strand
AAAGTCTGACAATGCGCGAAAGGCGCATTTGGCGCAAACGAGTAAAAGTCTGACATCGTACAAAAGCTGTTTCTGGCCAAAACAAGTAAAAGTCGGAAATTATTACTGAAAAATAGCGATAAATAGTGGATTGTTAGAAGGTGAGAACAAAGAACTGGATAATGAAGGACACAAAAAACGCGTTCCCGGTCAATCTGGGAACGCGTTTTTACCTGTTTCAGAAAGATTTATCCCCGCAGCGCGGCGAGCACAAGGCGGCGCACGAGTGCCGGCGCGTCCGTCTCTCCCGCGCGGGCGGCGGAGCAGCAGCCCGTGAACGCGGCGCGCAGCGCGAACACCGCGTACGCTTCGTCGATGTCTGCGGGCGCGAGGCCCTCGTCCGCGGCGCGGCGCACGAGGCGCACGAGCAGCTCGGACACCTTTTTCTCGCTCTCGGCGAAGAAGCGGCAGAGCGAATGGTCGGCCTGTGTCTGCGCGCCCGCGAGCAGGAACTGCATGCCGACGGCGGAGTCGCCCGCGCAGCGCACGGACAGCTCGCACAGGCAGCGCAGCCCCGCGTCGAACGTTGCGCCGTCGTCGAACTCGGCGCGCACGCGCTCGAGCTCCGCGTCCACGGCGTACATGAGCGTCGCGGCGATGATCTCCTCGCGCGAGGAGAAATACTCGTACAGCGTGCCCTTGCCGATGCCCGCCGCGTCCGCGATCTGCTGCACGGTCACGAGGCGGAGGTCGGCCCCTTCGCGGGCAAGGCGCATCACGCCCTCAAAAATCTTCTCTTTCTTTCCCGCGCTCATGCCTCGTCCTCCTCTCCGACGTCGATCTTCTCGAGCTCGCGGCGGAACAGAATGTCGTACAGCACCGGCACGACGATCAGCGTCAAAAGCGTCGCGTACGACAGACCGCCGATCGTGACGATGGCCATCGGGCGCATCATCTCCGAGCCGGGCTCGGTGGCGAAGAGCATCGTGCACATCGCGAGAATGGTCGTGAGCGCCGTCATCAGGATGGGCCGGATGCGCGCGCGGCCCGTCTCCACGAGCGCCTCGCGCTTGCCCATGCCCTCCAGACGCAGCTGGTTGGTGTAGTCGACGAACACGATGCCGTTGTTCACGACGACGCCCGCCAGCACGAGGAAGCCGATCATGGACACGACGCTCAGCGTGGAGCGCGCGATGACGAGCCCCAGCAGGCCGCCCGTGAACGCGAGCGGCAGCGTGAACATGACGATGAACGGCGACAGCAGGCTCTGGAACTGCGCCACCATGATGAGGTAGATGAACACGACGGCCAGCAAAATCATCAGCACGAGGTCACCCATCGCGTCCGAGATCGTCGTCACTTCGCCCGCCATCTCGACGGTGTAGCCGTCGGGCACGTCGTAGGCGTCGAGCTTGTCCTGCAGGCCGCGCGCGATGAGCGAGGTGTTGTAGCCGTCGAGCGTCTCGGCCGAGACGGTGATGACGCGCGTCTGGTTGTCGCGGCTGATGGACGCCATGCCGCGCGATTCCGTGACGGCGGCGAACTCGCCGAGCGTGTGCGTCTCGGTCTCGGTCTGGCCGTCCGCGCCCATCGCGGAGGTCTCGAACTCGTAGTCCATCAGGTTCGAGCGCGACAGCGCGCCCCGCTCATCCACGACTTTGACGGTGTATTCCTCGCCGTCCACGTAGAGCGACGTGGTCGTCGTCTCCGTCGTGAGGGCGGAGGAGAGCTCCGCGTATACCTGCGCCACAGTCAGGCCGCTGCGCATCGCGGCGTCGCGGTCAATGGAGAGGTTCAGCTGAACGCCGCCGTCCACCTGACCGTCGGTCGCGTTCGCGAGGCCCTCGGTCGAGTTCAGCATCTCGATGACGTCGTCCGCGATCTGCGTCATCGTCTCAAGGCTGCGGCCGCGGATCTCGACGGACATGCCGGACGCGCCGAGCGCGGAGAGGTCCATCGAGGACGACGAGATCTCGACGGTGCAGCCGAGGCCGGCCGTGGCCTCCTCGATCGCGGCCGCCGTTCCGGCGTTGTCGCGCGCACCGTCGTCGTCGAGCAGCAGATAGAATGTGAACGAATCGGATGAGCCGCCCGAGCCCATGCCCATCACGGCCATGCCGCCGCCGCTCATTGCGCCGACGGTCTCGACGCCCGGCACTTCGGCCGTGCGCGCCATCACCTCGTCGGCCATCGCGTAGGCGTCGCTCTGTTCGGTGCCGTCGGGCATCGTCACGGTCATGCTCATCTGCGCGGCGCTCATCTCGGGGATGAACTCAAGGCCCATCCGGCCCGTCTGCCATACGGCGAGGGCCAGCAGCGCCAGCGCGCCCGCGATCGGCGCGGCCTTGTGCGCAAGGCACCAGCGCAGCACGCGCTCGTAGCCGTTCACGAACGCGTCGAACCACGGGTGGCGCTTTTCCGCCGCGCTGCGCAGCACGTTGGAGCTCAGGCTCGGCACGACGGTCAGCGCCACGATCAGGCTCGCGAGCAGGGAATAGGCGATCGTCAGGCCCATGTCCGAGAAGAGCTGGCGCGTCAGGCCCTCGGTGAACACGATGGGCAGGAACACGCACACGGTGGTGAGCGTCGAGGCCATGATGGCCCCCGACACCTGCTTTGCGCCGCGCACGGCGGCTTTCGGCGCGGGCATGCCCTGCGCGCGCAGGCGGTAGATGTTTTCGATGACGACGATGGAGTTGTCCACCAGCATGCCGACGCCGAGCGCGAGACCCGACAGCGAGATGATGTTCAGCGTCACGCCCGTGAAGTACATCAGCACGACGGCGAACGTCAGGCTGATGGGGATGCTCATGGCCACAACGAACGTCGGACGCACGTCTTTCAGAAACAGCGCCAGCACGAGGATGGCCAGCACGCCGCCCCACGCGAGGTTCGACAGCACCGAGCCGGTGATCATCTCAATGTAATCGCCCTGATCCATCAGCGGCGTGATGTGCAGGCCCTCGTTCTCCGCCTCAAGTTCCTCGATGGCGCTGTTCAGCGCCTTGGACACGTCGGACGTCGACGCCGTGGAGCTTTTCGAGATCGTCAGCAGCACCGCGTCGTTGCCGTTCACCTTGGCGTATGTGTCGCCCGCGGTGTCGAGCAGCGTGATGTCGGCCACGTCCGACAGGCGCACGTCGCCCACGCCGTCCGCGTCCATGTGCATCAGAACGGTGTTCTCCAGTTCTTCCACGCTCGAGAACTCCTCGCCGATCTTGAGAAGATACTGCGTCTCGCCCTCGTAGAGGTAGCCCGCGGGCATCGAGAAGTTCTGCGCCGTGATGAGGCTCTTGACGGTGTCCATCGTCAGCAGTTTCGTCACGTCGGCGGATTCGAGCGCGGCTTCGCGCTGTTCGTTGAACTGCTCGCGTGCGGTTTCCAGTTCCGCCTCGGCCGATTCCAGCGCCGTCTCGCCCGCGGCGATCTGCGCCGCGCCGGAGCCGAAGCCCGCGGCGGCCTGAATTTTGCCCGCCTCCAGTTTCTTGTAGGCTTCCTGCGCCTGTTTGAGCGCCTCTTCCGTCTGCTTCTGCACGGCCTGCGCAGCGACGAGCTCGGTGTTCAGGTTCGCCAGCTCCGTGTCGATCTGCACAAGGCGCACGGCCGCGCCCGTCAGCTGCTGCCACTCTTCCTCCGTCATGGCGCTGAGTTTGTCGACGAGCTCCGCCAGCCCCGACGCCTCGGCGTGCTCGGCGGCGATCGCGCGCAGCTCAGCCCAGAGCGCTTCGCGGTCGGCCTGCGTCATCCCGGCAATCTCCTGCCACGACGAGGGCAGCGCCTCGGCGATTTCCGGCCACGCGGCGCGCAGCTCCTCGAGCGACACGTCGATCTGCCCCGCGGAATCCAGCGCCGCCGTGATGGCCGCCTTTTCCGTCTCGAGCGCCTTCTGCGACGCCGTCAGGTTCGCCACGTTCGCGTTCACGGATTCGAGCTGTGCCACGGCGGAGTCCACCTGCGCGCTCGTCTGCGCCAGCGCGTCCGCCGTCTGCGCCTGCTGCGCCTCCAGTTTGGCCTTGCCGTCCGCCAGCTCCCGCTTGCTGCTCGCGACCTCGGCGGACGCCTTGTTCAGCTCCGCCAACGCGTCGGCCAGCGCGCCGTCCACGCTCGCGAGCACTTTTGTGTTGAGGTCGTCGATCTTCTGCTGCGACAGGCGGATCTCGACCGTGTGCTCCACAAGGCCGCTCGCGGACACACTTGCCACGCCCGCCTGGCGCTCAAAGTACGGTACGACCGTCTCATCCGCGACCTGAGACACGCCGTACGCGTCCGAGCCCTCGCAGTCGACGCTCGCCACCATCACGGGCAGCATGTCCGGGCTGATCTCCAGCAGCATCGGCTCGGACGCGGTCTCGGGCAGCGCGCCCTTGACCTGATCGACCGCCGACGACAGCTTGACCATCGCGCTGTCCATGTTGGTGCTCTCCTCGAATTCGAGGATGACCATGCTCATGTTTTCGCTCGACACGCTCTGGACGTTTGACACGCCGTTGACCGTGCCGAGCCCCGATTCGAGCACGGCGGTGACGCCGGTCTCCACGCGCTCCGGGTCCGCGCCCGGATAGGTGGTGACGACGACGATGTACGGGAGTTCCAGCGTGGGCAAAAGGTCGGTCGTCATGCCGAAAAAGCTGATGACGCCCAGCACCAGAATCATGATGACCGCCACCACAACGGTGTACGGCTTTCTGACGCAGTATGAGGACATGAAAGTGTTTCCTTTCTTCTGAT
>CALXBO010000057.1 GCA_944386565.1 uncultured Ruthenibacterium sp. | reverse complement strand
ATCTTCATGAACTCGTCGCCGGTGATGGTCTCTTTTTCCAGCAGGTAGCGCGCCAGCTCGTGCATCTTGTCGTTGTTCTCCTTCAGGATGTTCACGGCCTTTTCGTGCGCGGCGCGGATGATGGAGACGACCTCGCGGTCGATTTCGGCGCTCGTCTTTTCGCTGCACGCGAGCGACGCGTCGCCGCCGAGGTACTGGTTCGTCACGGTCTCGAGCGCGGTCATGTCGAAGTTCTCGCTCATGCCAAGGCGCGTCACCATGCTGCGGGCCAGCTTCGTGGCCTGCTCGATGTCGTTCGAAGCGCCCGACGTGATGCTGCCGAACACGAGTTCCTCGGCGCTGCGGCCGCCGGTCAGCGTGGCGATCTTCGCCAGCGCCTCCTCTTTCGAGAGCAGCACGGTGTCGGTCTCCGGCGTCTGCATCGTGTAGCCCAGCGCGCCGGACGTGCGCGGTACGATCGTGATCTTCGTCACGGGCGCGGAGTTCGACTGCTTCGCGGCAACGATGGCGTGGCCGATCTCGTGGTACGCCACGATCTCCTTTTCATGCGGCGTGAGCACCGCGTTCTTGCGCTGGTAGCCCGCCACGACGACGTCCACGGACTCCTCGAGGTCGGACTGCGTCACCATGCGGCGGTTCTGCTTGACGGCGCGCAGCGCGGCCTCGTTGATGATGTTCGCCAGCTCCGCGCCGGACGCGCCGGACGTGGCGCGGGCGATGGCCGTGAAGTCGATGTTGTCGTCGAGCATCACCTTTTTGGCGTGCACTTTCAGGATGGCCTCGCGGCCCTGCAGGTCGGGCAGCTCCACGGGCACGCGGCGGTCAAAGCGGCCCGGGCGCAGCAGCGCCTTGTCGAGCGTCTCGGGGCGGTTCGTCGCCGCGAGGATGATGACGCCCGACGAGCCGTCGAAGCCGTCCATCTCGCTCAGAAGCTGGTTCAGCGTCTGCTCGCGCTCGTCGTTGCCCGTGAGCCCCGAGCCGTCGCGCTTTTTGCCGATGGTGTCGATCTCGTCGATGAACACGATGCACGGCGCTTTTTCCTTGGCCTGCTTGAACAGGTCGCGCACGCGCGCCGCGCCCTGGCCGACGAACATCTCCACGAACTCGGAGCCCGCGATGGAGAAGAACGGCACGTGCGCCTCGCCCGCGACGGCCTTCGCCAGCAGCGTCTTACCGGTGCCCGGAGGGCCTACGAGCAGAACGCCCTTCGGCATCGTCGCGCCGATGGAGCGGTATTTTTCCGGGGTGTGCAGGAAGTCGACGATCTCCGTCAGGGCCTCCTTGGCTTCGTCCTGCCCGGCCACGTCCGCGAAGGTCTTGCCCGTCTGCGACGAGACGTACACCTTCGCGTTCGACTTGCCCATGCCGAACATCATCGAGTTGCCGCCCATCTTCTTCTGAATCATCCGCCACAGGATGATGATGGGCAGGAACATCAGCAGCGTCGGGAAGATCCACGTCAGAAGGAAACTCATCAGGCCGCTGTTCTCCTGCGGCACGGCCTTGCCGAACGTGATCTCATCGTGTTCCGCCAGCCGGTTCACAAGGTCGGGATCGTCCATGTTGCCGGTCTGGTAATAGCTCTCCTTGCCGTTTTCGTCCTTGGCGGAGAACAGAACGGCCGTGTCGGTCACCTCCACGCGCGTGACGTTTCCGGAGTCCACCATCGAGAGGAACTGGTCATAGCTCACTTCCTCCAGACGCGGGGACATCATGGACGGGAACACGAACGCGTTCAGAAGCATCAGCACCAGAACGGCGATCAGCGAATAATACAAAAATGATTTTTTTGGTGGTTTGTACGGATCATTCATACATTGACAACTCCTCACAAAAGGGGCATCCCCCTGAACGCGCGGGAACGGTTTCCGTGCGATATGTTCATATTATACCGGATTTGTGTGAAAAAAGCACCACAGATTTATGAATACATGGTAAACAGCGCGGTTTTATGCTACAATACAGGCAGGACCCGCGCATTTTGCGCGGAAAACAGGGAGGAAACCGCTCGTGAACGCACAGCAGCGCCGCGCGCAGATCGTGGAAAAACTGAAAGGAGCCGGTGCGCCGGTGTCGGCGTCCGCGCTCGCGCAGTCGCTCGGCGTCAGCCGGCAGATCGTCGTGGGCGACGTCGCGCTGCTGCGCGCGCAGGGCACGCCGGTCGCGGCCACGCCGCGCGGCTACGTGCTGCGCGAAGAGCGCGAGGAGGGCCTGCGCGTCACCATTGCGTGCCGCCACGACGCACAGCACATCCGCGATGAGCTCTACGCCATCGTGGACGCGGGGTGCGGCGTGCTGAACGTCATCGTCGAGCACGCCGTCTACGGGCAGATCTCGGGCGAATTGCAGGTGTTCTGCCGCTACGACGCCGACCGCTTCTGCGACGCGCTCTTTGCCTCGCAGGCCGAGCCCCTGTGCAGCCTCACGGGAGACATCCATCTGCACACGCTTCTGTGCCCGGACGAGGCGCGGCGCGACGCCGCGCTCGGTGCGCTGCGCGCGCTCGGCATTCTTCAGGAGTGACGCCGCATATCCTTATGCGTACGGCAAACACAAAACGCCTCCGTCCGCGGGGCAATACCGCGCGAAAAGGAGGCGCTGTGTGTTATGAATGAGCTTCTTCTGCTTGCGGCCGTCGTGCTGCTGGCGTGTATCTTCGGACAGCGTCTCGGCCGGAAACTCGGCATCCCCACGCTGTTTTTCTTTATCGCGCTCGGCATGCTGTTCGGTTCGGACGGCCTTTTGCGCATCGAATTCAGCGACTATGAATTTGCGGGCCACGTGTGCAGCGCGGCGCTCATCGTCATTATGTTCTACGGCGGTTTCGGCACGAACTGGAGCGCCGCGAAGCCCGTCGCCGTGCGCTCGGTGCTGCTCAGTACTGCGGGCGTGCTCGTCACGGCCGGCCTGACGGGGCTGTTCTGCCACTTCGCGCTCGGCATGACGATGCTGGAGGGCCTGCTCGCGGGCGCGGTGCTCGGCTCGACGGACGCCGCGTCCGTCTTTTCCATCCTGCGCTCACAGCGGCTGAACCTGCGCGACGGCACGGCCTCGATGCTCGAGATCGAATCCGGCTCGAACGACCCGTGTGCCTATATGCTCACCGTCATCGTGCTGTCGCTGATGGACGGCGGCGTCACGGCGGGCGGCGTCGCGTACGCGGTGTTCGCGCAGCTCGCCTACGGCGCGCTGGCCGGCGCGGCCGTGGCGCTCGCGGCGCGCAAGGTGCTGTGCACGCAGCGCTTCGCCGAGGGCACGGACGCGATCCTGCTTGTCGCCGCGGCGCTCGCGTCGTACGTCCTGCCCGCGCTCATCGGCGGAAACGGCTATCTCGGCGCGTACATTGCGGGCATCCTGCTCGGAAACGGTGAGCTGCCCGGCAAAAAAGCGCTCGTCAATTTCTTCGACGCGTTCAACGGCATGATGCAGATGCTCATTTTCTTTCTGCTCGGGCTTCTTGTCTTCCCGTCGCGCCTGCCGTCGGTGTTTCTCCCGGCGCTCGCCGTCGCGGCGTTCCTCACTCTTGCCGCCCGTCCGGCGGCCGTGGCGCTTGTGCTCGCGCCGTTCGGCTCCTCCGTGCGCCAGCAGCTCGTGGTGTCCTGGGCAGGGCTGCGCGGCGCGGCGTCCATCGTGTTCGCCATCACGGCCGCCGTCTCTCCCGCCTACGGGGACGACAGGCTCTTCCACATCGTGTTCTGCGTCGTGCTCATCTCCATCCTTGTACAGGGCACGCTGCTGCCCGCCGTGGCGCGCCGCGCCCGGATGATCGACGACCGCGACAACGTCATGAAGACTTTCACCGACTACTCCGAGGAGACGAGCGTGCAGTTCATCCGGCTTGAGATCGGCGGGGGCCACCCGTGGCTCGGCCGCTGCATCCGGGACGTCGCAACGCTGCCGGGCATGCTCATCGCGGCCGTGCTGCGCGGCGGGGAAGCCATCGTGCCGAAGGGCGACACATGCCTCGCCGAGGGCGACAGTCTCATCGTGTGCGCCAAGGAATACAGCGGCGCCGACGGCATCGAGCTCGACGAAGTGCACATCACCCCGGACAGCCGCTTCGCGGGCAGGCGCCTGCGCGAAGCCGACGTGCGGCGCGACGCGCTCGTCGTGCTCATCCGCCGCGCCGGGCAGGACGTCATCCCGGACGGCGGCACCGTGATCGAACCGGGCGATACGCTCGTGCTCTACACACACGGCTGAACGTCACACAAACAGCCCTTTCAGAACAAAGAACAGCGGAGGGACCAGCAGCGCGGGCAGCATGTTCATGCTCTTGCAGTCCTTGATGCCGAGGATGGACAGCCCCGACGCCGCGATCAGAAATCCGCCGATCAGCGTGATCTCGGCCATCAGCGCGTCCGTCAGGTACGGCGCGATGGCCCCGGCGAACAGGTAGATGCTCCCCTGCCACAGGAACAATACCGGCGCGGCGGCCGCCATGCCGATGCCGTACGTCGACGCCAGCACCATCGACGTGACGAAATCGAGCGTCGCGTTCGTGAAGAGGTACGTGTGGTCGCCGTACAGCGCGCTGTTGATCGGCCCGAGGATGGACAGCGTGCCGATGCAGTACATCAGGATGCCCGTCCCGAGCCCCTTGCCGAGGCCGTCTTTTGAGAATTTCCCCACAAGGCCCTGAAAATGACCGTCGATGTCGAGCACCGTGCCCGCGAGGCTGCCGATGGCGAGCGCCGCGATGAACAGCACCGGGTAGACGCTCTTTCCCATGTTCGTCACCACGGCGTTCGCCCCGAGCCCCACGGCCGCGAGACCCATCGCGTTGTACAGGCAGTCGCGGTACTGCGGCCGGATGCCCCGGCGCAGCCCCGCCCCGATGCACGCCCCCGCGAGGATCGTGCAGGTGTTCACGATCGTTCCGATCATTTTTTCCATCCCTCTCTTCGAAAAAATCAGCTTTATTGTA
>CALXBO010000056.1 GCA_944386565.1 uncultured Ruthenibacterium sp. | reverse complement strand
AACGTCATGGTCTTCGACACCGAGGTGTACTCCAACACCGGCGGCCAGGCTTCCAAGGCCAGCCAGATCGGCCAGGTCGCGCAGTTCGCTGCCGCGGGCAAGGCCATCGGCAAGAAGAGCCTGTCCGAGATCGCCATGAGCTACGGCTATGTCTACGTTGCTCAGATCGCCATGGGTGCTAACATGAAGCAGACCATCGACGCGATCAACGAGGCCGAGAGCTATCACGGCCCGTCCCTCATCATCGGCTATGCTCCGTGCGAGATGCACGGCGTCAAGGGCGGCATGACCAACTGCCAGTCCGAGATGAAGCGTGCTGTCGACTGCGGCTACTGGAATATGTTCCGCTTCGATCCGCGCAAGAAGGCCGAGGGCAAGAATCCGTTCACGCTCGACTCCAAGGCTCCCACGGCGGATTACAAGGAATTCATCGAATCCGAGACCCGTTACAGCCGCCTGGAGCGCGCCTTCCCGGAGCGCGCCGCTGCCCTGTTCGACAAGGCTGCCAGCGCTTCCAAGGATCGCTATGCTTACCTCAACAAGCTGGCGAAGCTCTATGCGCCCGACGAGGAATAATCCTCTTCCGCGCGTGTGCTGAACACACAAACCCCCTCTCCGGAGGGGGTTTTTTATTGCCGTTGCGGGCCTTTGGCAGCGTCCCCCGCAGCAGGGGATATTTTGCGTCCCCTGCAAGGGGAGGGGGGATTGCGCTTCGTGCCCTTTGTCGCCGTCCCCTGCGGAAGGGGACATTTTGCGTCCCCTGCAAGGGGAGGTGCCCTTTGTCGCCGTCCCCATCGCCTCCCCTATGAGGGGAGGTGCCCCGCAGGGGCGGAGGGGTGGCGGCACGGGGGTGAGAGAGCAGGCGGTGTCACCCCTCCGGGTTCGCTGCGCTCACCCGCTTCCCCTGCGAGGGGAGGCGGAACTGCCAGTTATCACTGTGCTGCATCCGGCCGCGGATTTACCGATTTTGCACAAACACAAAAAGCCCCCTCGTACGAGGGGGCTTTTTCGCTGCGGAAAGATTACCTGGAGGGAACGGGCGTTTCGCTGTCTGCGCTCTGACGCTGCAATTCCAGATCCAGAACGGTCAGCACCACTTTCTGAGAGACCGCGTCCAGTCTCCGGAATTTTTTCACAAGCAGTTCCATTTCATCGGGCGAGGCTGTGTCTTCCCGGAGCGACGACATTTCATCCTGAAACAGATAGTTTGCGTCGCAGTGAAGCACTTCGAATACTTTGAACAGGATCTCGGCCTTGGGTGAATTCAGCCCGGTCTCATAGTTCCCGACGGCGCCTTTTGTGATGCCCAATTTGGCGGCAAGCGCAGCCTGCGTCAAGCCCATCCGTTCACGCTGCTCCTTCAAGCGGGAAGCAAAACTCATTCTGACCACTCCTTACCCCTTTCATTTTACCGATGCGGTAACGAAAACTCAATACAAAAGTACAGCGAGACTGAAAGTCGGGATTGACTGAACAGCATTTCTGGTTTATTATAGTTGTGTGGTCAGTATTTCTGAACAATCGGGTGGCAAAACATGGAGTGGAACGAAATCATCATCAATAATATCCGCACGATCATCCGGGAAAAGGGATATTTGCAGAAGTCGGTTGCCAACCGTGCGGGATATTCCAAGCAGACATTCAACAACATGCTGAACGGGCGGCGCGCCATCCGCGCGGACGAGATCCCGCGCATTGCCAGCGCGCTCGGATGCGAGAGCTCGGACCTGTACGACGATCACGCCGGGCAGGCCGAGTGATGTAATGCCGGCCGCGGCCCGTGCGCCGGCCTGTCCCGGCGGGCGCGGCGCGCGGCGGCGCAGGGAAGTCACAGATCGTCGGCGTCCTGCTGGGGCGTTTCGAACGGATCGGCCGGACGGCCGGTGTAGCTGCCCTCGGGGTCGGCGGGGCTTGTGGCCGAATGAGTCACATACAGAGCGCTCTGTGTGGGGTCTTCGTGCTGCTGAGAACGTTTTTTATCGTGTTTCATCCAAAAAACTCCTTTCCTGTTTGTATATATCGTGCCCCGGCGAGCCATGCTGTATGCGAGGGGAGACGATGAAATGACAAACAAACGGGCTTTCTGGATCAGTTTTCTCATTTCGCTGGCGGTGATCGTCCCGGGGTATCTGGCGCTTCTGGCGTACACGCTGGTCACGCCGTCGGTGGCGGCGGACACGCCGCAGACGGACATCCCGGTGGTGTTCCCGACGGTGCAGGACGACAGGACCGTGCTGGTGATGACGGGCGGCGAGACAGTGAAAGAGGCCACGGGCTACACGCTGGTGCGTCTCGACGCGCTGCACCGGCGGCTCACGGCACTGTCGCTGCCCGCCGAGACGGTGGTGCTGGTGGAGGGGTCTCCCGTGACGCTGTCGCAGGCGGTGGCGTCGGCCGGGCCGACGCAGGGCGTGCGGGCGCTGGAAGAGACGCTGGACGTCTCTGTGGACAACTATCTCTTCACGCCGTCCGGCACGCTGGCGGACATCGCGGGCAATCTCGGCACGGCGAAGATGAAGCTGCGCTCGTATATCTCGGCCGACGCGCTGGAGCGCCTTTCCCTCGCCGTGGACGGCGTGGAGGAGCTGCCGCTCTCCCCGGCGCTGCTGGCTGAAGTGCTGGAGTCGGGCGAGGTCACGGGCGCGGCGCAGTGCGAACTCCGGGCGTGCGGATACGCGGCGTTTCTGTCCGCAGGGCGGAAGAATCTGACGAGCCTTGTGGAGAACGTCAGGGCAAACAGCGGCTCGATCGCGACGGATCTCACCGCGACGCAGCTGTACGATTATGAGAGGCTGCTGGGATTTCTGGAGACGGGCGACGATGTGCCCGGACAGGCGGAGGCCCTGACGGTGACGCAGACGGCCGCCGGCACATTTGAAATCACCGAGGACGCGGCTGCTCAGGTGAAGCGGCTTTTACAGTAAAGAAGAGGCCGCACCGGCGCACGTCGCCGGCGCGGCTCGCCCTGTGCGGGCGCATCCGCCGGGGAGCGGTGCGCTCAGCACTCCTGATTTGGGGATATGGAACAGCGTTCCAGCTCCTTGTTCAGGACGAGAGTGACGAGGCTTTTTCCGTGCTCGTCAAGAAGCCGGAACGACTGGATGTACTGGTATTCCTCCGCGGAAAGGCGCCGCGCCCGGGGCGTGTCGTCAAAATCATCCAGTGTGCAGTTCAGCGCGCGGGCGATCGCTTTGACTGTTTCCAGCTGGGGGTCGCGCGTGGTCCCTGCGATGATTTTGTTGAGAGTGCCTTTGGGAATTCCGGACTTTGCCACCAGTTCGTCAATGGTCATTTTGGCTTCTTTGCGTCTCATCGCAATCATTTGCCCTAATTCCACTTTTTTCACCTCTGATTCGTACTTCCCAGTATATTGGGTTTTACTGGTGATGTCAATGAAAGTAACCCGAATGCGGAACTTTTGGGACAATAACAGGGTTGACAAGTTCCATATACGGGAATATCATGAACATGGGAAATCCCGAATACGGAACTTTTGGAGGAGAAATATATGTGTGATGAGTCAAATGTAGTATATCAGGTTCTGGAGGAGAAAATTGCCGAAAGAGGGATTAAAAAAGCGGTGATCGCGCGCGCGGCGGGAATTACGCCGAAAGCGCTGTCGAATAAGCTGCACGGAAAAACGCCGTTCAAGTGGCCGGAAGTACAGGTGATCCAGGAGCGGTTTTTCCCGGATATCGACAAGGACGAACTGTTCCGCGCGACTCCGGCAGCGGCGGAAAAAAGAGACACAGATTGAAGAATACTGCGTGAAAATATGGACAAAAGAAGCGCTTTGCACATTGCCGTGAGCGGCATTTTCATGGTATAATAAAACAGATGCACAAAAGGCGTCTGCACACTGCGGAAAGGGAGTATCGTATGGTTCGCATTGCCGTTTTGGATGACAATGAGCAGTCAAGAAATGAATTATGCGATGTTCTGACACGCCAGCCGGGGGAGTATCAGGTGGAGAGCTTCGCAAGTTCGAAAGACCTGATGGCGGCAGGCAGTTTTGACATCGCGTTTGTGGATGTGGTGATGAAGCAGGAGAGCGGGATCGATGCGGCAGGAGAGATCGCTGCGGAGCAGCCCGGCTGCAAGATCATTTTCTGCACGAGCTTTCCTGAATATGCGCCGGATATTTATGCAGTGCGGCACACATGCCTCGTGACGAAGAACCGTCTGGAGGAACTTGTGCCGCTGGCGCTGCGCCGCGCGCAGGCGGAGGATATGGAGTACAAACCGAAACTCCTGATGATCCGTCAGCGCAGCAGCATCGAGATCGTGGAGGAAGCGCAGATCCTGTACATCGAGCGCAGCGGGCGCGTGTCCCATGTACATACGGACGACGGCCGGGAGCTGCAGTCTGCGGACAAGCTGAACCTGTTTCTGGAAAAAGTGACGCCCGATACCTTCGGGCGCTCCCATGTGAGCTATATCGTGAATTTTGCCCAGGTGGAGCATCTGGGGCGCGACAGCGTGCGCCTGAAAAGCGGCGCGGTGCTGCCGGTCTCGCGGGCGTACGCGAAGTCGTTCCGCCAGCAGCTGGGGGCGTACATCGCGCAGCATTCGCTGAACGAAGCGCTCGTCTGAGCGCGCGGCGTTGACAAGCTGCGGGGGAAGTATGGTATACTCATTACATCCTGCTGCGGCGGGCGGCCATTCCGCGCAGGGAATACATGCAACGCGTCCCTGATCCGCTGCGGTGTGCGCCGGACGCAGAGCGCCGAAGGAGAGTACCAATGCTGAAATTTCTGCTGCTTGCCGTGATCCCGGTGATCATTGCCGTCATCTCGGTGGCTTACGCATCGCGCGAGTCCGATCAGGTGAAGAAACTCACCGCCGCCCAGGCGAAAGAGCGCATGGACGGGCCGGACCCCGTGACCGTTGTGGACGTGCGCGAGCCGGAGGAGTACGACGCCGGGCACATCCCGGGCGCGGTATCTCTGCCGGTGGGCAGCCTTTCCCGCAAAGCGGCCGGAGTGCTGCCGGATAAAAACACGCCCATCCTCGTCTACTGCGAGACGGGCGAGCGCTCCGCGCGCGCCGCGTCGCGCCTCGCCGGCATGGGATACACCGACGTCTCCGATTTCGGCGGCCTGCGCAGCTGGTCGTATGACGTCGTCACCACACAGCAGGAAGAGCAGAACATCTGATTTTCAAACCCTCCCTCCGCGGAGGGTTTTGTTATGCGTGGGAGGGCCTTTGTTTCCGTCCCCTGCTTGCGGGGAGAGGATTGCCTCCCCTGTGAGGGGAGTTGCCCTCTATCATTCTTCTTCACCTCCCCT
>CALXBO010000055.1 GCA_944386565.1 uncultured Ruthenibacterium sp. | reverse complement strand
CGCACAAACAAAAACACAATTCGTCATAATGCGACACAAATCTACAATAAGTATAAAAAGGAGGTGGAACGCGTTGGACATCCGGTATCTGAAAGGCGTGGGCGAAAAGCGCGCGGCGCAGCTGGCAAAACTCGAGCTGTTCACCGCCGAGGACCTCCTGCAGTACTACCCGCGCGACTACGTCGACTACTCGCAGCCCTGCACCGTGGCCGACGCGCCGTACGACGAAAAGTGCGCCGTGCGCGCCGTCGTGTACGGCAAGACGAACGGCGTGCGCGTGCGCGGCGGCAAGACCGTGTTCAAGGTCACGGCGGGCGACGACACCGGCTCGCTGGCGCTGACGTACTTCAACGCGCCGTATGCGGTGGAAAAGCTCGTGCCGGGCGACGAATACATCTTCTACGGCAAAGTGGGCGGCACGCTCTCGATGCGCGAGATGACGAACCCCACGGCGCTGCCGGTGCACTCGGCCGAGACCGAGCCGTTCGCGGCCGTCTACCCGCAGACGGAGGGCATCAACAGCGCGTACCTCTCCAAATGCATCCGCAATGCGCTCGACAAAGGCGTCACGCTGCCGGAGTACCTGCCGGAAGCGATGCGACGCGAGTTCCGGCTCGCGGGCAAGATGGACGCGGTGCGCATGATCCACTTCCCGCGCTCGGCAGACGAAGTGCGCGAGGCGCGGCGGCGGCTCATCTTCGAGGAGCTTCTGGCCTTGCAGCTCGGCATGCTCGTGCTGCGCGTGCGCGACGCGGCCGAGACCGGCGCGCGCATCCGAAAACCCGACCTCACGGCGTTTTTCAAACACCTCCCGTTCACGCCGACGAACGCGCAGATGCGCTCCATCGGCGAGATCGTGAACGACTTGCAGCAGCCCGTGCCGATGAACCGCCTCTTGCAGGGCGACGTCGGCAGCGGCAAGACGCTCGTCGCCGCGGCGGCGATGCTCGCGGCGGTGCAGAGCGGCTATCAGGCCGTCCTGATGGCGCCCACCGAAATTCTGGCTTCGCAGCACGCGAAAACGCTCGCGGGGCTGCTCGAGCCGCTGGGCGTCACGGTGGCGCTGCTCACCGGCAGCGTCAAGGGCGCGGCGAAAAAGCGCGTCGTCGCGGCCATCGCATCCGGCGAGGCGCAGGTCGTCGTCGGCACGCACGCGGTGCTGTCCGAGGGCGTGGAATTCGCGAACCTCGGCCTCGCCGTCACGGACGAACAGCACCGCTTCGGCGTTCGCCAGCGCACGGTTCTCGCGAACAAGGCGCACAAGCCGCACCTGCTCGTGATGAGCGCCACGCCCATCCCGCGCACGCTGGGGCTTCTCATGTTCGGCGACCTCGACGTCTCCGTGCTCGACGAGCTGCCGCCCGGCCGCACGCCGGTGCGAACCTACGCCGTCACGGGCAAAAAGCGGCGCGACATGTACGGCTTTCTGCGCAGCGAACTCGCCGCGGGGCGGCAGGCGTACATCGTGTGCCCGGCCATCGACGACGGCGAAAACGACCTGCTGGCCGTCAACTCGTATTACACGGACGTCGCCGTGCCGCTGCTCGAGGGCTACCGCGTCGGGCTGATGCACGGGCGGCTCAAACCCAGGGAAAAGGCCGCCGTCATGGACGCGTTCGCGCGGCACGAGCTCGACGCGCTCGTGTCCACGACGGTCATCGAGGTCGGCGTGGACGTGCCGAACGCGAGCGTCATCGTCATCGAGAACGCCGAGCGGTACGGCCTGTCGGCGCTGCACCAGCTGCGCGGGCGCGTCGGGCGCGGCGGCGGCACGGCGCACTGCGTGCTCGTCAGCGACCACGCCACCGAGTCCGTGCGCAAGCGCCTGTCGTTTCTCTGCCACACGACCGACGGCTTCGAGATCGCAAAATACGACCTCGAGACCCGCGGGCCGGGCGACTTTTTCGGCAGCCGCCAGCACGGGTTGCCGACGCTGCGCATCGCGAGCCTCGCGAACGACACGCGCATCCTCAAGGCCGCGCAGGAAAAGGCGCTCGAAGCCACCCGCAGCGACCCCACACTGGAACAACCGGAACACGCCGAACTGCGCGAACTCGCCAAAAGCCTGTTTGCGCGCGGCGTGGCCATGAACTGAAAGGAAGTTGAATCGTATGAAAACAGTCCCCGAACGCATCGAATCCCTCCGCAGCGTGCTGCGCGCCCACGGCGCGCAGGGCTGCATCCTGCCCACGAGCGACCCGCACATGAGCGAGTACGTGCCCGCGCACTGGGCGGCGCGCGCGTACTTCTCCGGCTTCACCGGCTCGGCGGGCACGCTGTGCGTCACGCTCGACAAGGCCGCCCTCTGGGCGGACGGCCGCTACTTCGTGCAGGCCGCGCACCAGCTGGAGGGCAGCGGCATCGAGCTCATGCGCATCGGCGTGGCCGGCACGCCGAAATTTGCCGACTGGATGGCCGAAAACCTCGCGGACGGCGCGCTCGTTCTGGCGGACGGCGCCACCGCGCCCGAGGCGACGTGCGAGCAGCTTGAGCGCGTGTTCGCGAAAAAGGGCATCCGCCTCGAGTGCCCGGACCTGCTCGACGAAGCGTGGACGGAGGACCGCACCCCCGCCCCCGCCACAAAGGCGTGGCTGCTGGACGACGCCGTCGCCGGACGCACCGCGGCGGAAAAGCTCGCGGACGTGCGCAAGGCGCTGGCCGACGCGGACGCGGACACGCTCGTCGTCTCCCGCCTCGAGAGCACGGCGTGGCTGACGAACCTGCGCGCCGACGACATCCCCCACACGCCGTTCGCGCTGGCGTTCACGCTCGTCACGCCCGAATCGGCGGAGCTCTTCATCGACGCCGCGCGCGTTCCCGCGGACGTGCAGGAGAAGCTGACGGCGCAGGGCTTTGCCATCCGCCCCTACGGCGAGGCCGCCGCGGCGGTGCGCGCCCTCGAAAAAGGCACGGCGCTGGCCGAGCCCGCGGCGCTCAGCCGCGCGCTGTTCGCCGCGCTGCGCGAAAACAGCAACATCACCGTCAGGACGGGGCGCGACCCCATCCTGCTCTTGAAGGCCGTCAAGAACGAGACGGAGCGCGAGTGCCTCAAGCGCGCGCACGTGCGCGACGGCCTCGCGATGGTCAAGTACATCAAGCGCGTGACGGATGCCGTCGCCGCGGGCGAGACGCTCACCGAGTGGGACGCGTCCCAGATGTCGGACGCCGCGCGCCGCGAAGCGCCCGAGTGCTTTGACATCAGCTTCACCACCATCGCCGCCTACGGCCCGAACGCCGCGATGATGCACTATGCCCCCGCGCCGGACACGTCCGCGAAGCTCGAGCCGCACGGCTTTTTGCTCACGGACTGCGGCGGCCAGTACCGCGACGGCACGACGGACATCACCCGCACGTTCGCGCTCGGCCCCGTCACGCCCGACGAGCGCCGCTGGTACACGCTCGTGCTGAAGTGCCACATCGCGCTCGCCCGCGCCGTGTTCCCCGAGGGCACGACGGGCGCGCAGATCGACGCCATCGCGCGCGACACGCTGTGGCGCCAGGGCCTTGACTACCGCTGCGGCACCGGCCACGGCGTCGGCTTTGTGGGCGGCGTGCACGAGGGCCCGCAGAACGTCTCGCCGCGCGGCAAGGAGCCGCTGCGCGCGGGCATGATCGTCACGGATGAGCCGGGCGTCTACGAGGAGGACCTCGTGGGCATCCGCACCGAGAACGAGCTTCTGTGCCGCGAGTGGGGCGAGACGGAGTACGGCCGGTACCTGTGCTTCGACGTCATCACCGTGTGCCCCATCGACACGAAACCCCTTGATGTGGCGCTCCTCACGGACGACGAGCTCGCGTGGCTCAACGATTACCACAAGCACGTCTACGAGACGCTCGCGCCAAAGTGCACGGACGATGAGCGCGCGTGGCTCGCCGCCGCGTGCGCGGAGGTCGTGCGTTGAACCCGCTCATCGCCTTTCTGCTCGTGTTCTCGGCGCTCGGCGCGCTGGATAAGCTCCTCGGCGGGCGCTTCGGCCTCGCCGGGGATTTCGACAAGGGCCTTTCTGCGATGGGCCCGCTGTGCCTGTCGATGGCGGGCGTATACTGCGCCGCCGTCACCGTGTCGGAAAAACTCGAGGCGCTCGAACGCGTCCCGGCGCTCGCGTCGCTCGCGGCCGGGTGCGTCCTCGCGCCCGACCTCGGCGGCACGGCCGTGTGCGCCGCGCTCTCGTCCTCGGGCCCCGAGGCCGTGTTCACGGGCGTGCTCGTGTCGTCGACGCTCGGGTGCCTTGTGAGCTTTGTTCTGCCCATCTCGCTCGGCGCGCTGCGGGGCGAGGCGGCAAAAGAATACCTGCGCGGCGCGGCGCTCGGCGTCGCGGCGCTGCCCGCGGGGCTTCTCGCGGGCGGCATCGTCTGCGGCATGAGCGCTTCGCTGCTTTTCTCGCGCCTTGTGCCGGTGGCGGCGGTGTGCGCGGCGCTGCTCTTTGTGCTTTTGCGCTTTCCGCGCGCGGGCACGGCGGCGCTCGGCGCGTTCGGCGCGCTGGTGCGCTGGGCGAGCATCGCGCTCTTCGCCGTCATGGCGGTGCAGCTCTTTTGGGGAACGGGCGTGTTCGAGACACCGGCCGTGACGGAATCGCTCGCCATCGCGGCGCGCATCACGCTCGTGGTGTGCGGTTCAAACGTCCTGTGCGGGCTTTTATTGCGCCGCCCGGCGCTGCTCGGCGCGGCCGCGCAAAGGCTCGGCGTCTCGCGCGAAGCGGCGGCGGGGCTCGCCGTCAGCTTTGCCACGAGCCTTTCGATGCTGCCTCTCTTTGACAAGATGGACGCGCGCGGCAAGGCCGTCAACGCCGCGTTCAGCGTCGGCGGCGCGTTCTGCCTCGGCGGGCAGCTCGCGTTCGTCGCATCGGCCGCGCCCGCGTCGGTGGGCGCGTATCTCGTCTGCAAACTCGCTGCGGGCGCGTGCGGCGCGCTGCTCGCGGCAAAGACCACACCGCGCGCGAACGGGGAGGTGAGCGCATGAAGCGGGCTCGATCGCCGGAGGAGAAGGTGCGCCACCTGACCACCGCTCCCATCCCGCAGCTCGTGGGTGAATTGTCTCTGCCCACGATCATCAGCATGCTCGTCACGAGCTTTTACAACATGGCCGACACGTTCTTCGTCGGCCGCATCAACACGCAGTCCACGGCCGCCGTCGGCGTCGCGTTCTCCGCGATGGCGTTCATCCAGGCCGTCAGCTTCTTCTTCGGCCACGGCTCGGGCAACTACATCTCGCGCTGTCTCGGCGCGAAGCGCTACGAGGACGCCGAGCGCATGGCCGCCACCGGCTTTTTCAGTTCGCTCGGCATCGGCGTCGTCATCGCGGTGCTCGGCAACGTGTTTATCGTGCCGCTCTCGCGCATGCTCGGCTCCACGGAGACGATTCTGCCG
>CALXBO010000054.1 GCA_944386565.1 uncultured Ruthenibacterium sp. | reverse complement strand
TGGAGTTGATCTCGTCGCGGTACGCGCGGATGAAACGCTGGCTGAACAGGCCGTTGATGGCCGCCAGCGGAAGCAGCAGGACGAGCAGGTAGGAGACGATGTACGATACGAACAGCCGCGATTTCATCTTGGGCATTTCGCCTCTCCTCCCCTCTGTTTTCCTGTGTTTTTTATATGTTTTGCGAAAATAATTGTAACATATTTCGCATCGGAGCACAACCGGAGCGCGGAAGAAATGCGACAAAAAACCATTCATTTTTTCGCGCGCCAAAAATCCATATTCATAATAATCTTTCATTTTATCGAAAAAAAGTGTTAAATAAAAAGTGTGTATTGACACAAAAACTGCACACCGGCGGCACGAATCATCCAGTTTCGAGGGGTCCCGGCTGGCGCGCAGGGCCATAAAACCTGCAAACCGCCGAAAACATGTTCATTGAAAAACCGGAAACCGGTGCGTATACTCGGAAGCGAGGTGATCGAGACATGACACAAACCGTGACGGCCAAGAAGCCGCGCCGGGCGTCGCCCGGGACACAAAGCCCTCTCACAAAACGCATGCGCAAGGCGTTCGTGCGCGACCGCCAGCTCGTGGTGCTGTGCATCCTTCCGGTGGCATACTTCATCGTGTTCCACTACATCCCGATGTACGGTGTGCAGCTTGCGTTCAAAGACTTCCGCGCCGTGGACGGCATCTGGGGAAGCCCGTGGGCGGGGCTGAAATACTTTGAGCGATTCTTCTCGTCCTATCAGTTCTGGCCGCTCATCAAGAACACGCTGCTGCTCAGTTTCGGCCAGCTCATCTTCGGATTCCCGATTCCCATTCTCCTCGCGATCCTTCTCAACCAGATGCGCAGCACTCGCTTCCGCAAATTCGTGCAAACGGTGACGTACTGCCCGCACTTCATTTCCATCGTCGTGCTCGTCGGCATGCTGGATCTGTTTTTGTCGCCGCGCAGCGGCTTCATCAACCACTTCCTCGGGCTGTTCGGCATCGCGCCCATCCATTTCATGGGCGAGCCGGGATGGTTCCGCCCGGTGTTCATCCTGTCGGGCATCTGGCAGAACGCCGGATGGAGCGCCATCATCTACATCGCGGCGCTGTCGTCCATCAGCCCGGACCTGTACGAGGCTGCGCAGATCGACGGCGCAAACCGCTGGCAGCTCGTGCGTCACATCGATCTCCCGGGCATCCTCCCCACGGCCACGATGATGTTTATTCTCGAAGTCGGCAAAGTGATGAACATCGGGTTCCAGAAAGCGTACCTGATGCAGACGGGCCTGAATATCACGACCAGCGAGATCATCCCGACGTACATCTACAAGATCGGCCTGGTCGACGCGCAGTACAGCTATTCGGCGGCCATCAGCCTGTTCAACAACATCATCAACATCATTCTGCTGGTCACGGTGAACAAAATCGCTCAGAAGACCAGCGAAAACAGCTTGTGGTAAGGAGGCTCCGGACAATGAAATCATCCGCAAAGCATAAAATGCGCCGGAGCAAAAGCGACCTCGCGTTCGACATTTTCAACTATGTCCTGCTGGGGCTCGCGGCGCTCGTCGTGCTGTATCCTCTGTATTTCGTCGTGATCGCGTCGTTTTCCGACCCGGACGCCATCAATACGGGGCGTGTGGTGCTGTGGCCGGTGGGCTTCAACACAATGGGCTACGAGAAGATTTTCGCCGACGCCAAGATCTGGCGCTCATACAGCAACACCATCTTCTACACCCTGCTGGGTACAACGATCAACATCTTCCTGACAATGATGTTTGCGTATCCTCTGTCGCGGCGCGAATTCTTCGGCCGCAAATTCCTGACGTTCTTCATGATGTTCACGCTGTATTTTCAGGGCGGTCTGGTCCCGACGTACCTGCTGATGCAGGATATCAACCTCTACGACACCCCGTGGGTCATGGTGCTGCTTCCGGCGCTGAACGTGTTCAACGTCATCATCGCGCGCACAAACATTCAGAACAACATTCCCGAAGAGTTGTACGAGGCGGCGTGCCTCGACGGGTGCAGCCACCTGAAATATTTCTGGAAAGTGGTGTTCCCGCTGTCAAAGACGATCATTGCGGTGCTGGTGCTGTACTACGGCGTAGCGCACTGGAATGATTACATGAACGGCCTGATCTACCTGCGCGACGAAGGGCTGTATCCGCTGCAGCTCGTGCTGCGCGGCATCCTCGTGCAAAATCAGGCGTCCGCGAGCATGATGAGCGACGTGGAGAGCATGATGGCACAGCAGAAAGCCGCCGAGCTCATCAAATACGGGCTGATCATCGTATCGGCGCTTCCGGTGCTCGTGATATACCCGTTCCTGCAGAAATACTTTGAAAAAGGCGTCATGGTCGGCTCCGTGAAAGGCTGACCGCAAAATAGAGTTCCAAAAAGGAGGATCAATATGAAAAAACTACTTTGCACGGCTCTGGCCGCCGCCATGCTGGGCGCGACTCTCGCGGGTTGCGTGCCGCAGAAGTCCGGCGGAAGCACATCCGGCTCCGCCGCTGCCGCCCATTCGCCCGACAACTTCAACGCCGAAGGCCTTCCCATCCTGAACGAGACCGAGACGTTCGAGCTGGCTGCCAAGAGCCGCTACAACAAGAACTTCGCGGACCTGAAATTCTTCCAGGATCTCGAAGAGCAGACGAACGTGCACATCGAATGGAACATGAGCTCCGAGGACGGCTGGGATGAAAAGAAGGGCCTGCTGTTCGCCGGCGAACTGCCCGATGCGTTCTACGGTCAGGGCATCCTGACGGACGTCGACGTCATCAAGTACGCCTCACAGGGCATCCTGATCCCGCTGGAGGACATGATCGAGGAATACTGCCCCAACATCAGCAAGCTGCTGGAGAACGAAGAGTACCGCAAGGCGCTCACCGCGCCCGACGGCCACATCTACTGCCTGCCCAGCCTGACGGAGCTGTCCCCGAAGACGCACGACAAGCTGTTCATCAACAAGACCTGGCTCGACCAGCTCGGCCTGCCGCTCCCCACGACGCTGGAGGAGTTTGAGGAGACGCTGAAAGCCTTCCGCGACAACGACATGAACGGCGACGGCGACGCCACGAACGAGATCCCGTTCACGTTCCTGTATAACCGCAAGGAGAACGGCCTGTTCTCGATGTTCGGCAGCTTCGGACAGCTGGACAACAACTACTGGAACCATTTCATCGTGAAGGACGGAGAGGTCGTCTACACGCCGGTTACCGAACCGTACAAGGAGGCCATTGAATGGTTCCACAGCCTGTATGAGCAGGACCTCATCGACCCCGAGGGATTCACGCATGACTTCAGCGTGTACATCGCGAAGGTGAGCGCGCCCGAAAAGACGGTCGGCGCATTCCTCGGCTGGAGCCTGTCGAGCGCGGCGGGCAACAACAAGGAAGACTTCGTCCCCCTCGCGCCTCTGAAGGGCGAGAGCGGCGAGCAGATCTGGAACACCTATCCCTCCGCCATCAACGCCAAGGGCTCGTTCGTCATCACCAGCGAATGCGAGAACCCCGAAGCCCTCATGCGCTGGGCCGACATGCACTACGACCCCGAGACCTCCCTGCAGATCGACCAGGGCCTGTTCGGCACGACACTGACCAAAGAGGGCGACAAGTACACCTATCTGCCCTTGCCCGAGGGCAAAACGCTGGCCGACATGATCCACGAGTATACGCCCGGCGTCAACGGCATCGGCGGTGTGACGATGGAAGTAGCCTCCAAGCTGGAACTGAACGCAAACCTGCAGGAGCGCGCCGATCTCGATGAATTCTACGCGCCGTACAACGTGCCCGTGGACGAAGTGTACCCGAGCGTGTTCCTCACCACCGAGGAAGTGGAGAGCGTTTCCGCACTTGAGACGGACATCGTCGCCTACGTTGACCAGACCTATGCGAACTGGATCGTCAACGGCGGAATCGAAAACGAATGGGATTCCTATCTGCAGAAACTCGACCAGATGCATCTGCAGGAGTACATCGACATTTACGAAACCGCATACGAGCGCTATCAGAACTCCTGACGCGCATCCGGCATTTCGCCGCGCTCCCGCTTCGGCGGGGGCGCGGCTCTCGCCATGAAAGGGAAACATATGGAACGAAACAACCTTGTCTGTCTGATGACCGACCAGCAGCGCGCCGACACGCTGGGCATGACGGCGTGCGGACGGCCTGTGACGCCGAACCTGAACGCGCTGGCCGCCGGCGGTGTGTCTTTTGCGCGCGCGTACGACGCGTGTCCGCTGTGCGTACCCGCGCGCACGGCGCTCGCCACATCCCGCTCTCCGCTGACGAGCGGGATGGTGCTCAACGATCTGCCCGGCCGCCTGGCGAAAAACCTGCCGACGCTGCACGGTCTTCTGGCGGAAAACGGCTATGAAGTGGCGCACATCGGCGTGGCGCACATCAGCGTGAAGCCGCCGCTGCGCGCGTCCGTTCCCTTCGCCGCGTGGGAGAACGACGACACCTACGCCGCCGCAATGACCCGCCGCAACGTGGACCTCACCCGCCGCCCCGAGGATTCGGTGGAGGTGCAGGAGCTCGGCGACGGCGTGCGCCGCGCGCACCGCTACTCGAACGCACACGTGTCGGTGTGGGAACATCCGCTCGAAGACTTCAAGGACGTCTGGTTCACCGACCGCGCGCTGGAATTTCTCGCGCGCGAACACAAAAAACCGTTCGCGCTGTTTTTGTACCTCTGGGCGCCGCATCCGCCCCTCATCGTGCCGCGCGAATACCTCGCGAATTTTCCCGCCTCCGGCATCTCGCTGCCCGCGAACACGGACGCCCCGAGCCCCGGCGAACCCGCCGGCTACCGCTTCGGCGCGGCCGCGCAGCTCGGGCAGCACCCGCCGAAGGGCGGCTGGCGCGAGGCGTGGAGCGCGCATCTGGCGCTGTCGAACCTGTGCGATGCACAGTTCGGCCGCGTGCTGGAAGCGCTCGAGCGCGGCGGCCATGCCGACGACACGCTCGTGGTGTTCACGACCGATCACGGCGAGCAGCTCGGCCAGCACGGGATGTATCAGAAGATGGAGATGTACGAACCGGCCGTACACGTGCCGGCCGTATTCCGCATGCCCGGAGGCGCGCGCGGCGTGGTGCACACGCCGGTGTCGCATCTGGACTTCGTGCCCACGATCACACAGCTGCTGCATCTGCCCGGCCTTCCCGGCGCGGAGGGCATCCCGCTCGATGCGAGCGTGCTCACCGGCTGCGAACCGCCGGAGCACGATGTATTCTCCGTGTACTGCGGCAACCACGCCCCCGGCGACACGCGCCGGATGATCGTGCGCGGCAACTGGAAATACGTATGCGGCAGCGACGGCGAAGAGCTGTACAACCTTGCACAGGACCCGCTGGAGATGGACAGCCGCATCGGCGACCCCGCCTGCGCCGGCGTGCGGGACGACCTGTACCGCGCCGTGGAGGCCTACTGCCGCAGCCGCGGCGACACGGGCTTTGAACGCCGGACACCGCAATAACAAAATACGCGCCGGGATGTCCCTCTTGACGAAGGGACATCCCGGCGCGTTTCTTTTTGTGTTGTTCAGCTGTTTTCCGGCACGTCTTCGCGGAATTTGTTCAGTACGGACAGGCCCATCGGCAGCGCGAGGGCGAATGCGAGGAAATCGGCGGCGGTCTGCGCCGTCTGCACGCCGAAGAGCCCGAAGATAAGCGGCAACAGCGCCACCGCGGGCAGGAAGAACAGGCCCTGCCGCGCGAGCGCCACGACGGACGCCTTGAACGCCATGCCGACGGTCTGCAGCATCATGTTGCACAGAATGACCCACACGTTCAG
>CALXBO010000053.1 GCA_944386565.1 uncultured Ruthenibacterium sp. | reverse complement strand
GTCAGTTCGGGAACGATGTTTTCGATCGCGCCCTTGCCGTGATACGAAATGGTGTTGAGAACAATGCGGTTTGCCATATTGAAACAACTCCTTTTGACTCTCTTTGCACACCGGGCCGCATTGCCCGGTCTTTTCTCATCATACTCCATTTTCCATCTGATTTCCAGAGCATGCGACCGGTTTTGTACATTTTTTCACAAAGTTTTTCTCCGATCCGCACAAAAAAAGACCTGATCCGAAATGGATCAGGTCTTTCCTGGCTCCCCCTGTTGGACTCGAACCAACGACCCTGCGGTTAACAGCCGCATGCTCTACCGACTGAGCTAAGGAGGAATATCTGTTGTCAACGTGTATTATTATACTTCCGCAGTGCGCAAAAGTCAAGCCCTTTTTTCAAAAAAATTGACGTCTCCCGGCGCACGCACCGCTGTGTGCGCCGGGATCGGATTCACCAGTTGTTGACGGCGTGCTCCGCGAACGCCTCCACGTCCCGGATGCGCAGCTCTGTGCCGTCCGCGAGCACCGCGCGCCCCTCGAACGTGCCGAACACCTGATGGCAGCAGTTGTCCACGAACAGCACCTTCATGCGCGTCGTGCGGTCGTACGAGGGCGTCATCGTCAGCTCGAGCCGCCCCTCCTCGTCGAAGATGCGCCACGGGCGCATGTAGTCCGATTTGTCGCACTCGATGCGCACCGCGCCGAGCTTGTCGTACCCGCCGCGCCAGAACAGCATGTTCTCCGTGCCCTCAGATGTGTTGCCGAAGCCGCAGCCGAGGTTGAAGCCGAACAGCTCCCCGTCCACGAGCCCCGTCCCGTTCGACCAGTACCACTCGTTGTGGAAGGGCCACACGCCGCGCCCCCAGTCGAGCAGGCCGTACGCGCCGTCGGAAAACAGGTATGATTTCCCGTTCGCCAGCACCCGCCCGCGCGCCTCCATGCAGTTGATCTTCTGATTGTAGTAAAACGCCGTGGGCGACGAATCAAACGGGATGTTCACTACGGTTGAATACGGATTCTTCCGCTCCAGCGTGACGCACGCCTCGAATCCCTGCGCGGAGAACGAGAGCAGGCGCGTGTCTCCCTTCGTGTTGAACCGCAGGTGCACGCCGCCGCGGTCGTAGCAGACATCGCTGTCGGCCTCGGCGTTCTCGGGCAGATTGAGCGACGCGAACGGCAGCGGGATGATGCGGCTGATGTCCGCGATCTTCTCACCCTTTTTGAAGTCGAACAGCATCACGCCCGCCTGCCCCGCGTACGACGCGTGGCCGAACGTGAACTGCAGGCACTTCTCGCCGTCCGACACCTGATAGTAATCCCATTCCTTGATGCGGTAGAACGGCGCGCGGATCGCATCGCGGCGGTACGTGAGCACCGCGCGCTCCGACCATCCCGGCGTGATCCTTCCCTTCGCGTCAAGCACCCGGCCGGGTTTTGTGATATGGCGTTCCATCGCCGCGCCTCCATTCCTGTTTGTATATTTCTCATCATATTATACCGCATTTCATCCGGCATGATGCGACAAAAAAGGCGAATGCCCTTTGTGACATTCGCCGATTCCGGATTCATATTTTCCTTTGTGGGATGTGCGCCGCACGGTCCGTCCGCACGCTGCGCGCCGGGCCGATGGCTCTCGCGTGCGCCCAAACGCGCGCGGGAGGCTGTTTCTCCTGCGGGGCGGGCTCCTCGCGCACAGGTTCCGCGTCCGCCGCCTGCGCGGCGCTCTCCTCCCGGACGGGCTCCGCCGCGCGCTGTGTCCGCACAAGCACCGCCGCGCCCGCTGCGAGAAGCAGCACGCCCGCCACGAGCAGCCCGCGGGGGAATCCCGCGAACCACATGCGGAACGCCGCCGCGTCCGGCTCCGCCGGGTCGCGCCAGCCCGCATAGCCCGAGCACAGCAGCACTGCGCTCGTCAGAAGCGCACCGAGGCCGGATGCCGAAACGCCCGCCGCGGCGCAGGACAGAAACTCCCTCATGTCGAGGCTCAGCCGGAACAGCACCGCCAGCGCCGCCAGCAGCAGCACAAACTCCGTTCCCAGTGCGGGCCAGATCATCTGCCGGTACTGCAGCAGGATCGACACGGCGTTCGCAAACGGCACGCGCACCGCGTCCCGGAAGATCGTTTCACAGCTCGCCTGCGCCTCGATCAGCGCGAGGTTGACTTCGGGCGACGGATAGTCCGCCGTGCCCTCCCAATACAGATCGAGGAACCAGTGCACCGCCTGCGGGAAATACGCCGTATTCACCGAATCGTATCCGTCGAACCAGGCCGCAATGTGCTCGCGCACGCCCGCGATGACCTGATCGCGCGTGACGTATTCGTCCAGCACCTGTCCGGCCTGTGCCTCCGGAAGGCCCGCAGCCGTCAGGATCTCGCTGCAGTCGTCCCGGATGCGCTGCGTCAGTTCGTCGTAGTAGCCGCTGCGCCGGAGCGCGCCGTCGAGATATCCCTCGCGCGCCAGCGTGCGCGCGAACACCGCCGTCAGTGCCGCACAGGCGAGCGCCACGGCCGCGCAGAACGCCATGGCGAGCGCCAGCCCGCGGCGCAGTCTCTCCCGGCTCACGGCGTCTCCTCCGCGATCTCCGGGCCGCTCACAAAGCTGCCGTAGATCATATAGCGGTAATCCGTCACCGCGATCTGTCCGAACGGATAGCAGGTGTACAGCAGGATGTTCTCCTCGTCTGTCTCCAGATCGTAGGCGTCCGGGTCGTCGTACCGGATGACCTGCATGTCGGTGATCTCATAGTGGTATGTGCCCCAGCGCGTCTCCACGCAGATGTCCGCGCCGAGCGCGGCGCTCTCAAAGTCGCGAAAATACGTTCCGGTGTGGCCGCCGATGAGGATCGAACCCCCTTCGCCCGGGATGCATGCACCCATATATGTCCCGGCGCCGCCGGAAAATTCCACTTCGCTGTCGCCGTAGTACAGCCCGCAGTCCACGGCCGTGCCGGAGATGGTCAGGTGTCCGTACTCCTCACCGTAATACGGATATCCGCCGTATTCGCTGAGCTTCACCGTCTCGCGCTCCTCCGTCTCAGCCGAGACCGATACGGGCACCTGCTCGCGCTCCGGAAGCGAAATGGAGAATTCACTGACGGAATCCCGCACGCTTCCGACGATGGGAACGAGCACCGCCGTCAGCACGAGCGCCGTCAGCACGCCGCCTCCGGCCGCAGCCAGCAGCAGATTCCGTTTGTTTTTCAGCAGTTCTTTCCAGTGGCTCATATCGGTTCCTTTCCCCGGTTTCCGGGCGGGAATATTTGAGACATAAAAAAACAATGGGGAGGCGTCTCCCCATTGTTCGACAGCCTTTCAGCCGTTCTTATTTGCCGAGGTTGAATTTCTTCGTGGCAACAGCCGCGCCGCCGATCACAGCGATGCCGCCCACAGCCAGAGCCAGCATGGACAGGCTCATGTCGGCGCCCGTCGCCTTGATGGGGTTGTTGTCCGTGGTGGGATTGGAAGTCGCGGGCTTCGCCGTCAGCGTGTAGGTGGAGAAGTGCGGCGCATAGAACATCAGGCCAACAGAGTTCTCATCCTTGCCGGCGAAGAAGACAACGTCACCCGTCTGGCCGTCGCAGGACCAGGTGTAACCGGTCGATGAGACCTGATTCTTCGGCATGGAGATCAGGACGATGGCGCCCAGATCCGACTGCACGTTGTTCTCATAGGAAGCATTCACCGTAATGGTGCTGCCGGAGATGGACATGTTCACATTGGCCAGAGACGTGTTGTTGGCGTAGAAGACGTTCAGGTCATGGCCGTCCTGCTTGTTGCAGGAAGGCACGACGGAACCGTCGCTGATTTTTCCGAACATGACCGTGCGCATGGCCTCGGTGATCGTCGGCGTGACATACACATTGTTCTCAACGATCAGGTCGTTCAGATAGGCAGCTCTGGCAACGTCAAGCTGTTTGCCGCTGGTGTACGCCTCGATGATGTCCTCCGCAACCGACTGCGCGGTGTTGGACGCACCCTCGGACGTCGTCGCCGAAGGATCGCCGTAGATCTCGCTCGGAGTGCCGGACGCAGCAAATGCCGTAACGCTCAGAGTGGCCGCAACAGCCAGAGCGCACACAACAGAAATGATCTTCTTCATGTACAGATTTCCTCCCAAAATTTTACTTCCTCCGCAGGGCGCACAGTTCCCCCGCCCCGACGCAAAGATTTCACAAATCCCATTATATCTTCTGTTCACAGAATTTCAACATGTAAAAGGCGCAATGCCATAATTCGCTCTGAATGCGTCACTTTCTGCATTTCCGGTTCTTTTTGGGCACCGGTGAGCCGTCTGCCAGCGCGCAGAATACGAATGCCACCGGCAGGACGCCCGCCATGCTGATGCTGAACAGCGACTGCACAAAGTACGCCGCCAGCGCGCCCGCGAGCCACGGAGCGCGGCGCAGCGCGCGCACAAAGCACGCGCCCCAGAACGCGAGCCACGCGGCCGCGCCCGCCACACCGCCGCACACGAGCTGCTGCAGGAATTCGTTGTGGGCGGAGTCGAACGTCGAGCCGTTCAGCTCGATCAGCTGCGCCGTGCACACGGGATTGATCACACGGTCGACGCCCTCCGGCCCCCAGCCGATGAGCCTCTGCGGCAGCGTGAAATTCCAGCGGAAGCTGTCAAAGAGGTGCGACCACACGAACCCGCGGTTCGAACCCCACGCCCAGCTGAAGCGGAGCAGACCGTCCGCCGCACCGAGCGAAATGCCGAACGCATTGACGGCAACGGCCGCCAGGACGCACGCGGCGCACGCCAGCGCCGTCAGCACGCGCATCGGTAGAGCGAGCGAGATGCGCGGCAGGCGCGGCAACAACACCGCCAGGGCCGCGCAGAGGACGGCTCCCGCAAGGCACAGCGGCCACAGGCACGCCACGCGCGACAGCGTGCGCAGCTCCGCGCGCGCGGGCAGAATGTGCAGCAGCACGCCGCACAAGCCCCACACGGCAAACACCCCCGCGAAAGGCGCGCACAAGCGCGCGAGGCGGTGCGAATCGAAGCGCTTCTGACACACGATGACCGCACAGCCCGCCGCGAGCCCGAGCCACGCGCCGTCGCTGTTGGCGGGCACGAAGGCCGACGTCAGCAGCACGGCCGCACAGCTCCAGAGCACACGTTGGCGCAGCTCCTGCGTCTTCGTGCTCTGCCACAGCGCGGCAGGCGCGAGCAGGCACAGGTAACTTCCGAAAAAGTTGATGTTGCCGATCGTGGAGATGAAGTTCGCGCCGTCGCCCGTCTCAACAGTGTAGTAGAAGTCGAAGGGATCAAACAGCCAGAAATTCATCCAGCCGAGCAGCGCGGCCGCACAGCCCGCACCCACGGCCGCCGCGGCGATGCGCCGGCGCGCTGCGCCGCTCTTTGCCGCGGTGCGCACAATGACAAAACAAAGCGCACACGTGCACAGCATCAGCAGGCCGTTGCGCCGTCCTTTCAGCCCGAGGACCGACGCGGCGTTCACGCCGTTTACAAGCGTGCTGACGCACCAGACGGCGACCCATGCGATCAGGGCCCCGGCCGTGGGGGACGAGGCTTTTTTCACGAGCCCGCGCCCGGACACGGCGTACAGCACCGCGCAGAGCACGCCGAATACCGTCGTCAGCGCAAGGAAGAGGATGCCCTTGGCGTCGGTGAGGTTATAATACCCCGTGGGGGCGAACAGCGGCACGCAGACGCACACAAGCGCCGCATACAGCGCCGCGGCGGCACGGTGCCGGGGCAGACCGCTCGCAAGGCGCGCGCGCACCGCTTCCGGAACTCTGAATTCCATGCCGCATCTCTCCTTTGTCCGTTTTCTGGTATTATACAACAAAAAAGCCCGAACCGAAAGGTTCAGGCTTTGTGGTGACCCGTGGGAGAATCGAACTCCCGTTTGCGGCGTGAGAGGCCGCCGTCTTGACCGCTTGACCAACGGGCCTT
>CALXBO010000052.1 GCA_944386565.1 uncultured Ruthenibacterium sp. | reverse complement strand
CCCCTGCGGGAGGGCACAGTTTGCCTCCCCCTCCGGGGGAGGTGGGTGAGCGAAGCGAACCCGGAAGGGGCGCTGTCCGCTCACCCCTCAGTCCCCTTCGGGGACAGCTCCCCTGCGAGGGGAGCCAAGAATCCTTTGAAAAAGGTGATTTCTATGCTTTCTCAGGAACGCGCGCCCATCTACGAGGCGCTGCAGCGGTTCAAGCGCATGCGCGTTGTGCCGTTCGACGTGCCCGGCCACAAGCGCGGGCGCGGCAACCCCGAGCTCACGGAGCTCCTGGGCGAAAAATGCGTCTCCATCGACGTCAACTCGATGAAGCCGCTGGACAACCTGTGCCACCCCGTGTCCGTCATCCGCGACGCGGAACAGCTCGCCGCCGAGGCGTTCGGCGCGGCGCACGCGTTTTTGATGGTCGGCGGCACCACGAGCGCCGTGCAGAGCATGGTGCTCTCGGCGCTCGGGCGCGGCGACAAGATCATATTGCCGCGCAACGTGCACCGCAGCGTCATGGGGGCGCTGGTGCTCTGCGGCGCAACGCCCGTCTACGTCAACCCCGACTGTGACGACCGCCTCGGCATCCCGCTCGGCATGAGCGTCGCGGAGGTGGAAAAGGCCGTCGCCGCGCACCCGGACGCGCGCGCCATCCTCGTGAACAACCCCACGTATTACGGCATCTGCTCGGACGTGCGCTCCATCGTGAAGATCGCGCACGACCACGGCATGCTGTGCCTTGCGGACGAAGCGCACGGCACGCACCTGTATTTCCACGAGGACCTGCCCGTCGGCGCCATCGCCGCGGGCGCGGACATGGCCGCCGTGTCGATGCACAAATCCGGCGGCAGCCTCACGCAGAGCAGCATTTTGCTCGCCGGGCCCGCGATGGATGAGGGCCATGTGCGCCAGATCATCAACCTCACGCAGACGACGAGCGCGTCGTATCTGCTTCTGTCGAGCCTCGACATCTCGCGGCGCAACCTCGCGCTGCGCGGGCGCGAGTCGTTCGCGCGCGTCATCGACCTCGCCGAGTACGCCCGGCGCGAGATCAACGCCATCGGCGGGTACTACGCCTTCTCGCGCGAGCTCATCAACGGCGATTCGGTGTTCGATTTCGACGTCACGAAGCTCGCCGTCAACACGCTCGACGTCGGGCTCGCGGGCATCGAGGTCTACGATCTGCTGCGCGACGAGTACGACATCCAGATCGAATTCGGCGATCTCGGCAATATCCTCGCGTACCTCTCCATCGGCGACCGCCCGCGCGAGACCGAGCGTCTTGTGAGCGCACTCAGCGAAGTGCGCCGCCGCTTCGGCCGCGGCGAGAGCGCGGGGCTGATGAAGCAGGAGTACATCGCGCCGGACGTGGCCGTCACGCCGCAGGACGCGTTCTACGCCCGCACCGAGCAGCTGCCGCTGCGCGAGACCGAGGGCCGCGTGTGCAGCGAGTTCGTCATGTGCTACCCGCCGGGCATCCCGGTGCTCGCGCCGGGCGAGCGCATCACGCCGCAGATTCTGGACTACATTGAATACGCCAAGGCCAAGGGCTGCTCCATGACCGGCCCGGCCGACGCCGCCATCGAAAAGCTGCACGTGCTGTGCACCTGACGGGCGGGGGAAGGAGAGAGTATGGATTTCTGGTTTTCCGAGATGCAGACGCCGAACGTCAAGCTGTCCATCCGCATCGACCGGCAGCTCTACAGCGGCAAGAGCGAATTCCAGCGCATCGACGTGTTCGATTCGCCCGAGTTCGGCCGCTTTCTGACGCTCGACGGCTACATGATGCTCACCGAAAAAGACGAATTCATCTACCATGAGATGATCACCCACGTGCCCATGGCCGTGCATCCGAAGGTGCGCGACGTGCTCGTCATCGGCGCGGGCGACGGCGGCGTCATCCGCGAGCTCGCGCGCTACCCGGAAATTGAGCACATCGACATGGTCGAGATCGACCCGCTCGTCGTGGAGGTCTGCAAGAAGTACCTCCCGCAGACGGCGTGCCGCCTCGACGACCCCCGCCTTTCCATCCACTACGAGGACGGCGTGCGCTTCGTGCGCGACAAGCACGACAAATACGACCTCATCATCGTCGATTCCACCGACCCGTTCGGGCCGGGCGAGGGTCTGTTCACCCGCGAATTCTACGGCAGCTGCTTCCACGCGCTGCGCGAGGACGGCATCATGGTCAACCAGCACGAGTCGCCGTTCTACGACGAGGACGCCGTCGCCTGCCAGCGCGCGCACAAGCGCATCGTGGAGTCGTTCCCCATCTCGCGCGTCTATCAGGCGCACATCCCGACGTATCCGTCCGGCCACTGGCTGTTCGGTTTTGCGTCCAAGAAATACCACCCGCTGCGCGACCTCAACGAGACGCGCTGGAACATGCGGGGCATCAAGACGCGGTACTACACGACGACGCTCCACAAGGGCGCGTTCTACATCCCCGCGTATGTGGAGGAGCTTCTGGAAGATGTTGAATAAAAACACGCTGACATTCCTTGAGTGCGACAAGGATTTTGCGGACGCGCGCACCGTTCTCTTCGGCGCGCCGTTCGATTCCACCACCTCGTTCCGCCCGGGCACGCGCTTCGGCCCGCACGCCGTGCGCAGCGAGTCGTTCGGGCTCGAGAGCTACAGCCCGTACCTCGACAGCGACCTCATCGACGCCGCCGTGCTCGACACGGGCGATGTGGACGTGTCCTACGGCGACACCTCCGCAACGCTCGACGCCATCGAAGAGCGCGCGGAGGAAATCCTCGCGGCGGGCAAGCGCCCGTTCCTCATCGGCGGCGAGCACCTCGTCACGCTCGGCGCGGTGCGCGCGGCCGTGAAGCACTATCCCGACCTGCACATCGTCCACTTCGACGCGCACGCCGATTTGCGCGACGACTACCTCGGCGCGAAGCTCTCGCACGCGTGCGTCATCCGCCGCTGCCACGAGCTCGTGGGCGACGGCCGCATCTTCCAGTTCGGCATCCGCTCGGGAGACCGCGAGGAGTTCCGCTGGGGAAAAGACCACGTCGCAACGCGCAAATTTGATTTTGAGGGTCTCGCCGAGACGCTGAAAGCGCTCGAGGGAAAACCCGTGTACTTCACGGTCGACCTCGACGTGATGGACCCGTCCGTCTTTCCCGGCACGGGCACGCCCGAACCGGGCGGCGTGACGTTCGACGAGGCGCGCCGCGCCGCCACGCTCGTGTGCCAGACGGCGAACGTCGTCGCGTGCGACGCGTGCGAGCTCTCGCCGCACTACGACTCCACCGGTGCGTCCACCGCGGCCGCCGGCAAGCTCATCCGCGAGATGCTGCTGGCACTCGAAGTCTAAAAAGGCTCCCCTTGCAGGGGAGCTGTCCCCGAAGGGGACTGAGGGGTGGGGTCAACCCCCTTCCGGGTTCGCTGCGCTCACCCACCTCCCCCCAGAGGAGGAGGCTGCTTGGCTCCCCTTGCAGGGGAGCTGTCCCCGAAGGGGACTGAGGGGTGGCGTTAACCCCCTTCCGGGTTCGCTGCGCTCACCCACCTCCCCCAAAGGGGGGAGGGAACAAGGAACAACCTAAAACAGGAGGTCATACACATGGGAAAAGCTCTGATCATCGGCTGCGGCGGCGTCGCGTCCGTCGCCATCCACAAGTGCTGCCAGAACAGCGAGGTCTTTGAGGAGATCTGCATCGCGTCCCGCACGAAATCGAAGTGCGACGCGCTGAAAGAAAAGCTCGAGGGCACGACGAAAACGAAGATCACCACCGAACAGGTCGACGCCGACAAGTTCGACGAGGTCTGCGCGCTCATCAAAAAGGTGCAGCCGGACGTCGTCATGAACATCGCGCTGCCGTACCAGGACCTGACCATCATGGACGCGTGCCTCGCGTGCGGCGTCAACTACATGGACACCGCGAACTACGAGCCCGAAAACCTCGACGATCCCGAGTGGAAAGCCGCCTACGAAAAGCGCTGCAAGGAAGAGGGCTTCTCCGCCTACTTCGACTACAGCTGGCAGTGGGCGTATATGGACAAGTTCAAGGAAGCCGGCCTCACCGCGCTGCTCGGCTCGGGCTTTGACCCGGGCGTGACGCAGGTGTTCTGCGCGTATGCCCAGAAGCACCTCTTTGACGAAATTCACACCATCGACATCCTCGACTGCAACGGCGGCGACCACGGCTATCCGTTCGCCACGAACTTCAACCCGGAGATCAACCTGCGCGAGGTGTCCGCGCCCGGCTCGTACTGGGAGAACGGCCACTGGGTCGAGATTCCCGCCATGAGCATCCACCGCGAGTACGACTTCGACGGCGTCGGCCACAAGGACATGTACCTGCTGCACCACGAGGAGATCGAATCCCTCGCGAAGACCATCCCCGGCGTGAAGCGCATCCGCTTCTTCATGACGTTCGGCCAGAGCTACCTCACGCACATGAAGTGTCTCGAGAACGTCGGCATGCTCTCCACCACGCCCATCGAGTACGAGGGCCGCGAGATCGTGCCCATTCAGTTCCTCAAAGCGCTGTTGCCCGACCCCGCGAGCCTCGGCCCGCGCACCGTCGGCAAGACGAACATCGGCTGCATCTTCACCGGCGTCAAGGACGGCAAGGAGAAGACCGCCTACATCTACAACATCTGCGACCATCAGGAGTGCTACCGCGAGGTGGGCAGCCAGGCCATCAGCTACACCACCGGCGTGCCCGCGATGATCGGCGGCATGATGCTCATGACCGGCACGTGGGCGAAACCCGGCGTCTACACCGCCGAGGAGTTCGATCCCGATCCCTACATGGACGCGCTCAACAAGTGGGGCCTGCCGTGGCAGGTCGTCGAGAACCCGGTGCTGGTGGACTGATGGAACTGAAAACACCGTATTTCCTCGTGGACGAGGCGCTCCTTGAAAAGAATCTGAACATCCTGCGCGGCGTGCAGCGCCGCGCGGGGTGCAAGATTCTGCTCGCGCAGAAGGCGTTCTCCGGCTTTGCGTTCTACCCGCAGATCCGCGCCGCGCTCGCGGGCACGACGGCGAGCGGCCTGTACGAAGCGCGGCTCGGCAAGGAGGAGTTCGGCGGCGAGACGCACGTCTTTTCGCCCGCCTACCGCGAGGACGAGTTTGAGGAACTTCTCAAATACGCCGACGATTTCGTGTTCAATTCGCCCGCGCAGGTGAAGAAATTCGCCGCGCGCGCCAAAGCGGCGGGCAAGTCCGTCGGCCTGCGCGTGAACCCCGAGTGCTCCACGCAGGAGGGCCACGCCATCTACGACCCCTGCGCGCCCGGCTCGCGGCTCGGCACGACGCTCGCGAATTTCGACGAGAGCATCCTGCCGCTGCTCGACGGCCTGCACTTTCATACCTTATGCGAACAGGGCGAGGACGCGCTCGAGATCACCGTCGCGGCGTTCGAAGAAAAGTTCGGCAAGTACCTGCACGGCATGAAGTGGCTCAACCTCGGCGGCGGCCACCACATCACGCGCGAGGGCTACGACGTCGACGCGCTCGTGCGTCTGGTTCTGCGCCTGAAAGAGACGTACGGCGTCGAGGTGTATCTCGAGCCGGGCGAGGCCGTCGTGCTGAACGCCGGTTTTTTGGTTTCGCGCGTGCTGGAGATCGTTCACAATGAAATTGACATCGCCATCCTCGACACGTCCGCCGCGTGCCACATGCCGGACGTGCTGGAGATGCCGTACCGCCCGCCCGTGCTCGGCGCGCACGAACCGGGCGAAGGCGGCTGCGTCTACCGCCTCGCGGGCCCGACGTGCCTTGCGGGCGACGTCATCGGCGACTACGCGTTCGACGCGCCGCTCAAAGAGGGCGACGAGGTCGTCTTCGGCGACATGGCGCTCTATACGATGGTCAAGACGAACACGTTCAACGGCATGCCGCTGCCCGCCATCGCCCGCCGCGCCGCCGACGGCACGGTGAGCGTCGTGCGCTCGTTCGGCTACGAAGATTTCAAATCGCGTCTGTGACAAAAACCTCCCTGCAAGCAGCAGGGAGGTTTTTTATGGCGTTTGGGGGCCTTTTCTGCCGTCCCCTGCGTGCGGGGAGGCTGAGGGCTCCCCTTTCAGGGGAGCTGTCCCCGCAGGGGACTGAGGGGTGACAGCGGGGCGCGGCGGTCAGGCGCGC
>CALXBO010000051.1 GCA_944386565.1 uncultured Ruthenibacterium sp. | reverse complement strand
CGGCAGGGATGCGCCGCGGCTGACATCTGAAAAAAAGCAGGGGCCGGAGCGTTCGCTCCGGCCCCTGCTTTCGTTTCTTGACATCTTCAAAAGATGCATTTACAATAGTTGCATATGCAAGTATTGGGGGAATGAGAATGGATATCATACGGCGGTTCTCCGTCTATTTCCACAAATACCGGGTGTATGCTGTGCTGGCGGTCATCTGCATCGTGGTGGAAATGGCGTTTGAGCTGATCATCCCGCTCATCATGGCAGACCTGATCGACATCGGCGTCGCAAACGGCGACACCGCGTTCATCTTCCGGCAGGGAGCCCTGATGTGCCTGTGCGCCGTGCTGGCGCTGATTCTCGGCATCGGGTCGGCGCGCTTTGTGGCCGCGTGCGGCAACGGGCTCGCGGCGGAGATCCGCAAGGCGGAGTATGCAAAGATCCAGAGCTTTTCGTTTGCCAACCGCGACCGGTTCCGCACGGAATCGCTTGTCACGCGGCTGACCAGCGACGTCACCACCATCCAGAACGCCATCATTTCAGGTATGCGCCCCGGTGTGCGCGGCCCGTTCATGATGGTCATGTCCATCGCCATGGGCTTTGCCATCAATCCGAAGCTCGCGGTCATCTTCCTGATCGCCGCGCCGGTGCTGGCGATCTTCCTTGTGCAGATCGTGCGCCGCGTCGGCCCGCTGTACTCCACGATGCAGGGCGCGATCGATCAGGTGAACCGCGTCGTGCAGGAGAACCTCACGGCCATCCGCATCGTCAAGGCGTACGTGCGCGGCGACTACGAGAGCGAGAAGTTCGGCGAGGTGAACGACAATCTGAAGAGCGTCTCCACCCGCTCGTTCTCCACGGCGGTGCTCAATATGCCCGCGATGCAGTTTGTCATGTACACCACCATCCTGTGCATCCTGTGGATCGGCGGCGGCATGATCCGGACGGGCGATCTGCAGGTCGGCAAGCTGACGGGTTTCCTGAGTTACGTGCTCCAGGTGCTCAACAGCCTGATGATGATCTCGAACGTGTTTCTGCTGCTGACGCGCGCGGGCGCGTCGGCGCACCGCATCCTCGAGGTGTTCGACGAACCGCTCGATCTTGCGGATGCGGACGGCGCGAACGCTGTGGTGGAGCACGGCTCCGTGCGCTTTGAGCACGTATCGTTCCAGTACCGCACGGGCTCGGCGAACTATGTGCTGTCGGACATCAACCTCGACATCAAAGCGGGGGAGACGGTGGGCATCATCGGCGGCACGGGCTCGTCGAAATCGACGCTCGTGCAGCTCATCCCGCGCCTGTATGAGGCGACGAAGGGCACGGTGTACGTGGACGGCCGCCCGGTGCGCGAGTACCCGCTGGCGCATCTGCGCGACGCCATCGCGATGGTGCTGCAAAAAAATACGCTGTTCAGCGGCACGGTGAAGGACAATCTGCGCTGGGGCAAGGCGGACGCGACGGACGCCGAGATCGAGGAGGCGTGCCGCGTCGCGTGTGTGGATGAGTTCATCGGCCGGCTCGACAACGGCTACGACACCGACCTCGGGCAGGGCGGCGTCAACGTGTCCGGCGGCCAGAAGCAGCGCCTGTGCATCGCGCGCGCCATTCTGAAAAAGCCGAAGGTGCTCATTCTGGACGATTCCACGAGCGCCGTCGACATGGTCACCGAGGCGAAGCTGCGCGAGGGGCTGGCGAAATGCCTGCCCGACACGACGAAGATCATCATTGCGCAGCGCATCTCCTCGGTGCTGCACGCCGACAAAATCGTCGTGCTGAACGACGGCCGCATCGACGCCGTGGGCGACCACTGGAGCCTGATGGAGTCGAATGAAATCTATCGCGACATCTACCAGTCGCAGCAGGAAGGGGCGGGATTGTAATGGCGAGACAAACGACATACAAACGCCCGAAAAACGCGAAAAAGACGCTGCGCCGGCTCGCGGCCTACCTCGGCGGGCACAAGCTTGCGCTCGCGGCCGTGGCCGTGATGGTCGTCATTTCGGGCCTCGCAAACGTCATGGGCACGTATCTGCTCAAGCCCGTCATCAACGATTACATCGTCCCCGGCGACATGGCGGGGCTCGCGCGCATGGTGTTCTTCATGGCGCTGATGTACGGCGCGGGCGCGCTGTGCACGCTCGGCTACAACCAGCTCATGGTGCGCACCGCGCAGAAGATCGTGGCGCAGATCCGCCGCGATTTGTTCGAACACACGCAGAAGCTGCCGCTGCGCTACTTCGATTCGCGCACGCACGGCGAGCTGATGAGCAGCTTCACCAACGACGTGGACACCGTCACCGAAGCGCTCAACAACAGTTTCACGCTGCTCATCCAGAGCTTTGTCGTTGTGACGGGCACGATCGTCATGCTCATCGTGCTCGACGCGCGTCTGTCCGTCATCGTCATCGGATTCCTCGCCCTGATGCTGGCGTTCATCCTCTACAACGGCCGCCGCGGCCGCAAATTCTACGCGCAGCAGCAGAAGAACCTCGCGTCCCTCAACGGATTCATCGAGGAGATGGTCGAGGGGCAGAAGGTCGAGAAAGTTTTCAACCACGAACAGGCGGACTTTGAAGAATTCTGCCGCCGCAACGAAGCCCTGCGCGACGCGGGCACGAAAGCCGCGTCGTATTCCGGTATGATGATCCCCACCGTCGTCAGCCTGTCGTATGTGAACTACGCCGTGTCGGCGTGCGTGGGAGGCCTGTTCGTGCTGGCGGGTCTGTCGGACATCGGCAGCCTGTCGTCGTACCTCGTGTTCGTGCGCCAGAGCGCGATGCCGCTCAACCAGCTCACCCAGCAGGCAAACTTCCTGATGAGTGCGCTGTCCGGCGCGGAGCGCATCTTCGACATGATGGACGAGACGCCCGAAATTGACGATGGCGACGTCACGCTCGTGCGCGTGCGCGAAAACGCGGACGGCACGCTCACGGAAGAGCCCGAGTACACAGGTCACTTCGCGTGGAAAGAGGCGGACGGCACGCTCGTCCCGCTGCGCGGCGACGTGAGGTTCCACGACGTCACGTTCGGCTACACGCCGGAGAAGACGGTGCTCAACGGCGTGTCGCTCTACGCAAAGCCCGGGCAGGAGATCGCGTTCGTCGGTTCGACAGGCGCGGGCAAGACGACCATCATCAACCTCATCACGCGCTTTTATGAGATCAACTCCGGTTCCATCACGTACGACGGCATCGACCTTCGCCGCATCCGCAAGGACGATCTGCGCCGCTCGCTGTCGGTCGTCGTGCAGGATACGCACCTGTTCACCGGGACGATTTTGGAGAACATCCGCTACGGCCGATTGAACGCCACGGACGACGAAGTGCGCGCGGCCGCGAAACTTGCAAACGCCGATTCGTTCATCCGCCGTCTGCCGGACGGTTACGACACGATGATCTCCGGCGACGGCGACAACCTCTCGCAGGGGCAGCGCCAGCTGCTGGCCATCGCTCGCGCCGCCGTGGCACGCCCGCCGGTGTTCATCCTCGACGAGGCCACGTCCTCCATCGACACCCGCACCGAGAAGCTCATCGGCAAGGGGCTCGACACGCTGATGAAAGGGCGCACGGTGTTCGTCATCGCGCACCGCCTGTCAACGGTGCGCAACGCCAACGCCATCATGGTCGTCGAGGCCGGGCGCATCATCGAGCGCGGTGACCACGACGAACTGCTCGCACAGCGCGGCCGGTACTATCAGCTCTACACCGGCATGACGCAGCTGACATAAGGAGGAACGGATATGGAACGCTACACGCTTCACGCGTCCATCGCGCGGCTCGAATATGAGCGCCGCCGCTATCTGCGGGCTTATTTCCAGACGCTGAACATCCCCCTCGGTCAGGGGCAGCCGCGCATCCTCGCGCAGCTTCACCGCAGCGGCCCGTCCTCCCAGAAGGAGCTCTCGGCCGTGTGCGGCATCGACGAATCCACCGTATCGCGCAGCGTCGATCGCCTCGCGGAAGCCGGGCTCGTGCAGCGCACGCCGGACCCGGCCTGCCGCCGCTCCACCCGCGTGGCCCTCACGCCGCAGGGCGCGGCGGCTGCGGCCAAGGTGGTCGTGGCGTTCGAGCACGAAGATGCCGTGCTGCGCACAGCGCTCGGCGGCGCCGACGAAAAGGCGGTGATCGCCACGCTGTCGGCAATGGCCGACGCAATGGCCGCCGCGCCGCCGTATGAGGAAACCGAGTGACCTGCCCGCAATACGGGAGCAAAAAACGCGCCGGGAGTGTTACCGGCGCGTTTTTTGACGAAAACAGGCGGATTTCGGGCGCGCGCAACCGTCAGTTGCGCGCAAACCAAGGCGGCTTGGTTGCATTCCCGGCCGTCCGTGCCCTATACTGGAAGCAGAAAACAACGGGGAGGAATCGGGAATGAATCTGGGAGAGACGATCTGCCGCCTCAGAACACAGGCGGGGCTCAGCCAGAGCGACCTTGCCGACGCGCTGGAGGTTTCGCGACAGTCCGTCAGCAAGTGGGAGACGAACGCATCTGTGCCGGATCTCGACAAGCTCATCCGGATGAGCGAGTTTTTCCGCGTCTCGCTCGACGAGCTGGTGAAGGGGAGCGGGGAGCCGGAAACGCCGCCCGCCGAACCATGCCCGGCCGCTGCGCCGGAATCGGTGACAGCACCGGAGCTTGCGGAACCCGCGCCGCGGCGCACCCGCGCGCGGAGCGTCGGCATCGGGCTGCTCTGCGCAGCCGCCGTGGCGGCGGTTGTCTGCGTGGCGCTGTTCGGTTTTTTCGGCATCCTTTTCGCGCTGCCGCTGCTGGTTCCGGGGCTGGTCTGCGTCGCGGCGCGCCGCCACCCGGCGCTCAAAGCGCTCTGGGCGGAATTCTTTCTCATCGACGCGTATATGTGCTGGGCCACGGGCATCCGGGCGTCGCAGGTGTTTCTGACGCTTCTGTGGACGCCGCAGATGAACTATGCGCGCCTTGCGTTCGCGTGGGTGCTGTTTGCGTGCGAGATCGCGCTTGCGCTCGGCACGGCACTGACGCTCTGCCGGAAACCCGGCCCGTTGACGAGAGCGGAAAAACGGACGGGCGTGCTGGCCGTCGTGCTGTTTCTGGCGCTGCGCTTTCCCGTCCGCTGGCTGTTCATGCAGTGGTCCGCGTTCTGGCTGCACCCGAACATCAGTATGACGTTTCTGTTTTTCGGCGAGTCATGGCTGAATCTTCTGGCTTTCACGCTGCTTTTGTGTGTCGCCGTCCGGTGCGTTTGCGCGCACAGAACAGGGAGAGAAACATCATAATATATCACAATCCTAAATCAGAGGTAAGGAATCTGATCGATGATATATTTTGCAAATTCAGGTGTAATTTGCAGATGATCTTTCCCTTGCATGAGGGCGCCTAAAGTGTCGCCGCCTGCTTTCGTAACATGTTTTTGAGGGTTTAAGGCTTTGAATGAAGGGGCGAGGTGAAATGTCTTGATGGGTGTCTCCCACCACGTTTCACTGAAAATTTTTGAATGGCATACCACGTGATATTTCCAAGGCCAACGATCTTCTTCATTATACTGTTTCCAAAAAGCGGTGTTGTCAATCACCTCGTAATATCCAAGCAAACTGCTGCAACCAACACCATGACAAAAGAGAATATCCCCTTTGTGCAGATATGGATTATCCGTAAATCCAACAGTATCATGATTCTTTAAAACAAAACCGGGTTTAATGGGACGCTCAGAAGTCCCCAACGGTTTTACAAAAAAGCGACGCTCTGTTTGAAGAGAATAGGAGGGCTTTATATTGATATATTGTGCAACAGGAAATTCTTCTGTAGTTGCTTGCGGATGCGAACTCAGAAATTCCTGAGCGTGTGGGTATAACGTCTGCAACTGTTCTTCTGTCAAACGATACGAATTCAGATTCATGACGGATTGATAAACTTGGTTTTGAAGTGCCGTATCAGTGACGCATAGGCCGAACTCATGATTGTGTCTTAACCCGTTGCTGGTAAAGTTACCAGAGGTAATCAAAAAACCTATTGGCGAGATGTCCTTGTAGAATAAATACACCTTTCCGTGCAGATCTTCATCAATGTGGACGGACAGCTTGATTTTTTTGGATGTACAGTATTCCTGTATGTGACGAAGCACTAATATTTTCTGTGCAGTACCGCCGAAACGTTCCAGTGTTGTATAAAGGTCTATGGATTGAATCGAGGTCAGATGCTCAGTTAACGAAGAGAACTGTTCATCTAAAAAAGGTGAGACAATTACCATCGAATTGGATTTTTCAGACAATTTGATGAGACGTCCCAGGTGATTTTTGTTTTTGGCATTTTGGATCAGTTCAAGCATGAAGAAAACCTGCCTTTCTTTGTACACATTATAGAACAAAGCGGCAGGGGAAAACAATAGATCAATGAGGTGGGTGAACACAAAAATACGGCGGCAGAAAATCTGCCGCCGTTTTGTGTTTGTGATTTCAGCCCACAGGCTTTTCAGGTCTGC
>CALXBO010000050.1 GCA_944386565.1 uncultured Ruthenibacterium sp. | reverse complement strand
GGAGCTGTCCCCGCAGGGGACTGAGGGGTGACACTCGCAACGGACAGGTTCGTGCCCTCCACCCCTCCGGGTTCGCTTTGCTCACCCGCCTCCCCTCGCAGGGGAGGCTCACCGGCTCCCCTACAAGGGGAGCTGTCCCCGCAGGGGGCTGAGGGGTGACACTCGCAACGGACAGGTGCGTGCCCTCCACCCCTCCGGGTTCGCTGCGCTCACCCACCTCCCCTCGCAGGGGAGGCACACCGGCTCCCCTCGGCGGCACAAAAAAACGCCCCCGGAAAACCGGGGACGCACTTCTCTCTCCTAACGCAGGGGACGGCTGTAAAGGCCCACAAACGCCTGACAAAAAGCACCTGACAAAAAACCGGGGACGCACCTTTCTTTCCTCCCGCAGGGGACGGCTGTAAAGGGCAACAAACGCCTATTTAAAATTTGCGAAACGCTCGACGGCTTTGGTGAAGTTCTCGATGGTCTTGTCGGCGTCGCCGTGTTCGATGCCGTCGCGCACACAGTGGCGGATGTGCCCCTCGAGCACGACCTGCCCGGCGCGGTGCAGCGCCGACTTCGCGGCGTTGATCTGCGCGAGAACGTCCTCACAGGGCACGTCCTCGTCCACCATGCGGTCGATGGCCTGCACCTGCCCGATGATCTTTCGCAGGCGGCGGTGCAGATTGTCGGCGTCCATACACTGTCTCACGGCATGTCTCCCCTTTCGTTGTCAGCGCTCGAGCGGATGCGGCGTGAACGGCTCCACTCCCTCGGGCAGCGCGGTCTTGCGGGCGATGAGCGCCTTCGTGGGGATGCCCATTTCGGTGAACATCGTCTCGTGCTCGGTGCGGATGTTCCACGCCGGCTCGTCCGCGTGGAGGTCGCGCGTCATCCACGTCACCTCGAAGCCCGCCTCGGGCAGATAGGTGAGCGTGTCGTCAAAGAGGTCCTCGTCGTCGCACTTGAACCAGATCTCGCCGCCGTCCGCGAGGAAATCGCGGTACTGCATCAGCTGGCGCGGATACGTCAGGCGGTGCTTCTTGTGCCCCGCCTTCTTGTTCCACGGATTGCAGAAATTGATGTAGATGCGCTCGGCCGTGTCATCCGGGCCCATCATCGAGTGGATGCGCTCGATGTCGTGCGTCAGGATGACGACGTTGTCCACCTCGCGCCCCGCGGCCGCGTACTCGCGCTCGATGTTGCGCTTGGCGAGGATGAGCACCTTGTCCGTGAGGTCCACGCCCACGTAGTTGATCTCCGGGTGCGCGGCGGCCAGCTTCGCGAGAAAACCGCCCTTGCCGCAGCCGAGCTCGATGTGCATGGGCTGCTCGGGGCGCGCAAACAGGCTGTGCCACGCGCCCTTCTGCTTCATCGGCTCGTGCACGTGGAAATCGCAGGCGGCCAGCTCCGGCCCCGCGTAGGGTTTGAATCGCATGCGCATGGGTCTTTTTCCTTTCCGTATGACAGCACAAAGCGGCCGCCGCAGCATGCGGCGGCCGTAGCCGTCAGAATGTTTTGCCGCCCGTCCAGCGCTCGCCGTCGTACCAGACGGCCGCACCGGCGGCAAGGCTTTTCGGCACATCGAGGATGCGCTGGTTCTCCGACCCGCGGAACCGCAGGTCGAGGTTGCGCTTTGCCAGCACGAACTCGCCGTCCACGAGCACGTCGAGCGTGCCGAGCAGCGCGCGCTGATCGTCCGTGCCCGCGCAAAGCTGCTCGAACGTGTAGCCCGTGTAGCTCGCCACTTCGTAGCCCGCCGCTTTCAGACGCTTCGCCAGCGCCGTCAGCGGCCCGGCCTGCGAGAACGGCTCGCCGCCCGAGAGCGTCACGCCGCGCGCCAGCGGATTTCTCCGCACGCGCTCGAACAGTTCGTCCACCGTCATGTCCGTGCCCGTTCCGAACGGATGGCTCTCGGGGTTGTGGCACCCCTCGCACCGGCGCGGACACCCCTGCACGAAGATCGCCACCCGGATGCCCGGGCCGTCGACGATGGAGTCGTCCATGATGCCGGCGATGTTGACCGTTTCCATCTTATTTCGTCAGGCTGTGCTTGACGCGGTCGCGCTCTTCCGCCTTCTTGGCGTCGTTCCACTTGTCCATCGTGCCGACGAGGTAGCCGGTGATGCGGCGGATGCGCTCAAAGCCCACGTCCTTGCCGTTCTTGTTTGCCGATTCGATGTTCATATCTCTTCCTCCTTCGGAGCTGTTAAGTATATTATATCTTATTTAGTATGTAATATCAATAGCCTTTTCTCAGGTGCATCCGCAATAGGGCGTCGCGTTCGGATACAGCTTTTTCAGCTCGGCCAGCTTCTCCTCGCTGAGCGCTTCGCCGGAGCGGCGGCCGCAGCGCGGGCACACCTCGCCGATGACACCGACATAGCCGCAAACGGGGTCGCGGTCGACCGGGTGGTTGATGGAGCCGTAGCCGATGCCCGCGTCGTGCATGCAGCGCACGACGGCCTCGAACGCCTCGACGTTGTTGGCGGTGTCGCCGTCGAGCTCGACGTAGCTGATGTGGCCGGCGTTCGTCAGCGCGTGGTAGGGCGCTTCCTTCTGGATCTTCTCGTACGCCGAGATGGGGAACCACACGGGAATGTGGAACGAGTTCGTGTAGTACTCGCGGTCGGTCACGCCGGGGATCTTGCCGTAGCGCTTCTGGTCCATGCGGATGAAGCGGCCGGACAGGCCCTCGGCGGGCGTGGCGAGCAGGCCGTAGTTGAGACCCGTCTGCTTGGAGCGCTTGTCGCAGAACTCGCGCATGTGGCCGATGATCTCGAGGCCCTTCTGCTGCATCTCATCGGTCTCTCCGTGGTGGTGGCCGTACAGCGCCGTCAGCGTCTCGGCCAGGCCGATGAAGCCGATGGACAGGCTGCCGTGCCTGAGCACCTCGCGCACCTCGTCGTTCGGGCCGAGCTTGTCCGAGTCGAGCCAGACGCCCTGACCCATCAAGAACGGATAGTTGTAGACGTGCTTCGCAGCCTGAATCTCGAAGCGGTCGTACAGCTGCTGCGCCACGAGCTCGAGCATCGCGTCAAGGCTCTCATAGAACTTCTTCTCGTCGCCCTTGGCCTCGATGGCAAGGCGCGGCAGGTTGATGGACGTGAACGAGAGGTTGCCGCGCGAATAGGCGATCTCCGCGTCGGGATAGGCGGTGTTCGCCATCACGCGCGTGCGGCATCCCATCGTGGCCACTTCCGTCTCGGGGTGGCCGGGCTTGTAGTACTGCAGGTTGAAGGGCGAGTCGAGGAACACATAGTTCGGGAACAGGCGCTTCGCGCTCACCTTGCAGGAGTACTCGAAGAGATCAAAGTTGGGGTCGCCGGGGTTGTAGTTGACGCCCTCTTTTACTTTGAAGATGTGGATGGGGAAGATGGGCGTCTCGCCGTGGCCGAGGCCCGCGTCCTCCGCTTTCAGGATGTTGCGGATGGCAAGACGGCCCTCGGGGCTGGTGTCCGTGCCGTAGTTGATGGACGAGAACGGCGTCTGGGCGCCGGCGCGGGAGTGCATCGTATTGAGGTTGTGCACGAAGCCCTCCATGGCCTGGTACGTCTCGCGGTCGGTGCGGCGCAGCGCGCGGGCGCGCACGTGCTTCACCATGTGCGCGGCGGCCTCGTCGGACAGACGGCCCGTGTCCGCGATAACCTTCGCGGCCGCGGCGTCGAAGTCCTCGGTGTCGGTTCCGAGGCGCGGCTCCTCGCCCGTGACGGCGCGGCCCGCGTCAACGGCCATCTTCGCGAGGACGGATTCGTCGTAGCTGTCGAGCACGTCCTCGAGCGCGTCCTGCAAGCCGCTCTGGTAGAGCTTCGCAAACGTTTTGCGAACGCCCTCGGCCATCGCATAGTCGAAGTTCGGCACGCCCTGGCCGCCGTGCTGGTCGTTCTGGTTGGACTGAATGGCAATGGCCGCCAGCGCCGCGTAGCTCGCAATGCCCTGCGGCTCGCGCAGATAGCCGTGACCCGTCGAGAAGCCGCCGTGGAACAGGCGCAGCAGGTCGATCTGGCAGCACGTCGTCGTCAGCGCGTAGAAGTCGAAGTCGTGGATGTGGATGTCGCCCTCGCGGTAGGCCTTCGCCTGCTCGGGCGTGAGCAGATACGCGGCGTTGTACGCCTTTGCGCCCGCCGTGCCGATCTGGAGCATCGAGCCCATCGCCGTGTTGCCGTCGATGTTCGCATTGTCGCGCTTCATGTCCGAAACGCGCGCGTCCACGCTGGTGATCTCGTCGATGGCGCGCATCAGGCTGGTGTTCGCCTCGCGGATGCGCGTGCGGTTGGCGCGGTACAGGATGAACTGCTTGGCAGCGTCCTCACAGCCCGCGCGCATCAGCTCCTGTTCCACCGCGTCCTGGATCTGTTCGATCTTCGGCGGTTCGGAGCCGCACTGCGCGGTCAGGCGTTCCTCCACCGCGTTGGCCACCTGCGCGGCCAGCGCCGCGTCTCCGGCGCCCGAAGCCTCAAGTGCCTTCAGGGCAGCGGCGGCGATCTTCGCCTCATCGTACAGCACCACGCGCCCGTCGCGCTTGACAATGCTCTTGATCATGGTTCGATTCTCCGTTCTTTATCTGAATTGTCACGCCGGTTTTTTCACCCCTCCCGGCGCGGCCCGAAATGTTGAGCACGCTTATCATTATTGCACTATATATAGTATGTGTCAAGGAGAAAAGAAAAACATTTTGACCCCAAAATTTTGTGAAATTTGCCACTGGTTTGCCATCAGGTTTTCCGCGCGGTATAATTGGGGTGTTTCATCACACACCTGCGCGCCCCGCGCGCGCTTCCGGAGGCTCTGAATGGCAGAAATTGGTCAAAATCGAACTACAAATGGTATAAATTATACACTTTTCTACAAAAAGGTGCGTAATCTGAACCTGCGCGTACACCGCGACGGCACGGTGGCGCTGTCTGTGCCGCGCCGCTGCCCGGTGCGCGAAGCCGACGCGTTCGTGGCGTCCAAGGCCGCGTGGATCGCCCGCGCACAGGCCCGTATGGCGGCGGCCGAAACACAAGATATAGTGGTCAATACCATCGACCGCGACGACGCGGCCGCCCTCTTTGAGGAGGTCGTACGCCGCTTTTACCCGTATTTTTCGCACCGCGTGAGCCGCGTGCCCGACCTGCTTGTCCGCGACATGACCTCGCGCTGGGGCGTGTGCCATCCGACAAAACAGCGCATCACGCTGAATCTGAAACTCGCGGCGTACCCGCCCGAAGCGCTGGAGTACGTTGTGGTGCACGAGTACGCGCACTTCGCCGTGGCGGGCCACGGGCCGGATTTCCGGGCCGAGGTGGCGCGCGTCCTGCCCGACTGGAAAGCCCGCCGCGCGCTGCTGCGCCGCCGCTGACCCCTCCCCCGCCTGCCGCACGCCCGGCCCCGTTTCTTTTCCTTATTATATAAGGGAGGGGCGGGAGCGCCCGAACGCCCCCGCCCCGCTTTGCCGCTTTGCGGCGCTTCACTTGTGCAGCTCGCGGCGCCGCCGCCAGACCTCCTCGCTCACACACACCGCCGCCGTCAGCGGCAGCACCACCCACAGCATCGCCCGAAACAACGTGCACAGAACCGGCATCCTGCCCCACCCCCATGCCCCATCGTATGCGACGCGACGCAAATGCAGAACTTTTTGAAAAAAAGGCTTGACACACTGCCGCATGTATGCTAATATAATTAAGCACCCTTGATAAGGAATGCGCGAAACCGGCGGAAACGCCGTTTTCATAGATCGCGGAGTGGAGCAGTCCGGTAGCTCGTCGGGCTCATAACCCGAAGGTCGTTGGTTCAAATCCAGCCTCCGCAACCACATAAAAACAGCGATGAATCGAAAGATTCATCGCTGTTTTTCTTTTTGCGGAACGTGTGTTTTCTGCCCCCGTTTACCCCAATTTTACCCCTAAGTTGCACCTCACCGAAATACTTCAATCAATCGGCCATTTGTAGTTGCCCTCGAGCACTTCAATTGCTTTTTCGGGCACGTCCGAAACGGAACCGCGTTCCAGTACCTGAATTTTATCGATAACAGTCTGTGCCGGAGAACTGTACAAAAAATAGCCGTCATATGCAATTCGAATCAAATCACCGGTATGGATCGTAACATCCTGAAACACTGTTTCTGTCTTTGGATTCAGCTGTACCGGCATATCACTCTCATCCGCAATCAAAATCGTGGAATTGCTGACGATTGCTCTTCCGGTCAAGGTAGGCTTTCTGTTAACAATAGCAGTCGCTGCCGCAACAGCAACTGCAAGGACAACTACAGATACAAAAACAGCAAATTTTTTCTTCATCATTCTCTCCTGACAAATTATTTTTACAGTTTTCTTCCAAATGATAATTGGATAAATGCGTCGTCCTTACGGTAGATTCAGGCCATAATCGGTTTTCTCGCTTCAATATAGAGATCGATATCCTCAACGATATAGTTCGCCCCTGTGGTATGGAGCGCCTCAAAACAGGAGTACACATACTCCCATACCCGATAACGGGTGAAAAGATCGGCCACCTGTTTGCCCGTCAGGTTCTTTGCGGTTTTATAGGTTTCCACACAATAAATGAGAAAATCGCCTTGCCTGCTCATCATTACGCCTCCTCCGGCATTTGAAAATCTCCTGTCGTTCTTTCTTCGTCAAACATATTGAACAGA
>CALXBO010000049.1 GCA_944386565.1 uncultured Ruthenibacterium sp. | reverse complement strand
CGAAGGTCAGTCCATTGCCGACCACCCCTCCGGCCCTTCGGGCCACCTCCCCTCATAGGGGAGGCAAAAACTCCCCTTTCAGGGCTGCCGCCGCAGCGGCGTGTCGTAGCGCAACCGCCGCACTAGCGGCGGCTCTTAGCGCGAAGACTGAGCTGTCCCCGCAGGGGACTGAGGGGTGATACCTCTGCGCGAAGGTCAGTCCATTGCCGACCACCCCTCCGGCCCTTCGGGCCACCTCCCCTCATAGGGGAGGCAAAAACTCCCCTGAAGGGGGAGCCGATTTTGCGACGACAAGGAGAAAGCATCCATGTATCTGCATCTCGGACAGGAGACCATCCTGCGCACGCGCGACATCCTCGGCGTGTTCGACCTCGACACCGCGACGATCTCGAAGCACACGCGCGATTTCCTCGCGAAAGCCGAGCACGAGGGGCGCGTCACAAACGTGTCGCCGGAACTTCCGAAGAGCTTCATCGTGACGGCCGGCGGCGGCGTGTTCATCAGCCAGATCTCGGCCGCGACGCTGAAAAAGCGCTCCGGATTCGTGGACGCGCTTTCCACAGATATCAAATAAAGTACGAATCACCGAAAAATATTAAGACTAATGGAGTCGGGAGACAATATGGCACAGCAGAACAATACAAACGAATACGGCGGAAGCCAGATCCAGGTACTGGAAGGACTGGAGGCGGTTCGCAAGCGGCCGGGCATGTACATCGGCTCGACCGGACCGAGCGGCCTGCATCATCTGGTGTACGAGATCGTGGACAACTCCATCGACGAGGCGCTGGCGGGCTGCTGCGACCACATCGAAGTGACCATCCGTGAGGGCAACGTCATTGAAGTGTCGGACAACGGCCGCGGCATCCCGGTGGACATTCAGCCGAAGCTGGGCATCCCGGCGGTGACGGTCGTGTTCACGGTGCTTCACGCGGGCGGCAAGTTCGGCGGCGAGAACTCGGGCTACAAGGTTTCGGGCGGTCTGCACGGCGTCGGCGCGAGCGTTGTGAACGCGCTGTCGGAGTGGCTGGTCGTGACTGTTCGCAAGGACGGCATGAAGTACCGCCAGAGCTTCAAGCGCGGCGTCGCGGACGGCGTGCTGGAGACGCTGGGCGCGACAAGCGAGCCGAACGGTACGACGGTCAAGTTCAAGCCCGACCCCGAGATGTTCGAAGTTCTCGAGTATGACTACGACATTCTGAACCGCCGCCTGCGCGAGGAAGCGTTCCTGAACGCGGGCGTGCGCATCACGCTGTCGGACGAGCGCGCGGGACACGAGCAGTCCGAGAGCATGATGTACGAGGGCGGCATCCGGAGCTTCGTCGATTTCATCAACGAGAAGAACGGCCTTGAGCCGCTGCATCCGCAGGTGATCTACCTGACGGGCAAGCAGGGCGATTCCGTGGCCGAGGTGGCGATGCAGTACAACTCGAGCTTTGCCGAGCGCCTGCACTCGTTCGCGAACAACGTCGAGACGCCCGAGGGCGGCACGCACGAGGAGGGCTTCAAGAAAGCCCTGACGCGCGCATTCAACGATTACGGCCGCGAAAAGGGATTCTTAAAGGACAAAGACGACAACCTCGAGGGTTCCGACCTGCGCGAGGGCCTGACGGCCATCATCAGCGTGAAGCTGACGGAGGCACAGTTCGAGGGCCAGACGAAGGCGAAGCTCGGCAACACCGAGATCCGCACGCTCGTGTCGGGCATCGTGTACGACAAGCTGCGCGAGTTCCTCGAGGAGAACCCGGCGGTGGCGAAGACCATCTTCGAAAAGGCGATGCAGGCGTCGCACGCGCGCGAGGCCGCGCGGCGCGCCCGCGAACTCGTGCGGCGCAAGTCGGCGCTGGAGACGAACCGCATGCCGGGCAAACTGGCCGACTGCCGCGAGAACGACCCGACGAAGACCGAGATCTACATCGTCGAGGGTGATTCCGCCGGCGGTTCCGCGAAGATGGGGCGCGACTCGAACATCCAGGCCATCCTGCCGCTGCGGGGCAAGATGCTGAACGTCGAGAAGGCGCGCATCGACAAGGTCTACGGCAACGACAAGCTCACGCCCGTGGTGCTGGCGCTCGGATGCGGCATCGGCGACGATTTCGACATCACGAAACTGCGCTACCACAAAGTGTTCATCATGGCCGATGCCGACGTCGACGGCAGCCACATCTGCACGCTGCTGCTGACGTTCTTCTTCCGCTTCATGCGCCCGCTCATCGAGCACGGCCACGTGTATATCGCGCAGCCGCCGCTCTTCAAGATCCAGAAGGGCCAGAAGGTGAAATACGCCTACAACGACGCCGAGATGAGCGCCATGATGGCCGAGATGGGGCAGGGCGCGAAGGCCAGCCGATACAAAGGTCTCGGTGAGATGAACCCCGAGCAGCTGTGGGAGACGACGATGGACCCCGAAAACCGCGTGATCGTGCAGATCACGATCGAGGACGCGATGAAAGCCGACGAGACGTTCAGCATCCTCATGGGCGACAAGGTCGAGCCCCGCAAGGAGTTCATCGAACAGAACGCCAAGTACGCCACGCTGGACGTTTAATATGGCTCTTTTTTAAATGGCGCGGGATGCCCTTTGATACCGTCCCCTGCGTAAGGGAACAAAGGTGCGTCCCCGTGCATCGCGGGTGTCCAATGGCGCGGGATGCCCTTTGATACCGTCCCCAGCTTGAGGGAACAGAGGTGCGTCCCCGTTCATCGCGGGTGTCCAATGGCTCGGGTGGGCCTTTGATACTGTCCCCTGCTTGAGGAAACAAAGGTGCGTCCCCGTGCATTGCGGGTGTCCAATGGCGCGGGTGGGCCTTTGATACCGTCCCCTGCTGAAGGGGATGTGATTGGCTCCCCTTTCAGGGGAGCTGCCGCCGAATGGCGGCTGAGGGGTGGACTGTACAGCGGTCAGATATGCCAAGTCACCCTTCCGGGTTCGCTTTGCTCACCCACCTCCCCTCAAGGGGAGGCAAGAACCCCCCTCAACCGAATAAATCACACAGCAACGTGTTATCCATTCCTGTCACGCCCCCGGCGCGGCAATTCATCCTTAGGAGCACAACGAAATGATTGAAAATACCATCACAGAGGGAACCAGACTCATCGTCCGCGACATCAAGGACGAGATGGAGTCGGCGTTCATCGACTATTCGATGTCCGTCATCACACAGCGCGCGCTGCCGGATGTGCGCGACGGCCTGAAGCCCGTGCACCGGCGCATCCTGTACACGATGCACGAGCGCGGCAACGACCCGAGCCATCCGACGCGCAAATCGGCCGACACGGTCGGCGCGGTGCTGGGCTCGTACCATCCGCACGGCGACGCGTCCGTGTACGACGCGATGGTGCGTCTGGCGCAGGACTTCTCGATGCGCTATCCGCTCGTGGACGGACAGGGCAACTTCGGCTCGGTGGACGGAGACCCGCCCGCCGCCTACCGTTACACCGAGGCGCGCATGAGCCGCCTTGCGGTGGAGCTTTTGCGCGACATCGACAAGGACACCGTCGATTTCCAGCCGAACTTCGACGAGTCGAAGCAGGAGCCGACGGTGCTGCCGTGCCGCGTGCCGAACCTGCTCATCAACGGTTCGACGGGCATCGCGGTCGGCATGGCGACGAACATCCCGCCGCACAACTTCGGCGAAGTGACGGACGCGCTGTGCGCGCTCATCCATGACCCGGACATCGAGCTGGCCGGCCTGATGGAGCACATCAAGGGGCCGGACTTCCCGACGGGCGGCATCATCATGGGCCGCAGCGGCATCCGCGCCGCCTACGCGACGGGCCGCGGCAAGATCACGCTGCGCGGCCGCGCCGAAATCGAAGAGAAGAAGAACGGACGCTTCCAGATCATCGTGACGGAAATTCCGTACATGGTGAACAAGGCGCGCCTGATCGAATCCATCGCCGAGCTCATCCGCGACAAGCGCATCGAGGGCATTTCGGACCTGAACGACGAGTCGAGCCGCAAGGGCATGCGCATCGTCATCGAGCTGAAACGCGAGGCGAACCCGCAGGTCGTTCTGAACCAGCTGTACCGCTATACGCAGCTGCAGGACACGGTCGGCGTCATCATGCTGGCGCTCGACGAGGGCGTGCCGAAGATCCTCACGCTCAAGGACATGCTGAAAAAGTACCTTGAGTTTCAGGATTCCGTCGTGCGCCGCCGCACCGAGTTCGACCTGAAAAAAGCGCAGGAGCGCGCCCACATCCTCGACGGCCTGCGCCGCGCGGTGGACATTGTGGACGACATCATCTACACCATCCGTCACTGCAAGGGCGGCAAGGCCGAGGCGAAACTCGCCATCATGGAGAAGTTCGACTTCGACGACCCGCAGGCGACGGCCATCGTGAACTTCCAGCTCGGTCAGCTGGCCGGTCTGGAAATTCTGAAGATCGAGAACGAACTGGGCGAACTGAACGCCAAGATCGCCGACTGGCAGGACATCCTCGCGCACGACGAGCGCGTTCTGGCCATCGTGGAGGAGGAGCTGCAGGCGCTGCGCCAGAAGTACGACGACGACCGCCGCACGGAGATCGCGCACGTCTCGGGCGAGGTGGACATCGAGGACCTCATCCCCGAGGAGGAGTGCGTGTTCACGCTGACGCACGCGGGCTACATCAAGCGCCAGCCCGCCGACACGTATCAGGCACAGCGCCGCGGCGGACGCGGCATCACGGCATTGTCCCACAAAGAGGACGATTTCGTGGAAGAGCTGTTCCTTGCGTCGTCGCACGACCACATCCTGTTCGTGACGGACTTCGGCCGCGTGTACCGCCTGAAAGGCTACCAGATCTACGAGGGCAGCCGCACGTCGCGCGGTGTGAACATCGTGAACCTGCTGCCGCTCGCCGAGGGCGAGACGGTGACGAGCATGCTGCGCGTGCCGGAGGGCGCGGAAGGCTACCTCGTGATGGTCACGAAGCGCGGCATCATCAAGCGCACCGAGCTGTCGCAGTTTGCGAACATCCGCAAGTCCGGCCTCATCGCCATCAACCTCAACGAGGGCGACCGTCTGGCGTGGACGCGCATCACGTCCGGGTCGGATGAACTCATCGTGGCGACGCGTCTCGGCGTTGCCATCCGCTTCCCGGAGACGGACGTGCGCACGATGGGCCGCACGGCCACGGGCGTGCGCGCCATCCGACTCGCCGAGGGCGACGAAGTGGTGGGCGCGGGCGTTCTGCGCGAGGGCGCGAGCGTGCTGACCGTGACCGAGGAAGGAAAGGGACGCCGCACGGCCGAGAGCGAGTACCGCACGCAGCGGCGCGGCGGCAAGGGCATCCGCAACTACGGCACGCGCGGCCACGTCGCGGCGCTGAAAGTCATTGACGAGACGGATGATATCATCCTCATCAGCCTTGAGGGCATCATCATCCGCATGCACGTCAGCGACATCAACCTGCAGAGCCGCTATGGCTCCGGCGTGCGCGTGATGCGTCTGGCCGAGGGCGACCGCGTTGTGACGGTGGCCCGCACCGAGCGCAGCGAGACGGAAGAAGTGGCAAAGCCCGAGGAGGAGACGGAAGAGCTCTCCGCCGAGGAGCTGGCCGAACTGCAGGCAGAGGACGCGGCCGCCGAGAGCGAGCCCGTGCCCGAGGATGAAGAATAAACATCGCACGAGCGATGAAAAAACAGGAGGCTTTGCGCCATGTCGGAAATGATGAAACGCTGGAACGTGGATGAGAGAAAGATCCGCGAGGAGCAGGAAGCACTGAAAAAGCAGATGATTTTCGTGTACGTGGGCCACGGCCCGCGCGCGACGGGATTCCTCGCCAAGGAGTTCAAGCGCAAGCCGGGCCTTTATGCCCGCTGCACCCAGTGCGGCTACTATATGCCGCTCGACGCGAAGGGCACCGAGGACTGCATCTGCGGCAACCTGCACCGCGACGATATGAACTTCAAGAGCGAAGTCGGCGCGTCCGAAGTGGAGATCTTCAAAGCCACGAAGCGGTGAGAGGTCTTTTGCCTCCCCTGCAAGGGGAGGTGGCCCGAAGGGCCGGAGGGGTGGTGTGCGCGGGCCTGCCCGCTGTGCGCAGAGGTATCACCCCTCAGTCCCCATGCGGGGACAGCTCCCCTGGAAGGGGAGCCAAAACTCTGCCCGAAAGCAGGGGACGGGAACAAAGGCTTATCAACCCAATGTTAAAAATCAGGCAGGACGTTCTCCTGCCTGATTTGCTGTTTGTATAGTTTTTGTAAGCGACTACGAGTTGTAAACATTTTCAACGGGTTTTCAACACATTCCCGGGGAAACGAGGTGGAAAACGTTTGGAAAACACGATCGCAGCCATTGCAACGCCGCCGGGAACGGGCGGGATCGCGGTGATCCGGCTGTCGGGCGAGGACGCGTACGGCGTGGCCGGGCGGGTGTTCCGCCCGGTGAATCCGGAAAAGAAACTGGCGGACGCGAAGGGATATACCGCGATGTTCGGTCATTTTGTCGAGGACGGGCGCGTGCGCGACGAAGTGGTGGCGCTGTGTTTCCGCGCGCCGCACAGCTACACGGGCGAGGACGTGGTGGAACTTTCGTGCCACGGCGGCAGCGCGGTGTCGCAGATGCTGCTGCGCGCGTGCTTCGCGGCGGGCGCGGCTCCGGCAGGACCCGGCGAATTCACGAAGCGGGCGCTTCTGAACGGGCGCATCTCGCTGACGCAGGCCGAGGCCGTGATGGATCTGATCGGCGCGTCGTCGCGTCAGGGCGCGGCGGCGGCCGCGTCCGCGATGGAGGGTGCGCTGTACCGCCGCATCGCCGGCGTGCGCGCCGAGCTCATCGCGCTGGCGGGACATCTGGCGGCGTACGTCGATTTCCCGGAAGAGGATGTGGAGGCTCTGCATCCAGACGAAATGCGGGATGTGCTGACGCGTGCGAAATCGGCGCTCGATGCGCTGATTTCCGGCTACGACACGGGCGCGGCGGTGCGGCGCGGTGTGCGCACGGCCATCGTCGGAAGCCCGAACGTGGGAAAATCGACGCTGTTGAACCTTTTGTCGGGATTTGACCGCGCCATCGTGACGCCGGTGGCGGGCACGACGCGAGACGTGGTGGAGCAGGAGGTGGAGCTCGCGGGCGTGCGGCTCATTCTGGCGGACACCGCGGGCATCCGCGAGACGTCGGACGTGGTGGAGGCCGAGGGAATCCGCCGCAGCTACGAGCATCTGGAGCGCGCGCAGCTGATTTTTGCGGTGTTTGACGCGTCGCGCGAGGTGACGGAGGACGACCTGACGCTTGCAAAGGCGTGCGAGGGACGCCCGGCGCTGGCGCTTCTGAACAAATCCGACCTCGCGCCGAAGTTCGACGCGGCGGCCGTCGAGCCGTATTTCGCGGCGGTGGTGTCGGGCAGCGCGCGGGACCCGGAATTCCTGCACACGGTGGAAGACGCGGCCGCAAAGCTGCTTCGTCTGAATGAGTT
>CALXBO010000048.1 GCA_944386565.1 uncultured Ruthenibacterium sp. | reverse complement strand
CGCCGTGACCCGTTCACGGCGGTTTTTTATACGCAGTCAGTTTCCCTTTATGACCGTCCCCTGCTTGCGGGGAGAGGAAATGTCCGCAGACAGTGAGGGTGTATGTATGGCGCGAGATGCCCTTTGTGACCGTCCCCTGCTTGCGGGGGGAGGGGGACTCCCCTCTCTTCCCTCCCGCAGGGGACGGCATCAAAGGCCCACAAACGCATGCTTAAATCACGCGGGCATTCTGCCATTTGCCGGAGCGGTAGCGCACCACGAAGAGCACGGCGCGCACGGCCCAGTCGATGGTCATGGCCATCCACACGCCGAAGAATCCGAGGTGGAACCACAGGCCCAGCACGTACGACAGCGCCACGCGGCACACCCACATCGACACCATGCTCACGCCCATCGTGAACTTCGCGTCGCCCGCGGCGCGCAGGGCGTTCGGCAGCGCGAAGCTGGGCGGCCACCAGAGCGTGCACACGCAGTTGTAGCGCAGCACGAAGAGCGCGAGGTCGTACGTCGCGTCGCTCGCCTGATACATGCCCACGAGCGGCGGCGCGGCGAAGAAGATGCCCACGTTCAGCGCCGCCATGCCGATGACCGTCACCAGCATCAGCTTGCGCACGTAATACTTCGCCTGATCGTAATCGCCCGCGCCGATGCACTGTCCGATGACCGTGATCATCGCGAGGCTCATCGCCGAGCCGGGCAGGTTCGAGAACGCGCCGACGTTGTTGCAGATGGCGTTGGCCGTGATGGCCGTCGTGCCGAACGACGTGACGAGCCCCGCCACGAGCAGCTTGCCGATCTGGAACGTGCCGTTCTCCATGCCGGAGGGGATGCCGACGCTGAGGATGCTCCTCAGGATGCCGCCGTCGACGCGCACGCGCCACACGTCCGCGAGGTTCACGGGCTTGTGCGGGTCGAGCAGCAGCCGGATCACCATGACGGCCGCGGCCGCGCGGCTCGCGAGACTGGCGATGGCCGCGCCCGCGACGCCCATATCGAGCCCGAAGATCAGGATGGCGTTGCCGCCGATGTTGATGACGTTCATCACCGCCGACGCGAACAGCGACACCTTGCTGTTGCCCATGCTGCGGAACAGCGCCGCGCCGGCGTTGTAGATGCCGATGAACGGATAGGAGAGCGCCGACAGCCAGAAATACGTCTCGGCTGCCTCCATGACGGCGGGCTCAGCCTTGCCGAACACGAACGTCAGGATGTGCCCGTTGAAGATGAGCACCGGCACCGCGATGGCCACCGAGAGCAGCAGCATCGCGTACATCAGCTGGCGCGCCGAGGTGCAGGCGCTCTCCCGGTCGCGCCGTCCGAGGTACTGGCTGGCCACCACCGCGCCGCCCGTGGCCAGCGCCGCGAACACCTGAATGATGAGCGTGTTGATCTGATCCACCAGAGAAATGCCGGACACGGCCCATTCGCCGTTCACCGACACCATCACCGTATCCGCCATGCCGACCGTCACGACGAGCAGCTGTTCCAGAACCAGCGGCCCGATCAGCTGCGCCAGCGCCCGGTTGGAAAAGCGCGGTTCGGCCGGGGCGGGCGTCGCGGACAATGCCTTCATTCCGATCCTTCCTTTCTGCCTGGATACTTCTGTTGTGCGAAGAAACAAGAACCATTTATTTATCATGCGCCGTTTTGTCCAAAACTGCAAGAGGGACGGCGAAAATTTTTTACGGGTTCACAGTTTTTTTCCGCCGCGCGTGCGTGGACGAGCCGGACAAGCTGTGATACAATAAATCCGACACATCGCACACCGCGCCCCGCAGGACCTCTGTCCCGGCGGGGCGCGGCGTCCGGAACAACCTTTTTTCGTGCGGGAGGGAGCATCAATCATGGAAGAGCAGAACCGTGTTCTGACCGGCCCGGTCTACCGTCAGATCTTGTTCTTTTTCTTTCCCATTCTGTTCGGTACGTTTTTTCAGCAGCTGTACAACACCGCCGACGCCGTCATCGTGGGGCAGGTGCTCGGCACGGAAGCCCTCGCCGCCGTGGGCGGCACGACGGGCGTCCTCGCGAACTTCGTCGTGAACCTCTTCGTCGGCATCGCGTCCGGCACGACGGTCGTCGTCGCGCAGCACTTCGGCGCGGGCAATTACAACGGCCTGCGCCGCGCCGTGCACACATCCATGGCGCTGTCCTTCGCGGGCGGAGCCGTGCTCACGGTGCTGGGCATCGCGCTCGCGCGCGGCGCGCTGGCGCTGCTCGGCACCCCGTCCGACGTCATCGGCCCTGCCACGGTCTACCTGCGCATCTACTTCCTCGGCGTGATCCCGTCGTTCGTGTACAACGTCGGCTCGGGCATCCTGCGCGCCGTCGGCGACACCAAGCGCCCGCTGTACTTCCTCATCATCGCGTGCCTCGTCAACATCGTGCTCGACGTGCTGCTCGTCGCGGTGATCCGCATGGGCGTCGCGGGCGCGGCGCTCGCCACCATCCTGTCGCAGCTCGTCAGCGCGCTGCTCACGCTGCGCGCGCTCACGCACACCACGCGCGTGTACCGCTACATCCCCGCCGACACCCGCTTCGACAAGAACACCCTGCGCGCCGTCCTCAACGTCGGCATCCCGGCGGGCTTCCAGTCGAACCTGTACTCCGTGTCCAACATGCTCATCCAGTCCGTCGTCAACTCGTTCGGCACGAGCGTCGTCGCCGCGTGGACGGCCTACGGCAAGATCGACAGCTTCTTCTGGATGGTCACCGCCGCGTACGGCGTGGCCGTCACCACCTTCGCCGGGCAGAACTACGGCGCGCGCCGCTTCGACCGCGTGCGCAAAGGCGTGCGCGTCACCCTCGCGATGGACCTCGTCTCGGCCGCCGCCATCGGCGCGCTGTTCTACACGTTCGCGCCGCAGCTGCTGTCCATCTTCTCGCGCGACGCCGCCGTCATCGAGGTCGGCACCACGATGGCGCGCTTTCTGCCGCCGCTGTACTTCACGTACGTCACCGTTGAAGTGCTCGCCGGCACGGTGCGCGGCTGCGGCGACGCCGTGATGCCCACCGTGCTCGTGGCGCTGGGCGTGTGCGTGCTGCGCGTGGCGTGGGTGCTCATCTTCGTGCCCTCGCACCGCTCTCTCGTCATGCTGTTCGTCAGCTATCCCATCAGCTGGTCGCTCACCAGCGTGCTGTTCGTGTTCTACTATCTCCGCTTCCAGAAGCGCCAGACGCTGCGGGAACAGGCGGCGCGGCGCGCTGCGGAAGAAAAGGAGGCAAGTGTATGAAACGGCTGATGCCGTATCTCCGTCCGTACCGGCGCGAATGCGTTCTCGCGCCGCTGTTCAAAATGACCGAGGCCGTGTTCGAGCTGCTCGTGCCGCTCGTCGTGGCCGTCATCATCGACCGGGGCATCCCCTCGGGCGACCGCGGGCTCATCCTGCGCATGGGCGGCGTGCTCGTCGCGCTCGGCGCGGGCGGCATGCTGCTCGCGTTCACCGCCCAGTGGTTCTCCGCCAAGGCCGCGTGCGGCTTCGCCGCGTCCGTGCGCCGCGCGCTGTTCTCGCACATCCAGTCGCTCGACTGGGCCGAGCTCGACGCCGAGGGCACGGCCACGCTCATCACGCGCCTCACCAGCGACATCAACCAGCTCCAGAGCGGGCTGAACCTCTTTTTGCGCCTGTTTTTGCGCTCGCCGTTCGTCGTCGCGGGCGCGGTCGTCATGGCGTTCGTCGTCGACGCGCGCACCGCGCTCGTCTTCTGCGTCACCGTGCCGCTGCTGGCCCTCGTCGTCGCGGCCGTCATGCGCGTCACAACGCCCATGTACCGCGGCGTGCAGAAGCGCCTCGACGGCGTGCTCGCCGCCGTGCGGGAAAACATCACCGGCGCGCGCGTCATCCGCGCGTTCGGCCGTGAGGACGACGAGCAGCGCCGCTTCGACGAACAGAACGAATCGCTCACCGCGAGCCAGCTCGCCGTCGGCCGCATCTCCGCGCTGATGAACCCCGTCACCTACGTCATCATCAACCTCGCCGTCATCGCCGTGCTCTACACCGGCGGCCGCCGCGTCGACGCGGGCGCGCTGTCGCAGGGCGAGGTCGTCGCGCTCGTCAACTACATGTCGCAGATCCTCGTCGAGCTCATCAAGTTCGCGAACCTCGTCGTCAGCATCACGAAGGCGCTCGCGAGCGCCGGGCGCGTCGAGAGCGTGCTCGCGCGCAAAGCGGGCATGACGTTCCCCGAGACGTCCGCGCACCCCGATGCAAGCGCCCCCGCCGTCGAGTTCGACGACGTCTCGCTGCGCTACGCCGGCGCGGGCGCGCCGAGCCTCGAGCACGTGTCGTTCACGCTCGCGCGCGGCGGCACGCTCGGCGTCATCGGCGGCACCGGCTCGGGCAAATCGAGCCTTGTGAACCTCATCCCGCGCTTTTACGACGCCACGTCCGGCCGCGTGCGGCTCGAGGGCAACGACGTCTCGGCCTACACGAAGGATACACTCCGCGCCATGGTGGCCGTCGTGCCGCAGAAGGCGCAGCTCTTCACCGGCACCATCCGCTCCAATCTGCAGATGGGCGCGCCGGACGCGGACGACGCATCGCTCTGGGAGGCCCTGCGCGCCGCGCAGGCCGAGGACTTCGTGCGCCGGAAACCCGGCGGTCTCGACGAGCCCGTCTCCGCGGGCGGCAAGAACTTCTCCGGCGGCCAGCGCCAGCGCCTGACCATCGCGCGCGCTCTCGCGGCCAAGCCCGACATCCTCATCCTCGACGACAGCGCCAGCGCGCTCGACTTCGCCACCGACGCGGCTCTGCGCCGCGCGCTGCGCGAGCTGCCGTTCGCGCCCGCCGTGGTCATCGTGTCGCAGCGCGCGTCCAGCCTGATGCACGCCGACACCATCGTCGTGCTCGACGACGGCAGCGTCGCCGGCAAGGGCACGCACGGGGAACTTCTCAAAACGTGCCCCGTCTACGAGGAAATTTATCAGTCCCAGTTCAAGACCGCGAAGGAGAGAGGGGGCGAGGCGAAGTGAAAGGCCAGTCCGAGACCATCCGCAAAGTGCTCTCGCGCGTGCGGCGCTACGGCGCGCTGCTCGTGCTCTCGCTCGTCCTCGCCGCCGCCACCGTCGCCGCCACACTGTGGCTGCCCATTTTGACAGGCGACGCCGTCGACTGCATCGTCGGCGCGGGCGAGGTCGATTTCGCGGGCCTCGCCGCCGTGTTCGTGCGCATGGCCGTCGCCATCGCCGTCGCGGCCGCGTGCCAGTGGGCCATGAACCTGTGCAACAATGCCATGACGTTCCGCGTCGTGCGCGACCTGCGCCGCGAGGCGTTCGACAAGCTGCGCCGCATGCCGCTGCGCGGCATCGACAAGCGCGGCGCGGGCGAGGTCGTCAGCCGCGTCATCGCCGACGCCGACCAGTTCGCCGACGGCCTGCTCATGGGCTTCACGCAGCTGTTCACGGGCGTGCTCACCATCCTCGGCACGCTCGCGTTCATGGTGATGCTCAATCCCGTCATCGCGCTCGTCGTCGTCGTCATCACGCCGGTGTCGCTCGTCGTCGCGGCGTTCATCGCCAAGCGCACCTACTCGATGTTCCGCGCGCAGACCCGCGTGCGCGGCGCGCAGACCGACTACGTCAACGAGCGCATCGAGGGCCAGAAGGTCGTGCAGGCGTTCGGCTGTGAGGACGCCACGCTCGCGCGCTTCACCGAGCTCAACGACGAGCTGCGCGAGTGCTCCGTGCGCGCCACGTTCTTCTCCTCGCTCACGAACCCCGCCACGCGCTTCGTCAACAGTCTCGTGTACATGGGCGTCGGCGTCGCGGGCGGCCTCGCCGCCGTCGGCGGCGTCATCAGCGTGGGCAACCTCACGTCGTTCCTCACGTACGCGAACCAGTACACGAAGCCCTTCAACGAGATCTCCGGCGTCATCACCGAACTGCAGAACGCCGTCGCGTGCGCCGCGCGCGTGTTCGAGATCATCGAGGAAGAGCCCGAGACGCCCGACGCGTCCGACGCCCGCGTGCTCGAGCGCGCCGAAGGATATGTGGACATCGAGGATCTCCGCTTCTCCTACGTGCCCGAGCGCCCGCTCATCGAGCACTTCAACCTGCACGTCGAACCCGGCATGCGCGTCGCGCTCGTCGGCCCCACGGGCTGCGGCAAGACGACCGTCATCAACCTGCTCATGCGCTTCTATGACCCCGACGGCGGCTCGATCTCCGTCGACGGCACCGATGTGCGCGGCATCACCCGCCGCTCGCTGCGCCGCAGCTACGGCATGGTGCTGCAGGACACGTGGCTGCGCCGCGGCACCGTGCGCGAGAACATCGCCTACGGCCGCCCCGACGCGACCGACGAGGAAGTCATGGCCGCGGCGCGCGCCGCGCACGCCCACGGCTTCATCCAGCGTCTGCCGCAGGGGTACGACACCGTCCTCGCCGAGGACGGCGGCGGCCTGTCGCAGGGCCAGAAGCAGCTGCTGTGCATCGCGCGCGTGATGCTCTGCCTGCCGCCGATGCTCATTCTCGACGAGGCGACGTCCAGCATCGACACCCGCACCGAAATGCACATCCAGAACGCGTTCGCGAAGATGATGCGCGGCCGCACGAGCTTCATCGTCGCGCACCGCCTGTCCACCATCCGCGAGGCCGACGTCATCCTCGTGATGCGCGACGGCCGCATCGTCGAACAGGGCCGCCACGACGAGCTGCTCGAACAGGGCGGCTTCTACGCCGAGCTGTACAACAGCCAGTTCGCGCCCTGACCGTTTTATCCGCTCAGTTTATCAGGAGGTGCCGCTATGAAGACCGTCAATGTCACGCTCATTCTGTCCCTGATCGCGGCGGGGGTGCTGCTCGTGCTGGCCGCCGTGGCGTTCGCCGGGATGCTGGCGATGTCCGCGCTGCAGGGCAGCGTCGACCTCTCGCGGCCCGCCGGCGAGATCGGCGACGTCGAGGGCTACGCCCTCATCCTCGGCGGTCTCGGCTGGGTGTTCGCCGGGCTCGGGGCGCTTTTGCTCGGCGTGTTCGCCGTTTTGCTCGCGCTGTGCGGCTTTCTGCTCGCCCTGTTCGCGGTCATCGCGCGCGCGGTCTATGCCCCGCAGGGCGGACGGCTCACGGCGCACCGCGTGCTGATGGCCATTGTCTGCCTCGGCATGGCCGCGGGGGGATTCACGGTGCTGTCGTCCGGCATCGACGCCGGCTCTTTCTCGCAGATCCTGTTCGGTCTCGCGTACCTCGCGGACGCGGGCGTGTGCGCGTTCCTCACATTCACGCCGCGCGTCAACGGCGTGCTCTTCCGCCGCGCGCCGCAGCCGGAGGATTCGTTCCCGCCCGCCATGTAAACCCGGAAACGAAAAGCGCCCCGCGCTCGAGGCTGTCGAAAAAGTTCGACAGCCTCCTGAGGGACACCAAACGCACCACCCGCGCGATGCGCGGGGGATGCTTATTGGTTTCCCCCAGTGGCCTTCGCGCCCGGAAGGGGCGCGATTTGCTTAGCAAACCGGCCGGTGCCTTGCACAGTCC
>CALXBO010000047.1 GCA_944386565.1 uncultured Ruthenibacterium sp. | reverse complement strand
GAGGTGCCCCGCAGGGGCGGAAGGGTGGCTGCTCGAGCCTGAGCGTCAGCGCACCGTTCACCCCTCCGGGTTCGCTGTGCTCACCCACCTCCCCTGAAAGGGGAGGCGAAATGCCCTTTGATGTACTCCGCGTGCGGGGAGGATGTAGGCTCCCCTATGAGGGGAGCTGTCCCCGCAGGGGACTGAGGGGTGGCGGCATGAGCCTGAGCGTCAGCGCACCGTTCACCCCTCCGGGTTCGCTGCGCTCACCCACCTCCCCTGAAAGGGGAGGCGAAATGCCCTTTGATGTACTCCGCGTGCGGGGAGGATGTAGGCTCCCCTATGAGGGGAGCTGTCCCCGCAGGGGACTGAGGGGTGGCGGCATGAGCCTGAGCGTCAGCGCACCGTTCACCCCTCCGGGTTCGCTGCGCTCACCCGCCTTCCCTGAAAGGGGAGGCGAAAACGCCCTTTGATGTGCTCTGCGAGCGGGGAGCCAATCTGCGCCGGAGGGTTTCACACCTCCCGCTTCTTCGGGGAGGTCTGGGCGGGGCGGGCGCGGCGCTCGGCGCGCGTCATGGGGATGCGCACGACGTACTCGCAGTAGCCGTCCCCTTCCCGCCGCTCGCTCGTGGCAGGCACGCCGCCCGCCGTCAGCAGACGAACGGCGCGGTCGATCGTATTCGCGAAGAGCCGCGCGTCGCGCACCATCACGGCGGGCTTTTTCTTCGGCGGCGCGGGGCGCAGCGTGCGCTCCACGAGCGCGCGCGTCTGCGATACGTTGTACCGCTTTTTCACCACCGTCTCGAACACCTTTTTTCTCGCGGTCGGGTCCGCGATGCGCAGGACTGCCCGGGCATGTCCCTCCGTCAGCCCGGCCGACCGGCAGATTCCGCGCTCCTCGTCCGTCAGGAGCAGCAGCCGCAGCTTTGCGCGCAGCGTCTGCACCGAGATGCCGAGGCGCTTTGCGGCGATGTCCTTCGGGCAGCGCCACATCGCCAGAAGCTCCCGCAGCCCCTCCGCCTGCTCAAACGGGTCGAGCGCGCGGCGCTGCATGTTCTCGAGAAGCCCCAAAGCCGCCGTGCGGTCGTCCGTGAACTCGTACACCACCGCCGGGATCGTCTCCACGCCCACCATCCGGCACGCGCGCAGCCTTCTCTCCCCCGCGATGAGCTGATACCGCCCGTCCTGCGTCTTTCGCACGCTGATGGGCTGTAAAAGTCCGTTGTGCAAAATGCTCATCGCCAGTTCCCGCAGCGCGGCCTCGTCAAACGTCTGGCGCGCCTGATACGGCGAGGGCACGATCTCCGCCGTGGGCAAAAGTTCCACCGGCGCGTGCGCTGATTTTCGTTTCATCGTCCGTCTCCTCTTTTCCGGACGCAAAAACGCGCCCTTGCTCACCATCAGTGTAGCAAAGACGCGTTTCATTTTCCAGTTTTTTCCTTCGACGCCGTTCGACGCGCACCGTGTCATTTCAGCGGGGCTTTTGCGATTTTGCCGCCGTTTCTGGGATATGCGGGCGGAGTGTGCGAAATCTTTGTGCAGAAAATCAGTTCCCGCGCGCTCGAATCCGGCAGCGTGAACGCGCGCGTTCCGGCCACTTCGCCGCCGAGCTTCTTCACCGCGCCCGCGCCGCGCGCCGCTTCGTCCTGCGCGGACGAGCCCTTCATCGCGACGAACACGCCGCCGACGTTCACAAGCGGCAGGCAGTACTCGGCCAGAACGGGCAGGTCGGCCACCGCGCGCGCGACGGCGGTGTCGAACGTCTCGCGCCAGCGCTTGCGCGCGGCTTCTTCGGCGCGCTCTTTCGCAAACTCGGCTTCAATTCCGAGTTCCGCGCACGCGTATTTCAGAAAATCGACGCGCTTGCCCGTCGGCTCCATCAGCGTCAGCTCAATTTCCGGGCGGAACAGCTTCAGCACGATGCCCGGAAACCCCGCGCCCGTGCCCACGTCCACGACGCGCCCGCGCACCTCCGGCTGCGCCGCGAGCAGCAGGCTGTCGATGAAATGGCGGTCCTCGATGCCCTCCGGCTCCGTGATGGCCGTGAGGTTCACCTTTTTGTTGTACTCGACGAGCAGTTCGGCGTACCGGTCGAGCGCATCCGCGACGGGCGCGGCGTCAATGCCGTACCGCGCGGCCTTTTCGATCAGTCGGCTGGTGTCGATCATGTTTGTTTCCTCCTGTATGCGGCGAGCGCGATGGCAAGGCACGCCGTGTCCGACGGCGACACGCCCGGAATGCGCGACGCCTGCCCGAGGCTGCGCGGCCGGATCTTCGCCAGCTTCTCGCGCGCTTCGAGCGACAGCCCCGCGAGCGGCGCGTAGTCGAAATCCTCCGGGATGGGCGTCTTTTCCTGACGCTCCACCGCGTGGATCTGGCTGCGCTGGCGGCGCACATAGCCCTCGTACTTCACTTCCACTTCGATGCAGTACCCGATGAACGGGGTCACGTCCGGGTTTTCGCCGATCATCCGCGCCACGTCCGCGTAGTGCAGCGCCGGACGGCGCAGCAGTTCCGCCGCGAGCGCGCCGCTCGTCAGCACCGGCTCCCCTTTTTTCTCCAGAACCGGGTTCGCGTCCGCCGGGCGCACCGTCGTCGTTTTCAATCTCTCGATTTCCGCACGCTTCACGCCGCTGCGCGCCTCGAAATCCGCCCAGCGCTCGTCCGTCACGAGCCCCCACGCGCGGCCCGTCGGCGTGAGCCGCTCGTCCGCGTTGTCCTGGCGCAGATACAGACGGTACTCGCTGCGGCTCGTCATCATGCGGTACGGGTCCATCACGCCTTTCGTCACAAGGTCGTCGATGAGCGTGCCGATGTAGCTCTCCTGCCGCGCCAGCGTCACGGGCTCTTTGCCCTGCGCCTCGCGCGCCGCGTTCACGCCCGCGACAAGCCCCTGCGCCGCGGCCTCCTCGTAGCCGGACGTCCCGTTGAACTGCCCCGCCCCGAAGAGACCCTTCACGGCCTTTGTCTCGAGCGACGCGGTCAGCGCCGTCGGGTCGATGCAGTCGTACTCGATGGCATACGCCGGGCGCATGATCTCAAGATGCTCAAATCCGACGATGGTGCGATACATTTCATTTTGTACGTCCTCCGGCAGGCTCGAGGACATGCCCTGGAGGTACATCTCCTCCGTATCCTCGCCGCACGGCTCGACGAAGATCTGGTGGTGGTCCTTCTCGGAAAAGCGCACCACCTTGTCCTCGATGGACGGGCAGTAGCGCGGGCCCACGCCCTCGATCATACCGCCGTAGAGCGGCGAGCGGTGCAGATTCGCCTGAATGACCGCGTGCGTCTCGGGGTTCGTGGCCGCGATGAAGCAGTCCACGCGGTTCTCGAGCTTCTCTTTCGTGAGAAACGAGAACGGCTGGATGTCGCTGTCGCCCTTCTGGCGCACAAGGCGCGAGAAGTCGATGCTTCTGCGGTGCACGCGCGCGGGCGTGCCCGTCTTGAAACGGCGGATGGGCAGGCCGAGCGCGACGAGGTTCTGCGTCAGCTCCGCCGCGGCGTGCACGCCGTCCGGGCCGCCCGCATAGCTCGCGTCGCCCACGAAGATGCGCCCGCCGAGGTACGTGCCCGTGCACAGCACGACGCACTTCGCGCCGTAGTGGCCGTGCAGATGCGTCACAACGCCCTGCACGCGGCCGTCCTTGACGTCGAGTGCCGTGATCTCGGCCTGTTTCAGCTCGAGATTGTCCGTTTTTTCGAGCAGATGCTTCATATACATGTGATATTGTTTGCGGTCGGTCTGCACGCGCAGCGAGTGCACGGCCGGGCCCTTGCCGAGGTTCAGCATGCGGCTCTGCAGAAACGTCGCGTCGGCCGCAATGCCCATCACGCCGCCGAGCGCGTCGATCTCGCGCACGAGATGCCCCTTCGCCGTGCCGCCGATGGACGGGTTGCACGGCAGATTCGCCACGCCGTCCAGCGTCAGCGTGAACAGCGCCGTCTTTGAGCCGAGCTTTGCCGACGCGCACGCCGCCTCGATGCCCGCGTGCCCCGCGCCCACGACGATGACGTCGTAATCGCCCAGATGATTCATTCGTCACTCCCCCACGTCAGAACACCGAATTCGCGCGGCATCGACAGCCGCACCCGCGGGCCGCTCTCGCCGAGCCCCGCCGACACGACGAGCGTGCCCGCGTCCGTCTCATACACGCCGCGGGAAAAACCGTCCCAGTATTTCGGCATCCAGAATTTTTCCGCGCCGCCCGCTGCAAGCTGCCCTCCGTGCGTGTGGCCGGAGAGGATCGCGTCCGCATACCCGGCCGGCAGACGGTTGGCCCAGCCCGGCTCGTGCGCAAGGCAGATGCGCAGCGCCTGTGAGTCCGGCAGCGGCAGGTGCTCGAACGCATCATCGCCCCGGTAAAGGCTGCGAAGCCCCAGCACCTGAATGCGCGAATTTTGAATATCCAGCGTGAGAGCGCTGTTTTCCAGCACCACAAAGCCCGATTCCCACATCAGCTCCGCGGCTTTTCCCGCCGCGCCGCCGAGAAAATCGTGGTTGCCCTCCACGGCGAGCACCGGCGCTTCGATGCGGCGCAGAATGGCGCACGCGCGCGAAGCGGATGTGAACTCCGCCTTGCGGCACGTGAAATCGCCCGTGAAACACACGATGTCCGGCTCTGCGGCGTTGACGCGCGCGACGAGCCGCCGCAGCCACCCCTCGGAAAAGCCGTCTTCGAGGTGAAGGTCGCTCAGGTGCACCGCGCGCAGGCGCGCGCCCGTCCCCGGCAGCGCAACGCGCCGCACATATAAGGGAAACGCTTTTTGAATGCGTACAAATTCCAGCATACTCTCTCCGCTCATTTCTGAAAAAGAGGGCCGGTGCTTGGCGTACACCGGCCCCGTTCGGATTCTTTTATTGTATCCCGCCGCCGCCCGTTTGTCAATTTTCCGCGCGGCGGCTTTGCGTTTTCTCACGTGTCCCGCATCAGGTGGGCGTACTCGGCGAAGTCCTGCGCGAGCATCGTCTTGCCGAGCTTGAGCGAGTCGTCCCGCAAGCACACGAGGATGTGGCGCATCCCGACGGGCACGCCCTCGTCGGCCGCGAGGAACGCCGCGTTCAGCACGATGTTCTTGATCGTGCCGCCCGCGAGGTCGAACCGGTGTGCGAGGTAGTCGAAGTCGATGCCGTCCGTCGGCACGTGTTTTCCGAACGCCGAGCGCCAGATCTGCGCGCGCAGCTCCTCATTCGGCAGCTGGAACTCGATGAGATACCGCATCCGGCGCATGAACGCCTCGTCGATGTTGCGCTTGTAGTTCGTCGCGAGGATGACGATGCCGTCGAACTGCTCGATGCGCTGCAAAATGTAGCTCACTTCCGTGTTCGCGTACTTGTCCTTCGCGTCGTTCACCTCGCTGCGCTTGCCGAAGATGGAATCCGCCTCGTCGAAGAACAGAATGCTGTTGCTCTTCTCCGCGATGCGGAAGATCTCCTCCAGCCGCTTCTCCGTCTCGCCGATGTATTTGTCCACCACCTGCGACAGGTTGATCTGGTACAGCGGCAGGTCGAGCAGGTTCGACAGCACGTGCACCGCCATCGTCTTGCCCGTGCCCGGCGGGCCGACGAGCAGCGCCGACACGTTGCGCCCGTAGGGGTATTTTGCATCCATGCCCCACTCGTCGTACACAAGATGCCGGTATTTCACGTGCGCGCAGAGGCTGCGCAGCCGTTTTTTCTGCTCCTCGGGCAGTTTCAGATCATCCAGCGTGTACGACGCGCGCACGCGCTGGATGCTTCCCTGCCGCGGCGGCGGCAGAACGTCCGCGCACGCGCGCGCCAGCGCCTCCGGGCCCGACTCCCCGCGCGATGCGATGAGCCGCGCGGCCTTCGCCGTCTCGGCGCGCGTCAGGCAAAAGCGGCTGCCCGCGTCGAGACAGTCCACCGCGCCGTCCGGCACGTGTTCCTTCCCGCACGCCCAGCGCCACAGCGCGATGCGGTCGGCGCACGTGCAGCGCGGCAGCTCGATGCGCCGCACCGGGTGCTCCGTGTGCGGGATGACGGCCGCCTCGCCGTCCGTGCACAGCACGAGCGGCGCGTCCGCCGCTTCCAGCGCGCGCAGCAGCCTGTCGAGCGTTTTCTCCGCGCGCAGCTCCTCATTTTCCAGCACCTCGCGCGTGATGTGATGCACACACGCGCCGAGTCTCGGATACAGCATCAGCTCGCGGCGCACCTCCCACACAAGGCGGTCTGTGTCCGGCTGCCTGCACAGCGCGCCGAAATCCATCATCAGCCGCTCCGTTCCGGTGCGGGCGCACAGCTGGCGGACGAGGTCGACCTCCTCGCCCGCGTCCTCGCCGCACAGCTGCACCCAGCCGCGCGGTTCCCGTTCGCAGAGCTGCGCCAGCATCTGCGCGTATGCTTCGTGCACGGGCTGCTCTTCCGCCGTTTCGTCCGTGCCGGACACCACGCGGCAGCACTCCGCCGCGCTGTCCGTCAGCTCGTCGCCGCCGAGAAGATAATCGACGAGCCGCGCGTCCGCCTCGAACGGGCGGCGGCAGTGCGCCTCCGCGCCCGGCGCGAAGTACACGAGGCGCGCGAGCTTGTGCGCCTCTTTCTCGATGGCTTCGTAGTCGTCCGTCGGCGAGAACCCGATCCCCGACCACGCCGCGATGTTCTCAAGCGTCAGCGGCTCTTTCGCCTGGCCGATGACGTCCCAGATTCCCGGCAGATACCGCCGCGCGAGCGCAAATTCCAGCGCAGTCTCCCCTATTTCGCCGAGGCCGAAGCGGCGCAGCACGGTCCGCCACCGGAGAGCTTCCCCGGCGTTGTCCCGCGCCGCCTCGCCGAGATACGCGCGCGATTCCTCCAGAAACGGCGCGCCGAGCGGCATGTCGTCCGCGATGTGCTCGATGGCGCGCCGCTGCGCGTCCGTTTTCACAAAGGCGGGGTTCGACGCAAGGCGCGCTGCCGCCCGCGCGGCCAGAATTTCCAATATCATACGATGCTCCGTTGTTTACATAATTTTATCAGCGGTGTGAGCCGAGCCACGACCGGCGCCGCGGCGCCATCGGAAGCAGCCCCGCGAAATCGACGTCGTCCGCCGTCTGTCCGCCGCCGCCCGCAAGCTGCGCCGTGGCCGCGGCGCTGCCCGCCGCCGCGAGCGGCGCGTCAGCCATCTCATCGTCCCCGAACTGTGTCGGCCAAAGATCAATGTATCCTCTTATCTCATTCAATTCCTCATCCATTAACCGCTGCCAGCGCGTGTCGGCGGCGGTGCTCGCCATGTCGTCGGCCATGCTCTTTCTCTGGTTCAGCTGCGCTGCCAGCGCCGCGACGTGAGCCGCCTGCTTTTTCGCGGCGCGGTCCGCGCGCCACTTTCTGAAATGGTTCAATCCGAACGCCCCCTGCACGGGCGACGCGGAATAGCTCATCGACGGCACGCTCTCCATGCCGCCCTGCACGCCCGCATCGGCCGCGCGCTCGAGCGCCGGGTCGGCGTTCACGGGCGACGCGCCCGAGTCGGCGCGCACCTGTCCGCCCGCCTGCTGCAAGACGTGCGACACCTCGTGCCCGATGAGCGCCTCGCCCTCCTGTGTGCCGGGCTGAAATTCACCCGGCGCGAAGTCGATGACGTTGCCGCGCGTGAACGCGCGCGCGCCGATGCTCTCCGGCTGGCCGGATTCGCGCAGCTGCACGTTGCCGAGATCCACGCCCGTGCGGCTCTCGAGCCGCGCGCGCAACTCGTCCGGCATGTGCAGCGGATGCCCCGCCGACGCGCTCAGGTGATTGGCGTTGTATTCCTCCACGCTGCCCGGAGCGGGCGCGTTTTTCGGTTCATGCTGCGGTTTTCTGATTTTTTCCGGCACGTCGTTCATCTCCTTTTCCGGTATCTCTCACTCTTGCTCCTGTTCTTCGATCCACTCCAGCAGATCCTCGCGGGGCTGCGGACGTTTCATCTCAACTCCCCGGTTCAGCAGCCAGACCCGCGGGTCGGCATAGAGCCCCGTGTTCATGATGTTCACGCGGTGCACGTCCATCATATATTTCAGCCAGTCGAGATGCGCGACGTTTCTCCCGTGCATTTTCGCCATGTTCGCATAGAAATCGGCCATCGTATAGTCCGGAGCCTTCGGCTTCATCGGCCCCACCGTCTGCATCACTTCCAGTTCCGCCGGGGATTTCGGCGCGGCGAAGGAAGGCGGCTTCATCGGCATGTACAGATCCATCTGTTCGGACGGAGACTTCGGCGCGGGGAACGCCGGGGGCGTGAGCGGGGTGTTCAGGTCGATCTCCTCGGACGGCGACGGCGCCGGCGCGCTCTGCGCCTCTTCGGCCGGAGCCTGCGGCGCGGGGAACGACGGCGGCGTCAGCGGCTTGTTCAGGTCCACTTCCTCGTCGGCGTTCTCAAACACCGACGCGAGCGCCGCCGCATTTGCGCCCCCGGCCCCGGCGGGCGCGAGGGGACCGGCGCCCGTGGTCTGAAAATCCATCGGGGCCAGCGAATGGTTGACCGAAGCGACGGGCGCTGCCGCCTTTGCGGCCGCCTTCTTCGCGGCGCGGTTCTTTCTCCACTGCCGGAAATGGTTCAGCCCGAACAGCCCCTGCACGGGCGACGCGGAATAGCTCATCGTCGGCACGCTCTCCATGCCGCCCTGCACGCCTTCGTCGGCCGCGTGCTCGAGCGCCGGGTCGGCGTTCACGGGCGACGCGCCCGAATCCGCGCGCACCTGTCCGCTTGCCTGCTGCAATACGTGCGACACCTCGTGCCCGATCACCGCATCGCCCTCCTGTGTGCCGGGGCGGAACTCGCCCGGCGCGAAGTCGATGACGTT
>CALXBO010000046.1 GCA_944386565.1 uncultured Ruthenibacterium sp. | reverse complement strand
GCTCACCCACCTCCCCCGCAGGGGGAGGCCGATGGGCTCCCCTTTCAGGGGAGCTGTCCCCGCAGGGGACTGAGGGGCGGGAACCGCCCTGCGCCCCTTCCGGGTTCGCTCGCGCTCACCCACCTCCCCCGCAGGGGGAGGCCGATGGGCTCCCCTTTCAGGGGAGCTGTCCCCGCAGGGGACTGAGGGGTGACGGCTGCCCGCGCCGGTGAAAAAGTTGTGTTTTGCATGTCTGCGGTGTATAATAAAATGGAATATCTCTATGCGAAAGGGAGGAGCCTGCATTGAAGCTGGCCAAGGCTTCCGCGAAGGAATTTGCGGTCGATACGCTGTTCGATATCGCCGGCAGCATCCTGTTCGCCGTCGGCGTCTACACATTCGCCAAAGAGGCCTCGTTCGCACCGGGCGGCGTCACGGGCGTGGCGCTGCTTTTGAACCATCTGTGGGGTCTGCCCATCGGCACGATGACGGTCGTCATCAACATCCCCATCGCGCTGCTGTCGCTGCATCTGCTGGGCATGCGCTTTATCGTCAAGACGGTGCGCACCATTATCATCAGCTCGCTGTTCCTCGACCTCGTGTTTCCGCACATCCCGGTGTACACCGGCAGCACGCTGCTTGCGGCGGTGTTCTCGGGACTCTTCATGGGCGCGGGGCTCGCGGTCGTGTTCATGCGCGGCTCGTCCACCGGCGGCACGGATTTCCTCGTGCTGTCGCTGAAAAAGCTGCATCCGCACCTGTCGGTCGGGCAGGTCACGCTCGCCATCGACGCCGTGATCCTCCTGATGGGCTGGCCGGTGTTCGGCTCGGTGGAATCGGTGCTGTACGGCGTGATCTCCGTGTACACCGCGTCCGTCGCGATGGACCGCATCCTCTACGGCGCGGGGTCGGGCAAGCTCGCCATCATCATCACCACCGACGGGTTCGCCGTCGCCAAAGCCATCGACGAGAGCGTCGACCGCGGCGCGACGATCGTGCGCGCCATCGGCGCGTACTCCGGCGACACGCGCCACCTCGTGTTGTGCGTGTGCTCGAAATCGGAACTGTTCAAAGTGCGCAGCGCCGCCCATCAGGTGGACGAAGGCGCGTTCGTTATGGTCACTGAGGTCAGCGAGGTGTTCGGCGAGGGCTTCCGCCCCCACGACGCCGTTTGAGAGGGAGGAAACCGAATGACACCCGAACTGGGACCCGGCGCGCTGCCCGTACTGGAGCAGTGCTGCTTTCTGCGGGGCGAGGACGGCCGTCCCGCCGAGGACGCCGAAGCCATGCTGCGGCGCGTGGCCGAAGCCGCCGCACAGCCCGACGCGCGCTATGAGACGTTTGCGGACGTCGGGCGCGCCGCATCCGAATTCTACGATCTGATGGCCTCCGGCCGCTTTCTTCCGGGCACGAACGCTCTTCACTCCGCCGGCCGGCGGGACGGCTTTCTGTCCGCGTGCTGCGTGCTGCCCGTCGAGGACAGCATGGAGGGCATCTTCACCGCCGCCAAAAATGCGGCGCTCGCGGCAAAACACGGCGCGGGCACGGCGTTTTCGTTCTCGCGCCTGCGCCCCGAGGGCTCTGCCGTGCGCTCCACCGGGGGCGCGGCGTCCGGCCCGGCGGGCTTTCTGCGCATGTTCCGCATGGCCGCCGAGGCCGCGGGCGGCGACGGCGCGCGCCCCGGCTCGTCGATGGGCGTGCTGCGCGCTGACCACCCCGACATCCTCGCGTTCCTGCGCAGCGAGGGCGCGGGCGGATGCTTCCGCCTCGCCGTCGGCGTCACGCGCGAATTCCTCGACGCCGTGCGCGAGGACGCCGAATACGGCCTCACCGACCCCCGCACCGGTCTGAAATCGGGCGCGCTGCGCGCCCGTGCCGTCGCGGAGGAGGCCGTGCGCCGCGGCGCGGGCTTCGTACTGCTCGACGCCGTCAACCGCGACAACATCGTGCCCATGCGCGGCGAGATGGAGGCCGTCTCCCCGTGCGGCTCGCAGCCGCTTTTGCCCTACGAGAGCTGCCCGCTCGGCAGCATCGACCTCTCCCGCGCCGTGCGGGACGGCCGCGTCGACTACGCGCTTTTGCGCGACACGGTGCACACCGCCGTCCACCTGCTCGACAACCTCATCGACGCGAGCCTGTACCCGCTCGAGGAGCTCAGCCGCACCTCGCGCGCCACGCGCAAGATCGGCCTCGGCGTGATGGGCTTCGCCGACCTGCTCGTGCAGCTCGGCGTCCCGTACGACTGCCCCGAGGCGCTCACGCTCGCGGAGAACCTGATGGGATTTGTGAACACCGAGGCGCACGCCGCGTCCACGGCGCTCGCCGCGAAGCGCGGCAGCTTCCCGCTGTTCGCCGAGAGCATCTACCAGCACGGCGCGCCCATGCGCAACGGCACGGTCACCACCGTCGCCCCCACGGGCACGCTGTCCGTGCTCGCCGGATGCTCGGCGGGCATCGAGCCCGCCGCCGCGTTCTGGGATGCGGACGGCACGCTCTGTCCCGCGCTGCGCCAGGCGCTCGAAGACCGCGGCCTCGACGCCGCCGCCCTCGGGCACAGCATCGTGCGGGCCGGGTCCGTCCGGGACGTGCCGGAAGTGCCCGAGGCGGTGCGCCGCGTGTTCGCGTGCGCCCGCGACATCCCCGCCGGGACGCACCTGCGCATGCAGGCCGCGTTCCAGAAATACACCGACAACGGCGTGGCCAAGATCATTCCCGCGTCCCCGGAGGACGCCGCGCAGCTGCTCGCACAGGCCGCACAGCTCGGCTGCAAGGCCGTGTTCTTCACGCAGCCCGCGCCCGGCGAAGCGTGTGACGAAGAGCCGCCGCGCGCGGAGAAAGCTCCCGCCCCCGAGCGGGAGGAGCCGCAGGCCGCGCCGGAGCCGCCGTCCGCAGAGCCGGAAAAACCGGAACCCGCAGCGGAGCCCGCGCCCGAGGTGCAGCCCGCACCGCAGCCCGTCCGCGTGCGCGCGCACCCGGCCGTGATGCCGGGCTTCACCGAGCGCGTGCAGACGGCGTGCGGGACGCTGAGCGTCACCGTCAGCTTTGAGGGGCGCGCCGTCGCCGACGTGTTCGTGCGCGGCGAGGAGGGCATGTGCCCCGCGCAGGCCGAAGCCGCCGCGCGCATGGCCGTGCTGGCCGTCCGCGCGGGCGCGGACGCCGCCGACGTGTGCGCCCGGCTCGCCGCCGTGTGCTGCCCGCACGCGCAGCGCGCCGGGGGGAAGGGGCTGTCCTGCCCGCAGGCCGCATCGCGCGTGCTCGCGCGCGCTCTGCGCATCGCGATGCCCGAGGCGGCCGTGCCGCAGGGCAGAAACGGATGACATCCTGCAACAATTCTCCAGAATTTGCCCCGCCCGGGCGCGCTTTGCAAAAACGCCTGTCCGCGGCGGGAAAACGGGTGACTTTTCAACATTTCAACATGGTTTTACACTTTGTATAGCCCGTTTTCCCCTGTTTATGTTGAAAACTCTGTGGAATATGTGAAGAAACCCCTCTTTTCCGGGGTGTTTTTCCACACGGAACGGTGGAAAGCGTGGGGAATTTGAAAAGTTCCGTAAACTGTTTGTTGAATGCGCTGTGCGCGTTTACAAAAAAATCAGCCGAAAGGCAGAAACCGGCGCGTCAAAATGACGGGTTACAACAAAAATCCGCTTGACACGCCGCAGGAGGGAAAACCTTATGATGAAATGGCTCTACAAGCTCGAGTACAAACACCCGAACTGGTGCATCCCGAACCTGATGATGGTCATCATCGCGGGCAAGGCGCTGGTGTATGTGGCCGAGATGTTCAGCTACAACTTCTCGCTCATCGAGAAACTCAGCCTCAATTTCAACATGGTGCTGCGCGGCGAGGTGTGGCGGCTCGTGACGTTCCTGTTCGTGCCGGACACCACCACCCCCATCGCGCTGCTCATCACGCTGTACTTCTACTATTTCATCGGCCACGGGCTCGAACTGGCGTGGGGAGACTTCAAGTTCAACGTCTACTACCTGTTCGGCACCGTCGGCGCCATCGCCGCGGCCGTTCTGATGTGGGCGGTGTTCGGCATCGGCTACGCCACGTCCTCGTACCTCAACCTGTCGCTGTTCTTCGCGTACGCGATGCTGTGGCCGAACACGCAGCTGCTGCTCTTCTTCATCATCCCCGTCAAGATCAAGTATCTCGCGTGGTTCTCGGCGGCGGTGTGTCTGTTCAACTTCATCTTCGGCGGCTGGATGTCGCGCTTTTCCATCGCGCTGTCGCTGGTGAACTTCCTCATCTTCTTCGGCGGAGACTTCTTCCGCCGCGCCAAACAGGAGATCACCTACTTCAAGGCGCGCCAGACCTGGAAGCGCAACAACACGAACTGGCGCTGAGAAACGCTCCGCGCACTGGAATCTGCGCGCGGGATGTGCTATACTATTGTATAAATGAACCGCGCGCCCGCCAAGGGTGCGCATGGGAGGTCATCGTATGAAACTGATCACTGCCATCGTCAACAAGGAAGACTCGTCGTCCGTCTGCAACGCGCTCACGAAAGCGGGCTATTCCGTCACGCGCCTGTCCACGACGGGCGGTTTCCTCATGGCCGGCAACATGACGCTGCTCATCGGCACCGAGGACGAGAAAGTGGATGCGTGCATCTCGCTCATCGCCTCCCGCTGCAAGCAGCGCAAGGAAGTCGTGCCCAGCACCGCGAGCTACGGCGTCGGCCTCACAACGGCGTATCCGCTGGAAGTCACGGTCGGCGGCGCGACGGTCTTCGTCACGAACGTGGAGCGCTTTGAGAAACTGTGATGCTTGAGACCATCGAGGGCAACGCGCTGCTGCGCGCGTCGCTCGCCGAGGCGCTGCGCGCGGGACGTCTCGCGCACAGCGTGCTTCTGTGCGGCGCGCGCGGGACGGGCACGGGCTATGCCGCGCGCTGCCTCGCGGCCGACTACCTCTACCCCGACGGCGGGGACGGCGCGCGCTGCGTCATGGAGGGCGCGTCGCCCGAACTGCTCGTGCTCGAGGGCGAGGGAGCCAGCGGCGACATCAGGGTCGAGCGCGTGCGCGAGGTGCGCCGCGAAGTGTTCGCGACGGCGCTGTCCGCCGAGGGGCGCGTCGTGCTCATCCGCGGGGCGGACCATCTGAACGCCTCGGGCGCGAACGCGCTTTTGAAAGTGCTCGAGGAGCCGCCCGAGGGCGTGCTCTTCATCCTCACCGCGCCGAGCGCGGCGAGCGTGCTGCCCACGGTGCGCTCGCGCTCGTGCGCCTATGCCCTCGCGCCCGTTTCGACGGCCGAGTGCGCCGCGCGCCTTGTGAAAGAGGGCGCGCAGGAGCAGCAGGCCGCCGAGTGGGCCGCCGTGTTCGGCGGGAAGATCGGCCTTGGGCTGCGTGTGCTGCGCGACGAAACATTTGCCGCGCGGTATGCGGCGGCGCGCGCCGCCGCGGCCGCGTGCGAGGCGAAAGACGCCTACGGCGCCATGCTGGCCCTCGCGCCCTTTGAGCGCGAGAGAGCCGCGGCGCTCGACATGTGCGAGTGCCTTGCGGAGCTGTGCGCCGCCGCCATGCGCGGGGCGCGCGCCGAGACGGGGCTCTCACCGGAGCGCGGCGCGCATGCGCTGCCGCACGTGCAGAAAGCGCGCGCGCGCATCCGCGGGAACGCGGGCGGAAAGCTCGTGTTCACGGTGCTGGGGATGAACCTCGGCGAAGCGTGACGGGCGCGCCCCGGACACGGACAACTGAAATCGAAAGGAAACAACATATGGTCAAGATCATCAGCGTGCGCTTCAAGCAGGGGGGCAAGGCGTATTCCTTCGACCCCGGCGAGCTTGCGCCGCAGGCGGGCGACTACGTCGTCGTGGACACCGCGCGGGGCGCGGAGTGCGGCGAGGTGGTGCAGGGCGTGCAGGAAGTGCCGGACGCGAGCGTCCCGAAGGAGCTCAAGCCGGTGCTGCGCATGGCCGACAGCGTCGACATCCGCCGCAGGAAACAGAACGAACAGGACGAAAAGCGCGCGTTCGACATCTGCTCCGAGCGCATCCGCCGCCACGGGCTCGACATGAAGCTCGTGGACGCGGAGTACACGCTCGACCGCGCAAAGCTCCTGTTCTACTTCACGGCCGACGGCCGCGTCGATTTCCGCGATCTCGTCAAGGATCTCGCGGGCGTGTTCCACACGCGCATCGAGCTGCGGCAGATCGGCGTGCGAGACGAGGCCAAGATGACGGGCGGCCTCGGCGTGTGCGGGCAGCCGTTCTGCTGCTCGCGCTTCCTGCGCGACTTCCAGCCCGTCTCCATCAAGATGGCGAAGGAGCAGGGGCTGTCGCTCAACCCGACGAAGATCAGCGGCGCGTGCGGCCGCCTGATGTGCTGCCTTGCCTACGAGCAGCCCGCGTATGAGTATCTCAACCGCATCACGCCGGGCGTCGGCAGCGTCGTGAAGACGCCCGAGGGCACGGGCACCGTGGTGGAGACGAACGTCATCTCCGGGCAGCTGCGCGTCAAGTTCGATTCTCCGGCCGTGGTGTACCACTGGTTCAAGCGCTCGGAGTGCCAGTATCTGCGCGGCGGCCGCCGCGCGCCCGTCGCGCCCGATCCCGAGCCCGCCGGCGAAACGGGAAAAAATGAGTGAAAATCCTTGAAAAATTCAAGGTATATGATACAATAAAACAAAGCTGTATGTGCTGAACCGCGCCTCCGGCAGATGCAGCGTTATTGAATTGCGCGGAGAATAGGAAGGTATCTTACTATGGCTTATGTGATTGGTGATGAGTGTGTCGCGTGCGGCACCTGCGCCGGTGTCTGCCCCGTGAGCGCGATCTCTGAGGGCGACGGCAAGTATGTCATCGACGCGGATGCGTGCGTCAGCTGCGGCACCTGCGCCGGCGAGTGCCCGGTGGGAGCGATCTCCGAGGGCTGATTTCGCAAGACGAGCAGGACGGGTCAGGGGCTTCGCCCATGGCCCGTTTTGTTTTGAAAGGGGAGTGCGGCGTGGACGCTGAAACGCTTGAACACGGCACGCGCGTGTACACGGACGGCGTGCACCGCGTGTGCGCGGACGCGCTGCTGCTCGCGCGCTTTTCGCAGCCCGCGCCGCGCGACAAAGCGGCCGACCTCTGCGCCGGGCGCGGCACGACGATACGTGCACCGTCGCCGACGTGTGCGGCGCCGCGCGCAGGCTTTTGCGCATGGGCGGGCGGCTGTGTATCTGCATGCGCCCGGAGCGCCTCGCGGACGTGATCTGCGCGATGCGCGAGGCGGGCATCGAGCCCAAACGCCTGCAATTTGTCTCGCACAGCGCCGGAAAGGCGCCGTTCCTCGCCCTCGTGGAAGGGCGGCGGGGCGGGGGCGCGGGGCTGTGCGCCGAACCTACGCTTTTGTTACGGGAGGAAGTATGACTGGAACGCTGTACATCGTGGCGACGCCCATCGGGAATCTGTCCGACCTGACGCCGCGCGCGGCCGAGACGTTCGCGCAGGCGGATTTCATCGCGGCCGAGGACACGCGCGTGACGCTCAAGCTGCTGAATCATCTGGGGCTGAAAAAGCCGATGGTGTCGTATTACGAGCACAACCTCGCCGAGCGCGGCGAGGAGATCCTCGCGCGCATCGAGGCGGGCGAGTCGTGCGCCATGTGTTCGGACGCGGGCATGCCCGCCATCTCCGACCCCGGCGAGCTTCTGGTGCGCGACGCGCACCGCCGGGGCATCCGGGTCGTGCCGGTGCCGGCGGCGTCGGCGTCGGTCACGGCGCTCGCGGTGTCGGGATTGCCGACGGGGCGGTTCGTGTTCGAGGGGTTCCTCCCGATGAACCGCCGCACGCGCGCGAAGCACCTCGAGGAGCTGAAAGGCGAGACGCGCACCGTGATCTTCTACGAAGCGCCGCACAAACTGCGCGCGACGCTCGACGATCTGGCCGGGGCGTTCGGCGACGAACGCGCCCTCACGGTGTGCCGCGAGCTGACGAAGCTGCACGAGGAGATCTGGCCCGCCACGATCGGCGAGGCCCGCGCGCGCTACGCCGAAGAGCCGCCGCGCGGCGAGTTCGTGCTCGTGATGGCGGGGGCCGAGCCGCCCGCCGAGCCGGAGCTGACACTCGAGGAAGCCGCCGCGAAGGCGCGGCAGTGGGCCGACGAGGGCGAGCCGCTCGCGGCCGCCGCGAAGCGCGCCGCGGCCGGGACGCCGTTCTCGAAGAGCGAAGTGTACAAAGCGGCGCTGGAACTGTGAGAAAAGGAGTATCGCACAATGGATGAGCGGGAGGGAATGGTCGCGGGGCTGCCGTACCGCGCGTGGAAAGACGGCCTGCCCGAGGCGCGTCTGCGCGCAAAGCGCCTCTGGACAAAGTACAATTCCATGGATTTCGAGGATGAGGCCGGGCGCGCGGCCGTGCTGGACGAGCTGATCGGCAAGCACGGCAAGCACTTCTACATCGAAGCGCCGTTCCGCTGCGATTACGGCACGTACATCACGCTGGGCGAGAATTTCTACGCGAACTACAACTGCACCATCCTCGACATCGCGCCCGTGACGATCGGCGACAACGTGATGCTCGCGCCGGGCGTGGGCATCTACACGGCGGGGCATCCCGTCCATCCGGACGCGCGCCGCTCGGGCTACGAGTACGGGCGCCCCATCACGATCGGAGACGACGTGTGGATCGGCGCGCACAGCGTGATCTGCCCGGGCGTGACGATCGGGTCGGGCGCGGTCATCGGCGCGGGCAGTGTGGTCACGCGCGACGTCCCCGCGAACGTGGTCGCGGCCGGAAACCCCTGCCGCGTGCTGCGCACGATCACCGAAGAGGACAAGAAATACTATTTCCGCGACCTCGAGTTCGACGTCGACTGGACGCGCGCCGAAGAATAAAAAAACCGCCGTGACCCGTTCACGGCGGTTTTTTATACGCAGTCAGTTTCCCTTTATGACCGTCCCCTGCTTGCGGGGAGAGG
>CALXBO010000045.1 GCA_944386565.1 uncultured Ruthenibacterium sp. | reverse complement strand
GGCGTTTGGAAAATCAGCGAAGCGCACCACCCCAAATAAAAGAAAAAGCCCGGCTTCAAAGCCGGGCTTTTTCTGTGGGAGCGGTCAATCTGCTGCGACGGTGAGCTCGAACACCTCGGCGTAGAAGGCCCCGGCCATCGGCAGACAGCTTGTGTCGAGCGTGATGTTGCCGCCTTCGCAGCGGAAACGCACCGCCTCACCGGTGCGGATGCACCGGGCCGAGAGGACCTGCTGCGGCAGATGCAGCGTCAGCTTATCCGGGAGGGCCGGCACGTCGCCGTAGGCGTAGAATGCGTAGACGCGGTCCTGCTTCTGCGTGTAGAACAGATCCGGCTCAAAGTACGGCGTGCAGGTGTGCGTTTCGTAGATTCCCTCGCCGAACAGGCGCAGCCACGCGCCCATCTCCCGCAGCGAGCGCACGGCGGGGGCGGGCAGAAGCCCGTCCGGCTGCGGGGCGATATTCAGCGCCAGATTGCCGCCCTTGCTCACGACGTCGAGCAGCAGGTGCACCAGCTCGCGGCCTGTTTTGAACGTGTCGGTGTAATGGAACGAGAACTTCTGCCCGACGGTCGTGCACGTCTCCCACGGCACGTCCCAGGCGGTGTCGGGCACTGTCTTTTCCGGCGTGATGAAGTTTTCGTATTCGCCGCCGCACGTGCGCTCGCACACGATCATCTGCGGCTGGCACGAGGCGCGCAGCTCTTCGACGATCTCCCCGAGGCGGATGTCCTGCCCGAGGTTGTCCGGGCGCACCCAGCCGCCGTCGAGCCAGAGCACGTCGATTTTCCCGTACCGGGTGCACAGCTCGCGCAGCTGCTCGTGCGTGAACTGCACGTACTGCTCCCAGAGCTCCGGGTGTTCGGCCACGTCGTAGTTCACGTTCCGCGTGGGGGCCGTGCCGAACTGCGGCGCCCAGTAGTACGGGCTGTTCCAGTCCGGCTTCGAAAAATAGGTCGAAATGGCAAGCCCGCGGCGGCGGAATTCTCGGTACAGCGCCCCCACGACGTCGGCGTCGGGATGCGTGTGGAACGGGCAGTCCGGCGCGGTGATCTTGTAATCGGTCGTCCGGGTGTCGAACATGCAGAATCCGTCGTGGTGCTTCGTGGTGAAGAGAAGATACCGGAACCCGCACTCGGCGGCGAGGTCGGCCCATGCGGCCGCGTCGAATTTGACGGGATTGAAGGTCCTGTTCGCATCCCGGTACTGCTGTTTGCACACGTCGGGGCTGGCCCACGTGAAATCCTCCTGGCTCCACGCGGCGTCGCCGTCGCTCAGCGGCCAGCTCTCATACGTGCCGAGCTGACAGCCCGGCGCCCAGTGCATCATGAACCCCAGTTTCAGGCCCATGAACCATTCCAGATGCCTGCGGACTTCCGGTGAGCGCGGCGGCACATACTCCTCCGGCGCGGTGTGGTTGTGGATGCCGTTGGCAACGATCGCTTGTTTCATGGCAGTCGGTTCCTTTCCGTGCTTGAAAATCGGGAGATCCCTGAAACCTACTATACGGGAATCCGGACCGGCGGGAAAGGGCGATTTCTTTTGCTGCGGTGCAAATTTTTCACCGCCGGAAAAAGCGGGAGACCGGATGCGTTCCGGTCTCCCGCAAGGGGCGTTATTTGCGTTCGATTTTCAGCCGCGCGAGAAGTTTCTTCCCGTCATAATTGAAATAGCGCAGGCAGCTTTGCTCGCCGTAGCGCAGGCGGAGCCGCTCGTTCACATTCCGGATTCCGAAGCCGTGCGTCACCTTCAGATCGACGTCCTGATAGTCCAGATAGGCGTTCAGCTTGTCTGCGTCCGCGCCCGCGCCGGTGTCCGTCACGTCCACGTACAGCACATCCCCCTCGCTGTATGCGCGGATGCGGATGGTGATACCGGGGTCCTGCCGCGTGATGCCGTGGCGGATGGAGTTTTCCACGAGCGGCTGCAGCGTGAATTTGGGGATCACCACCTGCCCCGAGGGCAGGCCGGGCAGGATCTCCAGACGGATGTCCTGCCGGAAGCGCATCACGTACACGGAGATGTACTCGCGGATGTTGTCGAGCTCCGTGCTCAGCGTCACAAGGCGGTCCGGCTCCGTGATGCTGTACCGCATCAGGTTGGCGATGGAGTTCACCGCGGCGGCGATGTCGTCGTCCTCGCGCTCCAGCGCCATGTAGTTGACGGTGTTCATGGCGTTGAGCATGAAGTGGGGGTTGATCTGCGCCTGCAGCGCGCGCAGTTCGCTCTCGCGGCGCTGGTTTTCCTTGACGGAGACCTCTTCGATCAGCGCGTTGATGCGCCGGATGAGGTCTCCGAAACTGCGGTTGAGCTGGCGGATCTCGCGCGGGCCGCGCTGCGTGTTTTCGTCCCATTTGAGGCCGCGCGTGTCGCGGATGTCCTCGATCTTCCGGGTGAACCGCACCACCGGGCGGGACAGCCCGCGCGACAGAATCAGCGACAGCAGGATGCCCGCCGCGAGAAAGACGGCCGAGCAGAGCAGATACGGCGACATCATGCGCCAGACCTGATGGCTCACGTCCCGGTACGGCGTGAGAAAGACAAGGTCCATTCCCCAGCTCAGCTGTTCGGAGGTGCACAGGTAGCGCTCGCCGCCGATGACCATTTCGGAGCTCGCGGGGGAGGGCGGAGTCACTTCGTCGGCCAGACCCGCCAGATTGACGGAGCAGTACACCTGCTCGCCGCGGTCGTTCAGAAGCAGAAAGCCGCTGTTTTCCGTGACGGGAAACACCGAGAGCAGCTGCGGAAGACGCTCCACGGGCAGCCGCCCGAGCAGAACGCCGACGCCGTTTTTCGGATGCGCGCCCGCGTAGGAGCTGCTCTGCAGCTTGCGGGCAAAGCAAAGGTGGCTGTTGTCCTCGTCGAGAAAGACGTACTGCCCGCCGGTGCGCGCGAGCGCTTCCCGGTACCACGTTTCGTCTTTCACCTGCGCGCCGCTGAACACGCGGCTCACATTCGGGATCGTGTTCTCCGGGCGGAACAGGCTGCTGACGGGCAGCTCGGGATTGATGTAGAGGTATGCCGAAAACGAGTTGTTCAGAAGCCGGGATTCGGCGTTCAGATGATAGGTGACGCGGTCGCCCAGCTGGATGCGCGTGTTGAAATCGGCGAGCTCGTCCTCGCCGACCGGCCGGCTCAGAAGCGTGCCGAGCTGTTCGTCGCTGGTGTACTGATAGACGAGCTGATCCACCGTCTGCGTGAACACGCCGATGAGCTGCACGTTGGCTTCGATCAGCGCCTCCTGCGAGGTGAGCAGCTGCGCCGTGATGGCATGGCGGAACAGAAGATAGGTGGCGGCGTTCAGCGCGAGCAGGATCGCGGAGATGATGGAGCAGACGATGAGAAAGGTGCGCTTTGTGATGCTCATGGCTCCTCAACCTCGCCGATCAGCTCGCCGACGCTTCCCCCGGCGTACAGGTTCCGGAACGCGCTGGGGGTCATGCCCGTGTGCTTTTTGAAGAACTTCGCAAAGTACCGGGGGTCGTCGAACCCGGAGCGGAAGCAGACGTCGCGCAGAGGAATGGAGGCGTCGCGCAGAAGCTCCTGCGCGCAGCTGAGCCGCTGCGCCGACAGAAAGCTGCTGATGTTCTGCCCGGTGCTGTTTTTGAACACCGTGCTCAGATACGGCAGCGACAGGTGCAGCGTGTCCGCGAGATTGGAGATGTTGAAGTTGGAATCGGAATACTGTTCCCGGATGCACTTCAGACAGTACGCCACGATGGGGTTGGCGTACTGGTCCTTGCGGTTCTCGGCGTATTCCATCAGGTCGTAATACTGCGCGGCGAGGTAGACGAGGCGCTCGCGCTGGGTCGAGAGCTGCCAGTATTCCGACATGGCCTTCTGGCGCATCGCGTCGAGCGAATCGCGGTCCTTCCCGAGTTCCTGCTGATAGAGGAAGAGATAATTCAGAAGGTGGATGCCCAGAACGTCGCGCCGGTCGGACAGGGAGGAGAAGACCTCCTCGCTGATGAGAAGTTCCGCCACGGCGGCCATGTCGCCGCGCCGCAGCGCCTCGCCCACGCGCGTGCGCAGCGCTTCGTCGCACGCGTACCACGGCGGCAGATCCTCCGACAGTTCCTTCCGGATCGCCATGAGCCGCTCTTCCAGCTCGTTGAGCTTGGCGCGCGTGATGGGTTTGAGGATGTAGTCCGTCACCTGATACTGCAGCGCCTGCTGCGCGTATTCGAATTCGCCGTGCCCGCTGATGAGGATCATGCGCGTGCCCGGGCAGCGCTCATAGACGTAGCGCGCGAGTTCCAGCCCGTCCATGTCGGGCATCCGGATATCGGAGATGACGACGTCGGGGTGTTCGCGCTCGAGCAGCGCGACGGCTTCCCGGCCGTCGGCGGCGCATCCCGCGAGACAGCCGTCAAACCTCTCCCAGTGCAGGATGCGCGAGATGCCTTCCAGCACCAGAGGGTCGTCGTCCACAAGAATGATTTTCATCGAAACGCTCCTTTCCGGAACAAAATCGGGGTGTGCAGCACCTTGACACCCACGCTCTGAGTCTATCATACTGGACGAAGATGCGTTTGTCTATGCGCAGGAACGCGCTTTCCGGCCAAAGAGGGCCGAATCTAAAAAATTTGCACCCCACTTAAAATTAGTATCGTTGTCCGCCGCGCGGCCGCCCCGTATAATTGGGACAGACGGAAACGCGGCCCGGACAAAAATCAGGCGGGCCGCCGTGAGGAGGCAAATGCATGAAACGATCCGGACAGCGCGCCGCCGCGCGCTCCAAAAACGGGTTTGTCAAAACCTTCCGCAAGAACTTCCCGCTCACCGTGATGGCGCTGCCCGCGCTCGTCATGATGCTGCTGTTCCGCTACCTGCCGATGTCCGGCCTGCTGCTCGCGTTCAAGCGCTTCAGCGTGCCCAAAGGCATCTTCGGCAGCGAATGGGTGGGGTTCAAGAACTTCGAGTTCTTGTTCCAGACCTCCGACGCGTGGGTCATCACGCGCAACACCATCTGCTACAACGCGCTGTTCATCCTTCTGGACCTCGTGCTGGCGGTGGCGATGGCGATCGGGCTCAACGAGCTGCTGCGCAAGCGCCGCGCCAAGGTCTATCAGACCATCTTCATGGCGCCGTACTTCCTGTCGTGGGTCGTCGTCTCGTTCATGGCGTTCTCGCTGTTCAGCGTTGACGACGGGCTGTTCAACCACCTGCTCGCGTACTTCGGATTCCGCGGCGTGGACTGGTACTCCGACCCCGGCAGGTGGCCGTTCATCCTGACATTCTTCCAGATCTGGAAGACGATCGGCTACTCCACGGTCATGTACATCAGCACCCTCACGGGCATCCCGAACGACTACTATGAAGCGGCCGTCATTGACGGCGCCACGAAGTGGCAGCAGATCCGGCGCATCACGCTGCCGTGCCTGAAATCCATGATGATCGTGCTCACGATCCTCGCAATCGGGCGCATCTTCTACGCGGACTTCGGCCTGTTCTTCCAGCTGCCGCGCAATTCCGGCCCGCTGTATCCCGTCACGCAGGTGGTCGACACCTACGTGTACCGGGCCCTCAAGGAGACCGGCAACGTCGGCATGGCCGCGGCCGCGAGCCTGTACCAGTCCATCGTCGGATTCGTTCTCGTGGTCGGCGCGAACCTTGCGGTGCGCAGGATCGACCCCGACAGCGCACTGTTCTGAAAGGAGAGGAAGCGATGCAGATCTTTCGAAAAAAAGCCGCCCTCCCGGCGGACGACGAGCTCGCCGTCAACCGCATCTCCAAAGCGGCGGACCGGGCGCTGAATGTGGTATTCTTTGTTTGGGCGCTGGCGTGTGTGCTGCCGCTGCTCCTCGTGGTGATCGTCTCGTTCAGCAGCGAGCAGAGCATCTTCCAGAACGGTTACAGCTTCTTCCCATCGGAGTGGAGCCTCGACGCCTACCGCTTCTTCTTCAAGCTGGGCGACCAGCTCGTCCGCTCCTACGGCATCACCGTCTTTGTCACGGCGGCGGGAACGCTGTTCAGTCTCGCCATTACGGCGATGTTCGCGTATGTGCTCAGCCGCAGCGACTACGCCTACAACCGCCTGTTCACGCTTCTGATGCTGTTCACGATGCTGTTCAACGGCGGCATCGTGGCGAGCTACATGGTCAACACCCAGATCCTCGGCCTCGGCGACAGCGTCGGCGCGCTGATTTTCCCCATGTCGCTGAACGCGTTTTACGTGATCGTGCTGCGCACGTTCTACAAGGGCATCCCGCTCGAGATCATCGAAGCCGCACGCATTGACGGCGCGGGGGAGTTCAGAACGTTCTTCCGCATCGTTCTGCCGCTCTCGAAGCCCGGCCTTGCCACCATCGGCATGTTCACCACTATCGCCTACTGGAACGACTGGTTCCTCGGCATGCTGTACATCGTCGATCAGAAAAAGTATCCCGTCCAGACGCTGCTCTGGAGCATGCAGAACAGCCTGGAATTTATGAAGCAGTCGTCCGCGAACGCGCTGGAATACGCCGAGATGGCATCCAACGCGCCCACCGACAGCGGCCGCATGGCGCTCACGGTGCTCGTGGTGCTGCCCATCCTGCTGGCTTACCCGTTCTTCCAGAAATACTTTGTCAAGGGCCTGACGGTCGGCGGAGTGAAGGGCTAAGGGAACACAGATCGGAACGATCTTAAGAGATAAAAGGAGGAAATTTATGAAACACATCTTCAAGCGCACGGCAGCGTTCGCCATGGCGGCCGCAATGACGGCGGGCCTTCTGACGGGCTGCGGCTCCAAAAACTCCGCTCCGGGCGGCGCGTCTTCCGGCGAGGACGGCGTCACCACGCTGACCTGGTACATGTCCATCAACCCCGTCGCGGCGGACACCGACAAGGTGATCGAAGCGCTCAACGAGTACACCCGCGAGAAGATCGGAGTCGAGATCGACTACAAGGTCATCGCAAATCCCGACTACAAGGAGAAAATGCCCAACCTCATCAACGCGGGCGAATACTTCGATATCTGCTTCACGTCGAACTGGACGACGGACTATCTCCAGTTTGTCGGCAAGGACGCGTTCCTCGACATCACGGAGCTGCTGCCCGAGTACGCGGGCGAGACGTACGATTTCATCCCGCAGGCCGTGTGGGACGCCGTGAAAGTGAACGGCTCGATCTACGGCGTGCCCTCCTATAAGGAGATGGGCTGGCAGGGCGGCATCGTGTACAACAGCGACATGGCCGAGGAGTACGGCATCGACATGAGCGCCGTCAAGACGCTGGACGACTTCACGCAGGTGCTCGCCACCGTCGCGGAGAAATCCAAATCGGCGGGCAAGGATGTCATCGGCGTCTCCGGACTGACCAACGCGTGGTCGATGGCCGCGCCGTATGAGTCCCTGACGGGCAATCCCAAGCTGCCCGCCGCGGCGGCTGTGCCCGGATTCGGCAACTTCCGGGACGTTGCGGCCGAGGGCGTGTTCAACCAGTACGCCAGCGAGGAGTACATGAACTACTGCAAGCTCGTGCGCGAGTGGAACCAGGCCGGCTATCTCGGCGGCGACCCCGTCAACTATGACAGCGACATCGCCAACCGCGACAACGATTTCAACAACGGCGCGCTGTTCTCCTACTTCATCCAGTACGCGCCCGGCACGGCGGAATCCATGAGCGCGTCCAGCGGCCACGGCGTTGGCTTCTGGGCCTCGATGGAACCCCTCTTCGAGACGCGCAGCGCCATGGGCGGCCTGCTCGCCGTCTCGTCCGCCAGCGAACACCCCGAAAAGGCGCTCGAATTCATCAACCTGCTGAACACCGACGAGTACGTCGGCACGCTGATCCGCCACGGCATCGAGGGCGAGCACTACACCGCCGTCGGTGAGAACCAGGTGGACAAGACGATGGGCGGCACGCTGACGGACAACGGCTACGACTACACCTACGGCTGGCAGTTCGGCACGCCGTTCAACCAGAAGTGGGACATCAGCTACCCCGACAACATCGAGGAACTGTTCCAGCAGTACAACGACGCCGCCGTGATCTCTCCGAACAACGGCTTCACGTTTGACGCCGTGCCCGTCGAGACGCAGGTGGCGGCGCTCACGAACGTCATCTCCGAGTACACGCCGTCTCTGGAGACCGGCTCGGTCGATCCCGCCGAGTACATCCCGAAATTCCTTGACGCGCTGAAGGCGAACGGCGCCGACGCGCTGATCGAAGAGGTGAACACACAGCTCACCGAGTTCCGGGCGTCCAAGTAAATCCGATGAAGTCCGCGCGGTTTCACGCGCGGACAGGCGGCCGGCCGCGCCCGTTCCGACGGAGCGCTGCCGGCCATTTTTTCCGACAAAGCGAGGGAAGACCATGAACAAACGACCCAACCTGCTGTTTATCCTCACGGACGATCAGGGCGCGTGGGCAATGCGCTGCGCGGGCAACACGGACATCCACACCCCGAACCTCGACCGGCTCGCCCGGCAGGGCACCCGGTTTGAGAACTTCTTCTGCGCGTCGCCGGTGTGCAGCCCGGCGCGCGCATCCATCCTCACGGGCCGCATCCCGTCGCAGCACGGCGTGCACGACTGGATCCGCAGCGGCAGCCTCGACCGGCGGGAGCTGGGCGAGCACGCGTCCCATCCGTATTTTGCGTCGGAGGACGTGCCCATCCGCTATCTCGACGGCATGACCGCCTATTCCGACCTGCTGGCCGAAAACGGCTATGTCTGCGCGCTCGCGGGCAAATGGCACCTCGGCGACAGCATGCATCCTCAGCACGGTTTTTCCCGCTGGTACACCATCGGGCGCGGCGGCTGTCTGTACAATCAGGCCGACGTGATCGAAAACGGGGAGCTGCATTTCGAGACGCGCTATCTCACCGACTGCATCACCGGGCGCGCGCTGAGCGATCTGGACGAACTCGCGCACGGGGACGCGCCGTTTTATCTCAGCGTTCACTACACCGCCCCGCACGACCCGTGGGACGAGGACCAGCACCCCGACCGGTACATTGAACTCTACCGGGACTGCGCGTTCACCGCGACGCCCGACGAACCGCTGCACCCGGATCGCATCCCCACGGCGCCCGGAGGCACGGGCGAGGAGCGCAAGCGTCTGCTGCGCGGCTATTACGCGGCCGTCACCGCGATGGATGCGGGCGTGGGCCGTCTGCTCGACCGCCTCGACGAGCTCGGCATTGCCGACGACACCGTCGTCGTGTTCACCGCCGACAACGGCATGAACATGGGCCATCACGGCATCTGGGGCAAGGGCAACGGGACATTCCCGTTCAATCTGTTCGACACCGCCGTGAAAGTGCCGTTCATCGTCCGCTGGCCGGGGCATGTCCGCTCCGGGCGCGTCACGCCCGCGATGTGCAGCCACTACGACATCATCCAGACGTTCAACGAGCTGTTCGGCCTCGGCGCGCAGCTCCCGGACACGCTCCCCGGCCGCAGCTTTGCCCGCGTGCTGCTCGGCGGCGAGGACGCCGACAACCACATCGTCATCCTCGACGAGTACGGCTCCAGCCGGATGATCCGCACCCGCGAGTGGAAGTACATCCACCGCTTCCCGTACGGCCCGCATGAGCTCTACCATCTTGCCGCCGACCCCGGCGAGACACGCAACCTCGCCGGACAGCCGGAGACTGCCGATGTGCAGGCGTCGCTTCTGGACGAGCTGCAGCACTGGTATTGCCGGTATGCCGACCCCGCCGTCGACGGCACGCGCGAGGGCGTCACGGGCTTCGGGCAGATGCGCCGCCCGGGCGTTTACTCGGAGGGCAGACCCGTCTACGCGGCCGATCCCAAGTATCAGAAATAACCGGAAAAAAGAGATCGTATCGCTCTTGACCTTCGTACCGTACGAGGGTATACAATGAGGGCAGGAGGTTGATACGATATGAAATCAGGAGCACTGCGCGCATGGCGCTGGCTGACGGAGGGCATCACGCCCCGGCGCGTCGGCTGGATCGCCCTGGGCGCAGCGATCGCAACGTTCGGGCTGTACAACGTGCACCAGCAGTCCGGCATCACGGAGGGCGGCGTCATCGGAATGATGCTGCTGCTCAACCACTGGTTCGGCGTCCCGCCGTCCGTCCTTACATTTTTACTGGACAGCGCCTGCTACCTGCTGGCGTTCCGGTTCCTCGGAATGAGCTTCATCCGCCTGTCGGCGGTGTCCACGCTGTTTGTCTCGGCGTGGTTCTGGGTGTGGGGGCAGTTCCCGCGCGTATTGCCCGATCTCACCGGCGTCCCGGTGATTCCCGCCGTCGCGGGCGGCCTGTTCGTGGGTGTGGGCGTCGGCATCATCGTGCGTCAGGGCGGTTCCAGCGGCGGAGACGACGCGCTGGCGCTCGTCATCTCCCGCACGTCGGGCTGGCGGCTCTCGCGGGCGTACCTGTTCACCGATTTCACGGTGCTGGGCCTGTCGCTGACGTATATCCCGCTCGCGCAGATCGGCAATTCCGTGCTGACGGTGATCCTCTCCTCGGCGCTCATCGAGTACGTGCAGAAGTGGAGGCAGCCGGGTGCGGAGAAAACTCCGGCCGTCTGCGAAGAGCAGGCGTGAAAACCGACGGCAGGGATGCGCCGCGGCTGACATCTGAAAAAAAGCAGGGGCCGGAGCGTTCGCTCCGGCCCCTGCTTTCGTTTC
>CALXBO010000044.1 GCA_944386565.1 uncultured Ruthenibacterium sp. | reverse complement strand
ACGAAGTAGACGAGCTCATCTTTCGGCGGCTCGGCGGGCGTGACGGACTCGGCGATGAGCCACGGGCCAACGCCCTCGTAGATGTCGTGGCGGCGCAGCTCAATGCGCGCGGTGACGTTCACCCACGTGCGGTGGCCGAGCTGCTTGGCGTCCTTCCACTTGCAGATGAGACCGATGAACGTGATGTCTTCGGCGCAGCACGTCATGCAGAAGCGCCCGGCGATGAACGCGTCGCCGTCCACCTTGTCGGTCTGGCAGACGTACGCCTTCATCCGCACGGTCTTGCCCTCGTAGTCCTTCATGCGGTCGAACACGTCGAGGTAGAAGATGCCGTAGTCCTCGTCACCGATCTCCGCCACCGGGGCGTTCAGATCGTAGGGCAGGGGGTCCTTCGTGTCGTCGGGCTCGATGGAGCCGTCCTTGTACTCGAACAGGATCTGCGCGCGGCGGTTCACCATGCGCACGCTGCGGTGCAGAAGCGTCTTGTCGGTGCTCTTGTCGCAGCGGTTGAAGATGACGACGTCCGGAGACTGGAGCTTGTCCACCGTCTGCTGGCGCATGTTGGCCAGATACGTCGGGAAGGTGGTCGAGTCGGCCACCGTCATGATCTGGTAGATCTCCCAGTTCACGGGCAGGCTGTCGAGCAGCTTCTGCACCGGCCACATGCCGTTGTACTCGATGAGCACGCGGTCGGCGTAGACTTTCGACGCGTTCGAGCGCAGGAATTCCGGCGTGATGTCGTCGGGGTCCTCCACGAGAAGCTGCGTCACGTTGCCGCCCGCGAAGCGCTCGGGCTCATATTCTTCCACGCCCTCCTCGCACACGACGAGCAGCGTCTTTTCCCCCGTGTTGAACTCGGGGTCCTCCAGCGTCTCCTGCACAAAGGCGGTCTTGCCCGCCTCGAGGAAACCGAGGAACAGATAGACAGGGATCATGCCGGACCTCCTTACGCGCCGAACAGGCTGTGCAGGCCGTCGTGGTCAAGATGCGAGCCGATCACGCACAGGCGGCCCGTGTAATCGGCCGCGCCGGTGCGCACTTCGCCCTCGCCGGGCACGTAGTCGAAGTGCAGCCACGTGCCGTCCGTGCAGCGCACGATGCCCTTCGCGCGCAGGATCGCGCCGTAGCCCTGCGTGTCCAGCTCGTTGAAGATGCTCTCCAGTTCGTCCTTCGTGTAGGCGCGCGTCGTCTCCGCGCCGAAGCTCTCGAACACCTCGTCCGCCGCGTGGCCGTGGTGATGATGGTGCTCATGGTCATGCTCATGATCGTGGCCACAGCCGCAGCTGCACTCGCCGTGGTCGTGGTCATGATGATGCTCATGTTCATGCTCATGTTCATGCTCGTGCTCATGTTCATGGTGATGCTCATGGTCGTGATCGTGATGGTGCTCGTGCTCGCACGCGGGGCAGTGGCACTCTTCGCCGTGCTCGTGCGCGTGGGCGTGCACCTCGGCCATCATCTCCTCGGCCAGAGACTGCGAGCCGTCGGTCACGGCAACCAGCTGCGCGCCGGTCAGCTCGTCCCAGGGGGTAGTGACGATGGGCGCGCGGGGGTTTTTCTCACGCACGAGCGCCGCGGCGGCCGCGAGCTTCTCGGGGCTCATGTCCTGCGTGCGGCTGAAGATGACCGCGGACGCGTTCTCGATCTGGTTGTTGTAGAACTCGCCGAAGTTCTTCATGTACATGCGGCAGCGCTTTGCGTCTGCCACGGTGACGAAGCCCGCCAGCACGGCGTCGGCGCGCACGTTCTTCACGGCGGCGATGACGTCGGACAGCTTGCCCACGCCGGAGGGCTCGATGAGCACGCGGTCGGGGTGGTACTCGTCGAGCACCTTGCCCAGCGCCTTTTCGAAGTCGCCCACGAGGCTGCAGCAGATGCAGCCGGAGTTCATCTCCGTCACCTCGATGCCGGCCTCCTTGACGAAGCCGCCGTCGATGCCGATCTCGCCGAACTCATTCTCGATGAGCACGACCTTCTCGCCCTTGTAGCCGTCGGCGAGCAGTTTTTTGATGAGCGTCGTCTTACCGGCGCCCAGAAATCCGGAAAAAATCGTGATCTTGGTCATTGCTGAAATCTCCTTGACATGATAAAAAGCCCGTGCAGGGCACGGGCGCGGAAAACAGATGATTTGTCCCCGTCAGCTGCGGCAGCCGAACTCGTCCCAGTCCTGAAAATCTTCGGCACAGGCGATGGTCGTGGGGTCGATGCGGGCGCGGCGCGGATGCACCGTCACGCGTTCGGGCTCCTTGGTCTCCTGCTCGGCGCACGGCGCGGTTTCCCCGGCGGGTGCTTCTTCGCAGACGGGCGCGGTCTCCCCGGCGGGCGCTTCGGACTGCTCCGGCGCCGCCTCAGGCTCCGCGGGTGTTTCGGGCGCCGCTTCGGGCGCGTCGTCCGCCGAGTTCATTTTCGGCGCGGGAACGGTGTATTCCTCCTCGGGCATCTCGCCCATCATGGCGGTCCACTCGATGTCGTTCTCCTTGTCGAACATCTCCACGAGCTTCACGGCGGCATATGCGGCGCCCGCGAGGAATCCAAGACCCAAAATCGGACGGAACAGATTCATAAAACGCTCCCCCTCCCTGATGATACACGGCCATTGTAACACAGTTTACCCGCGCTGACAAGAAAAAATGCACGGGTTTTGACGCGTTTCACGCATCCAGCCCGAACAGGCGGCGCGCGTTGCGCTCGCTGACTTCGAGGATGTGCGCGGCCGTCGTGCCGCGCGCCGAAGCGATCGCTTCGGCGACGTAGGCGATGAGCGACGAATCGTTGCGTTTGCCGCGCATCGGCTCGGGCGCCATGTACGGGCAGTCCGTCTCCAGCACGAACTGCTCCTCGGGTACGACGCTTGCGGCCTCGAGCACGCGGCGCGCGTTCTTGAACGTCGCCGTGCCGCCGAAGCCGAGGTACAGCCCCTGCGCGCACAGCCACTTCGCGTCGTCCGCGCTGCCGGAATAGCAGTGCAGCACGCCGCGCGGGCGGTGTTTGCGCAGAAGTTCGTACATTTCGGCGTGCGCCTCGCGGTCGTGCAGCAGCACCGGAAGGTCGTGCTCGCGCGCGAGAATGAGCTGCGCTTCGAGCAGCTCAAGCTGTGCGTCGCGCGGGACGGGCCAGTGGTGGTCGAGCCCGCATTCGCCGACGGCGACGACGCGCCCGTCCTCCAGCAGCGGCTTGATCTCGCGCAGCTCGGCGCGCCAGTCGCCCGCAAAGCGCGCGACAGTGGAGGTGTCCTCGTCGATCAGGCTCTCGGGATGGATGCCCGCGGCCGCGTACACAAACGGGAATTCGTGCGCCAGTGCAGCGGCGGCGCGGGATGTGTCGAGGTCGACGCCGCACTCCACCACGGCGCACACGCCCTTGCCGGGCAGCGAGGAGAGCAGCTCCGCGCGGTCGGAGTCAAAGCGGTGCGACAGATAATGCGCATGGGTATCGAAGATCATACGGCCTCCCGTCTGTCGCGGCGGCGCCGGTGGAACGTGCCCTTCCACGTCGGCGGATAGAGCATCACCAGCACGGGGAACAGCTCCAGACGCCCCGCGAGCATGTCAAAAATCAGAACGTATTTGCTGAAATCGGTGAACAGGCTGAAGTTGCCCGTCGGGCCCACGAGCTCGAGGCCCGGGCCGATGTTGTTGATCGTGGCAGCCACGGCCGTGAAGTTCGTCACGAGATCCTTGCCCTCGATGCTCAGGCACAGCACCGAGATCGTGAAGATGAGCATGAACGTGACGAAGAACACGTTGATGCCCCGGATGACCTCGTGCTCCACGGGCTTGTCGTCGATCTTGATCTTGCGCACGCTCTTCGGAAAGACGTACGAGTGCAGTTCCTTGAACATGGTCTTCATCATCACGGAGATGCACGAGACCTTGATGCCGCCGCCCGTGCTGCCCGCGCACGCGCCGATGAACATCAGCACGACGAGCACCGTGCGCGCCGTCTGCGGCCACTGGTTGAAGTCGACGGAGGAAAAGCCCGTCGTCGTGATGATGGACGTCACCTGGAAGAACGCGTCGCGCAGCGCCGTTGCCCACAACGCCGATGACGTCGTACTGGTTCGTCACCGTCCGGATGACGGCGGGGTCGCGGTCGATGACGGTGATGTCATGCCCCTCGCGGCTGAGCTGGTCCACGACGGACGTGCCGACCTTGCCGCAGCCCACGATGATGACTTTGAGCCCTTTGGATTTTGCGCCCTTGTGAAACATCATGTCCCTTCTCTCCTGTCGGACCGCCCTCGCCGGGCGGAAAAGGTGCGCGGTGCATCCGGTTATCTATTTAGCGTAGCATATTCGCGCGCGCGTTACAATGGGCGCGCACGGAAAAAGCGCCTTTTCCGTCGGAAAAAGGCAGTGAACCGCTTGACGGCGCTCACTGCCTTTGGTGTGTCGGGCCGAGCGTTATTCCAGAAAGGCCCATGTATTGTAGCAGCTGATCCCGATGATGACGACCATCAAACCGATGAAAAGCTTCTCCACTTGCTTGTTGCTGATTCGCTTGTTGATGCACCGTCCTACCACGCCGCCGCCAATGCCTCCGGCCACCATCAAGATGAGCCAGCTCCATTCAAAGGGCGGCACCGTATTGGTGACAAAAGTGGTGGCCAGGCTGGTGATCTGGGACACCAGAATGATGTACAGGCTGTTCTGGGCCGCCGTCTTGGCAGCCATGGAAAAAAAGTAGTACAGCACCACCAAATTGATGGGTCCGCCGCCGATGCCCAGAAAGCTGGACATGACGCCGAGAAAAATGCCGATGACGACGCAGGGAGCAGCCCGTTTGAGCTGAAGCGTCCGGACGCTCTCCTTTTTTAATGTATAAATAAGCGTAAAGATTGTAATGGCAGCCAGGCATCCCGCCTGCACGCTCCCGACCACGTTCGGATCAGAAGCCGCATTTTTTACCGCCGTGAAAAGCTGCTTGCCGAGGATGCCGCCGACCGCGGCTCCCAGCGCGAGCGGGGTTCCCGTTTTAAAATCCACAGAACTGTCGCGTGCCAGCAGCCCGCGCCCGACGGAATAGAGACTCATGGAGAGAACCGTGCATCCGGACAGAAAGCTGATGGTGGACACACTGGCAATCTGAAACAAGTCCAGCGTCGGCTTGATGATGACGCCTCCGCCGATTCCGCAGATCGCGCCGGCCGTTGACGCCAGAAAACTTACCAAGAATGTTAGAAATGACATGGCAGAGGACCTCTTTCCGGATGATGTCGTTTTTCGCATGCGCCGAGGCTGTCCGTCATAAAAACAGCGAACAGGCAGCTTCGATGTTGCTACGGAAATATTTTTTTCATTATATCACTTGCGGGCATGTATGTAAAATGATATTATTTGTTTTATCGAAACCACGATCATTTTACCGGAAGGGGGCGAACCGTATTGCCTCTGTCTCATCTGAGAGTTCCCGCGGGGCAAGTTGCTGCGGGCCATCCATGAATCAGCCGCTTCTTTTGCTCGTTGCCGCGCTGGCAGTGCTGCTCGTCTACGCCGTGCAGCGCACCGTGCGCCGCCGTGCGAAATTGCGCCGCAGTCTCGACACGGCGCCCTCGCCCGAACCGGAGCTCGCCGCCGCGCGTCGATTCTGGGAGAGCTTTCAAAAACACCGTCCGCAGCCGCACGCCGTCGACAATCTGACGTGGGACGACCTCGACATGGACTCCGTGTTCACGTCCGTCAACTGCTGCCGCAGCGGCGCGGGCAGCCTGTGGCTGTACACGCGCCTGCGTCTCCAGCGGCCCGCCGACGCGCTGCCCTCCGGGGAGGACCCGGTGGAGTTCTTCACGCGGGAAGACGCGCTGTGCCGCAAGATGAAATACCGTCTCGCGCTGCTCGGGCCGCACGGGGGCACGGGCGCGGAGGCGCTTTTGTTCGATGCGTCCTCGCTGCAGCTGCCGTACGCGCGCTTCGCGTGGCTGGCGGCTGTGCTGCCGTTTGCAAGCTTTGCGCTCTGGCCGCTGATCGGCGTGGGGGAGGGGCTCACGGTGACGGTGCTTTTGCTGTTGGCGAACTTCATGGCCTGCATCTGGCTGCGCAGCCGCCCCGGCAGCGGGTTCCCCGTGCTGTGCGGGTTTTCGTCTCTGCTCGGCTGTGCGCAGGAACTGGAAAAACTGTTCTCGCGCGAGAGCCCGGACAACGCCGCGGAGCTGCGCAGCGCGTGCCGCGCGTTCCGGCCGCTGCGCTTTCCCCTGTCGGTGCTCAAGTGGAACGACGCCGCGTTCCAGGCCGGCTTGTTTGATCCGTCGTGCTTTTTCCTGCTTCCGGTGCTCAGTTACGTCTACGTTGTGCGCCGCTTCGAGACGCACGCGGACGACGGTCTGCGGCTCCTGCGCGCGCTGGGCGGGCTCGACGTTGCGGCGGGCACGGCGCTTTTGCGCGGCACGCTGCCGTGCTGGTGCCGCCCCGAGTACACACAGGACGCGGAGGTGTCCTTCACCGACCTGTGCCACCCGCTGCTCGATGACCCCGTGCCGAACAGTGCGTCATTTGTGCGCGGCGCGCTCTTCACCGGTTCGAACGCGTCGGGCAAGTCGACGTTCCTCAAGGCGGTCGCCGTCAACTGCATCCTCGCGCGCACGCTCGACACGTGCTTCGCGCGCTCGTTCCGGCTGCGCCGGGGCGCGGTGTTCACGTCCATCGCCGTGCGCGACAGCATCCTTGCGGGCACGAGCTACTTCATGGCCGAGCTGCTCTCGCTGCGGCGCATCCTGCGCTATGCCGAGACCGGGGAGTTCTGCTACGTGTTCATCGACGAGATCCTGCGCGGAACGAACACCGTCGAGCGCGTCGCCGCTGCGCAGGCCGCGCTCGAGTACCTCGCGGGGAAAAACTGCCTCGTGCTGGCCGCAACGCACGACCTCGAGCTCGCGCAGCTGCTCACCGGTCACTACGACAACTACCACTTCCGTGAGGAGGTGCGCGGCGGCGAGGTGCAGTTCGACTACAAGCTGCGCCCCGGCCCGTCCACGACGCGCAACGCACTGGCGCTGATGGAGACGATGGGCTTCCCCGAACAGCTCGTCGAAGCCGCGCGCAAAGCGGCGCAGACGCAGCAGAGCGCCATGGCGCACGCGGAATAAAAGAAAACCGGCGGCCCCGCACAGGGGCCGCCGGTTTTTGTCTGCGGCAGGGGTCATCAGCCGAGCAGCGGCTTGAGACCGAAGAAGTACGCCAGCACCAGCACGCCGAGGACGATGCGGTACCAGCCGAACACCTTGAAATCGTGCTTTTTGACGTAGTTCATCAAAAAACGGATGGACAGCATCGACACGACAAACGCCACGACGCAGCCGACGCCCAGCACCGCCAGCTCGAAGCCGGTGAAAGCAAACCCGAACTTCAGCACTTTGATGAGGCTTGCGCCGAACATCACGGGGATGGCGAGGAAAAACGTGAACTCCGCCGCCACGGTGCGCGACGTGCCCAGCAGCATCGCGCCGAGGATGGTCGCGCCCGAGCGCGACGTGCCCGGCACAAGGCTCAGCACCTGGAACAGGCCGATGCCGAGCGCCGTCTTGTAGTCGAGTTTTGCGATGCGCCTGATGCGAGGGCGGTAGCGCCGCTGTTCGATCAGCAGGAAGAACACACCGTACAGAATGAGCATCGCGGCCACGACGGGCGGGTTGTGCAGGTGCTCGGTCATCCAGTCGTCCAGCGGCAGGCCGATGACCATGGCCGGCAGGATGGCGACCAGCACCTTGAACCACATCACCCACACGTCCTTGCGGCAGAAGCGGTCGACGAGCGCTTTCGCGCCCGTCTCGCCGCGCGCGGCCTCGGGGTCGTTCTGAAACGGCCAGAGTTTCGGCCAGAACAGCACCACCACCGCGAGGATCGCGCCCAGCTGGATGACGACGTTGAACATCTCGATGAACTCCTCCGACATGTTCAGCGACAGAAACTCATCCGCGAGGATCAGGTGTCCCGTGCTCGACACGGGCAGCCATTCCGTGATGCCTTCGATGACGCCCAGAATGACGGCTTTTACGATTTCCCACATGGTCAACGCCTCCTCACACGTCCAGCTCAAGGCACACGGGGCAGTGGTCCGAGCCGTAGACATCCGACAGGATCGACGCTGCGCGAAGATTTTCGCGCAGCGATTCGCTCACGAGAAAATAGTCGATGCGCCACCCCGCGTTCGTCGCGCGCGCCTTGCGGAAGTAGCTCCACCAAGTATACGCGCCCGTCGCGTCCGGGTAGAACGCGCGGAACGTGTCCACAAAGCCGCTCGCGAGCAGCTGCGTCATCTTCGCGCGCTCGGGGTCGGAAAATCCCGCCGAGTTGCGGTTGGTTTTCGGATTTTTCAGGTCGATCTCCGTGTGCGCCACGTTCAGATCGCCGCACACGACGACGGGCTTTGTCTCATTCAGACGCAGCAGATACGCGCGGAAATCGTCCTCCCAGCGCAGGCGGTAGTCCAGCCGCGCCAGTTCATTCTGGCTGTTCGGCGTGTATACATTTACAAGGAAAAAGCGCTCGAACTCCAGCGTGATGACGCGCCCCTCGTGGTCGTGCTCGTCGATGCCGATGCCGTACGAAACGCTCAGCGGCTCGGTGCGCGTGAACACCGCCGTGCCCGAATATCCCTTTTTCTCCGCGCTGTTCCAGTATTGATGATAGCCCTCGGGCGAAAACTCCGCCTGACCCGGCTGCATTTTGGTCTCCTGCAAACAGAAAACGTCCGCGTTTGCCTGCGCGAACACTTCGGCAAAGCCCTTGCCGAGCACCGCGCGGAACCCGTTGACGTTCCATGAGATCAGCTTCATAGATGCACCTCCCGGTTGGATTCCCCGTCAGTATAGCACATTCCCGGGGCTTCGCAAAGTTGTTTTGCAAAATTTGAAATAATATATTGACAGATAATATTATACGGAATATAATATAGTCACGAAATCAATATTGGATTTTACAACAGAAGGAGGGACGCTCCGGATGGCCTTCAACACAGGGGCTGCGCTGATGGATGCGCTGGTTCTGAGCGTGGTGTCGAACGAGAGCACCTACGGCTACAAGATCACGCAGGATGTGCGCAGTGTGATGGATGTTTCGGAAAGCTCGCTGTACCCGGTGCTTCGGCGTCTGCAGAAAGACGGATGCCTGGAGACGTACGACCGCGAATTCGCGGGACGCAACCGCCGGTATTACAGCATCACGGAAAAAGGTGTGGACCAGCTCGAGGACTACCGCGTGCAATGGCGGGAGTATGCGGAGAAAGTGGACCGCGTTTTGTTCGGAGGGATCGACGATGACAAAAACTGAATTTCTTTCCCGGCTCGCGGAGGAATTGAAGGGCATTTCCGCCGAAGAGCGCGAGGAAGCATTGAACTATTACAGCGAATACCTCGACGAGGCGGGCGAGGAGAACGAAGAGGCCGCCATCGAGGAACTGGGCGGCCCGGAAAAAGTGGCGCGCATCATCCGCGCCAACACCGCGCAGTCCGCGCAGGGAGCGCAGCCCGCCGCCCCGAAAGCTGCGGCGGAAGACCCGTTCGGCGCCGCGGCGCAGCCCGTGCCGCCCTCGTCGGCGTACGCGCAGGGCGGGCAGAGCGCGCAGCAGGCGCAGAGCGGCCCGGCCTACACGCAGAGCGGCCCTGACGATACACAGAGCGGCCCGGCCTATGCGCAGACGGCGCCCGGTGCGCCGCACATCCCGTACGAGGGATACGAAGCGCCGCGCCGCCGCAGCTATCTCTGGCTGTGGATCATCCTCGGCGTCATCTGCATCCCGGTGATAATCGGCCTTCTGGGCGCGATCCTGGGGCTCATCGGCGGCGTCATCGGCATGCTGGCCAGCCTGATCATCGGCGGTGCGACGGCTGCGTTCGCGGGCTTCGGGCTCATCATCAAGAGCGTGTTCCTGTTCTCGTCGTACCCGGCGGGCGCTCTCTTCATGATGGGCGGCGGCTTCCTCACCGGAGGCCTCGGCGTGCTGGCGTGCGCGTTCGGCATCTGGCTCATCCGCAAGGGCGTGCCGTTCGTGGCAAGCAGCATCCGCTCCGGCTGGAGCTATCTGAAAGGAAAGGTGCGTGACCTGAGATGGAACGATTGATGAAAATTGCCGCGTCCGCGGCGCTCGCGGGCGTACTGCTCATTGTCGTCGGCTTTGCGATGGGCGCGCGCCCGTCCGACAGCCGCAACTGGGACTACGGCCCCTTCACGTTCGGCGGCGGGTTCTTTGAACAGAACGGCCACGGCCATGACGACGACCGTGACGACTTCGACGACTGGTTCGAGGAGACGGCAGCGGCGTCGAATGCGAAGCCCGTTTCATCGTCCGCGGCCCCGGCTGCTTCGTCCTCTGCGCCCCAGACGGCCGCTTCGTCCTCTTCCTCTTCCGCTGCACCCGCGCCGTCCGAGCTGCAGAAGAGCTATCTGTACCACTCGCTCGAGATCGAGACGGGTGCGGCCGAAGTCATCATCGAGACGGGCGACGATTTCCGCGTGACGGGCAGCGACGTGAACTGGTCGGAGAAAAATGACGACGGTACGCTGAAAGTTGAAACAAAACGCCCGCATACGGGAACGCTCACCGTCACTGTCCCGGCGGACTTCACGCTGCGGGAACTGGAGGTGTCCGTCGGCGCGGGTTCGCTGTCGATGTCCGGCATCAGCTGTGAGGAGGGCTCGTTCTCCGTCGGCGCGGGCGAGATCGTTCTCGATTCCGTCACCGTCACGCGCGAAGCGGATTTCGAGATCGGCATGGGCTCGCTCACGTTCAGCGGCACGCTCTCGGGCAAGACGAAGGTCGAGTGCGGCATCGGCAGCGTGGACATCAATGCCGCCAATCCCGGCGATTACGGCTACGCTATCGAACTGGCCGGAGGTTCCGTCGTCATCGGCGGCGAGGCCTATACGGGTCTCGGGCAGGAAGTGCAGCGCAATCCCGGCGCGGCCGTGCAGTACGAAGTCGAATGCGGCCTCGGCGAAGTGAACATCCTCTTTGTATAAAGTATAAAAAACGGAAAAAAGAGCCCCGCTGCCACC
>CALXBO010000043.1 GCA_944386565.1 uncultured Ruthenibacterium sp. | reverse complement strand
CGCCTTTAGGCGCCGCTGGTATTGTGGCCCCTATGGGGCCGTTTTGCAAACCCCACGTTCAACGTGGGGTTATGATTATTTTGCGTATTCCGTCGCGCGGGATTCGCGGATGACGTTGACCTTGATCTGGCCGGGGTAATCGAGTTCTTCCTCGATTTTCTGCGCGATGCTGTGCGCGAGGATGACGAGCGCATCGTCGCTGATGACGTCCGGCTTGACCATGATGCGGATTTCGCGGCCGGCCTGGATGGCGTAGCTGCTCTCGACGCCCTCGAAGCTGTTGGCGATCTCTTCGAGATTCTCCAGACGCTTGATGTAGCTCTCGACGTTTTCACGTCGCGCGCCCGGACGGGCGGCCGAGATGGCATCCGCCGCCATGACGACAAACGCGAGCGGCGTCTTGGGCTCCACGTCGCCGTGGTGCGCCTCGATGGCGTGGATGATGGCGGGATTCTCGCGGTATTTCTTCGCAATCTCCACGCCGATGGAGATGTGGCTGCCCTCGATCTCGTGATCGAGCGCCTTGCCGATGTCATGCAGCAGACCGGCGCGCTTGGCCTGCGTGACGTTCAGGCCGAGCTCTCCGGCGAGAATGCCGGACAGGTACGCGACTTCCAGCGAGTGGTTCAGCACGTTCTGGCCGTAGCTGGTGCGGTAGCGCAGACGGCCCAGCAGCTTGACGATGTCGGGGTGCAGACCGTGCAGGCCGATCTCCATCACCGTGCGCTCGCCCTCGCGCTTCATCGTGAGTTCGAGTTCGCGGCGGGATTTGTCGACCATCTCTTCGATGCGGGCGGGGTGGATGCGGCCGTCGCTGATCAGTTTTTCCAGCGTCAGGCGGGCCACTTCGCGGCGCACCGGGTCAAAGCTCGAGAGCGTGATGGCCTCGGGCGTGTCGTCGATGATGAGCTCGACGCCCGTCGCCGTCTCGAGGGCGCGGATATTGCGGCCCTCGCGGCCGATGATGCGGCCCTTCATCTCGTCGGACGGCAGGGGAACGACGGAGACCGTGGCCTCGCTCGAGTGATCGGCCGCGCAGCGGGCGATCGTCTGCGTCAGGATCTCACGCGCCAGCGTTTCAGCCTGATCCTTGAAGTTTGTTTCAAACTGGGCGATGTGCATCGCCTTTTCGTGCGTGAGCTGTTCGTCCACGCGGTTGAGAAGAAGCTGCTTGGCGTCTTCGGTGGAGAGCTGGGCGATGACTTCCATCTTCTCCAGCTCGCGCGCCTTGATCTGCTCGATCTCGGCCAGCCGCGCTTCGGCCAGCTCGGAGCGCTTGCGGAGATCCTCTTCCTTGTCCTCCAGAGCGGAGACCTTGCGGTCCATGGCCTCTTCCTTCTGGTCGAGGCGGCGCTCCTGACGGGCCAGTTCGCTGCGGCGCTCCTTGATCTCGCGGTCGGCTTCGGTCTTGAGCTGGAAGGCCTGATCTTTGGCCTCAACCAGCATTTCCTTGCGCTTTTGCTGTGCCGCCTTCATGGCATCGTTGACGATGCGCATGGCTTCCTCTTCCGCGCTGCCGATCTTCTGTTCGGCTGTCTTGCGGCGATAGGTGACGCCGGCATAGAACATTCCGGCGCCGATGGCAATGGCGAGCACAACAAAAACAGCCACCCAGATTGCTTGTGGCATGTCTTGCTTCACTCCTATTTACTTTTTGTCAATGAGAAAAAGTAATAGAGAGACAAGGCCCTTTTTCCAACGAAAAGCGCCTGAACGGATCATCAAATCTACCAAAAGAAAGGCAGCCCCGCAAAACGGGCGGGCCATGCCTCCGTATTACATTGAATCATTACATTTATTTTATTATCCGCACACAAGGATGTCAAGAAATAGATACAATTTGGTCACATTTTCTTTCGATTTGCGCCTTGACTTCCCGCGGCCGGCGCGGTAATATAATAGGGCAAAATGTCATCCCGTAAAAGCGTTGAAGCGGACAAACGGACGTTTGATTCCCGCGCATCAGAGAGGGCCGCCTTTGTGCTGCGAGCGGCTTTGCGCATACAGGCGTCTTACCGCCGCAGAGCGCGGGGCGAACCCCGCCGGGCACGGCCCGTTACAGCCGTCATGAGCGGCGCCGCAGCGTTGTGATGCGGTGCAATTCGGGTGGAACCGTGGGCTTTTACAAGGCTCATCCCGTACAGTTTACGTGCGGGATGGGTCTTTTTTGCTTGCACAAGGAGGTATGGCAAATGGTAAAGGTAACACTGAAGGGCGGCGTTGTCCGCGAGTACGAGGCGGGCACAAGCTGCGCCGACATTGCAAAGAGCATCGGCGCGGGGCTGTACAAATCGGCCTGTGCCGCGCGCATCGACGGCGAGGCGTGCGATCTCCGCACGCCGGTCGAAAAAGACTGCGAGCTGGAGATCTGCACGTTTGAGGACGCAGACGGCAAGCACGCCTACTGGCACACGGCCGCGCACGTGATGGCGCAGGCCATCCAGCATCTGTATCCGTCCGCGCAGTTCGGCATCGGCCCGGCTCTGGCCGACGGCTGGTACTACGACATCGGCGGCACGGAGCCGTTCACGCCCGACCAGTTTGAGGCCATCGAGGCCGAGATGAAGAAGATCATCAAGGCGGACATCCCCGTCGAGAAGCGCTTCATCACGGTCGAGGAGGGCCGCGAGATCTTCCGCGATCAGAAATACAAGCTCGAGCTGCTGGAGGAGTACGCTGAAAAGGGCTGGCAGCTCTCCGTCTATCAGCAGGGCGATTTCACCGACCTGTGCGCCGGTCCGCACCTGATGAGCACGGGCTCGCTCAAGGCCGTCAAGCTGCTGAGCACGGCGAGTGCGTACTGGCGCGGCGACGCCGAGCGCGACAGCCTGTGCCGCGTGTATGGCATTGCGTTCCCGAAGGCCAGCGAGCTGGAAGCGTATCTGAACATGCTCGAAGAGGCCAAGAAGCGCGATCACCGCAAGCTCGGCAAGGAGCTTGAGCTGTTCGCTCTGATGGAGGAGGGCCCGGGATTCCCGTTCTTCCTGCCGAAGGGCATGATCGTGAAGAATACCCTCATCGACTATTGGCGCGAGATCCATCACCGCGCGGGCTATCAGGAGATCAGCACGCCGATCATGCTGAACCGCTCTCTGTGGGAGCGCAGCGGTCACTGGGATCACTATAAAAATAATATGTACACCACGGTCATCGACGACACGGATTTTGCCATCAAGCCGATGAACTGCCCGGGCGGCATCATGGTGTACAAGACGAAACCCCGCTCCTACCGCGATCTGCCGCTGCGCATGGGTGAGCTCGGCATCGTGCACCGCCACGAGTTGTCGGGTGCGCTGCACGGCCTGATGCGCGTGCGCTGCTTCACGCAGGACGACGCGCACATCTTCATGACGCCCGATCAGATCAAGGATGAGATCGTCGGCGTTGTCCGCCTGATCGACGAGGTCTACTCGCTGTTCGGCTTTGAGTATCACATTGAGCTGTCCACGATGCCCGAGGACCACATGGGCGCCATCGAGGACTGGGAGATGGCCACGAACGCTCTGCGCGCGGCCATGGAGGAACTCGGCCGTCCGTACGAGATCAACGAGGGCGACGGCGCGTTCTACGGCCCGAAGCTCGACTTCCACCTTGTGGACGCCATCGGCCGCACCTGGCAGTGCGGTACGATCCAGCTCGACTTCCAGCTGCCCGAGCGCTTTGAGATCGAGTACACGGGCGAGGACGGCCAGAAGCACCGCCCGGTCATGATCCATCGCGTGGTGTTCGGTTCCATCGAGCGCTTCATCGGCATCCTGATCGAGCACTTTGCGGGCGCGTTCCCCGTGTGGCTCGCGCCGGAGCAGGTGCGCGTCATCCCGATCTCCGAGGCGCACCGCGCATACGCCAATCAGATCGCGAAAGAGCTCGACGGGGCGGGCGTGCGCGTGTCGTCCGACTGCCGCAGCGAGAAGATGGGCTACAAGATCCGCGAGGCCCAGCTGCAGAAAGTGCCGTACATGCTCGTTGTCGGCGCACAGGAGATGGAGAACGGAACGGTCTCCGTCCGCGCCCGCAAGGAAGAGAAAGGCGGCGTGAAGACCGTCGCGGAATTCAAGGAGCAGATCCTCGCCGAGATCGTCTCGCGCGAGCGCTGATCCCCCCTCCCAATAACGGCAGCTGCCCGGACAGTTCTGAACTGTCCGGGCGGCTGTTTGCTCTTTTCAGACCGTATGGTTTGTGATAAAATGAAAAAAGAGTTACAAAAATACACCGCCCGTCAGGACGGTCCGGAAAAGAGGAGCGGCTCATGTTGAATCTCGGAATCCTTGCGGCGGGCGGTATCGCCCGGAAAATGGCAAAAACCATCACGAGCGTGGACTGCGGAGTGCGGCCCTATGCGGTGGCTGCGCGCGACGGCGCGCGGGCCGCGGCGTTTGCGAAAGAATTCGGATTTGAAACGAGCTACGAGGGGTACGACGCCCTTCTGGCCGATCCGGCGGTCGATGTGGTGTACGTCGCCACGACGCACAACTTCCACAAGGAGAACGTGCGCGCCGCGCTGGAGGCGGGCAAGCACGTGCTGTGTGAAAAGCCGATGACCACCAATGAGAAGGATGCGCGGGAGCTGTTCGAGCTGGCAAAGCAGAAGAACCTTCTCCTCTCCGAGGCCGTCTGGACGCGCTGCATGCCGTTCGTGTCCGCGCTGCGCGCGAGCATTGAGAGCGGAGCGATCGGCCGCGTTCATCTGCTGACGGCCAACATGGGGGCAAAGCTGGCGGAGAAAGATCGCATTGCGCGCCCGGAACTGGCCGGCGGCGTGCTGCTTGATTTTGCCATGTACACGCTGACGATCGCGGACATCGTTCTGGGCGAACCGTCCGAACAGCCCGTCGGCGTCTGCGAGAAGAACAGCCTCGGGATGGACATTCAGGACGCCATCGTCATGAAGTATCCCTGCGGCGCGGTGGCGAGCCTGTCGGCGACCGGCTGCGCGGCGTCGGACAACAAGGCGGTCGTGTACGGCGACAAGGGACGCATTGAATTCAGCGATTTCTGGCATCCGCAGGAGCTGGCCGTGATCGTGGACGGGCGCGACGTCAAGCGCCTGCCGCTGCCGTTCGATGCCACCGGCTACGAGTATGAGGTGCGGGAATTTGTGAGAACGGTCGAGAGCGGCGCGCTGGAGTGCCCGTCGCTTCCGGCGCAGGCTACGCTGCGCATCCTCCGGCAGATGGACAAGCTGAGAAAGGACTGGGATATCCGCTATCCCTTTGAATGATGTGAAAAACGCCCGGGAAACCAGTCGGTTTCCCGGGCGTTTCTTTATTCCGCTTTTTTCTCGCCGGAGACGTGAGATTTCAGCGCCGCGAACGTCTGTGCACTGATGACGTGCTCAATGCGGCAGGCGTCCTCGGCCGCCGTCTTTTCGTCGACGCCGAGCCGCGTCAGCCATTGCGTCAGGAGCGTGTGGCGCTCGTACATCCGCTCTGCGATGGCGCGGCCGGAGTCCGTCAGGGTGAGAAACCCGTCCGCGTCGATCTCCACATAGCCGCTGAGCCGCAGGTTCTTCATCGCGACGCTGACGCTCGGCTTGGAAAACGAAAGTTCATTTGCAATGTCGATGGAGCGCACCTGTCCCGAACGCTTTTGCAGGATCAGGATGGTTTCCAGATAATTTTCGGCCGATTCGCGGATCTTCACGCCGATGCCTCCTTGCCACTGTTGTGAAATTGTTTCTATTGTAGCACAGCACTGTGAAAATGCAAAGAAAAATCCCGCAGCATGCGCTGCGGGATGAGAAAGCAGAGGGGTTACTCCCCGACGGGGACGATCAGTTCGATGTCGCTCGCGGGGTAGGTCACGCACGGATGGATGAAGCCGAACTTGCGGTCGGCCTCGCGACGGCCGTCGCGGCCGTCCGCAACAACATATTCGCCGCGCACCCACTTGCTGTGGCAGTAGCCGCAGCCGCCCGCGCGGCACTTGTTGGGCGCGTCGATGCCGGCGCGCTCCATGGCCGTGAGCAGCGTCTCGTTCTCCTGCGCGCTGATCTCGCAGACCTTGTCGCGCACGTGCACGGTCAGGCGGAACGTGCGGGGATCGGAGACCTCGCGGTTGCCGCAGCTTCCGGCGTCCTTGCGGACCGCCTTGCGCGGGAGATCATAGGGGGCGAGCTCCTTGAGCACAAAATCATACATGGCCTGAGGTCCGCAGAGGAAGAACGAGCTTTCGCGGATGTCCACATACTTTTCCATCAGAGCGGCGCTCACAAAGCCGTGTTCGCAGCCGTCGCACGTCTCGTCGCTGAGCACGTACACGACTTTCAGCCCTTTGGCCGACAGTGCGTCGAGTTCGTCGCGGAACGCCAGCTGCTGCGCCGTGCGCGCGCCGTAGAAGAGTGTCATCTCATAGGGTTCGTCTCCCTCGGCCATGCTCTTGGCCATCGAGACGAACGGCGTGATGCCGCTGCCGCCCGCGATGCACACGATGTGCTTTTTGTCGCGCAGCGTCTCATAGTGGAATTCACCCGAGGGCTCGCTCATCACAAAGCGGTCGCCGGGCTTTGCGTCGCGGCACAGATAGCCGGAGAAGAATCCGGCGTCCTCCACGCCCAGCACCAGCTTGTTTTCCAGCGCTTCGCGCGGGCTGGACGCGATGGAGTACGGACGGCTCACGAGGCTGTCGCCCACCGGGGACTGCAGGGATACATACTGCCCGGCGCGGAAGAACGGGAACGCGTCCGCATCCGTGCGGCGGAACGTCAGTTTGCGGATGGTCGGGGTCACCATAACGGCGTCGACCAGTTCCACTTCCATGCGGCCGGGGTGCAGGCGGTGCGCCAGCACGTTCGTCCGGTACTCGGTGGGAAGCGGGTCGGCCGGGCCGTTCGCGAGCGCTTCGCGGCGGTTCGGAACGAGCTTTTTGAAGCGCAGCATGTCCATAAAGCCGAAGATCTGTTTTTTGAATTTCATGTTACCGCACCTCCCGTTTCAGGTCGCCGACCGTCTGACGGCCGGACAGATCACCCGATACATACGAACTGGAATAACCGCTCGAGCGCATGGCGTAGCCGCCCGCGAACCGCAGGCCGGGGAACAGCTGCGCGTCTTCCTTCATCATCATCATGCGGGGCATCAGGCTGTCCCAATCCGCTGTCTCGTAACCGTAGATCACGCCCTGCGGATGGCCGCAGTAACGCGCGTACGTGGTGGGCGATGCAACGCAGATCTCCTCAATGGCGTCGCGGATCTTGCATCCGGTCTCGCGCTCGAACACGCGGATCATATCCTCTGCCATGCGGTCCTTCGCTTTGAAGTAATCTGTCTCCGTCACGTTGCCCCAGTCGTCTGACATGAACATCGTGGTGAAATACATGATGCACGTGCCCTTGGGGGAGCACTCCGGGAAGGCGTTGTTCAGGCAGACGGTGGCCTGCACATGGTTCGTCTCCACTTTGCGCATGAGGTCGTACTGCTTCACGGAATCCGCAGTGTCGTAGATGAAATAGTTGTGGCTCTTGATCCCGAGTTCCTCGGCGGACTTGTTCAGGCCGAGGAACAGCGTGAAGCCGCGGCCGGAGAACGTGCGGGCGTTCGTGGCGCGCACCATCTTTTCCGTCACGGCGCTGCGGTCGAGCATCTTGCCGAACACCAGATGCGGCGAGCAGTTGGCCACGACGTGGTGCGTCCGCACCGTTGTGCCGTCGGCCAGCTCCACGCCCGTGATGTGCCCGTCCTTGTCGGTGAGAATCTTCGCGGCCTCGGAATTGTACCAGATGTCGCCGCCGAGCTCGCGGATGCGCGCGTCGAACGCAAGGCTGATCTCATGCGAACGCATCTTCGGCATCCACGCATCGCGCGTGATGTAGCGGATGACCATGGAGCCGTAGTGCAAAAAGCTCATGCGGTCGCAGTCCACGCCGAGATAGCACCAGTACGCGTTCAGAATGTCCTGCGCGCGCTTGGGCATCTTCAGTGCGTCAAGCACTTCGTTCACGGAGTAGCTGCCGGCCTTGATAAAGTTCGGGAAGTGCGATTTCATGTAGTCGGAGTCGGTGTTGCCGTTCACCGAGTTGGAATAGGTCTGCGCGTCGCGCACCTCGTTGCACAGCTCGAAGAACTCCGTCATGGATTTGCGGGAGCCGGGGACGTACTGCTCCATCTTGTCGATGAACGCGTCCACGCCGAACGGCATTTCGCAGTCGTACTGCTTGTCGGTCGTGATGAGATGGTATGCCTCCGGGATGCGGATCCAGTCGATCTTCTCCTCCACGCCCAGGTCGCGGAATAGCGTGCGGATGTCGCCCGGCGCGTCGGGAGAGCCGAAGTCGTTCAGCTCGTGCAGGCTCGCCTCGAACTCAAAGCGTCCGCGCTTGAAGCTCGTGGCAAATCCGCCGGGCAGGTTGTGCTTTTCCAGCAGCAGGCAGGAAAAACCGCCCTGCAGGATTCGGATGGCGGCGGCCAGACCGCCGTTTCCGGCGCCTATGACGACGGCGTCATAGGTTCGTTCCGTTTGTGTTCCCATGTTGATCCTCCTTGTTCATATCAAATGGCGGGAGCGGTCCAGCCAGTACCGGAGCTCCTCGTCGCTTTGTACCGATTTGTAATGGCGCAGCATGATGCGGTAGAAATCCGTCAGCTCCCGGCCGATCTGTTCCTCGGAGAGCTCCAGATAGTCCGTGGCCATCATCACGCCCATCGCGTAACACTGAAACTGCATCCGGCGGTGCATCTCGCGTGCGTCCTGCTCGGACATCTCCAGATTGCGCTGCAGCAGCATCACGGTCTCTTCGTAGTTGGCGTCGTCCAGAAGCGTCTCGCCCGGCCCGCGGCGGCGCAGATACAGAAACTTGAACAGCTCCTTTTCCGTCTGTGCGAAGCGGAGAAAACCGAGCGCGAAGTCCTTGTAGCTCCCGGCCGAAAAATGCAGGTAGCGCTTCGCGGCATAGGAGGGGAGCTCTTCTTTGAGCGCGTCCAGACTCCCGAATTCGGAATAGACCGGCTGCGTCGAGCACGACAGCTCACCCGCAATGGTGCGCACGGTCAGCGCCTGTGCGCCGCCGCGGCGGATGATGTCGAGCGCGGCGTTCAGAATATCCTCCCGGAAAATGCGCTTTTTCGGCGGCATGCGGACCTCCTTTCCGGATTAAATAACACTTGTTATTTGTTATATTTTTATCATAGTCGTTTCCCTGAAAAAATGCAAGGTGTTTTTGAAAAAAGTGCAAAAAATGTCCCCGGAATATACCGGGGACGCGAAAAAGCGAAAACTGATTTTCAGGGACGGGAAAAGGGGATGGGGCGGCCTTCGGCCAGCGAGGGCAGGGCTTTGTCCGCCACGCGGTACACCGTCCATTCGTCCATCGGCTGAGCGCCGAGGGAGAGATAGAAGTCGATGCTCGGGCGGTTCCAGTCGAGGCACCACCACTCGAGGCGGCCGCAGCCGCGCTCTACTGCAATCTGGGCCAGCCGCTGCAGCAGAGCCTTGCCAAGCCCCTTGCCGCGGTATTCGGGCATCACGTACAGATCTTCCAGATAGATGCCGGCGCGACCGAGAAATGTCGAGAAATTATGGAAAAACAGGGCGAATCCCACGTCCTCGCCGCCGCATTGTACGAACAGCACTTCCGCCTTGTTCTTTTCAAAGATCCATTCGCGCAGAAGCTCCTCTGTTGCGACGACCTCCGACTCCAGTTTTTCATACGCGGCCAGCTCCCGGATGAAAAACAGAATTTTGCCAACGTCGTCTTCCTCCGCAAAGCGGAATACAGGTTGTTCTTTCATCATTTCATCTCCCGGATCTGATTTTTCGAAGAATGCGCTTGTAGGCCGGATGTCCCTCCGGCGCTTGTGACACAACGGCCAGCCGACCCGTGCGGATCATCTCGTCGACGCGGTGTGCGATCCAGACGTCCGGCACGCCGAGACGAAAGCGGATCATGATCTGTGCGATCAGCGCCGCTTCCGAGAATTCCTCCGTCTGTGAATCCAGTTCTCTCAAAAGGAAACCGTCGTAGAAATCCTCGGGTACGCTGCACAGGCGGCCGTTCACCACGGCGCGGAGAGGTGCGTCCTCTCCGGCCAGCGCCCGCCAATGCGCCGCCCCGGCACGGATGAGCGCGTCAGGGACCCGGCGGCACAGCGGCAGATAGGCCGCGCAGTCGCCGGGGGCGATCTCGCCCCATCCGGATTTCTCTTCCACCGTGCCGTCCGGGCGCTCTTCCCAGGACGGCAATTCCATCAGATGAATCCCGTCGTGCGGCGCCTCGTCCAGCTGTGCAAACAGCCAGCAGACGGCGCAGCGGCTGTCGGGTGTGGAATCGGACCAGATGCGGAGCGGTTCGCCCTGTGCCGCACGCGCGAGGACCGCATCCAGATTCCGCCGGGCTTTCTGAAGGACGTCCGCGGCGTCGTTTCCGTATGCGCCCCGCAATTCCATCAAGCGGTCCAGAAAGGCGGCTCGCTGCTCACCGAACACGCCGCCTGACAGACGGCCCGTGCTCAGCGCGAGAGGAAGGCTGTATACGTCCGACGGCTCGCCGCCCAGAGGTACGGCGCGCGTGTGTTCCTCCTGCATCCGCCGCTCGGCTTCCTGTTTTGCCTTGCGAATCTCTGCGGCCGGAGGCTGCCCGCCGGAAGAAGACGATACGATCACCCCGACGGAGCTTCCGATGCAGCCGCGCCCGGCGTGCTGCGCCAGTTTCAGACAGCCGCACGCGCTGTCGTCAAACACGATCTCAACCAAGGACACACCTCCTTTATTTCCTTTTCATCATAGCAGAAGAAAAAACGAAAGATTGTAAAATTTTTATGAACGAAGGAGAAAAGAAAAAAGCGACTTGCAGTTGCAAGTCGCTTTCTGGTGAGCCATCGGAGATTCGAACTCCGGACACCCTGCTTAAAAGGCAGGTGCTCTGCCGACTGAGCTAATGGCTCATTCCCTCTGCACGTTAACGTGCTCGATTATTATAGCAAGGGGACAACAGTTTGTCAATACTTTTTTGCGCACCTTATAAAATTTGGAACTTGCAATTTTAATTCGATTGCTTTACAAAGACGCGGAATTTCGTTATAGTAATAAGGAAAGCGGAGCCCGGCGCGCGGGGCGCTGCCCGCTTGACTGATCCGAGATCACCGGGCCGCTGCGGCGGTCCGTCAAATGAACGGAAAAGGAGAATCGATACGATGAAGAAATTACTCGCACTGATCCTGGCGGGGCTGATCACGGCTTCCGTGTTTACGGCCTGCGGTTCGTCTCAGAGCTCTTCGACCGGAGACGCGCAGACGTCGCAGCCTGCGTCTTCTTCGGAACCGGAGGAGCCGCCCTACAATCCGGACCCTCTGACGGGACTTGAAAATGTGGGTCAGTATGTGGACGGCCAGCGCTTTGTGGCCGTGATGGTCAACAACATCTCCAACAACGCCGCGAACGACGCGCGCCCGCAGTGGGGCCTGTCGGAGGCGGAAGTGCTCGTGGAGAGCAAGGTCGAAGGCGGCATCACGCGCTTTATGGCGCTGTATCCCAACGTCGAGAACCTGCCCGAGCAGATCGGGCCCGTCCGCTCGGCGCGCCACCAGTTCTTCCAGCTGATCCTGCCGTGGCAGGCGCTGTATGTGCACATCGGCGAGTCCACCGTGCAGTCGGAGTACCGCACGAATTATGAGTACGGCGATCTGGACATCAACCTCGACCGTTACAGCTTCCCGCGCGACCAGGCGCGCCTTGCCACCGGCGTCGGAAGCGAGCACACGGCATACACCAATTCCGAGCTGCTGACCGAGATCATCGAGAAGAACGACATCGACACCGAGCGCGAATACGGCTCCACGCTCTTCAATTTCCGCAACTACAATCTGGAGCCGCGCACGCTGGAAGGGCATTCCGCCGTCAGCATCGATGTGGTGCACTCCTCGACGTACCGTACATATTTTGAGTACGACGCGTCGTCCGGCAAATATCTGATGAGCCAGTACAGCGCCCGCACGGGTCAGATCTCGCCGAGCGTGGACGCCAACAACAACGAGCAGCTGGCCTTCGACAACGTGATCCTCGTCCTCGCCGACATCGAAACGCATCCGAACTACGTCGGCAACAGCTACGACATTCAGGATGTCGACTACTCGTCCGGCGGCGTGGGTTACTATTTCTACGGCGGCCGCGTGGAATCCATCCGTTGGCAGAAGCCGACGCCGCAGAGCGTCATGACGTTTACGGACGGCGCGGGCCATGAGATCCCCGTGGAGATCAACCCGGGCAAGACGTACCTCGGCATCGTTGACCTTGACATGGCCGACCAGTGCATGTACCGTGAGGACACCAGCGCGGGCCCGGAGTCCGTGTCGGTTGACAGCGCGGCCAATACTGATTTCGTGGACGAATAACCGTCCGCTGCAGGAGATGATTCCCATCAACAGAAAATGGATTTCACTGCTGCTCACAGCGGCCGTATGTCTGGGCATGGCGGCGTGCGGAGAACCGGCGCCGTCCTCCTCGTCCGAACCGCAGACCACGCATGAGGATGCGCTTGCGGACGCGGAAGTCCTGAAGATCAATCCCGTCACGGGCGAGAAGCTTGCGGACGGAGTGGAACCGGGAACGCGTCCGGTTGCCGTGATGATCGACAACGCCCCGAAGGCGCTTCCGCAGCGCGGCATCGCCTCGGCGGACGCGATCGTGGAGATGATCACCGAGGGCGGCATCACGCGTCTGATGGCGCTGTATTCGAACCCCTCGGCAATTCCCCGCGTGGGTCCGGTGCGCTCCGCGCGCGACCAGCATCTGCAGATCGCCCTGCCGCTCAACTCGCTGGTGGCTCACATCGGCACCAGCGTGTACGCGAACAATCTGCTCAATCTGTACGGGTATAAGACGGTCGACGGGCTGTATCTCGGCTCGACGTCCTACTGGTTCGACGAAGCCCGCAAGAAAGATCAGGGCTATGCCGTGGAGCGCTGCTGGTACACCGATGCGGCGCTCGTGTCGGCGGGTGTGGATGCGATCGGCGAGAGCCGGACGGGCAAGAGCTACACGCTCTTTCCGTTTGCATCGAACAAGCAGATGCTCTCCGGAATCGACGCCCCGGACGTATCCTTCAGCTTCTCCGATCAGGCCGCCGTCGGTTTTACGTATCAGGCTGAGACGGGCAAGTATCTGAAGACACAGAACGGCGCGGCGCACGTGGATGAACTGGACGGCTCTCAGCTGGCCTTCGACAACGTCGTGATTCTGTTCGCGACAGTCGGCCTGAAACAGGACGCGTACTGCTCGGATTATGACATGTCCGGCGGTACGGGCTGGTATCTGTGCGGAGGCAAAGCGGTACAGCTGACGTGGGAGAAAGGCGCGCCGGAATCTCCGATCACGCTGAAATCGGAGAGCGGAGAAGCGCTTGAGATCAACCCGGGAAAGAGTTACCTCGGCGTCGTTTCGCAGGACCGCTCGGGAACGCTTGTCATCAACGCCGCTGCCCAGCAGCCGGCGGAAAGCACGAGTGTGGCGCAGTAAGTGAAACAGAACAAAACCAAAACCGGGCAGGCCGCAAGGCCTGCCCGGTTTTTTGTTCATATAAGAACCACAAGCTATGCTTGTGGGCGAATATAGCACGAGCGTTGATACGGAAAAAAAGAACCTCCTT
>CALXBO010000042.1 GCA_944386565.1 uncultured Ruthenibacterium sp. | reverse complement strand
AGCGAACCCGGAGGGGTGGAGGGCACGAACCTGTCCGTTGCGAGTGTCACCCCTCAGTCCCCTGCGGGGACAGCTCCCCTTGTAGGGGAGCCGGTGTGCCTCCTCTGCGAGGGGAGGTGGGTGAGCGCAGCGAACCCGGAGGGGTGGAGGGCACGCACCTGCACAAAAAAGGCTCCCCGTGCGGGGAGCCTGAAATCATTTGCCGGAGAATTCCTCCACGAGGGCGGAGGCGTTCATCTGCACCTGCGGGTCGGCGTTGCGCCACGCGCGCGGCGAGATGCCGAACTCCTTCTTGAACACCTTTGTGAAGTGCAGCGGGTTCGGATAGCCCACCATCTGCGCGATCCGGCTGATGGGATAGTCGGTGCTGCGCATCAGGTCGATGGCGCGCGCCATGCGGAAGCGGGTGAGATATTCCTGCGGCGTGTGGCCGATCGTCTTCTTGAACATGCGGCCGAAATAAGTACGGTTGAGGTTGCACGCTTCGGCGATCTTCTCCACCGTGATGTCGCGCTGGTAGTTCTGTGCGATGTAGGTGAGCGCCTCCTGGATGTAGAATCCCTTCTGCGACTGGCTGCGCACCTCGCGGCGCGAGGCCGAGGCCTGCGTGAGCGCGTCGAGGAAGAGGTACAGATGCCCCAGCAGGTGCAGTGCGGAGCGGTCCTTGTGGTTCGCGATGTAGGTGATCTCCTGCGAGACGGGCTGGTGCAGCTGGTGCGTGCGCGCCTTGTAGACGGGGTGATCCCGGTCAAGGCCGGCCTGCTCGAAGCGCTTCTGCGCCTGGATGCCGTCGATCTCCACCCACGCGTACGTCCAGGGGTCCTGCTCGTCGGCCCAGTACGTGTTCACCTGGCCGGGGCAGATCAGAAATCCGCTGCCGGCCGAGAGGTGATACTCGTGGTCGACGCCGTCGGACGCGGCGCTGCACAGCGTGCCGTGCCCCGCGAGGACGAGGTGGAACAGATAGTGGTTGCGCACCGCGGGGCCGAACGAATGCAGCGGCGCGCACTTCTCCCATCCGTATTGATAGATCGTCAGATCGACGAAATTCTCGTTTGGAAAAATCGAAAACGAATACTGGTCCACAGCGCACAGACCTCCTTTTCAAATGGTTGCGTCACGCGCCCTCGCGCACGAGATGGAACTGCATGGCGCGGAAATCGCCCTTTTCCTGGGGCAGGGGAATGCCGCCGTACATCAGCGCGGCGCCGGTGTCGCTCCACTCGCCGTTCACCGAGTACACGGCCTCGGCGTCGAGGCGGCGCGGATACACGGTCAGGAACGCGTCGTTCGAGCGCGTCAGCCCGGTCACGACGTTCACGAGCGCCTCGCTCTTGTCGGGGGCCGTCTGCTGCCACGCCGCGAGGCCGCTGCGCGGGTCGGTCAGACGGTCGTACTCGCCGTTCTGCAGCAGGTCGTACAGTTCGCGGAAGCGCGCGATCTGCGAGCGCATGTCCGCGCGCTCTTCGGGCGTGAGTTTGCGCGGGTCGAGCTCGTAGCCGAACGTGCCGCTCATCGCGACCACGCCGCGCGTCTCGAACGGCAGCGTGCGGTGCGTCTGCTCGTTGGGCACGGCGGACACGTGCGCGCCCATCGCGCTGACGGGATAGCCAAACGACGTGCCGTACTGGATGAGCAGGCGGTCGGCCGCGTCGGTGTTGTCGCTCGTCCAGATCTGCGGCGAGTAGTACAGGATGCCGCAGTCGAAGCGGCCGCCGCCGCCGCAGCAGCCCTCGAGGAGGATGTGCGGGAAGTCGCGCGTGAAGCGCTCGAGCAGGTCGTACACGCCGAGCATCCAGCGGTGCGCGGCCTCGCCCTCACGGCCGGCCGGCAGCGCCGCCGACCACACGTCCGTCAGGCTGCGGTTCATGTCCCACTTCACGTAGCGGATGTCGGCCGAGCGCAGCACTTTGCACAGCTGCGCATAGACTGCGTCGCGCACTTCGGGGCGCGAGAAGTCCAGCACCAGCTGGCTGCGGCCCATCGTCGCGGGGCGGCCGGGGATGCGCAGCGCCCAGTCGGGGTGCGCGCGGTAGAGCTCGCTGTCCTCGCTCACCATCTCGGGCTCGATCCACAGGCCGAACGCAAGGCCCAGATCGCCGATGCGTTTTGCCAGCGGCGCGAGGCCGCCGGGGAGCTTTTCCTCGTTCACGAACCAGTCGCCGAGGCCGCGGCGGTCGTCGCAGCGGTTGCCGAACCAGCCGTCGTCAAGCACCAGAAGTTCCACGCCCGCGTCGGCCGCGGCCTTCGCGGCCTCGACGACCTCGTCGGCCGTGAAGTCAAAGTAGAACGCCTCCCACGTGTTGAGCAGCACGGGGCGGGGCTTGTGCGCCCATTCGCCGCGGCACAGATGGCTGCGGATGGCCGCGTGGAAGATGCGGCTCATGCCGCCGAGGCCCTCATTGCTGCACGCCATGGCCGCCTCGGGAGCGGTGAACGTCTCGCCCGGGGCGAGCGTCCACGAAAAGCCCTGCGGCGAGATGCCGGACACAAGGCGGATGTGGTCGAACTGCGAGCGCTCCACCGCCGCGCGGAAGTTGCCGGAGTACACGAGCGCCGCGCCGTACGCGACGCCGCTCGTCTCGGTGGCGTCGTGGTCGCACAGGACGACGAAGTTGTTGTGCTGGTGGCTCGTGATGCCGCGGCCGCTGCCCACGCTCTGAACGCCGGGCGCGACGGCGCGGCGGTGCGGGATGCGCTCCATCGTGTGGCGGCCGTCGAACGTGATGACGTCCATGTCGCCGCGCGCAAAGTCGAGGCACAGGCTGCCGGCATTCGTCAGCGTCACGGGGGCGCTGCCGCCGTTCGTGATGCGCACCGCGCGCGTGATGAGGTCGCTGTCTTCCAATACGCCGTACAGCAGCTCGGCCGAAAGGCCGGTGCACGGGTCGCGCAGGTACACGGCCAGCGTCTCGGCGTCGTCGCCCCGGAACGCGGGCAGGCCCTCCAGAGCGTACTTGCCCTTGCGCACTTCGCAGCGCTCGAAGCGCAGGTCCACCGCGGCGGAGCCGTCCGCAAAGCGGGCTTCGATCACGGGGACGCGGAAATCGCCCACACCGGACGCGGGATATTCCTGCGGCAGCGTGTCCAGAGAGAACACGCGCCCGTCGGCAAGCGCGTTCGGGTTCGGCGAAAAGCCGCGGTCGGCAAAGCGCAGCAGGCGGCGGAAATCGCCCTCGGCGCGCGGGCCGTAATACGTGTGCAGCAGAAAGCCGTTCCCGTCCGCGGCGAACTGGTAGGTCGTGTGCGCGGTGTGCAGGGTGAACAGGGAATCTTTGACTTGGATCATAAACGGTTCCTCACAATCGGACGAATATTTGCACGGGGGAAAACAGGCAGAGGCAGCCGCGCCCGAAGCCGAAACCGCGGAACGTGGCTGCCCTGCCGATCAAGAGAGAGGGAAAAGCCGGATCTGTCCGTCCGCCCGGACACATGCCGGGCAGCGGGACGCTTATTTGCCGCCCGTCATCGCGATGCCCTCGACGAACTGTTTCTGGAAGAACAGATACAGGATGAGCATCGGGATCATGGCCAGCAGGCTGCCCGCCATCAGGACCGGGTAGTTCGTGGTGAACTGGCCCTTCAGCGTGGCGAGGCCGGAGGAAAGCGTCATCATGTTGATGTCGGTGTTCACGACGAGCGGCCACATTAGGTCGGCGTACGCGAACACGGCGGTGAAGATCGTCAGCGCCGCGACGGAGTTGCCCGTCAGCGGAGCCATGACCTTCGTGAAGGTCTGCCACTGGTTGCAGCCGTCCAGATACGCGGCCTCGCCGATCTCATTCGGGATGCCGAGGTAGGACTGGCGCAAAAAGAACGTGCCGAATGCGGACACAAGACCCGGGAACACCAGGGCGAACAGCGTGTTCGTCAGGCTCAGGGACGCGAGCATCTGGTACTGCGGGATGATGAAGATCTGGCTGGGCATCATCATCTGAACGAGCACGAGCCCGAACAGAAGGCCCTTGCCGCGGAAGCGCAGCTTCGCGAACGCATAGCCCGCCATGGAGCTGAACGCGATGGCGCACAGCACGCGGAAGAAGATCAGCACGATGGTGTTGATATACAGGTTCACGAACGGCAGGCTCGTCACGGCGTACGTGAAGTTTTCGAACACGGGTTTTGCCGGCAGGATCGTCGGCGGGATCTGCATGCTCTCCGAGAGCGTCTTGAGACTCGTGAGGATCATCCACACGAAGGGGAAGATCATGATGAGAGAGCCTGTAATGAGAAAGAAATATGTCAATCCTTTACCAATTGCGCGCGAACGGCGCAGAGATGCTTCCTGATTCATATGTCCCGCGCCTCCTTACACTTCGTAGTTGACCCACTTCTTCTGGCCGACGAACTGCACCGCCGTCACGATGCCGATCAGCGCGATCGTCCAGATACAGATGGCGGACGCATAGCCCTTGTTGCCCGCCACGAACGCCTCGCGGTAGAACAGATACATCAGGCTCTGCACGTCGGGCAGAACGGGGTTCGAGGTGTCGATCATCATGTAGATGAGGTCGTACACTTTCAAGGACGCCATCAGACGCATGATGAGCGTGACGAACAGCGTCGGGGAGATCATCGGAAGGGTGATGGAGAAGAACTGGCGCACGCGGGACGCGCCGTCGATGTCGGCCGCCTCGTAGTACGTCTTCGAGATGTTCTGCAAGCCGCTCATCAGAAGAACGGCGTCGTAGCCCAGCGCACTCCAGATGGCCACGATCGCGCACGCGATGACGGCGGTCTTCGGGTCGGTCAGCCAGTTGATGGGCTTGCCGAGGATGGTGTTGATGATGCCGTACTGGCCGTTGAACATCCAGCGCCACACCATCGCGACCGCCGCGGGCGCGACGACCATCGGCAGGAAGTAGATGGCGCGGAAGCCGGATTTGAATTTCACCTTCGCGTTGAGCATCACGGCCACCAGCAGCGCGATGGCGATGCCCACGGGCACGGTGAGGATACAGAACCAGATCGTGTTCCACGTCGCCTTCCAGAACTCGGGCGTCGAGAACATGGTCACGTAGTTTTCAATGCCGTTGAACGTCGATTTCCCGAACGTCTGCGTGCGGGAAAAGCTCAGCCGGATCGTGTCGAACAGCGGGTAGTAGTTCAGCACCAGCAGTCCGATGATGGTGGGCGCGATCATGAGATAGGCCCACCGCTGCTCGCGCTTTTCCGCGAGCGTCTGTTTCTTGAACATCAGGGAACCTCCTCCCGGCGGCCGCCCCGGACACAAACCGCAGTGCCCGGGGACCGCTGTGTGAAGCCCGCGTGCAGCTTACGCCGCGTCCGCGATGGCGTCGTTGATGATCTGGTTGATGTTGGCAAGGCCGGTGTCGATGTCCACGCTGCCGCCGTAGATCTTGAGCAGCTCATCCGTCACTTTGCTCTTCCAGTTCGGACGGGACTTGTCGTTGACGGACTGCACGGAGTAGTCGAACATTTCGATGAATGCGTCGAGGTTCAGGTCGTAGTCGAACTGGTCGAACGCGGTGATCCAGGTCTCCTCAAGGCCTTCGTAAGCCGGGATGGCAGCGCCGCTCTCGCCCTGGATGCGCTGGCCTTCCTCGCTGCCGAGGAAACGCAGGAAGTCAAGAACCACTTCGTTGTTCTGGTTGTTGGCGCTGGTGGCGTAGCACAGGCCGTTCGAGATCGTGGCGCGGCCGCCGTCCGGAGAGGAGGGCAGAACGGCCACGTCCCACTTGCCCTGCATCTCGGGGTAGTTCTTCATCTCGCTCATGATGTTCCAGTCGCCCTCGAGGAACATCGCGCCCTGCTCGGAGAAGAAGGCGTTGCCGGGAGCGGTCTCGGCGAAGTAGTTCTGGTCGGGGCACCAGTCGTAGCTCTGCAGGCCGATGTAGAACTTCATGGCCTCGATCGTCTCAGGGACGTCAAAGCCCGCGGCCGTCTTGTCCTCATTGAGGATGTAGCCGCCGTTCTGGTACACGAAGTTCCAGTAGCCCAGCTGGTCGTCGGCGTACGCCATGTAGCCGTATTTGCCGGTGGCGTCGTAGATGGCCTGCGAGGCCTCCACGAGCGTGTCCCACGTCCAGGTCTCGTCCGGATACGCAATGTTTGCGGCGTCGAACATCTCCTTATTATACACGAGGCCGACGGTGTCCTTGTCCTTGGGCACGCCGTAGATCTTGCCGTCGCTGCCGGAGGCGTTCGAGATGGAGACGTCGGAGTAGTGGTCGGTGTAGTACGTCGCGCTCTCGTCGGCGTACAGGTCGGTCAGGTCGGCCAGCATGCCGTTGTCCGCGTACTGCAGAATGTAGTTCGTGTGCATCCAGAACACGTCGGGCAGCGTGTTCGAGGTGGCCGCGGCCTCGAGCTTCGTCCAGTACTCATCCCAGCTCGTGACCTGGATCTCGACCGTCACGTCCGGGTTCTGCTCGTGGTACGCGTCCGCCAGCGCCTGCATGCCGTCGCGCTGGGCCGTGTCCCAGATCTGCATGGTGATCGTTCCGTCCGGGCTCTTCGAGCCGCCGCCGCAGGCGGTGAGGCCCACGGCCATCACAGTCGCAAGCCCCAGAGAAACCATTCGCAAAAACTTCTTCATGATTTGGTGCTCTCCCTTCATCGTTTCGGGACGTCCATCGCTCCGGACGTCCTGTTTGCAACTTTATCTTACCGATTCCGCCATATGCGGTAAATGGCACTCTGCGAGGAATAAAATGGATTTTTGCAACTTTAGTCGCAAAATCAGCAGGTCGAGTTGCTTTTGTGAAAAATCGAGAGTATTTTTTCCCGAAACTCAAAAATTATGTGCAGATGTTCAAAACAAATGCGGCGTCTGGCCGCCGCCTGTGCGGGCCGGAGAGCAGCGCCGCGGGCGGAAAACGGAAAACCATACGATGAAACATCAAATATGCAACTTTTCGGTGCAAATCGCGCGCGTCAGGGGATGGCGTGCCCGCCCTCGCGGTAGCGCGTCGGCGTGCATCCGGTGATGCGCTTGAACGTGCGCGAGAAATAGTTCACGTCCTGGAATCCCACGGCCGCGGCGATCTGCCCCACCTGCAGCTCGGCGCGCCCCGTCAGCAGGTTCTGCGCCTCGCGCACGCGCAGCCGCGCGATGTACTCCGGCACGCTCATGCCCACCTCCTGGTTGAACTGGTGCGACAGGTAGCTCGCGTTCGCGCCCACGTTCTTCGCGATCTCGCCGAGCGACAGGTCGGAGCTGGACATGTGGAAGTGCATGTAGTTGATGGCCGCGCGCACGTTGGGCGAATAGCGCGCCAGCGAGTGCTTGCGCACCAGCGCGCAGTAGTCCACGATCATCTCGTGCTGCATCGGCTCGAGCCCGGCGAGTGTGAGCGCGTTCTCGATGCGCACCGCCCACTTGGCGCTGATGCCGTCGATGTACAGCGGGTGCACCTTCGCGCGCTCCGCGGCCTTGCGCAGCAGCGTGTTCAGCACGAACGAGAGGTTCTTCTGGTTGCGCAGGCGGTTGGGCAGGCGGTCGAGCCGGATGATGGTCATCTCCCGCACGGCGCTGTCGTCGCCGCGCTCCACCGCCTCCATGAACCTCCGCTCGGACTCGTAGCGCTGCTCCAGCGCCTGCGCGCGGGCGGCCGTCACGTCCTCCTCGAACACGGGGCAGGGCTGCTGGGCGGCGTCAAGCGTGACGGACCGCGGCTGCGGGTCGGGCATCCAGCCGTACAGCGCCAGCGGCAGGCCCGTCAGCATGGCGTGCGCCCGCACGCGGCTGATGACGGGCAGGCGCTCGAAGTATGCGCGGTACCCCTCGCACTCGCTCAGCGGCACGCCGTTCATCACCAGAAGCTCGCGCAGCTCGGGCATTGCACCCGCGTCCTCGGGCCAGTACGGCCCCAGCACGGCGTAGCCGTCCTCGCGCTCCAGCTCCAGCACCGCGAAGCACACGCGGAACGCCGTCGACACCTCGCACACCGTGCGCGGCGGGCAGTCGAACAGCGTGCCGCCGTACAGAAATTCGTCGTAGCTGCGGCCCACCGCGTCGGGCACGAGTGTGCGGTCGATGTAGTCGTTCGGGATCAGCTTCCGGCTCACGTAGAACAGCGGCGCGTCCAGAAACAGATTGGCCGCCTCCGTAAAATAATGTAGTTTGTCCGCATGGGCGTCGCTGCCGTTCATGGTGCGTTCCTCCTTCGTCAATTTAGTATATTATAGCGCGTTTTTGGCTTGTTTTGGAAGATTTTTTGCAAAGATTTATATTTTCACAAATTTTTGCTATTCATATGAAAGAAATCCTAACGCTTGTACGGAAAACGGCGCTACACTGAACCTGAGAGAATCTGTCCGGCGCCCGAGTGCGCCCTTTTAGAGAAGAAAAGGAGCCGATACCATGAGAACACTCACGACCATCACCTCCGCCCTGTTCGCGAAACACCCCGAGAGCGGAAACTGGGAGAGTGTCGCGCTTCCCCACACCTGGAACAATCTCGACGGTCAGGACGGCGGCGCCGACTACTACCGCGGCACGTGCGCGTACCGCATCGCACTGCCCGAGCCCAAAGCGGGCACCCGCCGCTATCTGCAGTTCGAGGGCGCGAACCACGTCGCCACCGTGTACGCCGACGGCAAGGAGCTCGGCAGCCACAAGGGCGGCTTCTCCACGTTCCGCGTGGACGTGACGGACGCGATGAACGCCGGCTGCCGCGAGGTGCGCGTCGAGGTGGACAACGTCGCCGCCGACATCTATCCCCAGCAGGCGGACTTCACGTTCTTCGGCGGCCTGTACCGCAACGTGACGTTCATCGAAGTGAATGAGACGCACTTCGACCTGATGAAATCCGGCACGTCCGGCGTGTTCGTCACGCCGAACGCCGGGGACGGCAGCGTGCGCGTCGACGCGTTCACCGTGAACGCGCAGGCGGGCGATGCCGTCGAGTGCGTGCTGCTCGACAAAAACGGCGCCGAGGCCGCGCGCTGTACGGCGGATGCCGCAGAGCACACCGTGCTCGGGACGCGCGTGGAAAACCCCGAGCTGTGGGACGGCACGGCGAACCCCGCTCTCTACATCGCGCGCCTGACCATCGTGCGCGGCGGCGAGGCGGTCGACAGTGTCGACGCCGAGTTCGGCTTCCGCTCGTTCTCCGTCGACCCCGACAAGGGCTTCATCCTCAACGGCCGCAGCTACCCGCTGCACGGCGTGTCCCGCCATCAGGACCGCTTCGACAAGGGCTGGGCCATCAGCCGCGCCGACCACGAGGAGGACCTCGCGCTGATCCGTGAGGTGGGCGCGAACACCATCCGTCTGGCGCACTACCAGCACGACCAGTACTTCTACACGCTGTGCGACCGCGCCGGCATGGTGCTGTGGGCGGAGATCCCGTTCATCAGCGTGTTCATGGAGTCGAAGGAAGCGCACGACAACACCATCAGCCAGATGACCGAGCTCATCGCGCAGAACTACAACCACCCGGCCATCTGCTTCTGGGGCATCTCGAACGAGATCCTCATCGGCGGCGACTCCGAGGCGCTCGTCGAGAACCTGAAAGAGCTGCACGCGCTGGCAAAGAAGCTCGACCCGTCCCGCCTCACGACGATGGCGCAGGTCTCGATGACCCCGATGGACTCCGAGCACAACCACATCACCGACGTGCTGAGCTACAACCACTACTTCGGCTGGTACATGGGCGACGTCGAGGAGAACGGCCCGTGGCTCGATGAGTTCCACGCGAAGAACCCGCAGCTGTGCCTCGGCGTGTCCGAGTACGGCGCGGAGGGCGTGCTGAAGTGGCACTCGGCCGAGCCGCGCGTGCGCGACTACTCCGAGGAGTATCAGGCACACTACCACGAGAAGATGCTCGAGACGTTCGCGACGCGCCCGTACCTGTGGTCGACGCATGTGTGGAACATGTTCGACTTCGCGGCCGACGCGCGCGACGAGGGCGGCGTGCAGGGCCGCAACAACAAGGGCCTTGTCACCTATGACCGCAAGACGAAGAAGGACAGCTTCTACGCCTGCAAGGCGTGGTGGTCCGACGAGGCGTTCGTGCGCGTGGCGGGCAGCCGCTTTGTCGACCGCGCCCCCGGCCAGCGCAACGTCAAAGTGTACTCGAACCAGCCTTGCGTGACGCTCTTCGTCAACGGCGAGGAAGTCGGCACGAAAGAGGGCGCGCACGTGTTCGTGTTTGAGAATATCGCTCTGCGCGACGGCGAGAACACCGTCACCGCCCGCGCCGGCGCGTGCGAGGACACCATCACGCTGCGCGGCGTTGCCGAGCTGAACAAGGACTACGTCCTGCCCGACGAGAACCCCGAGGCCGAGGGCGTGACGAACTGGTTCGAGGGCATCGAAGCGCCGAAGATGGAATTCCCCGCCGGATATTATTCCATCAAGGACAACATGAAAGACCTCCTCGCGAACCCCGAGACCGCAGCCATCCTGAACGGCCTGTTCGAGCAGATGGGCGGCGGCGGAGCCGCGGGCAAATCCATGAAGAACATGATGGGCATGCTGGGCCGCATGCCGCTGGAGCAGATCCTCAAGCTTGCGGGCAACCGCGTGCCGAAGGAAGCCCCGGCCTACATCAACGGCCTGCTGACGAAAGTGAAGAAGGCGTAAGCCATTGATCAGAGCCGGAGCGGGCGTGTGTCCGCTCCGGCGTCATCAGAAAAAGGAGAGAAGATCATGTCCAACGAAAAAAGCGCGAAAGCCGTGCGTCCGTTCGGTATCCGGGATAAGATCGGCTACATGTTCGGCGACTTCGGCAACGACTTCACCTTTATCCTGTCCTCCATGTTCCTCATGAAGTTCTACACGGACATCATGGGCGTGGAGGGCTGGATCGTCGGCGTCGTCATGATGGTGGCGCGCGTCGTCGACGCGTTCACCGACGTCACGATGGGCCGCATCTGCGACGCCAGCAAGATGACGCCCGTCGGCAAGTTCAAGCCGTGGATCCGCCGCATGTGCGGCCCCGTGGCCATCGCCTCGTTCCTTATCTATCAGAGCGGCCTCGCCGGAATGCCCATGGGCTTCAAGATCGGCTGGCTGTTCGTCACCTACATCCTGTGGGGCTCCATCTTCTACACCTCCATCAACATCCCCTACGGCTCCATGGCTTCCGCCATCTCGGCCGACCCGGGCGACCGTCAGTCCCTGTCCACGTTCCGCACCATGGGTGCGACGCTCGCGGGCGTCGTCATCGGCGCGGGCATCCCGCTCATCGCGTATGACACCGTTGAGGGCAACAGCGTTCTGAACGGCAGCCGCTTCATGCTCATCGCGGGCGTGTTCTCCATCGGCGCGGTCATCTGCTACCTGCTGTGCTACTCGCTCACCACCGAGCGCGTGCGCCCCGAGATCGACCCGAACGCCCCGAAATCCACCGTCAGCCACATGCTGCGCAGCATCGTCACGAACCGCGCGCTCGTGTCCATCATCGCCGCCGCCATTCTGATGCTGCTCGCGCAGCTCACCCTCACCGGCATGGCGAACTACATCTTCCCGAACTACTACTCCGCGCCGGACGTGCAGAGCCTGTCCTCGCTGCTCACGATGGCTCTCACCTTCGTCATCGCGGCCGTGGCCAAGCCCATCGCCGTCAAGGTCGGCAAGCGCGAAATGAGCATCATCGCCAGCTTCATCTCCGTGGCGGGTCTCGTGGGCGCGTTCATCGTCCGCCCGCAGAACGTGTGGGTGTTCGTGGCGTTCTACATGGTGTCCTATCTCGGCATCGCGATGTTCACGATGTTCTGCTGGGCGCTCATCACCGACGTCATCGACTACTCCGAGCTCAAGAACGGCGTGCGTGAGGACGGCACGGTCTACGCCGTGTACTCCTTCGCCCGCAAGCTCGGCCAGGCGGCGTCCTCCGGCCTCACCGGCGGCCTGCTGTCCCTCGTGGGCTACACCGCCGCCACCGCGTACGACCCCGACGTCCTCGAGGGCGTGTTCAACATCTCCACGCTCGTCCCGGCCGCCGGCTTCCTGCTGCTGGGTCTGGTGCTGCTGCTGTGGTACCCGCTCGACAAGAAGACCGTTGAAGCCAACGTCATCGCCCTGAAGAAAAAGCGCGGCGAACTGTGATCGGAGGTCATCCATGGCTGAGATCTTTGACACCTTTGAGAAAAAGCACGACTATCTGATCTGCGTCGACTCCGACGGCTGCGCCATGGACACCATGGACATCAAGCACTTCCGCTGCTTCGGCCCGTGCATGGTCGACGAGTGGGGCCTTGACGCGTGGCGCGGGCCCATCCTCGAGCGCTGGAACGAGATCAACCTCTACACGATGACACGCGGCGTCAACCGCTTCAAGGGCCTCGCGCAGGCCCTGAGCGAGATCGACGCGAAGTACACGCCCGTCGACGGCGCGGCCGAGTTCGCCGCGTGGGTCAAAACCGCGAAAGAGCTCTCGAACGCGTCCGTCGGGCGCAAGGCGGAACACGGCGCGCACCCCATCTTCGCGAAGGCCCTCGCGTGGTCGAAGGCCGTCAACGAATCCATCCGCGCGCTGCCCGCCGAGGAGGTCAAGCCCTTCGGCGGCGCGAAAGAGGGCCTTGCCGCCGCGCACGCAGCGGCCGACGTGGCCGTCGTGTCGAGCGCGAACCGCGGCGCGGTCGAGGAGGAGTGGAACCGCTTCGGCCTCGCCGAGCACGTCGACATCCTGCTCGCGCAGGACGCCGGCACGAAGGCGCACTGCATCGCCGAGCTCCTGAAAAAGGGTTACGACCCGAAAAAGGTGCTCATGGTGGGCGACGCGCCCGGCGACAAGGACGCCGCCGATGCGAACGGCGTGTGGTACTATCCCATTCTCGTGCGCCGCGAGTCCGAGAGCTGGGAAAAGCTCCGCACCGAGGGCATCGCGCACCTCCTCGACGGAACGTACGAGGCGTTCGGCGCCGAGTGCGTCCGTGAATTCTATCACAACCTCGGGCAGGACTGAGTCTTTGCCCCGTAGATCCCAAAGCGTCCGAGGGCGGCGCGGCGAGTTTTCGCCGCGCCGCTCTTTTTTGCACATGAAAAAGCGCCCGGCCGGGAATACTTTTCCACAAAGGGGGCGTTTCGTGTGCAAAACTTTCTGCGCCGCCGTCCGTGGGTCATTCTCGCGGCCGGGGCGCTCGTGCAGCTCGTCACGGGCGTGCCCGCGTCGTGGGGCGTGTTCCGCCAGAGCGTCGCGGACGGCTACGCCATCGGCGGCGCGGCGGCCGCCGCCGCGTTCAGCGTGTATCTCTTTTTCTACGGCGCGGGGTGCGTCGCGGGCGGCTTGTGGCAAGATAAAAAAGGCCCGCGCGCGCCGGGTCTCGCCGGGGCGGCGCTCGTATCGGGCGGCTTTTTCGCCGCGGCGTTTGTGCCGGGCGGTTCGGCGCTCGCGTTCTGGGCGTGCTTTGCCGCGCCCGCGGGCGTCGGATGCGCGCTGCTCACGCCCGCCGTGCTCTCGTGCGCGCAGAAGTGGTACGCGCACCGCAAAGGTCTCGCCACGGGCGTCATCGGCCTTGCGATGGGCGCGTCGGGCGCGTTCCTCACGCTCGCGGGGCGCTTTTTCATCGGCCGCTGGGGCGTGCGCACGGCGTTTTTCGCCCTCGGCGCGTTGCAGCTCGCCGTGTGCGGCATCTCGGCGGCGCTGCTCGAAAACCCGTCGGATTTCAAAGCGCCGGAGGGCGACGGGCGCGACCTTTCGCCCCGCGCGATGCTGCGCACGAAGCAGTACCGGCTTCTCACGGCGGCGGTGGCGCTCGCCGCGCCGCCGGTGCTTCTCTTCAGCCCCGTCATCGTGGAGCTCGCGCAGCAGCGCGGGCTCGGGCAGGCGGGGGGCCTGTGGTGCGTCGTCGCGGGCAGCGCCGCGTCGGCGGCGGGCAGGCTCTCGATGCCGTGGCTGTCGGACCGCATCGGCCGCAAGGCCGCCGACCTCCTTCTCTACGCCGCGCTCGGCGGGCTGTCGGCGGCGTTCGCGTTTGCGCGCGGGTGGTGGGTGCTGGCGGTGTACTGCGCGCTCACGTTCTGCTACTCGGGGCAGGCGGCGGTGCTGCCCGCCGCGGTGACGGACCTCTTCGGCCAGCGCCACGCGGGCGTGAACTACGGTTTCGCGGCGCTCGGCATGAGCGCGGCGGCGCTGGCGCTGCCGTTTGTTTCCCGCGCGCTGCCGGAAGGCGCGCTGCATATAGCGGCCGCCGCGAGCGCGGCCGCCGCGTTCGCGTGCATGGCATTTTTGAAGCGCGCGGACGGCAGACGGCTGTGAAGCGTGTAAATTTCCGGTCAAATCCGCGGGCGGAATCTTGACATTTGTTCATTGGCACTTTATACTGTTAACTGCGATGCGATACGGGTTTTTCCGAGATCCATGCAAAATTTCGACCACCCCGCAAGGGGTTGGGCGGGCGTTTCGCCCGCTTTCAGGCCATACGGACAGCCGGGTCAACTGCCGAACGGCGGCACGCCGCCATTATTGATTGAGTTAAAAGCTCAATTTTATGAGTTGGTTACTTTACAACCGGTGCGCTTTGCGGCGCACATCAACTTGTAAAACGGTCAATAAGAGTTCAAGCGGTATTTGCACGGAAAACTCTGAAAGGAAACGCAAACCCGGCGCGTTGCGCCGAACGCCGGCGAGGGCATGTCTTTCGCGGCGGGTCGTTTTTTTAGATGTTTCACAGGCAGTGTGCGCTTGGGCACGCTGCCTGTTTTTTTGTCAAAAAATCGAAGCGGGGGAGTATCTGCGCAATGGGCGAAAAGATGAAGCTGTACGGGTTCAACAACCTCACGAAGGCGCTGAGTTTCAACATCTACGACGTGTGCTACGCGAAGACGGCGCGCGAACAGCGCGACTACATCGCGTACATCGACGAGCAGTACAATTCCGAGCGTCTCACCACCATCCTCACGACGCTGACGGACATGATCGGCGCCACGGTGCTCAACATCGCCCGGCAGGACTACGATCCTCAGGGCGCGAGCGTGACCATCCTCATCGCGGAGGGGTCGCAGACGCCCGCGGGCGAGACCATTCTCGGCCACCTCGACAAGAGCCACGTCACGGTGCACACGTATCCCGAATATCATCCGGACACGTACCTCGCGACGTTCCGCGTGGACATCGACGTCGCCACCTGCGGCGAGATCACGCCGCTGTCGACGCTCGATTACCTCATCGGCTCGTTCGATTCCGACATCATCACGATGGATTACCGCGTGCGCGGCTTCACGCGCGACGTCAACGGCAAGAAGCTCTTTCTCGACCACAAGGTGCGCTCCATTCAGGACTACATCTCGCCCGAGACGCTCGCCCGCTACGACGCCGTGGACATGAACGTCTACGCCGCGAACCTCTTCCACACACGCATGATGATCAAGGACATCGACCTCCAGAATTACCTGTTCAAGACCGACGTCTACGAGCTGCCGCCCACCACGCGCCTCGACATCACGAACAACCTCCGCCGCGAGATGATCGAGATCTACTCCGGCAAAAATATTTACTGA
>CALXBO010000041.1 GCA_944386565.1 uncultured Ruthenibacterium sp. | reverse complement strand
CCTCCCCTGTGAGGGGAGTTGCCCTCTATCATTCTTCTTCACCTCCCCTATGAGGGGAGGTGCCCCGAAGGGGCGGAGGGGTGGCAGGGTGCGGCGGGCATCACCCCTCCGGGTTCGCTGCGCTCACCCACCTCCCCTGCAAAGGGAGGCGGAACTGCCTTTTGTCACTGTGCCGCTTGAGGGGACAGTTTGCCTCCCCTATGAGGGGAGGTGCCCTGAAGGGGCGGAGGGGTGGATGCACGGGGGTGAAAGTGAGCGCGCGGTCCACCCCTCCGGGTTCGCTCACGCTCACCCACCTCCCCTGCAAGGGGAGGCGGGACACGCTTTGCCGCCGTGTGAACATACGAAAAAACGCCTCCCCGGCCGGGGAGGCGTTTTTACATTCTGATTCAGGCGTTCAGGAAGCCCTCAATAATTTTCTGCTCGGCTTCCTCTTCCGTCAGGCCGAACGTGCGCAGCTTGAGGATCTGCTCGCCGGCGATCTTGCCGATGGCGGCCTCGTGGATGAGCGCCGCGTCCACGTCCGCGGCCAGCAGTTCGGGCGACGCGGACACCACGCCGTTGCCCACGAGGATGGCGTCGCACTCGGTGTGTCCGGTGCAGCGGGCGTTGCCCTCGATGCGCGAGCGGTATTCCTGGCGCGAGTCGTCCTTCGCCACCGAGCGGGAGATGACGTCCGCGCCCGAGTCCTCGCCGTTCAGCTTCACGAGGAAATCCGTCCTGGCGAACTCCGTGCCGTCGGTCAGCAGGCGCTCGCGCACGATGAGCTTCGCGCGCGCCGCGAGCTCGGCCGTCGTGCGGCGCACCGCGCGCGTCACGCCGCCCAGCTGCGCCGTGTCCATCTCCAGCACCGCGCCCTCCTCGAGGAACGCGTCCGTCACCGGGTCGATGCGGCGCACCGCCGCGCCGCCGCCCGTGCCGACGTGGTTCTCCTTATAAACGACATGGGAGTTCTTGCCGAGGAAGAAGCGGTGGATGCCGTTGTGCAGCGACTCGCCGCCCTCGTCCGCGTGCACGCCGCACCCGGCCGAGATGACGACGTCCGCGCCCTCTCCGATGTAGAAATCGTTGTACACGAGATCCTCGATGCCGCCGTGCGTCACGCACGCGGGAACGGCCACGGTCTCGCCCTTTGTGCCGGGCGCGACGCGCACCACAAGGCCGGGCGCGCCTTTTTTGTCCTCAATTCTGATGTGTTCGGTCGACTGCCGCGCCGCGCACGCGCCGTCCTCGCGGATGCTGTACGCGTCGGGCAGGGATTCGCCGAACGCCGAGATGGACGCGAGCAGGTCTTTCGTGATGTCATTCATGGACAAGCACCTCCATTCCGCGCGGGCAGGACGCCGCGCGCTCGCCGTCGAGCAGCTGCGGCAAAATCTCGTCGCGCGTGCCGTGGGCGCGCACCGCGCCGTCCGCCACGACGACGATGTCGTCCGCGATGTTCAGAATGCGCTCCTGATGCGAGATGATGAGCATGGACAGATCGCCGCGCGCTTTCAGCCGCTCGAACACGTCGATCAGCCCCGCGAAGCTCCACAGGTCGATGCCCGCCTCCGGCTCGTCGAAGATGGCCAGATGCGCGCCGCGCCGCGCGAGCACCGTCGCAATTTCAATGCGCTTGATCTCGCCGCCCGAGAGACTTGCGTTCACCTCGCGGTCGATGTAATCGCGCGCGCACAGGCCCACGAGGCCCAGCAGGTCGCACACCTCGTGGTGGCGCAGCGAGTCGCCCGCGGCCAGCTCCAGCAGGCGGCGCACCGTCAGCCCCTTGAAGCGCACGGGCTGCTGGAACGCGTACGCCACGCCGCGCTTCGCGCGCTCGGTCACGTCGAGCGGCGTGATGTCCTCGCCGTCGAGCACGATGCGCCCGGCCGTGGGCGTCTCCAGACCCGCGATGAGTTTGGCCAGCGACGTCTTGCCGCCGCCGTTCGGGCCGGTCACGACCGTCAGCTTGCCGTCGGCGACCGTCAGGTCGACCCCTTTCAGGATTTCCTCGCCCGTGGGCAGCGCCCACGCGAGGTGTTCGAGTGTCAGCATTTCGCAGTCCTCCCGTTATCGTTTCAGAAATTCGCGCGCGCCCCGGATGGGGTGGCCGTTGAAAATGTCCGCCACCGCCTGCGCGTGGCGCATGCCCATCGCGCCGTCCGTGGCCATGCCGAGGCCGCGCAGCGGCATGTCGTACACCATCGCGTCGAGCAGCCTGTCCACGTCGGACGCCGTCGCCGCGCCCGCGCCGCCCATGCCGGACGCGAGGAAGTGGCGGCGCATCTTGCCTTTCAAGAAGAAGAACACGATGCGGCCGAGCCGCGTCGTCATCAGGTCGCGCAGCGTCGAATTCGGCGTGAACGGCCGGATGGGCGCGGGCTTCGGCAGCTCGCCGCCGTACACCGCCGCGAACTCCTCCTCCGAAAAGGATGCGCCGCGCTGCGGCGAATAATACGAGGGCGCTTTGGCGCGCAGGTCGGGCACCGGCACGCCGTCGCCCTGCACCGTCACCGCGAAGCGCAGCCGGAAGTCCCGGCTCGAAGCGCCCACAGACACCTCGTACCGCCCGCCCTCGGTGCAAAAGCGTTTCTCCTTTGTGTTCCAGTACTGGAACGCGCGCGCGGGCAGCGTCAGACGCACGTCGCACGATTCGCCCGGCCCGAGCGCGACCTTTTCGAACGCGGCCAGCGCCCGCACGGGCATGAACAGCGCCGTTTGCGGCGCGCCCACATACACCTGCACGACCTCCTTGCCCGCGCGCCGTCCGGTGTTTTTCAGCCGGATGGTCACGGTGAGGTCGTCGCCGGGAAGAAGCCGCCCGCGCGAGATGCGCAGGCCGGAGTATTCAAACGTCGTATACGTCAGGCCGTGGCCGAACGGATAGCGCACGGGCACGTCCGCCTTGTCGAACCAGCGATAGCCCACATAGATGCTCTCGCGGTACTGCACGCTGCGCGCGCCGTACCCCTGCGTCGAGGGGCAGTCGTCGAGCGACAGCGGATACGTCTCCGCGAGCCGCCCCGACGGGCTCTGCTTGCCGAAGAGGAGATCCCGCGCCGCCTCGCCGAAATTCTGTCCCGCGAGGTGCATCAGCAGAATGGCCGACACGTCGTCCGCGAAGGGCAGCAGCGTCGCCGCCCCCTGCGACAGCACCACCGCCGTCGGCGTGCCCGTCGCCGCCACCGCTTCGATGACGCGCAGCTGGCACGCGGGCAGCTCGAGGTGCTCGCGGTCGAACCCCTCCGATTCAAACGACGCGGGCAGCCCCGCGAAGATGACCGCCGCGTCCGCGCCCTTCGCCGCATCGACGGCTTCGCGCAGCTTTGTCTCGTCGAGAGCCGTCTCGTCCGCGCCGAATCCCTCGGCGTAGACGTGTTCGACACCGTCGAACGCGTCGTGCGCGCTCGTCAGCGCCGTCGGCGTGATCTGGCTCGAGCCCGCGCCCTGATAGCGCGGCGCGCGGAAGAACCCGCCGATCACCGCGAGTTTCTTGTCCGGCGTGAGCGGCAGCAGGCCGTCGTTTTTCAGAAGCACCGCGCTCTCGGCCGCGATGCGCGCCGCGAGGGCGTGGTGTGCGTCCTCGTCAAAGTCCGCGGCTTTCAGCGCCGCGCCGTGTTCGCACAGCGCCTTCACGCGCGCCGCCGTCGCTTCGAGCGAAGCGGCCGTCGCGTCGTCCGTCTCCGCGGCTTCGGCCGCGAGAGCGTCGTTGTGCGGCGCGGGGCCGGGCATCTCCACGTCGAGCCCCGCGTTCAGCGCGGCCACGCGGTCGTTCATCGCGCCCCAGTCCGTCATCACAAGGCCGTCAAAGCCCCATTCGCCGCGCAGAATGTCCGTCAGGAGCTGCTTGTTCTCGCACGCGTACACGCCGTTTACTTTATTATAGGCGCACATCACGGTGGCGGGGCGCGCGTCCTTCACCGCGCCCTCGAACGCCGCGAGGTAGATCTCGCGCAGCGCGCGCTCGTCCACGACCGAGTCGCTCACGAGGCGCGCGGATTCCTGATTGTTCGCGGCATAGTGCTTCAGGCACGCGCCCACGCCCGTGGACTGGATGCCGCGCACCAGCGCCGCCGCGCACGACGAGGCCACGAGCGGGTCCTCGGAGAAATATTCAAAATTGCGCCCGCACAAGGGGCTGCGCTTGATGTTCACGCCCGGCCCGAGCAGCACGGCCACGCCCGCCGCAAGGCACTCCTCGCCCAGCGCGCGGCCCATCTCCTCGAGAAGCTCGGGGTCAAAGCTGCACGCCGTCGCACACGCGGCGGGGAAGCACGTCGCGGGGAGATTGTCCCCCACGCCCATGCGGCCCGTGCGGCTCTTGCGCACGCCGTGCGGGCCGTCCGTCACGCAGATCTCCGGCACGCCCGTGCCCTTGCCGCCGATGTGCCATGCATCGGAGCCCGAGCACAGCGCCGCCAGCTGCTGCGCCTGCGTTTTTTCCATCCTCCGTCGCCTCCCCGAGCGCAGTTTCACTCATACTCTATTACTATACCAGATTTGTCGACATAAAAAAAGTGCTTGATTTCCGCCATTTCGCGTGCTATAATGCCATTGTACGATTATGTGTTATGGAAAGAGTGGGCCTTGCGGTCCGCTCTTTCATGTTTGTTAAGGAGAATTTCATGGCACAGAAGGCAAAGGGCGGCAATACGGTGGCCGCCGTCGAGGCGCTGGTGGAACCGGTGCTCGCGCAGCTCGGGCTGCGGCTGTGGGACGTGCGCTACGAAAAAGAAGGGCCGGACCGCTTTTTACGCATCTTCATCGACCGCGATGAGCCGCTGGACATCGACGCGTGCGAGGAGGCCACGCGGGCCATCAACCCCGTCATCGACGAGGCGGACCCCATCCCCGAGAGCTATTATATGGAAGTGGGCGGCCCCGGCCTCGGTCGCCATCTCACGAAGGACGCGCACTTTGAGGCGATGCGCGGCCGCGAGGTGCTGGCGCACCTCATCCGCCCCGACGAGACGGGCGCGCGCGACGTGCGCGGCGTTCTCGTGGAGAAGAAGGACGGCGTGATCGTGCTCGATTGCGCAGGCGATGTGCGCGGCATCGACGCAAAGGCCGTGAGCTTCTGCAAATTGTGCGACGACGACGATCTGTTCGACTGAACGCCGCCGGCGTGAAAAAATCGCATGGTTTTGAATATCATATACAGAAAGTGAAGAATGGGTGATCGGAAAAATGAACAGCGAATTTTTTGAGGCTCTGGCTCAGCTCGAGAAAGAGCGCGGCCTGCCGGAGAACTACCTGCTCGAGAAGATCGAGGCGGCCCTGATCCTGGCCGTGAAGAAAGGCTACAACGTCGACGACGAGAACGTCAGCGTCGAGATCGACCCCGCCGAGGGCAAGTTCAGCGTCTGCCTGCTGAAAGAGGTCGTGGAAGAAGTGTTCGACCCGAACATCGAAGTCACCCTCCCGCAGGCGCGCCTGAAAAAGAAGGACGCCCGCCTCGGCGACTTCGTGCCCTATCCCCTCAAGACAAAGGAATTCGGCCGCATCGCGGCGCAGACCGCGAAGCACGTCATCCGCCAGGGCCTCAAGGAGGCCGAGCGCAGCCAGCAGTACGCGGAGATGCAGTCCAAGTCGCACGAGATCCTCTCGGCCGTCGTGAACAGCATCGACGAGCGCCGCGGCGTCGCGACGCTGGAGCTCGCGGGCGGCGGCGTGGCCACGCTGCCGCGCAGCGAGCAGGTGGCGGGCGAGACGCTCACCGAGGGCCAGCGCATCAAGGTGTACGTCGTGGACGTCACCTCGAACGACCGCGGCCCGCGCATGATGCTCAGCCGCACGCATCCCGGCCTTGTCAAGCGCATGTTCGAGATGGAAGTGCCCGAGATCTTCGACGGCACCGTGGAGATCAAGGCCATCAGCCGCGAGGCGGGCGCCCGCACGAAGATGGCCGTCTGGTCGAAGGACCCGAACGTCGATCCCGTCGGCGCGTGCATCGGCCCGCGCGGCCAGCGCGTCGCGAAGATCGTCGAGGAGCTCGGCGGCGAGAAGATCGACATCGTGCGCTGGAGCGAGGACCCCGCCGCGTTCATCTCGGCGGCTTTGTCCCCCGCGACGGTCGTCGGCGTCGAGATCCTCGAGGGCGACACGAAGGCCTGCCGCGTCACCGTGCCCGACAACCAGCTGTCGCTGGCCATCGGCAACAAGGGCCAGAACGCCCGCCTCACGGCGCGTCTGACCGGTTACAACATCGACATCCGCCCCGAATCCGGCTACTACGGCGAGGAGCCGCCCGTGAAGAAGGAGCCGGAAGCAGCCGCGGACGCGGAATAAAAGGGGGAGGAAACGATGACGCCGCGTAAAGTGCCGCTTCGGCGGTGCATGGGATGCAACGAATCCAAGCCCAAGAAAGAGCTGGTGCGCGTGGTGCGCACGAGCGAGGGCGAAGTCCTTCTGGACCTCGCCGGCCGCAAGCCGGGGCGCGGCGCGTACGTCTGCCCCTCGGCGGCATGCTTCGCCAAGGCGCGCAAGGCAAAGCGCTTCGAGCGCGCGCTGGAGTGCACCATCCCCGACGAGGTCTACGACGCGATGCAGGCGCGCATCGCCGAGGCCGAGGAGGAAGCGCATGCCGAGTAATCCACTCTTTTCGCTCTCGCTGTGCCGCAAGGCCGGGGCCCTCGTGCAGGGTTTCGAAGCGGTGAAGGAGAGCGCTTATGACCATACCGCGCAGCTCGTGCTGTGCGCGGCCGACGTCTCGGAAGGGACGGCGCGGCGCGTGCGCACGTTCTGCGAGAGGTCCGGCACACCGTTCGCCACGCTGGCGCTCGGGCAGGACGACCTGCTTGCCGTGACCAAAAAACGTGCCGGCGTGTTCGCCGTCACAAATCCGGAGCTTGCAAAGCTCTTTTCTAAGGAGGAACGCCCATGCCCGTAAGCATCAAATACAAACTCAGCGACCTCGCCCGCGACCTCGGCGTGCAGAACAAGGAGCTCATCGACCTGTATGCCGCCAAGACCGGCGAGACCAAAAAGCACACGACGCCCCTCACGCAGGAGGAGCTCGACTACGCGTTCGAGCACTTCACTGCGAAGACGGCCGTTGCGAGCTTCGACGAGTTCTTCGCCTCGGCCGATGAGAAGCCCGAGGGCAAAAAGCACGAGCCGCGCCGCGACGGCCGCCGCGACGCAAAGCCCGCGGCGAAGACGGAGCCGAAGAAGCCCGAGCCCGCCAAGGCTCAGCCCGCGCCCAAAGCGGAGAACGCGCCCGCCGCGCCCGCGAAGCCCGAGCACAAGGACAACCGCGCGTCGCGCGAGCCCGCGCAGAAGCGCAAGGAGCGCATCCGCGTGCGCCCCGAAAAGGAGAACCGCCCCGCCGCCGAAAAGCGCGAGGTGGTGACGATGACGGTCGACACGCACAGCGTCGACGTCAACCTCGACAAATTCAACGAGAAATACACGGAGCTGGCCTCGACGAAGAACGTCGAGAACCGCCGCCGCCCGATGCCCGCGGGCAACAAGCAGAAGTTCACCGGCCGTCCCGGCAAGTTCGGCGGCAATGGCAAGAACGGCAACTTCGGCAAGAAGCGCGAGACGGAGGCCGAGCGCCTGCAGCGCATCCAGCTCGAGAAGGCGCGCAAGGCGCAGCTGAAGGTCATGATCCCCGACGAGATCACCGTCGGCGAGCTGGCCAGCCGCCTGAAGGTGAACGTCGCGCAGGTCATCAAGAAGCTGATGGGCCTCGGCGTCATGGCGTCCATCTCCGAGACGGTCGACTTCGACACCGCCTCCCTCGTCGCCGAGGAGCTCGGCGCGAAGGTCGAGCACGAGGTGCACATCACCATCGAGGAGCGCCTGTTCGAGGCCGATGAGGACCGCGAGGAGGACCTCGTCGAGCGCCCGCCCGTCGTCGTGGTCATGGGCCACGTCGACCACGGCAAGACCAGCATCCTCGACGCCATCCGCAAGACGCGCGTCACCGCGGGCGAGGCCGGCGGCATCACGCAGCACATCGGCGCGTATCAGGTCGAGATGAACGGCAAGCCGATCACCTTCCTCGACACCCCGGGCCACGAGGCCTTTACCTCGATGCGCGCGCGCGGCGCGAACCTCACGGACATCGCCGTGCTGGTCGTGGCTGCCGACGACGGCATCATGCCGCAGACGGTCGAGTCCATCAACCACGCCAAGGCCGCGGGCGTCTCCATCATCGTTGCCATCAACAAGATGGATAAGCCGACCGCGAACCCCGAGCGCGTCATGGAGCAGCTCACGCAGTACGAGCTCGTCCCCGAGGAGTGGGGCGGCGACATCATCTGCGTGCCGGTGTCCGCTCTGACGGGCCAGGGCATCGACGACCTGCTCGAGAACATCAACCTCGTCGCGGAGGTCAAGGAGCTGAAAGCCAACCCCAACCGCCGCGCGAAGGGCGCCGTCATCGAAGCGCGCCTCGACAAGGGCCAGGGCCCCATCGCGACGCTGCTCGTCCAGAAGGGCACGCTGCACCAGGGCGACATCATCATCGCCGGCACGGCCGTCGGCCGCGTGCGCGTGATGCGCAACGACAAGGGCCGCACGCTGAAAGAGGCCGGCCCCTCCACGCCGGTCGAGATCACCGGTCTCACCGAAGTGCCCGCCGCGGGCGACCTGTTCGACATCGTCGAGGACGAGAAACTCGCCCGCGAGCTCGCCGACAAGCGCGCCGCCGAGGCCAAGGAGAAGCAGTTCGCCGCGTTCCACAAGGTCACGCTCGACAACCTGTTCAGCCAGATCGCCGAGGGCCAGCGCAAGGAGCTCGCCATCATCGTCAAGGCCGACGTGCAGGGCTCGGCCGAGGCCGTCAAGCAGAGCCTCGAGAAGCTCTCCAACGACGAGGTGCGCGTGCGCGTCATCCACGCGGGCGTCGGCGCCATCAACAAGTCCGACGTCATGCTCGCCAACGCGGGCAACGCCATCATCATCGGCTTCAACGTCCGCCCCGACCCCGTCGCCAAGGACGAGGCCGCGCAGAGCGAAGTGGAGCTGCGCATGTACCGCGTCATCTACGACGCCATCAACGACGTGCGCGACGCCATGAAGGGCATGCTCGCGCCGAAGTTCCGCGAGGTCGAGCTCGGCCGCGCCGAGGTGCGCAACGTGTTCAAGATCTCGTCGGCCGGCACCATCGCGGGCTGCTACGTGCTCGAGGGCAAGGTCACGCGCGCGGCGAAGATCCGCCTCGTGCGCGACGGCATCGTCATCACCGAGGACGAGATCGACTCGCTGCGCCGCTTCAAGGACGACGTCAGGGAAGTGGCTCAGGGCTATGAGTGCGGCATCGGCCTCGAGAAGTTCTCCGACATCAAGGAGGGCGACATCTTCGAAGCCTTCATGATGGAAGAGTACCGCGACTGACCGAAAGGAGACGCTATGGCTCAATCGAAAAACATGGCGCGCCTGTCCGAGGACATGCGCCGTGAACTCATCGCCGTCATCGGCGGCATGAAAGACCCGCGCGTGCAGGGCCTTGTGACCGTGCTGCGCGTCGAGCTCGCGCCGGATCTGTCCAGCGCGAAAGTGTTCGTCTCGAAGCTGGGAGAGGGCGGCGCGGCCGAGGCCGCGTCGGCGCTCAACCGCGCCGCGGGCCACGTGCGCAGCGAGATCGCAAAGCGCATGCACATCCGCAAGGCGCCCGAATTCCGCTTCGTGGCGGACGAGGGCGCGGCCTACGCCGCCCACATCGGCGAGATCCTGTCGGAGCTGAAGGAGGACAAGCTATGAGCTGCGCCGAGACCATCGACGTGACCGAGGTGCTCACGCGCCTGTACAAGGCCGAGAACATCCTGCTTCTGTGCCACAAGAACCCCGACGGCGACACCATCGGCTCCTCCGCGGCGCTGTATCACGCGCTCAAGCGTCTGGGCAAGACCGTCGCCGTGCTGTGCGCCGACCCCATCCCCCCGCGCTACGACTATATGCAGATCGGCCTGTTCGACGGCTCGTTCGAGCCGGCGTACGTCGTGGCCGTCGACGTCGCGGGCATCCAGCTCTTCGGCGACGCGGTGCGCGAGTACTCCGAGCGCACCGATCTGTGCATCGACCACCATCCCTCGAACACGGGATACGCCGACGCGATTTTGCTCGACGGCTCGGCGGCCGCCACGGCGGAGCTGATGTACGACGTGCTGTGTGCGATGAACGCCGAGATCGACCCGCTCGTGGCCGAGTGCCTGTACACGGGCGTCGCCACCGACACGGGCTGCTTCAAGTTTGCCAACACCACCGCGCGCACCCACGCCGTCGCCGCGAAGCTCATCGAGGCGGGCGCGGACGTCGCGCGGCTCAACAGCATTCTGTTTGAAAACAAGAGCCGCAGCCGCCTCGCCGTGGAACAGCTGGCGCTCGAGAACCTTGAGTACCACTTCGACGGCCGCTGCGCGCTGACGCACCTCACGAAAGAGGAGATCGCCGCCACCGGCGCCGAGCCCGACGACCTCGAGGGCGTCACGGGCATCCCCCGCGCCATCGAGGGCGTGGAAGTGGGCGTCACGCTGCGCCAGCAGCCCACGGGCAGCTACAAGATCAGCGTGCGCACCGTGCTGGGCAAGGACGCGTCGGCCATCGCCGCGCATCTCGGAGGCGGCGGCCACAAGCAGGCCGCCGGCTGCGAACTGCTCGGAAGCCTGGAGAACGCGAAATCCGCCGTTCTCGCCGAGGTGGAAAGAGAATTATGCAGGGAATCCTGATCGTCGACAAGCCCGCCGGGTTCACGTCGTTTGACGTCGTGGCCAAGCTGCGCGGCATCTGCAAGACGCGCAGGATCGGCCACGGCGGCACGCTCGATCCGATGGCCACGGGCGTGCTGCCCGTGTTCGTCGGCAGCGCGGCCAAAGCGGTGGACATGCAGGAGCGCGCGGAGAAGGAATACGTCGCGCGCATGAAACTGGGCGCGCGCACCGACACCGGCGATTCGACCGGCGCGGTGATCGAGACGCGCGACGTGCCCGCATCGCTCGACGCAGCGGCGCTCAGAGCGGCTCTGCCGCACTTTCTGGGCGATCAGATGCAGACCCCGCCGATGTATTCGGCGGTCAAGGTGAACGGCGTGCCGCTCTACAAGGCCGCGCGCGCCGGGCGCACCGTCGAGCGCAAAGCCCGTCCCGTGTGCATCCATGAGCTGGAGTGCCTCGGGAAGACGGGGGAGAACGAATACGAGCTGCGCATCCTGTGCTCCAAGGGCACGTATGTGCGCGTGCTCATTGAGGACATCGCGGCGCATCTCGGCACCGCCGCCCACATGACGGCGCTGCGCCGCACCGCCGCCGGGCCGTACCGCCTCGCCGACGCGCACACGCTGGATGAAATTCAGGCAGCGCGCGACGAGGGAACGCTCGAGGAGCTGATGCTGTCCGTCGAGACGGTGTTCGCGCACCTGCCCGCCGTCGAGGTGAGCGCGGGGCAGCGCCGCCGGCTCGAGAACGGCGCGCCCGTGCGGTGCGCCGAAGACGCTCCCGCGCGCGTGCGCATCCTCGCGGACGGGCGCTTTCTCGGCGTCGGCCGCGCACAGGGCGGCGAGCTGCGCGCGGAAAAACTGTTCGCGGAACGTGAGGGATCGAATGCAGTACACCAAAACATTGTCGAAGATTGACGCCGGGGCGGGCACTGCCGTCGCGCTGGGCTATTTCGACGGCGTGCACATCGGCCACCGCGCCGTGCTGGGCGAGGCCGTCCGGTACGCCGGCGAACACGGCCTTGTGCCCGCGGTGTTCACGTTTTCGCTGCCGGACGTCGGCGGCTTCAAGGGCGCGCGCATCCTCAGCTCCGAGGAGAAGCGCCGCCGCATCGCATCGCTCGGCATCGGGGCCATGATGCGCCCGCCGTTCGAGTCGTTCGCGACGCTCTCGCCCGAGCAGTTCGTGGACGATGTGCTCGTCGGGCTTCTCGGCGCGCGCGCCGTGTTCTGCGGCCCGAACTTCACGTTCGGCAAGGACAAGGCGGGCAACGTCGATGTGCTGCGCCGCCTGTGCGCCGAGCGCGGCATCGCGGCCGACATCGTGCCCATCACCGAGTACAAGGGCGGGCGCGTGTCGTCCACCCGCATCCGCAAGGCGCTGGCCGAGGGCGATATCGCCGAGGTCAACGCGATGCTCGGCGAGGACTACGCCATCGAGTTTCCCATCCGCCGCGGCGCGGGGCTCGGGCACACGCTGGGCTTTCCCACCATCAACCAGGTCTACCCCGCGGGCATGCTCGTGCCGCGCAGCGGGGTGTACATCACCGAGGTCACGCTGCCCGACGGCTCGCGCCATCCGGGCGCCACGGGCCTCGGCAGCCGCCCCACGGTGAGCGACGACATCTGCCACGTCACGTGCGAGACGTTCCTGCCCGGCTTTTCGGGCGACGTCTACGGCGAGACGGCGCGCGTGCGCTTTGTCCGCTGGCTGTGGCCGACGGAAAAATACGAGAATCTCGCGGCGCTCACCGCCATGGTGCACCGCGCCGCCGGCGAGGCTCTGGCCGAGTTCGGCCGCGCGTGAAACGGAAAATCTTCTTGCTTTTTCCCGCCGCGCATGATATACTGAATAAGCTGCCGCAGAATGCGGCAAAACGGACCCGAACGCAGTGGCCGGCGCATCCCTCGCGGTTTACCGACACTTCGTTCACGGCCAAAAAACAGAAGAGGAGATACGAACATGGATAAGAACGAAATCATCGCTTCCGCCCGTGTGCATGACACGGACACCGGTTCTCCCGAGGTTCAGGTCGCGCTGCTCACCGCGCGCATCAACCACCTCACCGAGCACCTGAAGACCAACAAAAACGATCACCACAGCCGTCGCGGCCTGCTCAAGATGGTCGGCCGCCGCCGCAACCTGCTCGCCTATCTGCAGAAGAAGGACATCGAGCGCTATCGTGCCCTGATCGCGAAGCTGGGTCTTCGCAAGTAAGACACAATCAAAGGCAGACGGCCGTGCGTGCCGTCTGCCTTTGCGTGTATTTTGAAACGAATCGGAAGCGTCAGCCCGCCGTCCGCGTTGCAGCAATGACTCGAGCGCTTTTTCGCGAAAAAGCGTTGGATTTATTGCTAAAACCGGATGCGGAGCGCGCCTTCCCGAATCACAAAGGAGGCAAAAACAAATGGCATTGGAATTCGCATCCAAGCGGGAGACATTCCCCAAGTACCGCAAATTTGAGACCACGCTCGCCGGCCGTCCGTTCGTCGTCGAGACGGGCAAGATGTGCGCGCTGTCGAACGGCAGCTGCATGGTGCGCTACGGCGACACCGCCGTTCTGTGCAACGTCACGATGAGCGACAAGCCGCGTGAGGGCGTCGATTTCTTCCCCCTCTCCGTCGATTTCGAGGAGAAGCTCTACTCCGTCGGCCGCATCCCCGGCAGCTTCATGCGCCGTGAGGGCCGCCCGGGCGAGAAGGCCATCCTGACGTCCCGCGTCGTGGACCGCCCCATCCGTCCGCTGTTCCCGAAGGATATGCGCAACGACGTCGCCGTCGTCATGACGGTCATGAGCGTCGATCAGGACTGCAGCCCCGAGATCGCGGGCATGATCGGCACGTCCGTCGCGCTGTCCATCTCCGAGATCCCCTGGAAGGGCCCCATCGCGGGCGTGTATATGGGCCTCGTCGACGGCGAGCTCGTCGTCAACCCCACGCAGGCCCAGCGTGAAAAGAGCGACCTGCAGCTCACCGTTGCCGCCAGCATGGAGAAGATCGTCATGATCGAGGCCGGCGCCAACGAGGTGGACGAGCACACCATGCTCCGCGCCATCAAGGAAGCACACGTCGAGATCAAGAAGATGATCGGGTTCATCAACGGCATCGTTGCCGAGATCGGCAAGCCGAAGATCGAGTTCCAGTCCATGGAGCTCGACCACGACCTGTTCGAAGCCGTCAAGGCCGAGTACCTCGACGACTTCAAGGCCGCCATGGACACCGACGACAAGACCGTGCGTGACGCGCGTCTGCTGCCCATCCGCGACCGCATCGCCGCCCAGTACGCTGAGCAGTGGGGCGAGGCGACGATCGAGGAGATCATGTACAAGATGCAGAAGTTCGTCGTGCGCCGCTGGCTGCTCGACGACGGCAAGCGCGTCGACGGCCGCGGCATCAATGAGATCCGCCCGCTGGCCGCCGAGGTCGGCCTGCTGCCCCGCGTCCACGGCTCCGGCATGTTCACCCGCGGCCAGACGCAGGTGCTCACCGCCGCGACCCTCTCCACGATGCGTGACGCGCAGATCATCGACGACATCTCCACCGAGGAGACCAAGCGCTACATGCACCACTATAACTTCCCGCCGTACTCCGTCGGCGAGGCGCGCGCTCCGCGCAGCCCCGGCCGCCGCGAGATCGGCCACGGTGCGCTCGCTGAGCGCGCCCTGCTGCCCGTCCTGCCCTCCGTCGAGGAGTTCCCGTATGCCATGCGCCTCGTGTCCGAGGTGCTGTCGTCCAACGGTTCCACCAGCCAGGCGTCCATCTGCGGCTCCACGCTGGCTCTGATGGACGCCGGCGTGCCCATCAAGGCTCCCGTCGCGGGCGTCTCCTGCGGCCTCATCACCGAGGGCGACCGCTGGATGACGATGCTCGACATCCAGGGCGTCGAGGACTTCCACGGCGACATGGACTTCAAGGTCGGCGGCACGAAGAAGGGCATCACGGCCATCCAGATGGACATCAAGGTCGACGGCCTGACGTATGAGATCATCGAGGAAGCGTTCGAGAAGTGCCGCAAGGGCCGTCTCTACATCCTCGACGAGATCATGCTGCCTGTCATCGCCGAGCCGCGCGCCGAGCTCAGCCCCTATGCGCCCAAGATGGAGACGCTCAAGATCGACGTCGACAAGATCAAGGACGTCATCGGCAAGGGCGGCAAGGTCATTCAGGAGATCTGCGCCAAGACGAACTGCAAGATCGACATTGAGGAGGACGGCACGGTCTACGTGTCGGCCGTCAATGCCGAGGACATTGCGGCTGCTGTCAACACCATCAAGACCATCGTGGAGGACCCGGAGATCGGCGCCATCTATAAGGGCCGTGTCACGCGCCTCATGGCGTTCGGTGCGTTCGTTGAGATCGCTCCGGGCAAAGAGGGTCTTGTCCACATCTCGAAGCTCGACACCAAGCGCGTCGAGAAGGTCGAGGACGTCGTCGCCGTGGGCGACGAGCTGCTCGTCAAGGTCACCGAGATCGACCAGCAGGGACGCATCAACCTGTCCCGCAAGGACGCTCTCGCGGATCTCGCTGCGAAGCAGAAGAAATAATCGAAACTTTTTTGCCGCCGCGTCCCGTGTGGGCGCGGCGGTTTTCTTATATATACTATATATATATACAGGAAAACGGCTGACCGCGATGTGCGGAGGGCTGTCCGCAAAACAAGGACAAAACCCGCAAAAACAGCCCGTTTTGGGCCGAAAAACCGCGTTCGGGAGAAATTACAAAGTTTTTTGAATTTTTTTGTCAAAAAGCGTTGACAAAAGGGGGGAAGGTGTGTATAATATATTATTGCACCCCGCTAGTGACGCCAAACTCCTCCGGGTCGCAAAAAAATCTCAAAAAAGTACTTGACAAACAAGACTTTGCGAGATATAATAAATAAGCTG
>CALXBO010000040.1 GCA_944386565.1 uncultured Ruthenibacterium sp. | reverse complement strand
GGAGCGATCGCCCACATGTACGACAGCGACGGCTGTTCGTACTGGGTCGCGGTGTTCGCGTGACGCGTCCCCTCATACAGAAAGCCCGCGACGGCATGCCGTCGCGGGCTTTCTTCTATGTTTCTGAATTCTGCGCCGCGCGCCACTCTCTCCACACGTCGCGCAACAGCCACAGCGCTGCGGCCAGCACAAAGAACACAAAGATCTGTGTCGGCAGCCTTCCTTCACTCCAGAAATAGTTTGCATATGTGTATACGGCGCTGGTGCACAAAAGCACCGCCGCAGGCGCGCTGCGCGGGCGCACAACGGCCCAGACCGCCGCCAGCACCTCGGCGACATAGAAATACCGCTCGTGCATCCCCGGCAACAGCCACGCCGTACATGCGGCGCTCGCCGCCGCGAGCACCAGAACCAGACGCGGCGACGGCCGCACGGGATTTTTCAGTGCGAGGTACGCCGCGCACAGTACAACACCGGCGCACAGCAGCACGCCGGCACGGATGACGGGCTTCGTGTCATAGGGCGAAAATAAAAGATACAGCGAGGGCGCGTTCATGGACACCGAGCCATACGTCTGCGTCTGCTGGAAATACGTCGAAAGGAGGCTCTTCCAGCTCCGCCCGCACAGCCACGCGGGCACACACGTGAGCACGTAGACGGCCGGCACGAGGAAGAACGTCCTCACGCGGATGCGCCGCAGCACAAACAGGATAAGCAGAAACGGCCCGAGCAGGATCGCCTGCAGTTTGAACGCGAACGCAACGGAGTACGCCAGCATTCCGGCTGCGTCCTTACCCTGTGTGAAATAGTACACGCACGCCGCGAGCGCAGCCGCGTACATCGCGTCGCACTGCGCCCACGCTGCGCTGTTGAACACGATCTGCGGAAGCAGAAAGACAAGCGCATACGCAAGGCATGCACGCGTGCGGGACTGCGACACCGCCCAGGCGATGCGCATTGCATACAGCGCCAGAACGACGTCCGCCGCGCACGACAGCAGTTTGATGCAGAGAAGGCTGTCCGGCGACAGCTTTGCAAGAATGGCAAGCAGATAGTAATACAGCGGTGAATAATCGCCGAACTGCCGCCCCAGAGCGGAAAACCCCTCATCCCGCAGCGTGTCATACCAAGGGCCGAGGAAGTACATATAATCCTGTGACACCATGCCAAACAGCGCTGACCGCGCCCAGAATCCCAGCGCCGTCAGAAGCACCAGAAAGAGCACGTCTTCCCGGCGAAGTGCACGCGTCAGTTTCACGGACGACCCTCTCCTTTCCCGTTTCGTACAGTATAGCACAAAACCGTTTCTTGACAAACGGTATTTTCTTATTATAGAATAGATTGGTTCAAGAAATGTACAAGTTTTTCAACATATGACAGAAGAGGGAAAAAGAGATCATGGAACAGACCAATCTGCGCAACATTGCCATCATCGCCCACGTCGACCACGGCAAAACGACGCTTGTGGACCAGATGCTCAAGCAGTCCGGCGCTTTCCGCGACAATCAGCAGGTCGCCGACCGCGTCATGGACTCCGGCGACATCGAGCGCGAGCGCGGCATCACCATTCTTGCCAAGAACGCCGCAACGTATTACGACGGCGTGAAGATCAACATTGTAGATACCCCGGGCCACGCCGACTTCGGCGGCGAGGTGGAACGCGTCCTGAAAATGGTCAACGGCGTTCTGCTGCTCGTGGATGCGGCCGAGGGCTGCATGCCGCAGACGCGCTTCGTGCTGCAGAAAGCCCTGCAGCAGAACCTGTCGCTCGTCATCGCGGTCAACAAGATCGACCGTCCGGATGCGCGTGTCAAGGAAGTTATCGACGAGATCCTTCTCCTGCTGATGGATCTGGGCGCGACGGACGAGCAGCTCGACAGCCCGATGGTGTTCTGCTCGGGCCGCGCCGGCACGGCGAGCTACAGCCCCGACGTTCCGGGTGAAAATCTGGAGCCGCTGTTCCGCACCATTCTCGATTACGTCAAACCGCCGGTCGGCGATCCCGAGGCTCCGTTCTCGATGCTGTGCTCGTCGATCGACTACAACGATTTCGTGGGCCGCATCGGCATCGGCCGCGTGGAGAACGGCCGTGTGCGCGTGGGCCAGGACGTTGTCGTGTGCGACTGGCACGATCCCGATCTGAACAAGCGCGGCCGCATCACGGCTCTGTACAGCTTCGCCGCCAACGGCCGCACGCCGGTGGACGAGGCTTCCGCGGGCGACATCGTTGCGTTCTCCGGTCTGACCGACATCAACATCGGCAACACGCTGTGCACGCCGGCTCTGGTCGAACCTCTGCCCTTCGTGAAGATCAACGATCCGACGGTCGAGATGACGTTTGCCGTCAACGACAGCCCGTTTGCCGGCAAAGAAGGCAAATTCGTCACGAGCCGTCAGATCCGTGAGCGCCTGCACCGCGAGCTTCTGAAAGACGTCGCTCTGCGCGTGGAGGATTCCGAGACGACGGAGAGCTTCCGCGTGATGGGCCGCGGCGAAATGCATCTGTCCATCCTCATCGAGACGATGCGCCGCGAAGGCTATGAGCTTCAGGTCTCCCCGCCCAAGGTGCTGACGCACGAGGAAAACGGCGTGACGATGGAGCCGATGGAGCACGTCGTCATCGACGTGCCGACGGATTATCAGGGCAGCGTCATGCAGAAGCTCGGCGCGCGCAAGGGTGAGCTGGTCCAGATGGCGCCTCTCGGCACGAACCGGATGCGCATCGAATTCCGCATCCCCTCCCGCGGTCTGTTCGGCTACCGCAGCGAATTTCTGACGGATACGCACGGCGAAGGCGTCCTGAACACGATCTTCGACGGGTATGACGAGTGGAAGGGCGAGCTGCCGGGCCGTTCGACGGGCAGCCTCGTGAGCTTCGAAACGGGCGTCGCCGTCACGTACGGCCTGTTCAACGCGCAGCAGCGCGGCACGCTGATCGTCAATCCGGGCGAGAAGGTGTACGAGGGCATGGTCATCGGCTACACCGCCGCCGGCGAGGACATGAGCGTCAACGTCTGCAAGACCAAGCACCTGACGAATACCCGCGCCTCCGGCAGTGACGACGCACTGCGTCTCGTTCCGGTGTCGAAGTTCAGCCTTGAGGAGAGCCTTGAATTTCTCAAGCCGGATGAGCTTCTGGAGGTCACTCCGCAGAGCATCCGCATCCGCAAGCGCATCCTGCAGCACGACCTGCGCATGAAGGCGCTGAAAGGCGGAAAATAAACGATTTTTCGCGGCGTCCGTATCGACACGGACGCCGCTTTTATTGTATAATAAGGCAAAGAACACAAGGCCCGCGGCGCGGGCAAAAGAACGGAGCGAAACGGAAAGGACGAGCACTCATGAAAAACGTGATTGTGGGACAGAGCGGCGGGCCGACCGCCGTGATCAACTCAAGTCTGGTCGGCGTATACGAAACGGCCAAGAGCCTCGGCGTACCCCAAGTATACGGAATGCAGTACGGTATCGAGGGGCTTCTGGACTGGCTGGTCGTCGACCTGTCCACGCAGATCCGCTCGGAAGTGGAGGCTGAACTTCTCAAGCGCACCCCCTCCTCATTCCTCGGCAGCTGCCGCTACAAGCTGCCTGAGATCGGCGAGAACGACGAGATCTACGAGACGATCTTTGCGCGTCTTGCTGAACTGGACATCGGTTATTTCATCTACATCGGCGGCAACGACAGCATGGACACCATCGAGAAGATGAGCGCCTATGCGCGCATGACGGGCAGCGACCTGTGCTGCATCGGCGTGCCCAAGACGATCGACAACGATCTCGCCGTGACCGACCACACGCCCGGCTTCGGCTCGGCGGCCAAATACATCGGCATCGTGATGAAAGAGATCGTGCGCGACAGCCTCGTGTACAATCTGAAGAGCGTGACGGTCGTGGAGATCATGGGCCGCAACGCCGGCTGGCTGACGGGTGCCGCCGCGCTCGCCAAGGGCGCGGACTGCTCCGGTGCGGACATCATCTGTCTGCCGGAGACACCGTTTGATCTGGACGCGTTCGTCGAGAGCGTGCGCACGCTTCAGGCGAAGCGCGGCAATCTCGTCATCGCCGTCTCCGAGGGCATCCGTTTGGCCGACGGGCGCTACGTCTGTGAGCTCGCGGGTGAAGCGGCCACACACGACGTGTTCGGCCACAAGAACCTCACCGGCGCCGGAAAATTTCTCGCCGGCGTGATTTCCGACCGCGTGGGATGCAAAACGCGCGCCATTGAGCTGAACACCCTGCAGCGCTGCTCGGCACACGTCGCCAGCCGCACCGACATCACTGAGGCGTATCAGGCCGGCGGCGCCGCCGCCATGGCCGCCGTGCGCGACAGCGAGTCTGGCAAGATGGTCGTTCTCCGCCGTCTGTCCACCCGTCCGTACCTGTGCGTGACCGGCCTTGCCGACATCGGCGAGATCGCCAATCAGGAAAAGCTCGTCCCCCGCGAGTGGATCACCGAAGACGGCTTCGGCGTGACGGACGAATTTGTCCGCTATGTGTATCCGCTGATTCAGGCGGAACTGACGCCCGTCTACATCGGCGGCCTGCCCCGCCACATCGCACTCAACTGATTTTCTGCAAACAAAAAGTCCTGTCCGGTATCGGACAGGACTTTTTTCATTGGAATCACTCAGAGCACGCCGCAGCGCCGGAGCGCATCGCCCCACGCGTCGCACAGGGCATCCATGCTCTTCGCCCCGTTGGCCGGACTGGTCGATGGGAGCTTCTCAGCCGCGGGGCCGTTTGGAATGTGCTTTTGGTACAGCGTGTAAGCCGTGGCCCCGTTGCACAAAACGTGCTGCACGCCGAGTTCCCGGCACAGGGCCGGAATGTCGTTCGGTGTCTCCGCGCGGATGGACGCATCCGCAGCCCCCGTGATCTCGCACGAGGCCAGCACATCCCACAGCGCCAAACCGTGGGTTCGGATCAACTCTTCCTTTTCCTCACGCGTCCGCGGAGGTTCGGCACCGTACAGGCGCGCCAGCATCGGCCAGAAACGGTTGCGGGGATGACCGTAGTAGAACCCGGTCTCCCGGCTCTTCGGGCTCGGCCATGTGCCGAGGATGAGCACACGCGCGGGATGCGCGCAGACGGGGGTAAACGGATGCATATGCACACCTCTCACAGGAAATACGTCTCGATGGCAGCAGCCGTGCCGTCCTCAGACGCGGGCGGCGCCACGGCGTCGGCTGCTTTGCGCAGCTCTTCGCACGCGTTGCCCATCGCGACGGAAAAGCCCGCGTGCTCCATCAGCTCGGCGTCGTTCAGCCCGTCGCCGACGGCCGCTGCCTCTTCCCAGCCGATGCCGAGCATCTCCAGAAGTTTTCCTGTGGACAGCGCCTTGTTCGTACTCGCGCGCATGATGTCGTACGCGCCCTCCCAGTACGGTGCAAAGCGCAGACCGAGGTGGCCGTACTTCTCCTGAAAGCCCTCCAATTGGGCCGCGCTCATCAGCGCGCCGGCTCCGCTCGGCAGCCCCTCCAGGTGACGGACCTGATCCTCGCCGTCGAACAGAACGCGCAAACTGGACTCCGACGATGCATAGGCCTCGCGGTACGCCTCGTATTCCGTGTAGCAGTAATATCCGTCGGGATAGACAAAGAGAAGCGGGATCTCGTAGTCCTCGCAGTAATCCACCAGCGCGTACATCTCTTCCTGCGTCATCGGATTTTCATACAGGCATTTTCCCTGTTCGTCCGTGACTCTCCCGCCGTTTGCCGTGACAAAATAGTCGGCTTCAACCGGGCCGAGCACCTCGCGCGCCGCGGCAAGGCTGCGCCCCGTGGCGATGATCACCTTGCATCCGCTCTCACGCAGAGTGCGCACGGCTCCGGTGACGCGCCGGGTCGGCGCGTCCAGTTCTTTGGGCACAAGCGTCCCGTCGATGTCGAAAATGACTGCACGATAGCGCATAGTTTACTCCTTAAATTACAAAGAACGACAGGATCACCGTGATCACACCGCACACGGACAGCGCAAGGCCGGACATTGCGCCCTGCAGCTCGCCGAGTTCCAGCGCACGCGTCGTGCCGAGCGCATGGCTGCACGCGCCGATGGCGATGCCCTGTGCGACCGGGTCTTCAATGCGGAACCATTTGCTGAACGTCGGCGCGAGCATGGCACCCACCACGCCCGTGATGAACACGCCCAGAGCGGCCAGTGAACCGACGCCGCCGTTCGTCTCGGCGAGGTCGATCGCGATTGCCGTCGTCACGCTCTTCGGAAACAGCGACGCGGTAAGCATCGTATCCAGCGCGAGCAGTTTGCAGCATCCGAGAACGCAGAACACGCTCGTCACGCCGCCGACAACACACCCCACCAGAACGGGCACGGCGTAGCGGCGCAGGATTTTCAGGTTGCTGTGCACGCCGATGGCAAGCACGGCCGTCGCCGGAACAATGAGCATGGCGATGATGTCGCCGCCCATCTCGTAATCCTCCAGCGGGATGCGGAACACGAGCAGGACACACACAACGATCGCCACGGCGATCAACAGCGGATTGCACAGTTTCCATCCCGTTTTCTTCTGGAGGAAGAGCCCGACAAAGTAGGCGGCGATCGTCAGAACGATGCCGAACATCTGGGACTGGGTCACGGCATTAGACATCGCCCGAACCCCCTTTCCGGTTCATCAGGCGCATCGTCAGCTTGACGGCCGTGCCCGCCGTAAAGAACACCACGGGCGTGGACAGTGCGCAGATGAGGATGATGGGAAGCGCATTCTCAAAAAAGACGTCGGCATAGCGCAGGATGCCGACGCAGGACGGGACAAAGAACACCGCCATATTGTTGAGGAGGAACGAACTGACCCCCTCGATTTTTTTTGCATTCAGAACGCGCAGACACAAAAGCACGAACAGAATGATCATGGACGTCACGCCCGCCGGGACCGGAAGCGGCAGCACGGCGCTGACCGCCTCCCCGAACAGGCAGATTCCCAGAACAACGCCGATCTGGGCCAAAACACTCATACAGATTCCTCCGACACAACTTTTCCGCGCGTGCGGGAGATCTCAAGCGCCAGAGCCGCGCCGACACACCCGAACACTCCCAGCGGCAGCGCCTGAAAGACGAGCGTCTGCCAGTCCGACATGCCGCGAAGCAGCGTCACAACGGACTGCGGGAGATACACGCAGGTACACAGAAAGAAACACAGGATGCCGCTTGCCGCCGCACCGCGGCGCACGCTTGCGTCGTCGCTGATGCAGATGAGCCCCAGCATCTTGGACGCGAGCAGCGCCGCCGAGACGTAGGCAAACACGGGAACGATATACAGGATGCGGTGCGCCGACGGGTGACTCACGCCGTACGACGTCAGGGCCAGCATCAGGAACGGGAGCCACGCGAAGTAGCCCAGCGCCCGCGCCGTGCCGGAAGCCTGCGTCAGCGGCTCCCGGAGCGACGACAGCACCGCGCACCACGCGGCGAACACAAGCCAGCCTGCCCCGGCCGCGAGCCGCAGCGCAAACCAGACCAGCTCCATCATCCGCATGGACGGTTCGCTGGCCAGAACGGTGGACGGGAACAGAAACTCCGAGGCCGCATAATACGCCGTCCAGCCGCCGGCCGCCACAGACAGGACGGCCAGCAGCACGAGCACGCCGCGCGCGGGGATACGTACATTGCCCCCTGCGCGCTTCGGACCGGGGACAAGAAACAGCAGCGCCCAGAACACAGCGGCGAACGCATAGCGGAACCACGCACTTCCCAGCGTGCAGAATCCGTCCGCATCCGTAAAGGCGCACAGATCAGCCAGACGCACAAGGCCGAGCACAACGGCGGCCGTCAGCATCAGGCGGCAGAATGTCCGGTTCATACGCGCTCCTCAAGCGGCACGTAATCGTTCGTATTGTTCGTGCCGAGATATTTGTACGCCGGGCGCATGATGCGGTTGGCAAACATGACTTCTTCCACGCGGTGCGCGCACCAGCCCGGAATACGGCTGATGGCAAACAACGGAGTGAACAGATCGTCGCTGATGCCGAGCATCCGGTAAATCAGACCGGAGTACAGGTCGACGTTCGCGCAGATGGGTTTGCCGCCCTTCTCGCGGCGCATCACTTCCGGGGCGAGGCTCTCGACGGCATACAACAGCGAGAATTCCTCGTCGTACCCTTTCTGGATCGCCAGCGAACGCGCGTTGCGGCGCAGGATCACGGCGCGGGGATCGCTCTTCGTATACACCGCATGGCCGACGCCGTAGATGAGGCCGGAGCGGTCGCCCGCTTCCTTGCGGATCAGCTTTGTGAGGTATGCCGCGACCTCCTCGTCATCCGCCGCGTCGCGGATATTCTCGCGCATCATGTCGAGCATCTGCATGACCTTGTGGTTCGCGCCGCCGTGCTTCGGGCCTTTCAGGCTTCCGATGGCCGCGGCGATGGCGGAATAGGTATCCGTGCCCGTCGAGGACAGCACACGGCACGAGAACGTCGAGTTGTTACCGCCGCCGTGGTCGGCATGCAGTACCAGACAGAGGTCGAGCAGGCGCGCTTCTTCCTTGGTAAAGTTCTGGTCGGCACGGTACGTCGAAAGGATGTGCTCAGCCGTGCTCTGACCCGGCACGGGCAAATGCAGGAACATGCTGGCGTGGTCGTAGATGCGGCGCTTCACCTGATACGCGTTCACGACGATGCTCGGCAGGCTTGCGATGAGCGCCACAGACTGCCGCATGATATTCTGAAGATCGAGCGATTCCGGGTTGTCGTCGTACGAATACAGAGCGAGGACGCTGCGCGCCATCTTGTTCATGATATTGGGCGACGGCGCTTTCATGATCATGTCCTCAACGAACCCCGCAGGCAGCGCGCGGTAGCGCTCGAGCGTGTCCTTGAAGTTTGCCAGCTGCGCGGGCGTCGGCAGCTTGGCAAACAGAAGCAGCCAGATGACTTCCTCGAACATGAAGCGGTCTTCCGCGAAGGCCGCATTCACGATCCGCTCCACGTCGATGCCGCGGTAAATGAGCCGGCCGTCGGTCGGGACGGGTTTTCCGTCCACCATTTCGTAACCCACGACATCGCACACGTTCGTCAGCCCGGCCAGCACACCCGTGCCGTCGGGATTGCGCAGGCCCCTCTTGACGCCGAGGCGCTCTGACACTTCCGGATCGATGAAGTTATTTTTGATGTACTCCTCGCATAAGTATGCGATGGAAGACGCATTCGTCGGATCCATTCGGATCTCCCCTTTCTCTTTGTTTGCACCCCTCTTTGTGCCCGCCGCATTGCGGGCATCCGTGCATTTCCCTATATTTTACATGATTGCAAAGAGAAATACAAGAATGCGCTCCGGCAGAAGCTGAAAAAAACGGAGGTCATCTTATGAAACGAATGCTGCCGCTGATGGCACTTTTCCTCGTCCTGACGTTCTGTATTCCCATTGCATCGCTGCTGCTCGCGGGCGTCCGGGAATCACCCGAGCCCGCCCCCGCCGACAGCGCCCCGGCGCCTGCGGCTTCTTCCTCCGCTTCATCGGCCGTTACGACAGGTGACGGTCTGGAACCGTTCCTCATTCTGGACGAGGCGAAGGGCGAAGTCGTGACGGTCTCCGCGCGGGACTATGTGCTGGGCTCCGTGGCCGCGGAAATGCCGATGAGTTACAGCGACGAAGCGCTGAAGGCACAGGCCGTCGCATCGTACAGTTACGCCTGTGCCATGCGCGATCTCGCGGGGACGGATGAGACGCTGCAGGGCGCGCATTTCCGGGCCAATCCCTCCCAGAAACTGGGCTATGTGACGGACTCGATGATGCAGCTCATGTGGGGCGACAGCTATTCGGAAAACCGCACCCGTCTGTGTGCGCTCGTCGACAGTGTCCTCGGGCAGACGCTGACCTATGACGGCGCGGCGGCACTGGCCTGCTACCACGCGGTGAGCTGCGGGCGGACCGAAGCGGCAGAAAATGTCTGGGGACAGGCCGTCCCGTACCTCATCAGCGTGGACTCCATCCTCGACACCGCAAGCCCGGACTACACGCAGTCGATGACATTCACGGCGACGGAGTTCTCCTCCCTGCTCAAACTCTCCCTGACGGATTTTGAAACATCGGGTTCCCCGTCAGAATGGCTGGGCGCAACCGAACTGACCGATGCAGGATACGTCCGCACAATCGAAATCTGTGGAATCCCCGTCAGCGGAACGGACTTCCGCTCCGCGCTCTCGCTGCGCAGCGCGGCGTTCACCGTCACATATTCAGACGCGGACAGCATGTTTACCGTCACCACGCGCGGATATGGGCACGGCGTCGGCATGAGCCAGTTCGGAGCGGACGCCATGGCGCTCTCCGGCAGCGATTACCGCGCGATTCTGGAGCACTATTATCCCGGCACCACGCTGACAGAATCTTCCGCCGCGCAATGACAAAAGCCCGGCTTCAAGCCGGGCTTTTGAATCGGATTGTTGAAAATCAGTCGGGAAGCGGAGCAATGCGCTGGCGGTACAGGCGGCGGAACAGCAAAATTCCGACCACGAACGCCACGAGTTCTGCAATGGTAAAGCTGAGCCAGACCACATTGAGAATGCCGGTCAGCGACAGCGCATACGCACAGGGAAGCAGCACAAGGAGCTGACGGATGACGCTCATCCACAGGCTCTTCATGCCGTCGCCCATCGCCTGGAACACCGACGAAAAGACGATGTCCACGCCCGCTAGGGCAAAGCTGAGGGAGATGATGCGCAGCGCGTACTGGCCGATGACCTGCATCGTATCGGATGCGTTGAACATTTTCATCAGAAGCCCCGGCGCCAGCTGGAAGATCACCATGCCGATGAGCATGATGGACACCGACATGATGCAGGCCATTTTCACGGTCTGAAGGATGCGCTGTTTCTTCTGTGCGCCGTAGTTGTATCCGACGATGGGCACGAGCGCGTTCGTCACGCCGAACACCGGCATGAAGATGAAGCTCTGGAGCTTGAAGTACACACCGAACACCGCGACGGCCGTCTCGGTAAAGCGGATCAGGATCTGGTTCATGCCGAACGTCATCACGCTGCTGATGCTCTGCATGATGATGGACGGAAGGCCGACCTGATAGATGCCGCTGATGGTGCGGCCGTCCGGACGGAAACCCTTGAATGTCAGGCGGACTTCATGGTTTTTCACATGGTTGATGGCGAGGCCGACGAACATGCCGCAGAACTGGCCGATGACCGTCGCCAGCGCCGCGCCCGAGACGCCCATCGCAGGGCACCCGAGCAGGCCGAAGATCATGATCGGGTCGAGAATGATGTTGACGATCGCACCCGTCATCTGGCTGCACATCTGGTACACGGTCTTGCCCGTCACCTGAAGCAGGCGCTCCACCGTGACCTGCATGAACAGACCCAGAGAAAAGACGGTACAGATCAGCATGTACTCCTCGCCCATTTTGGCGATTTCGGCATTCGCCGTCATGGTGGCGAGCAGCGGCTTCGAGCCGATGATGCCGAAAATGGCGAATGCCACGAAGCTCAGGATCGTGACGAAGACGCCGTTCTGCGCGACGCGCTCGGCCGCCTCGTAATTCTTTTCGCCCAGACGGCGTGACAGCAGCGCGTTGATACCGACCGCCGTGCCGACGGCGACCGCGATCATCAGGTTCTGCACCGGGAACACAAGGCTCACGGCCGTGAGCGCGTTCTCGCTGAGCATGGATACGAAAATACTGTCTACAATATTATATAATGCCTGCACGAGCATGCTGAGCATAATGGGAACCGCCATCCCGACCAGCAGGCTGTTGACGGGCTTGGTGCCCATGATGTTTTCCTGTCTTGACTCCATGATTTCTCTCCTCTGAGTGCTTTTCTCTTTTCCTGTTTGCTTTCGTTGTCACTTGTTTCTCAGCCGCAGATCGTCGCCGCAGAACGTCAGCAGCTCGCAGCTGCCCAGCAGCCGCGAAACGATTTTTTCCGTATACCGGCGGCGCAGCTCGGCGTCCGTCATGATGTTGCTGGTGTACACGGTCGGACGGCTGCGAAGCTGCCGTGTATTGATCAGATCATACAGACAGGCGCTGACGTAGGGCGAAATGTACTCGGTGCCGAGATCGTCCAGAATCAGGAGATCGGCCGCGAGCATCGCGTCCATGGTCCCCCCGCCCTCGCCGAAACGCTCTTTTTCCACCCGGGCAAACGCGTCCTGCGCACTGACGTAGAGAACGTCATATCCCTGCTCCAGGACCTTGTCCGCAATGGAGAGCGCCAGATGCGTCTTGCCGAGGCCGGCATACCCGCACAGGTAGAGGCTGGGCGCGCTCCGGCTGAAATGGTCGGCATACGCCTTGCAGTATTCAAAAATACTCGTCATGTGCTCGCGCACCGTCATCCCGAGTTCCGCCACAAAGCGGTCCGGATAGAGCGATACGTCAAACGAATCAAAACTGCAAAGCGCCAGCGGCGCGCGGCGCGTGATCTCCTCGCGCCGGTAGGTCCGGATCAGCTGCGAAACGCATTCGCACTGCTTTCCCCCGACGCGCCCCGTATCCCAGCAGCGCGGACAGACGAACTGCGGCTCCAGCGATTCCGGCCTGATTCCGGCCGCGAGCAGCGCGTCACAGATCTGCTGACGCAGAGCGTGCATCTCGGCCAGCGCGGCGCGCGTCTGCTCTTCCGGAGCGCCCGACGCCGCAAGGCTGGCCGCACGGATGCCGGCGGAAGACTGAGCCATCTCCAGTTCACGCAGCTGCGGGACCGCCGCTCTGGCCGCTTCGCGCCGCTCGTCCGCGGAAACCAGCGCGCGCTGGCGTCTCGCGTCCACTTCGCGCTGAGCGCGGTTGATCATTTCTTCGTTCATCCCTGTCCGCCTCCGTTCGTGTGGAATACCGGTGCGCGCCGCAGCCCTCCGGTCATGACGTCGCGCGCATGGGGATTCGACGTCTGGATGTTCTGCATTTTGGAAGCGCTCTCCGACATCACGTCTCGGACCGTCTTCCAGCCCTTGCCGTACCATTTGCGGAGAATCCCGTTGAGGTAGCGCACCGTTCTGCGCTCACCCGCATAACCCAGCGCCTCCGCCACCATGTCGTCGCCGAAGCCAAAGCCCTCGTACCATTCATTGATGAGAGCGCGCTCGGATTTTGTGAGAGCCGCATCGCTCTCCATGCCGAGGAGTTTCGCCACGCGTGCCTCCCGCTCGGCCCGGCGCGCCAGAAGTTTCAGATGCGCTTCGGCCGCCTCGCCGGTCACGATTCCCTCGCGCTGCCAGCCGAGCAGCGCCTTTTCAATGTAGCGCACGTTCTTCCCCTGCGACGCGTAATGCGCCACGCCGATCAGGATCACGTCCACCGGAATCCCGTCCGACACGTACAGCGATACCAGAATGTTCACGTCCGACTCCGTGATGACCCTGCCGAACAGCGTCTGACATTCCTGCACCAGGAGTGCAACGGACGGATCTCCTTCCGCCGCGGCCGTCACCTCCGGAGTGGAAAGCCGCGTGCGCAGGCGAAGCATGGGCTTCTCTGCAGAACACGCGGCTTTTTCCAATTCGAGCCCGGCTCCGCGCCAGTAAAAGACTGCCTCGCGCGCGAGAGCGGACGTGAGATTCAGCGCCGCCGCCGCATCCTCGGCCTTTGCCGGAGCGTTTGCCAGCATCCACAGAGCAACACGGATGCACTCCTCGGGCGCGGTCGTCAGCCGCTCGAAGACAATCTCCGGGACCATCCGTCCCGTCTCAGGCTGCGCCATGCGATCCCTCCTCACACAAAAAGTAGCCACAGAACAGTATAACACCGAATGATAATACTGGCAAGACAGCCTTTCCGGCAAATCGGGCGCGCAAACCGCATTTTCAATGTGTATTTGAACGGAGGACATTTTAGCCTTTTTGTTATCTTGTCAATGACACATTTCACCAATTTAGCGGGGTAAATTTTTGCATCCTTGTAAAAAGGCCGAAAATTTATACATCGCCCTGACGCTCCCGTGAAAACTGCCTATAAAGTCACCAACGACGAAGACGTCGGATTCACCGGGGTGTACAGCTGTGTGAATGCGGCGTTTTTTTCGTTTCAGGGGATTATAAAAATTCGGAACAGGAGGAGATAATATGAACCTGTTGAAAAAACTGGCTGCCGGTACCCTTGCCGGCGCGATGATGCTCAGCCTCGCTGCGTGCGGCTCGAGCTCCTCGTCCGCTCCTGCCTCCGGCGCCGCTTCCGGCTCCACTGCTTCCACGACCGGCTCGAACGTTCTGAACGTGATGGTCGAAGTCGAGGTTGCTTCCCTGGACCCGCAGCTCGCTACGGACGGCACAAGCTTTGAGGTCATCGCCAACTATACCGACGGCCTGATGCAGATGGATGCCGACGGACAGTCCGTTCCTGCGATCGCCGAAACCTATGAGGTGAGCGAGGACGGCCTGACCTACACCTTCCACCTCCGTGAGGATGCGGTGTGGAGCAACGGCGATCCCGTTACCGCCGACGACTTCGGCTTCGGCTGGCAGCGCGCCGTCGACCCCGCAAATGCTTCCGAATATGCGTATATGATCTATGACGTGGGCCAGATCAAGAACGGCGCCGCGATCGCTGCCGGTGAGATGGACGTCACCGAGCTGGGCGTGACGGCCGTTGATGAGCACACGCTTCAGGTCGAACTGGAAGTCCCTGTCTCGTACTTCCTGTCGCTCATGTATTTCCCGACGTTCTACCCCGTGAACCGCGCGTTCTACGAGAGCCTCGACGAGGGCACGTTCGGAACCAGCCCCGAGACGGTGCTGAGCAACGGCGCGTTCATTCTGGACAGCTACGAACCCGCGGCCCTGTCCTTCTCGCTCGTGAAGAACCCGGATTACTATGACGCCGACAACATCCAGCTCGACGGTCTGAACTATCAGGTCATCAAGGACAGCCAGCAGGCTCTGATGAGCTACCAGAACGGCGACCTTGACATCACGAAGATCTCCGGCGACCAGGTCGATCAGGCTCAGGGCGACCCCGAACTGAGCGTGCACGGCGCCGGTTACCTGTGGTACATCACCATGAACAGCAACGACGTGGAGATGTTCAACAATGTCAACATGCGCCTGGCTCTGACGCACGCCGTTGACCGTGAATCCATCGTCAACGACGTTGTGAAGGACGGTTCTCTTGCCACCTACACGGCCGTTCCGCCTCAGTTCGCGACCGGCCCGGACGGCTCCGACTTCTCCGAAGATCAGGAGATGTTCAGTGAGTACTGCTCGTATGACCCCGAAAAGGCCGCGGAATACTTTGCCACGGCCTGCGACGAACTCGGCACGGATACGTTCGAGTTTGAGCTGCTTGTCGAAGACACGACCGAGTCGCAGAACGTTGCGGCCGTCCTGAAAGAGCAGATCGAGACCAACCTGCCCGGCATCACCGTCAATCTGAAGGTCGAGCCGAAGAAACAGCGCGTCGAAGATATCCAGAACGGCAATTACGAAGCCTGCCTGACCCGCTGGGGCCCGGACTATGCCGACCCGATGACCTACCTCGGCATGTGGATCACCGATGCCTCCAACAACTACGGCAAGTGGAGCGACGCCGAGTATGACACGATCATCGCCGACTGCACGACCGGCCAGTATATCAATGACGCGGAGGCCCGCTGGAACGCGCTGTACGACGCGGAACAGATCATCATGGAGCAGGCCGTCATCATCCCTGTCTATCCGCACCAGTTCTCGGGCGGCCAGCGCCAGCGCGTCGGCATCGCCCGCGCGCTCATCATGAACCCGAAGCTCA
>CALXBO010000039.1 GCA_944386565.1 uncultured Ruthenibacterium sp. | reverse complement strand
ACCGGCAGTTCGCCCTCGGCCATAAAGATGCGCGCGGGCTTCTGGTTCGGGTTGCACCCGTATTTCAGTTCGAGTTCCTTCATGTTGACCTCCTGATGTTGCATGCCAAAGAAGCAGAATACCGGCTCCCTTTTCAGGGGAGCTGTCCCGAAGGGACTGAGGGGTACCGGCAGCGCTTTGCCTTGACCCCCGCGCAGTTCACCCTTCCGGGTTCGCTTCGCTCCCCCACCTCCCCTCAAGGGGAGGCTGAGAAACGTCACGCCTTCTCGTACTTGTTGACGAGGCGGTCGGTGGTTTTGCCGGTCTTGATGTCGATGTAGCGCACGAACAGCGAAACCTTGTTGTCCTCGTTCAGGCTGTTCCAGATCTCCGCGGTGAACGCGTCGATGTCGTTTGCCACGCGCACGCGCTCGGGCTCGCCGTCAAACGAGGGGATGGGGTTGCCGTCGCAGCGGTAGGTGTGCAGGAAGCGGCCCTCGCCCGCGACGGGCTGCGCGTACTCGTAGAAGAAGCGCTCGCACGACGCGCCGTTGCCGTTCGACGATTTCAGGATGCTCATTTTATAGCTGAACTTGCCGTTCTTCACTTTCAGCAGCGCCGAGATGCGCGGCGTGAAGTTCGGGCCGTCCGGCTCGAATTCGCGCGTGCGCAGCGCCTTGGCAAAGCCCTTGCCCTTTTCAAGCGCCTCGTAGATGGTGTCGGTCTGGTCGCCGTTCGTCACGATGGTCTTGTGCCCGTGCACGCGCACCGGCGCGTAGATGATGAGGGACGGGTCCTCGAGCTTCGCGGGGTCAGCCGCTTCGGTGATGATGCCGCCGTCCTTCTCCGTAAACACGCGGTTGCGGCTGTTGGCCGAACGGCCCATGATGAAATATGCGGTGACGGCGTTTTTGCCGTCCTCCGTGAGGCCGACGACGATGCCGCGGCCGGGATAGCTGTTGACGGAAAGTTCCGCCCCAAGGCTCAAAAGTTCCATTCCTGTCTCTCCTCTCATACTTCGCCGCTCGTCAGCATGTCGAGCGCGCGCGGCAGCAAGATCCACTCTGCCTGTTCCATCACGCGGCGCTGCAGCACTTCCGGCGTGTCGCCGGGCAGCACGTCCACCGCTTTTTGCAGCACGATGCGGCCGTCGTCGTATTTTTCGTTGACGAGGTGCACCGTCGCGCCCGTGACCTTGACGCCCTTCGCGAGCGCCGCCTCGTGCACGCGCAGGCCGTAGAATCCCGGGCCGCAGAAGCTCGGGATGAGGCTCGGGTGCACGTTCAGGATCTTGTCGCGGTACGCCGCGATGACGTTTTCGCCCACCATCGAGAGATAGCCGGCGAGCACCACCGCGCCGATGCCGTGTTCTTTGAGCGTGTTCAGCATGGCGTCGTTGAATTCTTCCGCGCTCGCAAAGTCTTTGCGCGACACGACGGCGGACTCCACGCCCGCTTTGGCCGCGCGCTCAAGCGCGTAGACGCCGGGCTTCGACGCAACGACGAGCGCGATGTGCGCGTTGCGGTATTTGCCCTCTTTTTCCGCGTCGAGCAGCGCCTGAAGATTCGTGCCGCCGCCCGACACGAGCACCGCCACGTTTACCACAGTTCCACGCCCTTTTCTTCGCCCTTGGCGATCTCGCCGAGGAAGTACGCGTCCTCGCCGTTTGCGCGCAGGATGCGCAGCGCCTCGTCGGCCTCTTCGGCCGGGACGATGACCGTCATGCCGACGCCCATGTTGAACGTGTTGAACATGTCGCGCTCGGGGATCTCGCCGGCTTTCTGGATGACGGAGAAGATGGGCGGCGTCTTGACGGCCGCCTTCTCGATGCGCGCGACGCAGCCGCGGGCGAGCGAGCGGGGGATGTTCTCATAGAAGCCGCCGCCGGTGATGTGGCTGACGGCGCGCACGTTCACCTTGTCCATCAAGGCCAGCACGGGCTTGACGTAGATGCGCGTCGGCGCGAGCAGGGCCTCGCCGAGCGACATGCCCAGCTCCACGACGGGGATGGTGATGTCGGCGTGCTCGATGTCCAGCACCTTGCGCACGAGCGAGAAGCCGTTCGAGTGCACGCCGGACGACGGCAGCGCGATGATGGCGTCGCCGGGACGCATCTTCGTGTTGTCGATGATCTTGGATTTTTCCACGACGCCCACGGTGAAGCCCGCGAGGTCGTATTCATCTTCGGGATAGAAGCCCGGCATCTCGGCCGTCTCGCCGCCGACGAGCGCCGCGCCCGCCTGCACGCAGCCCTCGGCCACGCCCTTGACGATGTCGGCGATGCGCTCGGGCACGTTCTTGCCGCACGCGATGTAGTCGAGGAAAACCAGCGGCTTTGCGCCGCAGGTGATGACGTCGTTGACGCACATGGCGACGCAGTCGATGCCGACAGTGTCGTGCTTGTCCATCAGGAACGCGATCTTCAGCTTGGTGCCGACGCCGTCCGTGCCCGAGACGAGCACCGGGTGCGTCAGGCCGGTCATATCCAGTTCGAACAGGCCGCCGAAGCCGCCCAGCCCGCCGATCGCGCCCGGGGTCATCGTGCGCGCGACGTGTTTTTTCATCAGTTCCACAGCGGCGTAGCCCGCGGTGATGTCAACGCCCGCGGCCTTGTAGCTCTCGGAAAAACTCTTGTCCATTCGATTGCTCCTTCCCGCGCGCCGTCAGTCGGCGGCGATCTTCTCTTCAAATTTGCTCTTCTTGGGCATTTTCGGCGGCTCGACGGGATACTCGCCCGTGAAGCAGCCGGTGCAGAATTCGCAGTGATTGTTCTCGGCGATCTTGCGCACGCTGTCGACGCTCAGGAAACCGAGCGAGTCGACGCCGATCATCTCGCGCATCTCCTCGAGGGTGTGGTTCGCGGCGATGAGGTTCTCGCGGCTGTCGACGTCCGTGCCGAAGTAGCACGGATAGAGGAACTCCGGCGCGGACGAGCGGAAGTGGACTTCCTTCGCGCCCGCGTCGCGCAGCAGCTGCACAATCTGCTTCGAGGTCGTGCCGCGCACGATGGAGTCGTCGACGAGCACGACGCGCTTGCCCTTGACGGTGTCCGCAATGGGGTTCAGCTTGATGCGCACGGTGTTCTCGCGCAGCTTCTGGCTGGGCTGGATGAACGTGCGGCCGATGTATTTGTTCTTGAGGAAACCGATGCCGTAGGGGATGCCGCTCTGCTGCGCGAAGCCCAGCGCGGCGTCGAGGCCGGAGTCGGGCACGCCGATGACGACGTCCGCCTGCGCGGGGTGCTCGAGCGCGAGGAACGCGCCGGCGCGGCGGCGCGCGCGGTGCACGGACGAGCCGTCGATGACGGAGTCCGGACGCGCGAAGTAGACGAATTCGAACACGCACAGGCCCGTTTTCTGGCCGCACATCGCCTTGATGCTGCGCATGCCGTTTTCATCGAACACGATGATCTCGCCCGGCTCAACGTCGCGCACGAACTCGCCGCCCGCGGCCGCGATGGCGCAGCTCTCGCTGGCGATGACGTCCGCGTCGCCGATCTTGCCGATGCACAGCGGGTGGAAGCCCTGCGGGTCGCGCGCGGCGATCAGCTTGCGCGGGCTCATCACGACGAGGGAATACGCGCCCTTCAGCTTCTTCATCGCGCCCTGGACGGCCTCTTCGATGCTGCCGGTGGAAAGGCGCTCGCGCGTGATGGCGTAGGCGATGACTTCCGTGTCGCTCGTCGAGTGGAAGATGCCGCCCGCAAGCTCGAACTCCTCGCGCAGCTCGGCCGCGTTCGTGAGGTTGCCGTTGTGCGCCAGCGCCATGTGGCCTTTCACGTGGCGGATGACGAACGGCTGCGCGTTCGAGCGGTTGCGCGTGCCGGTGGTGGCGTAGCGGCAGTGTCCGATGCACATCTGGCCCTTCGGCAGGCTGTTGAGAACTTCCTTCGTGAACACCTCGTTCACAAGGCCGAGGTCGCGGTGCTTGTAGATCACGCCGCCGTCGTTGACGGCCATGCCGCAGCTCTCCTGGCCGCGGTGCTGCAGCGCATACAGGCCGTAGTACGTCGAGGAGACAACGTCCTCGCCGCCGCGGTCATAGATGCCGAACACGCCGCACTCTTCGTGCAGCTTGTCAAAAACATGCTCTCCCATTTCTCTTTATCCTTTCCGTTTTTCGCAGGGAATGTCGCCCGTCTCCCGCCGGTCCCGGCAGGAGGGGCAATGTTGCCTCCCCTCAAAGGGGAGGTGGCCCGAAGGGCCGGAGGGGTGGCGGCAGGGCGTGGCCTGACATGGTATCCACCCCTCAGTCCCCTTTGGGGACAGCTCCCCTCAAAGGGGAGCCGCTCAAAGGGCAAGCGGGGAACTCAGCCCAGCAGACGCGCCATGACTTCCTTGTAGGCTTCCTCCTCGCCGCCGAGGTCGCGGCGGAACAGGTCCTTGTCGAGGTGGGCGCCCGTCGTGGCGTCCCAGAAGCGGCAGGTGTCGGGGCTGATCTCGTCGGCCAGAACGATCGTGCCGTCGGGCAGGCGGCCGAACTCGAGCTTGAAGTCGATCAGGCGGATGTTGAAGTCAAGCAGGTACTTCGAGAGGATCTCGTTGACCTTGAACGCATACTCGGCGATGGTGTCGATCTCCTGTTGCGTCGCGAGGCCCAGAGCCAGCGCGTGGTAGTGGTTGATGAGGGGATCGTGGTACTCGTCGTTCTTGTAGCTGAACTCGAGCGTCGGCACTTTCAGCACCGTGCCCTCGGGCACGCCCAGACGCTTGGTGAAGCTGCCGGCGGCAACGTTGCGCACGATGACCTCGAGCGGCACGATCTCGACCTTCTTCACGAGGGTCTCGCGGTCGCTCAGTTCCTCAACAAAGTGCGTGGGAACGCCTTTTTCGGCCAGCATCTGCATCAGGTTGTTGGACAGCTTGTTGTTCACGACGCCCTTGCCGCGGATGGTGCCCTTCTTGGCGCCGTCGCCTGCGGTGGCGTCGTCCTTATAATCGACGATGACGAGCGCGGGGTCGTCCGTCGCAAAGACTTTCTTGGCTTTTCCTTCGTACAGCTGCTCGCGTTTTTCCATGATCGTTTACCCCTTTTTTGTTTTTGATTTATTAGAATGAATGTTCCGGCAAAATTACAGTGCGGCGGCTTCGGCCTGAAGCGCCTCGTTCTTTTTGGCGATGGTCTTCGCCATGTCCGCGCGCTCAGCGCGCAGACGGGCGGCGAGCGCGTCGTCCGAGAGGGCCAGCATCTGCGCGGCCAGCACGGCGGCGTTCTTCGCGCCGTTGATGGCAACGGTGGCCACGGGGATGCCCGTGGGCATCTGCACGGTGGCGAGCAGGGCGTCCAGCCCGTCCATCGCGCCGCCCTTGACGGGGATGCCGATGACCGGCAGCGTGGTGTTCGCGGCCAGCGCGCCCGCGAGGTGGGCGGCCATTCCGGCGGCGGCGATCAGCACGCCGAAGCCCTCGTCCGCGGCGCTCTTGGCGAACGCGGCCGCCTCGGCGGGCGTGCGGTGCGCGCTCATCACGCGCGCTTCAAACGGAATGCCGTAGGCTTTGAGCTGCGCGCAGCAGCCCTTGACGACGGGCCAGTCGGAATCCGACCCCATGATAACGGCAACTTTCTTCAAGCTCATTCGTTCTGCGCTCCTTCACTGTTTGACAAAATGGAAAGAGCCGGAGTGCGGATGCACTGCGGCTCTTTTTCAGACACTTACTTTGCACGTACCCCCGCACAGATGCACGGACGCACCGATTCCGCCCCGAAGGTGCAAAAAGGTTGCACGATGCCCCTCATGTCGCGCGCAGTCCCCAAACGGCCACACCACAAGAGACGCCTCCTTCGGTATGAAAAATCTATTTCTATCATATCGCGTCCAAACGTGCTTTGCAATGGATTTCGGCGGCATTTTTCCATTTTCGGAAAAAGCGACAAGATTCTCCGCCTTTTTGCGTCTCTTTTTGGAGGCGGTCAGAATGTGAGGTCCGCCGTCTCGGCCTGCGCGGCGCGCAGAAGGTCCGCGGGCGCGAGCTCCACCTGCAGCCCCTGTTTTCCGCCCGAGACCATCACCGTGTCGTACAGCTCGGCCGTCTCGTCCACGCGCGTGACGAACTGCTTTTTCATGCCCACCGGGCTGCATCCGCCCCGGATGTATCCCGTTGTCTTGAGCAGGTCGGCCACGTGCAGCATCGCGACGCTCTTCTCCCCCACGCTCTTCGCGGCCTTCTTGAGGTCGAGCTCGGCCGCCACCGGGATGACGAACACGTAGAACGCCTTGCTCGCGCCCTGTGTGACGAGCGTCTTGAACACGCGGTCGGGGTCCTGCCCGGTCTTCTTCGCCACCGACACGCCGTCGATGGCGCCGTCGCCGCAATCGTATTCGTGCGGCGTATAGTCGATGTGCAGCGTCTCGAGCATGCGCATCGCGTTGGTTTTCTGAATCTTCTGCGACATTTTTGTCGTCCCCTTTCCCTGCGTACCAGAATACCCCCGCGGGGATTTTTTTGCAAGAGGGTGCTTGACAAACCGGCGCGCGGCGTGTATACTTCACTCAAATAAATTTTCCGCACGAGGTTTTGCACGATGAAGAATACGGCGTTCACAGCGAAGTATTACTTTTATTACGGCTATTGCTTTACCGGCAATGGCTCTGTTTGTCGTGGCAAAACGCAGAGCGGAGGGAATCTTCACTGAAATTCTTCCCGACGTGTGAACTGCAAGGCCCGGCAGCGCAGAGCGCTGCCGGGCCTTTTGTTTTGCCGGACGGGACGCCATCCGAAGGAGGAAACTGTCATGATCGTCATTCTGAAACAAAACGCCGATGCCGCCGCCGTCGCCGCGCTGTGCCGCAGCTTTGAGCAGAGCGGCCTTGCCATCCACGAGTCGACGGGCGCGCACACGCACATCCTCGGCCTCGTGGGCGACACCAGCAGCGTCGACATCGACTGGGTGCGCGCGAACAGCGTCGTCGAGGACGTCAAGCGCGTGTCCGAGCCGTACAAACAGGCGAACCGCAAGTTCCACCCGGAGGACACCGTGGTGGACGTGTGCGGCCGCAGGATCGGCGGCGGGCACTTCGCCGTGATCGCCGGGCCGTGCAGCGTGGAGAGCGAGACGCAGATCATCGAGGTGGCGCGCGACGTGCAGAAGAGCGGCGCATCGCTTCTGCGCGGCGGCGCGTTCAAGCCGCGCACGTCGCCGTACGCGTTCCAGGGCATGCGCGCCGAGGGGCTGGAGCTGCTGCGCGAGGCGCGCAAAGCCACGGGCATGCCCATCGTGACGGAGATCATGAACACCGAGCACATCCCGATGTTCGAGGACGTGGACGTGATCCAGGTGGGCGCGCGCAACATGCAGAACTTCGAGCTTCTGAAAGAGCTCGGCAAGCTCGACAAACCCATCCTGCTCAAGCGCGGGCTGTCGGCCACGATCGAGGAGTGGCTGATGAGCGCCGAGTACATCATGGCGGGCGGCAACAGGAACGTCATCCTGTGCGAGCGCGGCATCCGCACGTTCGAGACGAGCATGCGCAACACACTCGACATCTCGGCCATCCCGATGCTGAAAGCCAAGACGCACCTGCCCGTCGTCGTCGACCCGAGCCACGCCGCGGGCATCGCGTGGATGGTGGAACCGCTGGCCATGGCCGCCGTGGCCGCGGGCGCGGACGGCCTGATGGTGGAGGTGCACAACGACCCCGCGCACGCCAAGTGCGACGGCGCGCAGAGCCTGACGCCGGAGATGTTCGACGCGCTGATGGCCCGCGTGCGCGGCGCCGCCGGGTTCTTCGGCAAGCAGCTGAACGAAATCTGAAACAAATGAAATGTCCCTGTTTCATCGGGCGGACGTTGCGGCGGATCGCGCAGAGGAAACAGCCGCATTTCATGCACATCGCACATGGAATCCGCGCGCCGCTCCTGCTATACTGAACGGTGATATGATTTTTCTTTCCGGAGGGATGATTTCATGAAGATCACGGCCGTGAAAGGCATCGGGCTGCGCTGCGCGTGCGAGCCGATCCACGATGCGCTGTCGACGAGCCGGGCGCGGCAGGCGCTGCTCGTCGTGGTGGAGACAGACGCCGGGCTGTGCGGCGTGGGCGAGGCGTTCACGTACGGCGCGCCGCTCGCGGCGGCGAAGGCCGTTGTGGAAGAGCAGCTGGCGCCGCGCCTTGTGGGGCGCGATCCTCTGCAAATTTCGGAGGCGTGGGACGCCATGCACTGGGGAACGCTCGCGAGCGGGCGGCGCGGCATCACGCTGGGCGCTGTGAGCGGCGTGGACATCGCGCTGTGGGATCTGCGCGGCAAGGCCGAGCACAAGCCGGTGAGCGCGCTGCTCGGCGGTACGCGCGACCGCATCCCCTCCTACGCGAGCGGCGGGTTCTACGCGCCGGGCAAGGACACGGACGCGCTGCGCCGCGAGCTGGAGGGCTACATGCGCATGGGCTACCGCGACGCGAAGATCAAGATCGGGCGCACGCCGAGGCTTCCGGGTTCGCCGCTTTGCGCCCTGGGACCCGCGGAGGACGCCGTGACGCCGGACGAAGATTGGAAGCGCGTCGAGGCCGCGCGGGAGGCCGTGGACGGCTGGCTCGCCGTGGACACGAACGCCAGCTGGGACGCCGACACGGCGCTGCAAAACGCGCCGGAACTCGTGCGGCTCGGCGTGAGCCGTCTCGAGGAGCCCATCCCGTTCGAAGACCTCGAAGGGTTCGCGCGGCTGCGCCGCGCCTGCCCGCAGCTTCTCGTCATGGGCTGCGAGACGCAGCAGGGCGAGGCGGGATTTTCCGCGATGCTGGACGCGGGCGCGCTCGACATCGTGCAGCCGGACGCCGGCTGGGCGGGCGGCATCACCGAGTGCGTGCGCATCGGCCGCGCGGCCGCGGCACACGGTTGCGGCGTGAGCCTGCACTGCTTCGGCTCGGCCGTCCTGTTCGCGGCGAGCCTGCATCTGTGCGCGGCGCTGCCGGGGCTGGAGCCGCTGGAGTCGGAGGAAAATCCGAACCCGCTCAAGACGGCGCTGACGCGCGTCCCGTTCGAAGCGGACGGACACATGAACTGGCTCGTCCCGCAGGGCGACGGTCTCGGCATCGAGCTGGACCCCGCCGCGCTGGAGACGTTCGCCGTGTGAACTGCCTATTATATATAAGGAAAAGAGGCTGCCCTCCGGGCAGCCTCTTTCTCTTTTCTCTCAGCGCTGTGCCGCAGGGGCCTGTTCGCTCAGCCGGCTGCGGTACTCCTTCACCGTCATATGGTAATACTGCTTGAACGCCGCGTAGAAGTGGTTCACGCTGGAGTATCCGAGTTTCTCCGCGATTTCGTGGAAAAAACGGACGAACTGACCGCGGAGGAAAAGCGGCTGTTCCTCGGTGAGAACGCGCGGCGCTTCTACGGCTTTGCGCCGATGAGCGACCCGGAAAAGACCGTCAACATGGTGGAATGAGGAGGATCGTCATGATCGTAAAAGCGACGTATTTTCAGAACAACAAGGAGCATCCGCTGGTCTACGGCGACGTGGAGCTCATCAACCCGAAGCGCCGCCGCCTGCGGGGCGAGGAGGAGAAGGAGGGCGTGCTCGCGGAGAGCGCGCTCGTGGGCTTCTGCGGAACGGACAACACGCTGATGCACATGGGCGAGGCAGGGCTGCTCACGCCGAAATTCCCGGACGGCACGAACCGCCTGATCAACGGCCACGAGGGCGTCGTGTGGGTGCCCGGCGAGCAGCGGTTCGCCATCGTGCTCATCCGCGGCGGCGACAGCTTTGACCCGACGCGCTACACCGAGGACGAGACGTATTTCGAATACGGCTGCGACCGCGCCGACGGCCTGTTCTCGGACCGAAACTACTACAACCACGACATGCTTCTGACCATCCCCTCTCCGGAGGCGAACCGGCCGAAGCTGCCGCTCTCGCTCGCCAAGAAGCTCGTGTTTGCCGACCCGTACGCCTGCATGATCTTCCAGCGCGAGCGCATGGAGGATCTCGGCGAAGCGCACAACTTCCGCGTCGTCATGGCGCGGCGAGGCTGCGATGAAGCGCAGGCCCGCGCGCCGGCGCGGAAGGAGACCTTCCGGCGCGTTTGCATCTTCGGCCTCGGGACGACCGGCATGTTCCTCGGCGACCTCATCCGCCGCAAGTACCCCGATGCGCAAATCGTGTTTGTCGCCCGCAGCGACGCCGACAGCCCGAAGGTGAAATTCGCACTCGAGCAGACCGGCGCGCGGTACGTGCGCAGCGATTATGCGTCGAACGCCGAACTGGCAAGTGCCATCATCGAAGCCCTCGGCGGGCGCGCGACGTCGTTCGTGGGCGTGAGCGGCAGCGCGGTGGAGCACTCCGTCGCGTTCGAGCACGGCGTGCTGGGCTGCAACGGCCTGTACAACAGCTTCTCCCTCGGGCCCAAGGTCACGTTCGACACAATGCCGTTCGGGTTCCAGAACCAGCTGATCTTCGGGTCGATCAACTTCCGCCGCGACCACATGGAGGAGGCCATCCGCATCCTGATGGAGAGCCGGTACGACGAGATCGTGGAGCTGATCGGCAAGGACGAGTTCACGGCCGACCCCAAGGCCGCCTATGAAAACCGCATCTATTCCAAGGCGGCCCCGCTGAAGACGGCCGTTGTGTGGAACGAAAACTACATCGACATGACGCGATGACATCGGAGGAAACCAGCATGAAGGCAATTTACATCAACGCCCCGGGCGAAGTGGAGATCCGCGAGATCGAGAAGCCGCGCCGCGGCAAGGGCGAAGCGCTTCTGAAGGTGCTGTACGGCGGCATCTGCGGCAGCGACCTCGGCTCCTACCGCGGCACGTTCGCCTACTTTGACTATCCCCGGCCACGAGTTCAGCGCCGAGATCGTCGAGGTCGACGACAACGAGTACGGCCTCAAGCCCGGCATGATCGTCACGTGCAACCCCTATTTCAACTGCGGCGGCTGCTACAGCTGCGAGCGCGGCATCGTCAACGCCTGCATGGACAACCAGACCATGGGCTGCCAGCGCGACGGCGCGTTCTGCGAGTACATCACGATGCCCCTCGAGCGCATCTACGACGGCAAGGGTCTCGACCCGAAGGTGCTCGCCGCCATCGAGCCGTTCTGCATCAGCTACCACGGCGTGCAGCGCGCGGGCGTGCGCCCCGGCGACAAGGTGCTCGTGGTGGGCGCCGGCACGATCGGCGTGCTGGCCGCGGCCGCCGCGAAAGCGCTGGGCGGCGAGGTGTGGATCGCCGACGTGGCCGCGCCGAAGCTCGAGTACGCACAGCGTGAGTTCGGCTTCGCGGGCACCATCCTCAACGACAGCCCCGAGGCGCTCGACAAGGTCGTCCTCGATTTCACCGACAACTGACGGCTCTTTTGTTTACCTCTGCTCATGCGCCCGGCGGTATTCGCCGGGCGTTTCGTGTTTGAGGCGGCGGAACACGCGGCTGAAATAGCTCACGTCGCCGAAACCGCACGCGAGCGCGACGTCCGTGACGCTGTCGCGGGAGGCGCACAGCATCTCCGCGGCGCACTCGACGCGGTAGTACAGCAGATAGTCGATGGGCGTGCGGCCTGTGAGCTGGCGGAACACGCGGCAGAAATACTTCGGGTCGAGCCCGGCGTCCGCGGCGAGTTGGTCGAGCGTCAGCGGCTCGGCATATTCTTCGCGGATGCGCCGCAGCGCGTTCTTGATGCCCTGCGTGCGCTTTTCCTCCCGCGCCGACCCGGCCGCGGCGGGGCGGTACAGCTTTTGGGTGAGCATTTCCCCGAGCAGCTGCCACAGAAATCCGGTCGTGGTAAATTCGTATCCGGGCTGTTCCTTCTCCATGGATTCGAACAGCGCGCTCACCAGCTGCGCCGGGCGGCTGTGCGCGGCGAACACGCTCTCGAGCCGCGCGCCGGACTCCCGCAGCCGCGCCAGGCGCTGGCCGCACACGCTCAATTCCGGCAGAAAGCGCTCAAGGTCGAACACGACGCACTCGTAGATGCAGCTGTCCGGATGGCCGCCGTGGATGGAGCCGTCGGCCACGAGCGCGCAGTCGCCCGCACTGAGCGTGAACGGCTCGCCGTTCAGCGAGAGCGCGAACGTCCCGCTCAGCACGAGGATGAGCTCGTGCTCCATGTGCCAGTGGAACGGCATCTCGTAGCGGGGATGCTGCGGATCAACATAATACAGCGCGATGGGGAAATCGAACGTGCCGCGCACGGCGCGCTCATGGCTGGCAAGATAACGCATGGCATTCCCTCCGAAAAGTGAATATCGTCCTGGTATTTCCGATTATACGCCGAGACAATCCGCCGTGCAAGCCTGTATACTGCAATCAGAACCAATCGAAAGGAGCGTCCCCTCTCATGGACATCGACCTCATCAAAGAACAAATCTGCGACGTGTGCCACAAGACCTGGCAGCTCGGCTGGGTGGCGGCGAACGACGGCAACGTCTCGGCCCGCCTCGAAGACGGCACGTTTCTGTGCACGCCCACCGGCATGAGCAAGAGCTTCATCACGCCGGAAAAACTCATCCGCATCAACGCAAAGGGCGAGATCCTCGAAGGCGCGGAGGGCCTGCGCCCTTCGAGCGAGATCAAGATGCATCTGCGCTGCTATGAAAAGCGCCCCGACGTGTGGAGCGTCATCCACGCGCATCCTCCCGGAGCGACGGGCTTCGCCGTGGCGCACAAGGCCATGGACATGTACAACATGATCGAGGATGTGGCCGTCATCGGCAGCGTCCCGCTCACGCCGTACGGCACGCCCAGCACCACCGAAGTGCCCGACGCCATTGAGCCCTACCTCGAGGAGCACGACGTGATGCTGCTGGAAAACCACGGCGCGCTGGCCGTCGGCTCGGACGTCATCACGGCGTTCTACCGCATGGAGAGCCTTGAGCTGTGGGCCAAGATCACGATCAATGCCGTCATCCTCGGCGGCAGCATCGACATCAGCCGCGAGAACATCCAGAAGCTGATCGACCTGCGCGGGTTCTACCGCGTGACGGGCCGCCATCCTGGCTACAAGAAATTTGACAACGGACTGAGGTGACAACCATGCTGAAAGGAATTTCTCCACTTCTCTCCCCGGAACTGTTGAAAGTTCTGTGCGAGATGGGCCACGGCGACGAACTCGTCATCGCCGACGGCAACTTCCCCGCCGAGAGCATCGGTAAAAACGCCATCGTCATCCGCGCGGACGGCCACGGTGTGCCGGAAATGCTCGACGCGATTTTGCAGCTCATCCCGCTCGATCAGTACGTCGATCAGCCCGCCGCGCTGATGAAAGTCGTGCCCGGAGACCCGGTCATGCCCGTGATCTGGGACGAGTACCGCGCGCTGCTCAAAAAGCACGGCGAAGACCCCGACAAGGTCGAGATGATGGAGCGCTTTGCGTTCTACGACCGCGCCAAAAACGCGTACGCCGTCATCGCCACCGGCGAGACGGCCATCTACGCCAACGTGCTTCTGAAAAAAGGAGTGGTGAAATGAAACGCGTGCTGGCGTTTGATTTCGGCGCCTCCAGCGGGCGCGCCATCCTCGCGGAGTACGACGGCGGCGCGCTCTCCTACCGGGAAGTGCACCGCTTCGAGAACTGCCCGCGCGAATCCGAAGGGCATTTCCGCTGGGATTTCAGCGACCTGATGGCAAACGTCCGCCTCGGCATCGAGAAGGCGGGCGCGTTCGACAGCATCGCGTTCGACACCTGGGGCGTGGACTTCGGTCTGCTGGGCGAAGACGGCACGCTCCTCGGCGACCCGGTGCACTACCGCGACGGCCGCACCGAGGGCATGACGGACAAGGCATTCCGCACGATGGACGCCGGCGCGCTCTACGCCGCGACGGGCAGTCAGATCATGCCGATCAACACGCTGTTCCAGCTGCTGGCCGTGAAAGAGAGCGACCCGGAGACGTGGAGCCGCGCGAAGCGTCTGCTCTTCATGCCCGACCTCTTCGCCCACGCGCTGTGCGGCGCGGATGCGTGCGAGACGACCATCGCCTCCACGAGCCAGATGCTCGACGCGCGCACCGGCGCGTGGAGCCGCAGCGTGCTGGACACGTTCGGCATTCCCGAGACGCTCTTCGCACCGCTTGTCAAAAGCGGAACCGTCGTGGGCGAGTACCGCGGCGCGAAGGTCGTCGCCGCGGCGGGCCATGACACGCAGTGCGCCGTGGCGGCGCTGCCCGCACCGGACAAGGACGCGGCGTTTCTCTCGTGCGGCACGTGGAGCCTGCTCGGCTGCGAGCTGGACGCGCCCGTGCTGACGGACGAGAGCCGTCGCCTTGCGCTCTCGAACGAGCGCGGCGCGAACGGAAAAGTGAACTATCTCAAAAACATCATCGGCCTGTGGCTCATTCAGGAGAGCCGCCGCCAGTGGCGGCGCGAGGGGCAGGAGTACTCGTACGCCGAGCTCGAACAGCTGGCGCTCGCGGCCGAGCCGCTGCGCAGCTTCATCGACTCCGACGCGCCCAAGTTCACGCCGCCGGGCGACATCCCCGGCCGCGTGCGCGAGTTCTGCCGCCGCACCGGGCAGCCCGTGCCCGAGACCGTGGGCGCGGTGATGCGCTGCATCTACGAGAGCCTCGCGCTCAAGTACCGCTTCGCGCTCGGCCAGCTCTCCGAGGCCACCGGCAAGCGCTTTTCGGCGCTGCACGTCCTCGGCGGCGGCACGAAGGACGGTCTTCTCTGCCGCATGACGGCGGACTGCTCCGGCCTTCCCGTCCTCGCGGGGCCCGTCGAGGCGACGGCGCTCGGCAACATCGTGCTGCAGCTCATCGCGCTGGGCGAGCTCCGGGACGTGGACGAGGGCCGTGCGCTCATCGCGCGCACCGAAGCCGTCAAGCGCTTCGAACCGGGCGAGCAGAATGTATGGAACAGAGCATGCGAAACGTATAAAACTATCCTGAAATAACAAGGAGGAAAATCTTATGCTGTATCCGAAGATCGGTATCCGTCCGACCATCGACGGCCGCTGGGGCGGCGTGCGCGAGAGTCTGGAAGCCCAGACGATGGCGATGGCCGAGAACGCGAAAAAGCTCATTGAGGAGAACCTGCGCTATCCCGACGGCACGCCCGTGCAGTGCGTGATCGCCGACTCCACGATCGGCGGCGGCGCGGAGGCCGCTGCCTGCGCCGACAAATTCTCCACGCAGAACGTCGTCGCGACGCTCACCGTCACGCGCTGCTGGTGCTACGGCAGCGAGACGTTCGACATGGACCCCCGCACCATCAAGGCGGTCTGGGGCTTCAACGGCACGGAGCGCCCGGGCGCGGTGTACCTCGCCGCCGTCCTCGCCGCGCACGCCCAGAAGGGCCTGCCCGCGTTCTCCATCTACGGGCACGACGTGCAGGAGGCGTCCGACACGTCCGTTCCCGCCGACGCGGCCGAGAAGATCCTGCGCTTTGCGCGCTGCGCCGTGGCCGTCGGCTGGATGAAGAACAAATCGTACGTCAACCTCGGCGGCGTGGCCATGGGCATCGCGGGCAGCTACTGCGACGCGAACTTCTTCCAGAAGTACCTCGGCATCCGCCCCGAATGGGTGGACATGACGGAGATCATCCGCCGCATCACGCTTGAGATCTACGACCACGAAGAGTACGACCGCGCGCTCGCATGGGTGAAGGCCAACTGCAAGGAGGGCTTCGACTGCAACGCGGGCAAACACCTGCCCGAGGTCATCACAAAGTCGAAGGTCGTTCCCGCCGACAGGGACTGGGAGTTCATCACAAAGATGACGATGGTCATGCGCGACATCCTCTACGGCAACCCGAAGCTCGACGAGATGGGCTGGCACGAGGAGGCGCTGGGCAAGAACGCCGTCGCGGGCGGCTTCCAGGGCCAGCGCAACTGGACCGACTGGCTGCCGAACGCCGACTTCTCCGAGGCCATCATGGCCTCCACGTTCGACTGGAACGGCCCGAAGCGTCCGACTCCGTTCGCCACGGAGAACGACACGCTGAACGGTGTTTCCATGATGCTGGGCACGCTCGTCTCCGGCACGGCCCCCTGCTTCCACGACGTGCGCACGTACTGGAGCCCCGAGGCCTGCGAGCGCGTGACGGGCCACAAGCCCGAGGGCGTTGCCGCAAACGGCTTCATCCACCTCATCAACTCGGGCGCGACGGCTCTCGACGGCTCAGGCGCCGCGACGAACGACGCGGGCGAGCACGTCATGAAGCCCTTCTGGGAGATGACGGACAAGGACATGAGTGCGTGCCTTGAGGCCACCGACTGGTGCCGCGCGAACTACGAGTACTTCCGCGGCGGCGGATTCTCCAGCCACTTCCGCTGCACGGCCGAAATGCCCGTGACGATGCTGCGAGTCAACATCGCCGAGGGCGTGGGCCCCGTGCTGCAGATCGCCGAGGGCTGGACGGCCAACCTGCCCGACGACGTGCACACGCCCATCGACCTGCGCACCGACCGCACGTGGCCGACGACCTGGTTCGTGCCGCGCCTGACGGGCACGGGCGCGTTCAAGGACGTGTACAGCGTGATGGCCAACTGGGGCGCGAACCACGGCGTGACCGTGTACGGCCACGTGGGCGCGGACCTCGTGACGCTGGCCTCGATGCTGCGCATCCCCGTGGCGCTGCACAACGTGCCGGAAGAAAAGCTCTACCGCCCGCACGCGTGGGCCGCGTTCGGCACGAAGGACACCGAAGCCGCCGACTTCGCCGCCTGCAAATACTACGGACCGCTGTACAAATAATCACCATACAGGGAGCGCTTCCGGCGTCTGACCGGAAGTGCTCCCGCTCTCATGACACATGGAACACAAGGCTGTTTCCCGTTTTCTGACGGAACATATTCTTTCTTCCACTGCCTACTGGATCTGCTCCGGACACGTTCTGACAAAGCTGACGGAATACGTCGGCCTGCCGCTCGGCGTGTCCGGCATCGTGACGCAGCTCACCTCCACACTGCTCGGGCTGCAGCTTGCGGGGGCTTCTGGTTCAGCCGCACGGCGCACCGGCACCGGTATCTGCTGGTGAGCAACCTGCTCTGGATGGCCGGCCTGAGCCTGCTGTTCTTCACGGTGCTGCTGCCCCCCGGGGCGGCTGCCGGAAGATCTCCGTGCCGCAGCTGCTGGAACCGCTGCGCTCGGGGCGCTACCGGGACTACATCCTCATCAACACGGTGTGGGGTCTGTACGGTGTGTTTGTGAACAGCTTTGCCGTTCTGTATGCGGTGCGCATCCTGCACATCGACTTCTTTGTCATCATGCTCTGGTCGACGCTCGGCAACTTCATGCGCGCTCTGTGCGCGGGGCCTGCCGCGCGCATCGCCGGACAGGGCTTCTCGAACGTGGGGCTTGGCATCGTTCACTCGATGGCGCACTCTCTGGGCGCCGTGTACGACACGCCGCACGGCGTGGCGAACGCCATCCT
>CALXBO010000038.1 GCA_944386565.1 uncultured Ruthenibacterium sp. | reverse complement strand
GCGCCGGGGCTGTTTTTTTACGAAGCTCGGAGCAAAATCCGGGCAGGTGGGCATAAGACACAAAAAACCGTTCCGCATGATGGAATTTTTGGCGAAAAAACCATGCTAATTTTATAACAATACTTGCGGGAATGGGAATTGCGTGGTACACTTTTTTCAGAAACTTCATCTTTGTTTGGAGGGAACTGTTTTGAAAAAACTGTCATATGCCACGCTGAAAGAACAAGGATACAACGGCTATCTGCTGGAGAGCGCTCCCGAGCGGGTGCTGCAATTCGGTGAAGGTAACTTCCTGCGCGCCTTTGTCGACTATTTTATCGATATGGCGAATGAAAAGTGCGGATTCAACTCGAAGGTCGTGCTCTGCCAGCCGATCGCTCCGGGCCTTTCCAAGATGATCAACGAGCAGGAAGGCTTGTATACATTGTATCTCCGCGGCTTTGAGAACGGCCAGAAAGTGAACGACAAGCGCATCATCAGCGCCGTGTCCCGCTGCATCAATCCGTACGAGGATTACGCGGCTCTGCTGGAGTGCGCCCACAACCCCGATCTGCGCTATCTCGCGTCGAACACCACCGAGGCCGGCATCGCCTACGATCCCGCCTGCAAATTCGACGACGAACCGCCCGCATCTTTCCCCGGCAAGCTCACCCGCTTCCTGTACGAGCGCTTTGAGACGTTCGGCGCCGAAAAGGGTAAGGGCTTTGTGATCCTGTCGTGCGAACTGATCGACAACAACGGTCAGGAGCTGAAGAAGTGCGTGCACCAGTACATCGACCAGTGGGGCCTTTCCGAGGAATTCTCCAAGTGGGTCGACGAGGAGAACCTGTTCTGCTCCACGCTCGTGGACCGCATTGTGACGGGCTATCCGCGCGCCGAGGCCGCTGCTCTGAACGAAGAGAACGGCTACGAGGACAACCTGCTCGACACCGGCGAGGTCTTCGGTTTCTGGGTCATCGAAGGTCCGGACTGGCTCGCCGAGGAACTCCCGTTCAAGAAAGCCGGCCTGCCCGTTCTGGTCACGGCCGATCACACGCCGTACAAAAAGCGCAAGGTCCGCATCCTGAACGGCGCGCACACGTCGATGGTCCTCGCCGCGTATCTCGCGGGTCAGGACATCGTGCGCAACTGCATGCAGGATGAAGTGATCAAGGGCTTCATGGACGCGACGGTCTACGAGGAGATCATCCCGACGCTGACGCTGCCGAAAGACGAGCTGGAGAGCTTTGCGCACGCGGTGGGCGAGCGCTTCAACAACCCGTTCATCGACCACGCGCTGCTGTCCATCGCGCTGAACTCCACCTCCAAGTGGAAGGCCCGCTGCCTGCCCAGCCTGAAGGGTTATGTGGAGAAGTTCGGCAAGCTGCCGCGCCGTCTGGCGTTCAGCCTGGCCGCCTACATCGCGTTCTACACCAACAACGTGCAGCGCCTGGAGGCCGACGCTCTCATCTGCAAGCGCGGCGATCAGGAGTATGCCGTCAAGGACGACCGCCCCGTGCTGGAGTTCTACTTTGCACACAAGGACGACGCGCCCGCGGATCTCGCGAAGGCCGTGCTGTCCAACGAAGCGTTCTGGGGCGAGGATCTGACGAAGATCGAAGGCCTCGAGGCCGCGGTCGCCGAGTCTCTCGCCGCTGTGCGTGAGAAGGGCATGGCCGAAGTGCTCAAGGAAATGAAGTGAGGGCGTCAACATGACCAAGTGCATTCAGATCCATCCGGATGACAACGTGGCCGTCGCGCTGCACCCCGTCGCAAAGGGCGAGGAGATCGAGCTCGGCGGCGTGCGCGTCACCGCCGCGGAAGACATCCCGCAGGGCCACAAGCTGGCCCTGCGCTCCATCGCCGAGGGGGAGAACATCGTGAAATACGGGTTCCCCATCGGCCATGCCACGTGCGCGATCGAGCCGGGCTCGTGGGTGCACGTTCACAACACGAAGACGAACCTCTCCGAGGAGGGCGAGTACTCCTATCATCCGAAGGAGTGCGCCCTGGCTCCGCGTGAGACGGAGACGTTCCTCGGCTTTGTGCGCGACGACGGCCGCGCCGCCGTGCGCAACGAGATCTGGATCATCCCCACGGTCGGATGCGTCAACGGCGTCGCACAGAAACTGTGCCGCGACAACGCACATCTGGTAAAGGGGAGCATCGAGGGCCTGTACGCGTTCACGCATCCGTTCGGGTGCAGCCAGATGGGCGACGACCACGCGCAGACGCGCAAGCTGCTGGCCGCGCTGGTGCGCCATCCCAATGCCGCAGGCGTTCTGGTGCTGTCCCTGGGGTGCGAGAACCTCACGCACGAGCAGTTCCTCGAAGAACTCGGCGAATACGATCCCAACCGCGTCAAATTCCTGACGTGTCAGGACGTCGAGGACGAGTTCGAAGCAGGCGCGAAGCTGCTGGAGGAACTGGCGGAGTACGCGGGCAAATTTGAGCGCCGCCCCGTGCCGGTGTCTGAGCTTGTCATCGGCATGAAGTGCGGCGGTTCGGACGGACTGTCCGGCATCACCGCAAACCCGACGGTCGGCGCGTTCAGCGACCTGCTCATCTCCGAGGGCGGCTCGACCGTTCTGACCGAAGTGCCCGAGATGTTCGGCGCGGAGGGCATCCTCATGGACCGCTGCACCAACCGCGAAGTGTTCGACAAAGCGGTGAAGATGATCACCGATTTCAAGCACTATTTTACGGCCCACGGACAGGTCGTGTACGAGAACCCGTCGCCGGGCAATAAGAAGGGCGGCATCACCACGCTGGAGGACAAGAGCTGCGGCTGCGTCCAGAAGGGCGGTTCCGCGCCTGTGGCCGACGTCATCGGCTACGGCGACGCCGTTGTCACCAAGGGCCTGAACATGCTTTCCGGCCCGGGCAACGACCTCGTCTCCGCCACGGCCCTGACTGCGGCGGGCGCGCACATCATCCTGTTTACCACGGGACGGGGCACGCCGTTCGGAGCCCCTGCGCCCACCATCAAGATCGCGACCAACACGCCGCTGTTTGAGAGAAAGCCCGGCTGGCTCGATTTCAACGCGGGCCCTGTCGCCGACGGGGAGAGCATCCCCGACGCCGGCCGCCGGCTGTTTGAGAAAGTCGTGGCCGTTGCGAGCGGCGAGCAGACGCGCAGCGAGGAGCACGGCTACCGCGAGATCTCCATTTTCAAGGATGGTGTGGTGCTGTAACGGCAGCAATGTGATCAGGAGGGTTTCATATGAAGAGCATCAAGAAGAATAATTTTGACCTCGTTGCGTTCGGCGAGATCATGCTGCGCCTTTCTCCGCCGCGGCATGAGCGCATCACGCGCGGCGATATTTTTGAGAAGCGTGCAGGCGGTTCCGAGCTGAACGTCGCATCCGGCGTGTCCCTGCTGGGGCTCCGCACCGGCATCATCTCGCGTCTGCCGGCCAATGACCTCGGCACGTACATCAAAAACCGCATCCGTTTTGTGGGCGTATCGGACGACTTCCTGATCTACGATTCGTCACCCGAAGCGCGTCTGGGCATCTATTATTATGAGATGGGCGCGGCGCCCCGCAAGCCGAGCATCGTGTATGACCGCCGCGAGGCGTCCATCACGCGCATCACGCTCGATGAGATCCCCGAAGAGGCGTACACGACCACGCGTATTTTCCACACCAGCGGCATCAGTCTGGCGCTGTGCGAGCAGATGCGCGACGTGGCCATCGAGCTGATCCGCCGCTTCAAGGCGGGCGGCGCGATGATCTCGTTTGATGTCAACTACCGCGCCAACCTCTGGAGCGAGGACGAGGCGCGCGGCGTCATCAAGTCGATCCTGCCTCTGGTGGACATCCTGTTTGTCTCCGAGGAGACCAGCCGCCGCATGATGCAGAAGACGGGCGACCTGCACGACATCATGAAGAGCTACGCCGAGGAGTACGGTGTCAAGATCGTTGCGACCACACAGCGCACGGTCGTCGACCCGCGCCGCCACAACTTCACGTCCACGGTGTACTCGGCCGCGAACGATGAGTTCTACACCGAGGCCCCGTACGAGAACATCGACGTCATCGACCGCATCGGTTCCGGCGACGCGTATGTCGCGGGCGTTCTGTACGGCCTGCTTGCAACGGGCGACCCGAAGATCGCGATGCAGTACGGCAACGCGACCTCCAGCGTGAAGAACACGGTCCCGGGCGACCTGCCTGCGTCCGATCTGCGCGAGATCAACGGCATCATCAAAAACCACAATGCCACGGGTTATGTCAGCGAAATGAACCGCTGAACGGCAGCGGGGCGCGCTTTCCGAAAGCGCGCCCCGTTTTTTACAGAACGAAAAACGCCCCGGATGCCGTGCGCATCCGGGGCGTTTCGGTTGTCTCAGGATTTCACTCAGTAGAGCTCGTCGGAGTCGTCGTCCGAATACACTTCAATGTATTCCGGCGTGGTTGCCTTTTCCCAGTACAGGATACCCACGACCGCGGCCGCGAATACCGTGATCCACGCGAGCAGCTTCAAAACCGTCTTCATCATTCCATGTGCCTCCAATCCGTGAAATCAATACGAAACGACGGGAAAAACATCAAACCCGTCCGGGGAAAAAGCATCTTCGCCGAAAGGAACGGGAAAAGCGGAGCCGAAGGCCGTCTCGGTCTCGTCGTAGGAGACGACGTTCCCCACGAGCACATCGCCCGATTTCGGGGCGCGGCCCAGTGCCTTGCGCAGAAATTCCGCGTCCAGCTCGCCTTCGCGCTGCCAGTACCAGCCCTGTTCATCCGCTCCGGTGGAGAGGATGGTGTCCACCGCACGCTGTCCGGCGCTGCTCTCGGCCACGGTTTCGCCATATTTGAAGAGAACCGTGCGCACGCAGCGCACCTCGTTTTCCGGATATGCGAACACAAACGCCATGCGGGCGGATTCGGGCGGCGTTTCGTCAAAGCCCGTCACACAGAAGCGGATCGCGCCGCGGCAGACGTAGAAACGCGCGTAAGCATAGATTTCACCGCGTCTGGGGCAGGCGGAAAAATGCGTCAGCTTCAGAGCCGGAAGCGTGTTCATCGCCAGAGGCTCGGGGCTGTCAGTGAGTAAAAACGGCAACGGGCGACAGACCTTTCCTGTTATTGCTTTATGCCAATCAGTATACCACATGCGCCGCGCAAAACGCAACCGCCCGGACCGTGAAATTTGTCCGGCGGAAAGAAAAAAGCCGGAAATAAAAAAATGAGAGGGACACGCATTCCCGGCACAGTCGTGTTAATAAAATAACATAGGTTGACGCGGGGGTCAATCATGATAAAATAATAGGGTAGAAGCACACCGGCGTCGGCGCACGACGCGCCGAGACCGGTGATTTTTGCTGTTTGCCGCCCAACGGAGCAAAGGGGCGCAGCAGCGCGGGTTTTTGCAGGAAACATAGAGTAAGAGGAGAGTCACGTTATGTGGAAAAAACTCAAACGCAGCGCGCAGGGCGCGCATGTGCCTCACCGCAAAAACACGTCCGATCAGGCCACGCGGCAGCTCCCGCTGCCGGAGAAGATCGTCCTGCCCATGCAGCAGCACATCGGCGCGCCCTGCACGCCGTGTGTCAAGAAGGGCGACGACGTCTTTGTGGGAACGGTCGTGGGAAAAGCGGGCGGCTTTGTCAGCGCCGACATCCACTCCGGCGTGTCCGGCAAGGTCGCGTCCATTGACACGGTCCTGATGCCGAACGGCGCCCGGGTCCAGGCGGTCGTCATCACGCCGGACGGCAAGCAGACGAAGGACCCGTCCATTCAGCCGCCGGTCGTGACGGACGCGAAGAGCCTCGCCGAAGCGGCGCGGGCCTGCGGCCTTGTGGGCCTCGGCGGCGCGGGTTTCCCCACGGCGGTGAAGCTGTCGCCGAAGGACGTGTCGGCCATCGACACGCTCGTCATCAACGGAGCGGAGTGCGAGCCGTACATCACCGCGGACAACCGCGAGTTCATCGAGTGCGCCGACACTGTGATGGAGGGCATCGCGGCGGTCAAGGAGCATCTGAACATCGCGAAGGTCATCATCGGCATCGAGCGCAACAAGCCCGAGGCCATCGACCTGATGTTTAATCTGACCAAGGACGACCCCGCCTATACCGTCAAGCCCCTGCCGAGCGTTTATCCGCAGGGCGCGGAAAAAGTCCTCATCGAGACGTGCACCGGACGCGAAGTGCCGCGCGGCGGCCTGCCCGCGGACGCCGGCGTCATCGTGATGAACGTCACCACCGTCTCCACGCTGGGCAAATTCCTCAAGACCGGCATGCCGCTCACGACCAAGCGGCTGACGGTGGACGGTTCGGCCGCGTCCGAGCCGCAGAACGTTGAGGTCATCATCGGCACGCCCATTTCCTTCGTGCTGTCGAACTGCGGTGTGAAGGACGAGGCCAAGGTGCTGATGGGCGGCCCGATGATGGGTACGTCCGTCTCCGACGAGGAGATGCCTGTCCTCAAACAGAACAACGCCATCCTCGCGTTCACCGAAAAGGACGCGCACATCCCCGCGCCCGGCGCGTGCATCCGCTGCGGGCGCTGCATCGCCGCGTGCCCGATGGGCCTGTCGCCCGTCGAGATCGCCGGGGCGTACAAGAAAGGCGACGTTGACGAGCTCAACGCGCTGATGGTCGATCTGTGCATCGCGTGCGGCACGTGCAGCTTTGTCTGCCCGGCCAAGCGCCCGGTGACGCAGACGATGAACCTTGCGAAACTTGCCCAGAGGAAAGGAGGGAAGAAGTGATGGCAGACAAGAGAAACCTGATCGTTTCCGCATCTCCGCACATTGTGGACACTTCTTCCACGCGCGGCCTGATGGGGAACGTCATCATTGCGCTGCTGCCCGCGTTCGTCGCGTCCGGCATCGTGTTCGGCCTGCGTGCCATCGCGGTCACGGCCGTCACCGTCATCGCTTGCGTCGTGTTTGAAGCCGGCTACTGCAAGCTGACGAACAAACCCATTCCGGTGGGCGATCTCTCGGCGGTCGTCACCGGCATGATCCTCGCGTTCAACCTTCCCTCCACGATCCCTCTGTGGATCGCGGTCGTCGGCGCGTTTGTCGCCATTGTCGTCACGAAGCAGCTGTTCGGCGGCCTCGGCATGAACTTCGCCAACCCCGCGCTCGTCGGCCGCATCGCGCTGGCCGTCGGCTTTGCGGGCCGCATGACGACGTACGGCTTCCCGAAGACCACGGGTGTTGACGCGTTCACCAGTGCCACGCCGCTCGCCGCGGGCGTGTCGGGAATCGACGCGCTGCCCGAGCTGCTGCTCGGCCTGCACGGCGGTGTTCTGGGCGAGACGTGCGCTGCGGCACTCATTCTCGGCGGCATTTATCTGGTCGCCACGAAGACCATCAGCGCTGCCATTCCCGTGGCCTACATCGGCACGGTGGCCGTCCTGAGCGTTGTGTTCGGGCAGGACCCGCTGCTCCAGGTGCTGTCGGGCGGCCTGCTGCTCGGCGCGATCTTCATGGCGACGGACTACGTCACCAGCCCGTTCACACTCAAGGGCAAGATCGTCTTCGGCGTCTGCCTCGGCATCATCACATGCGCCATCCGCTTCTGGGGCAACATGGCCGAGGGCGTCAGCTTCTCGATCCTCATCATGAACCTGTTTGTTCCGTACATCAACCGCCTGACGCGTCAGGTCCCGCTGGGGGGAGGCAAGAAGAAATGAAACTCTGGAATGATTTTCTGCGCCCCATCGTGACGCTCGGCGTCATCTGCGCCGTCACCAGCGCGCTGCTCGCGTATACCAACGGCATCACGGCGCCCATCATTGAAGAAAACACGCTCCGCACGGCCAATGAGACGCGCGCCGCGCTTCTGCCTGAAGCGGAGGGCTCGTTCACCGAGGTCGAAGTGGATGTGGAGAACGTCACCGAAGCATACGCTGCCGACAACGGCGCGGGCTACGTCATCAGCGCTGCGGCGAAGGGCTACGGCGGCGACGTGCCCGTCATGGTCGCGTTCAGCGCCGACGGCACGATCGAGGCCGTCAAGTTCCTCGACAACGACGAGACCCCCGGCCTCGGTCAGAAGGTCAAGGACGCTGAGTTCCAGGACCAGTTTGCGGGCCGTGAGGCGTCTGAAATGACGATCAACGACATCGACGCGCTCTCGGGCGCGACGTATTCCACGAACGGTGCGCTGGACGGCGTCAACGCCGCCATCAAGGCGTATCAAACCATCACGGGGGAGGGCTGATCGGATATGAAAGAAAATCTTAAGATCCTGACGAACGGCCTCCTGAAAGAGAACCCGTCACTGCGCCTTGTGCTCGGAACGTGCCCGACGCTGGCCATCACGACGCTCGCGTTCAACGGCCTCGGCATGGGGCTCGCGGCCACGTTCGTTCTCATCTGTTCCAACATGGCGATTTCGGCGCTGCGCAAGGTGATTCCCGACAAGGTCCGCCTGCCGGCGTACATCACGGTGATCGCCACGTTCGTCACCATCCTGCAGATGGTCGTCAAGGCATTCATGCCGGAACTGGATGCGGCGCTCGGCATCTATCTGCCGCTGATCGTCGTGAACTGCATCATTCTCGGCCGCGCCGAGATGTTCGCCTCGAAGCACGGCGTGTTCGCCTCTGCGCTCGACGGCCTCGGCATGGGCCTCGGCTTCACGCTGACGCTCGTGTGCATGGGCTCCATCCGTGAGATCCTCGGCGCGGGCACGTGGTTCGGCATGCGCATCATCCCCGAATCCATCGATTCGATGACGGTGTTCATCACCCCGCCGGGCGGCTTCTTCGTGTTCGGCTGCCTGATGGCGCTTGTCATCTACATTGAGAACAAAACCAACAACCGTGTCAAGCGCAGCATCGGCTGCGAGGGCTGCCCCTCCGCCGGAGCGTGCCACGGAGCTTGTGAAAGCGCGAAAGGAGGCGAGGCGTAATGGCGGCAAATCTTGCGATGATCTTTTTCTCCATGATCCTCGTCAACAACTATGTTCTGGTGCAGTTCCTCGGCATCTGCCCGTTCCTGGGCGTGTCGAAGAAGCTGGACTCCGCCTTCGGCATGTCGTGCGCCGTCGTGTTCGTCATGGCGCTCGCCACGGCCGCCACATGGCCCATCTACATGTTCATTCTCGTTCCGAACGGGCTGGAATACCTCCAGACCATCGTGTTCATCCTCGTGATCGCGGTGCTGGTGCAGCTCGTGGAGATCATTCTGAAAAAATACATGCCGCCGCTGTATAAGGCGCTCGGCGTGTATCTGCCGCTCATCACGACGAACTGCGCCGTGCTGGGCGTTACCATCAGCGTCATCGACGAGGGGTACACCTTCCCCGAAGCGATGGTGTGCGCTGTGGGCGCCGGCCTCGGCTTCATGCTCGCCATGGTGATGTTCTCCGGCGTGCGCCGCCGCGTGGAGGAGGCGCAGCCCCCGAAGTGCTTCGAGGGACTGCCCATTACGCTCGTGTCCGCCTCGATCGTGAGCCTGTCGTTCATGGGTTTCGGCGGAATCATCGAAAACATCTTCGGCGCATAAAAGGAGGATCGCAGACGTTATGAGTATCACTACTGCCGTTCTGGTCGTCACAATCGTCGGCCTTCTGGGCGCCGTCGTGCTCGTCGCCGCCGCGCATTTCATGCAGGTGGAGGAAGACCCGCGCATCGCGCAGGTGCAGGAGGTGCTTCCGGGCGCCAACTGCGGCGCGTGCGGCTATGCCGGCTGCGCGGACTACGCCAAGGCCATTGTCGAGGGCGCGCCCGTCAATAAGTGCGTGCCCGGCGGCGCGGCCGCAGCGGAAAAAGCGGCCGCCGTCATGGGCGTGGAAGCGGGCGAAGTCGTGAAGCGCAAGGCCATCGTGGCCTGCCAGGGCGATTATGACCACACGTCCGACAAGTACAACTACGAGGGCATCGAGTCCTGCGCGGCCTGCGCCGCGCTGTACGCCGGGCGCTCCGCGTGCGAATACGGATGCCTCGGATACGGCGACTGCGTCAAGGCCTGCAAATTCGACGCCATCACGGTGTCGAACGGTCTGGCGCGCGTCAACCCCGAAAAGTGCACGGGCTGCGGCGCGTGCGAACAGGCCTGCCCGAAGCGCGTCATCTGGATCCGTCCGGAGAGCGAGAAGCCCGTCGTCATGTGCGCCAATCACGAGCGCGGCGCGCTCACGCGCAAGGCGTGCAGCGCCGGCTGCATCGGCTGCATGAAATGCGAGAAGGGCTGCCCCGAGGGAGCCATCAAGGTCGTCAACAACGTGGCCCGCGTCGATTACGACAAGTGCACCGGATGCCGCAAGTGCATGAACGAGTGCCCGGTCCACGCCATCACGATCCCCAAGGTCGTCTGACCGCACAGACAAAAACGCCCCGGAGCCGTACCGGCTCCGGGGCGTTTTGCTTTTTTACCGCCATCCGAGATCGCGCAGGATGTCCTGTTTCGTCTCCAGCGCCATGCGTGTCAGCTGCGTCAGGCGCGGGCCGTTCATCTGGGGCGCAAGGCCGCTGATGGAGAACGCGGCCTCCGCGCGCCCGGAGATCACGGGCAGGCTCAGCGCGATGCAGCGGATGCCCAGCTCGTTCTCCTCGTCGTCCATCGCGTAACCGCGCAGGCGGATCTCCTTGAGCTGTTCCACCAGCGCCTCGAACGTCGTCAGCGTGTGGCGGGTGAGCTGCTTGACGGTGCTCTTGCGCCATACGCGCTCGGCTTCGCCGTAGCTCTGCGTCGCGAGGATCGCCTTGCCCACGCCGGTGCAGTACATCGGCGCGCGCTGCCCGATGTGGCTCGCCATGCGCGTGCCAAGCGACGCGCCGGCCTCAGCCTTGTAGATGTACACGATGTCCACGCCGTCCTGGATGACGAGGTGCACGGCCTCGCCGGAGCGGCGGGAGAGCTGGTCGAGATGCGGTTTCGCCACAGAGAGGATATCCATGTCGTTGACGATGCCCGACGAGAGCTCGAACATCTTCAGTGTCAGCCGGTAATGCGTGGTGAAGCTGTCCTGCATTGCGTAGCCCAGCGTCACAAGGCTCGAGAGCAGGCGATGTACCGTGCTCTTGGGCAGCCCGGCCTCCCGGCTGATCTCCTGAAGCGACGCGCCCTTGGGGTGCGCCGCCAGAACTTCAATGATCGAAAAGATGCGCGCCACACTCTGGACGCCGCCGGCCGCATTTTCCACAAACATCCCTCCAGGTTTGTTGCTTGATTCCGTATTGTGAAACGATTCTAAAGGCATTTTACCCCGCAGAAACAAAAATTGCAAGCCCCCAAAAACGAGGATATTGCAAAAAAAATGGCGGATTTACCAAATTCCGCAAGAAATGCATTGACATCGTCCGCAGTATGAATATAATAAATTCAGCAAGAAAGTGGAACGCGATTCCACAATGCAGAACGTTTGTTCACACCGAGAAGGAGAGATCGAACATGAATGCGATTGTTGAAAAAATTTATGAGATCGGTATTGTCCCCGTCATCGCCATCGACGACGCGGAGAAGGCCGTTCCCCTTGCGAAAGCGCTTGTTGCGGGCGGTCTGCCCGCTGCCGAAGTTACCTTCCGCACTGCTGCTGCGGAAGAGGCGATCCGCCGCATCACGGCCGAAGTGCCTGAGATGCTCGTCGGCGCCGGCACTGTCCTGACGAAGGATCAGGTCGACCGCGCTCTGGACGCCGGCTCGAAGTTCATCGTCAGCCCGGGCTTCAACCCCGAGATCACGAAGTACGCTCTGGAGAAGGGCGCCGTCATGATGCCGGGCACTGCCACTCCGGGCGAGATGGAGCAGGCCATGAGCCTCGGCCTTGACGTTGTGAAGTTCTTCCCGGCCGAGCAGAACGGCGGCGTTGCGAAGCTGAAAGCCGTTGCCGGCCCGTACACGAACCTGCGCTGGATGCCCACGGGCGGCGTCAACGCCAAGAACCTGATGGACTATCTCTCCTTTGACAAGATCGTCGCCTGCGGCGGCACTTGGATGGTCAAGAAGGACCTCATCAACGACGAGAAGTGGGATGAGATCACCCGCCTGACCAAGGAAGCCGTTCAGACGATGCTCGGCTTTGAGTTCGCGCACATGGGTCTGAACACCGAGAACGAGGAAGAGGCCCTGAAGGCTGCCAAGACGTTCGAAGCTCTGTTCGGTCTCGACTATGCGGTGGGCAATTCCTCTGTCTTCGCCGGCGCTCGCCGCATGGAGATCATGAAGAAGCCGGGCCGCGGCAAGTATGGCCACATCGCCATCGCCACGAACACACTGCCCCGTGCCATTGCTCACCTGAAGGCGCGCGGCGTTGAGTTCGACGAGTCCTCGCTCGTTGAGAAGAACGGCAAGAAGACCGCCATCTACCTCAAGGAAGAGATCGCGGGCTTCGCTGTCCACCTCGTCCAGAAATAATCGTCCATTATACTGATACATAAAAAGGAGAACGATCAACATGTCCAAGAAAGTTGTTACTTTTGGCGAGATCATGCTGCGTCTGCAGCCGTACGACTACCTGCGCTTTGTGCAGGCTGATTCCTTCGAGGTCACCTTCGGCGGCGGCGAGGCCAACGTGGCTGTTTCGCTGGCGAACTACGGCATCGACGTCGATTTCGTCACCAAGATCCCCAAGCACGCCATCGGCCAGTGCGCGGTGAACAGCCTGCGCAAGTACGGCGTCGGCACCGGCAAGATCGTCCGCGGCGGCGACCGTCTGGGCATCTACTTCCTCGAGAAGGGTGCTTCTCAGCGCGGCAGCGTGTGCATCTATGACCGCGCTCACTCCGCCATCGCCGACGCTCAGCCGGGCGACTTTAACTGGGAAGAGATCTTCGAGGGCGTGGACTGGTTCCACTTCACCGGCATCACGCCGGCGCTGGGCCCCAATGTTGTCGCTCTGTGCGTCGAGGCCTGCAAGGCCGCGAAGAAAGCCGGCGCGAAGATCAGCTGCGACCTGAACTATCGCGGCAAGCTGTGGACCCGTGAGCAGGCCCGCGCTGCGATGACCGAGCTGTGCCAGTATGTCGACGTCTGCATCTCCAACGAGGAGGATGCGAAGGACGTGTTCGGCATCGAGGCCGAGAACACCGACATCACCGGCGGCAAGCTGAACAAAGAGGGCTACAAGTCCGTTGCGAAGCAGCTGGCCGACAAGTTCGGCTTCGAGAAGGTTGCCATCACGCTGCGTGAGAGCATCTCCGCGTTCGACAACGACTGGAGCGCCATGCTGTACGACGTTGCTTCCGACGAGTACTGCTTCTCCAAGCTCTATCACCTGCACATCATCGACCGCGTCGGCGGCGGTGACTCTTTCGGCGGCGGCCTGATCTACAGCCTGCTGAGCGGCAAGAGCACGCAGGATGCGGTGGAGTTCGCTGTTGCGGCTTCCGCTCTGAAGCACTCCATCGAGAGCGACTTCAACTTCGTCACGGTGGACGAGGTTGAGAAGCTGGCTGCCGGCAATGGTTCCGGCCGCGTGCAGCGCTGAGTTTCTGCCTTAAAACGGTAATTAGCGCTTACCGTTTTGTCCTAAACCAAAGTTTCTTTACCAAGCGAAAAGCGCACGGCAAACGCCGTGCGCTTTTCGTTTCATGACTGTTCCCGTGCCGCGCAATTCAGATATTCTTTCGGACTGATGTGATATTCCGATTTGAACGCGCGGTAGAAATTGGCGTAATCCCCGAACCCGCAGTGCTGATACACGTCGGTCGGAGCAAGGCCTCCTGCGAGCATCTGCCGCGCGATCACCAGACGCTTCTGGATGATGTACCGGTAAACGCTCGTGCCGACGAGCCGGTTGAACTCGTGAGAGAGATGGTATTTGCTGATGAAAAAGCGCGACGCAAGCCCGTCGAGCGACAGATCCTCATGATAGTGGTCGTTGATGTAGGAGAGAATCTCCGCGATGACTGCACTCGACTTGTCCGGCGTTTCATGCCGGTCGACGGTGCCCGCGGCAATCCGGTTGATCTCCACCAGCAGGGTGACGAGCGTTGCGTCGGCCAGAAGGCCGCTGGCGTATTCATCGGAGCCGGATTCCGCGAGCAGCTTTTCCATCAGGGCGGATACCTCCTGACGCTTCTGGGGATTCAGCCGCAGCAGGTTCTTGTGCTCAGGACGGCTTGTGTCAAAACAGCGCGACAGGCTGGCCTGCGGCGTGGAGAGGCTCTCCAGATAGCCGCGCCGCATCCAGAGCACCATCCGCTCGTACGGCTGGCGCTCCTGAATGATGTGCGGCTGATGCAGTTCCATCGGCCCGATCAGAAGCACGTCGCCCGGAAGCAGCCGGTAGTTGCGCCCCTCAATGGAATAGTCGACGTTGCCGGATAAAAAGAAGTACACCTCATAGAAATCGTGATGGTGTACGGCCACGTCGTCGAGCCTTGAGTCACGGTAATGATACACTTCATATTTCGCGCCGAGCATGTGCTGGCGCGGCTGAAACGGCTGAACGGTCTGCCCCAAGTCGTTGTCCTCCTGTGTGCGCAACATTCACAATGTATACAAGATGCAATTTCAGTTTATAACAACTTTCGCAATGCGTCAAGCGCATCCGCGTGATTTTATTGCGCTTTCTTGCGAACAGATTGCCGAAAAAACAATCTCCGCATCGTGAATTTGAACAAAGAAGGGGAAAGCAGGCCCGGAGGCGGAGAAAAAAGTGCATTTTGCTTTGTAAAAAACGAGAAAAACGCCGGTTCGCAACAATAACAATTTATGAAAATCGCCCGGTGTGATACACTGGATATAAGTATGAAACCCATCAAAAAGGAGTGTCGATATGAAAGCCTTTATGGATGAAAACTTCCTTCTGAGCACGGAAACGGCGCAGAAGCTGTACCATGAGCACGCGGCCAAAATGCCGATCGTGGACTATCACTGCCACATCAGCCCGAAAGAGGTCTATGAGGACCGTCACTTTGACAACATCACGCAGGTCTGGCTCGGCGGCGACCACTACAAGTGGCGCGTTATGCGCTCCAACGGAGTGGATGAATACTACATCACCGGCGGCGCGTCCGACCGTGAGAAATTCCAGAAATTTGCCGAGAGCCTGCCCCGCGCCATCGGCAATCCCATGTATCACTGGTGCCATCTGGAGCTGAAGACCTACTTCGGCTACAACGGCGTTCTGAACGGCGACACGGCCGAGGAAGTCTGGAACCTGTGCAACGCGAAGCTCGCGGAGCCAGGCATGGGCGTGCGCGGCCTGATCGCTCAGAGCAACGTCGCGTTCATCGGCACGACGGACGACCCCATCGACTCCCTCGAGTGGCACAAGAAACTGGCCGAGGACGATACGATGAAGACGATCGTCGCCCCGTCCTTCCGCCCGGACAAGGCGTTCAACATCGACAAGGCGGGTTTCACCGATTACATCCCCCAGCTGGCTGAAGTCTCCGGCGTGAAGATCGACAGTGTTGCCGCGCTGCAGAAGGCGCTGGCCGCGCGCATCGACTTCTTCAATGAGATGGGCTGCCGCGCGTCCGACCACGGTCTGGACTATGTCTGCTACCGTCCCGCGTCCGACGAAGCCGTCGAGGCGGTCTTTGCCAAGGCCATGAAGGGCGAATCCGTCACGGTGGAAGAGGCGGAGATCTATAAGACGGCCATGCTGCTGTTCTTCGGCCGCCAGTACGCCAAGCACGGCTGGGTGATGCAGTGGCACTACAACTGCCTGCGCAACACCAACAGCGTCATGTTCAACAAGCTCGGCCCCGACACCGGCTTTGACGTCATCAACACGATCAACTGCGTCAACGGCATCACGGCGATGCTCGACGCGCTGAATGCGACCGGCGAGCTGCCCAAGACCATCCTGTACAGCCTGAATCCGGGCGACGACGCGATGCTCGACACCGTTCTGGGCGCGTTCCAGGGCACGGAAGTGGCCGGAAAGATCCAGCACGGCAGCGCCTGGTGGTTCAACGACACCAAGACCGGCATGACCGCTCAGATGACGAGCCTTGCCAACCTCAGCCTGCTGGGCAATTTCGTCGGCATGCTGACGGACAGCCGCAGCTTCCTGTCCTACACCCGCCACGCGTATTTCCGCCGCGTGCTGTGCGAGCTGATCGGCAAGTGGGTGGAGAACGGCGAGTATCCCAACGACGAAAAGACGCTGGGAACCATCGTCGAGGACATCTGCTTCAACAACGCAAAACGCTATTTCGGCATCGACAAATAAGCATTTCCTTTGCAGAGCCGCGGTTTTCGCCGCGGCTCTGTTTTCTTTTGCGAGGATATGGTATAATACAAAAACCGGAATTTATTGAATTCGGAGGAACAGTTATGAAATGTACGGAACTTCCTTACAAGCGCCCTGACATTGCCGACATCTGCCGTCAGTACCGGGAGATCGCAAAGGCCATTTCTGAGGCGGCCGATGCGTCCGAGCAGCTAGAGCAGTACAAGAAGGCCGAAGCGCTCGCCCGCCACACCAGCACGCAGTCCGCTCTGGCGACGATCCGTCACACGGTCGATACGCGTGACAAATTCTACGAAGAGGAAAACGAGTTCTGGGACGCGAACAGCCCCGCCCTGGCGGACGCCAACCAGGCCGTGGCGCGCGCCATGGTGGAAAGCCCGTTCCGCGCGCAGCTGGAAGAAGCTCTGGGCGCGCTGACGCTCGAAAAAATGGAACTCGACATCAAGTCCCAGGCGCCCGAAGTGCTGGACCTGATGGCGGAGGAAAACGCCCTTGCCACGGAATATCAGAAGCTGTATGCCTCTGCGCTCATCGAGTTTGAGGGCAAAAAACGGACGATCAGTGAGCTGGCCGCTTACAAAAAACACCCCGACCGCGCCGTGCGCCGCGCCGCGTATACCGCGGAGGGCACGTGGTTTGACGCGCACGCTGCCGAGTTCGATGAGCTGTACGACAAACTCGTCAAGAACCGCACGCAGCAGGCGCGCATCATGGGATACGACAACTACGTCGCACTGGGCGCCATCCGCATGGGCCGCATCGGCTACACGCTGGACGACATGGCGTCCGTCCGCGCGCAGATCCGCCGTGACGTCGTGCCCGTTGTGAGCCACCTGAAGGCGATGCAGCATGCCCGCACGGGCGTGGCCGACCCGAAGCTGTGGGACGACGTCTTCCAGTTCCCCGACGGCATGGCGGCCCCGCACGGCACGCCGGATGAGATCATGGCCGCGGGCAAGGAGATGTATCACAGCCTGTCGCCGGAGACCTCGGAGTTCATCGACGAGATGTTCGAGGCTGAGTGCTTCGACGTGCTCTCAAAGCCCGGCAAGGCGCAGGGCGGCTACTGCACGTCTCTGCCCGAGTACAAGCTGCCGTTCATCTTCTCGAACTTCAACGGCACGGCGGACGACGTGGACGTCCTGACGCACGAGGCAGGACACGCGTTCGCGGACTGGATTGCCGCGCGCAAGGACATCCCCGAGCTGCTGCGCAATCCGGGCATGGAGAGCTGTGAGATCCACTCCATGTCGATGGAATTCCTTACGTCCGATTACTACCACCTGTTCTACGGCGAGGACACCGCGAAGGCAATGATCGCACACGCGGCGGACAGCGTGTACTTCCTGCCGTACGGTTCGATGGTGGACGAGTTCCAGCACATCGTGTATTCCAATCCCGACATGACGCCCGCAGAGCGCAACGCCGCGTGGGCGAAGCTGGAGACGGAGTACCGCCCGTGGATCGACTTCGGCGATCTGCCGTTCTACGGCCGCGGCGCGGGCTGGCAGCGTCAGCTGCACATCTACCTGTATCCGTTCTATTATATCGACTACTGCCTTGCGCAGGTGGTCGCTCTGCGCTTCTTCGCCGCATGGCTGGAGGATAAGGACGACGCGTGGCAGCGCTATCTGGCGCTTGTGAACAAGGCAGGAACACTGGCGTACCCGCAGCTCGTGGAAGCGGCCGGATTCGGCAATCCGTTTGCCGACGGCTTCATCGCCGCGGCTGCCGAGCCTGTGTCGGCCTGGGTGGAGAAAGAAGAAAAACTTCTGAAATAACGCGATTTTTCGAAGAAAAGTGCGCCGCAACCGCAGGTTGACAACATTGCAAGCCGGAGATGGTGGAAAAAGAAAGGGGAGTGTGGCACGATGAAAACGGAAAAACCGAAAAGGAGCGTTTGCACCATGAACATTCCCGAGACCTTGTACCGGCTGCGCACGGCGCGCGGCATGTCGCAGGAGGCGCTGGCCGACGCGCTGGGCGTGTCGCGGCAGGCCGTCTCCAAATGGGAGACGGGCGCCGCCGTGCCCGATGTGGACAAGATCGTCCAGCTCAGCGACTTTTACGGCGTGACCACCGATGAGATCTTGAAAGGCGAAGCCGCTGCAACACAGCAGGACGGCTCACCGGAAGCCCAACCCGCCGGGGACGGCGATGACGGTCAGACGGAGGCCGGCGCCGAAGATGCTGCCGGGGACGCCGTTCCCGGAGACGGGCAGGAGGCTTCCGGCGCAGCGCGGTTTGCCGCGGCAGCCGCGCAGGCGGTTCCGTCGGCGTCCGCTGTGTTCCTCCGCGTGTGGCCGGCGTTCTGCGCCATTGTGTGTATCGCGTCGGGAATTATCTGCTTCACGGTCTGGCTGTATTCCCAGTTCGTGTATCTTATCTCCACGCCGTTTGTGCTGCTTGTCCTCGGCGCGATGGCCACTCTGAGCGGCCTGTTCCTGTTTGAATTCGGCGCGCTGTTCGTCCCCGCGCTGCGGCTGCGGCGGGCGTGTTTCTACCCGAGAGCGATCTGGGGTCTGGCGCTGCTGCCCTGCTGCCTTGTGAGCGAGATCGCGGATTTCGTGTTCAACAACTGGCTGACATGGCGCTTGGAAAGCTGGATCGGCTGGGGCGGAGCACTGCTTGTCAGCCTTTGCGCCAAGTATCTGATCCCTGTGATCGTCTACGGCGGGATCTGTACCTGCGTCAGCGATTCTTTCACTTCCGAATGAACTGAAAAAACGGCCCGATGCCATTGAAGTGACCCCCAAAAGTTAGACAATATTTAAGAGCAGAAATTGTTTAAGCAGCCGAAAGGGCTTGTTGTCTGTGA